>NZ_JBXWNS010000001.1:0-598379 GCF_059610485.1 Ruegeria sp. CDSC081 | reverse complement strand
TGGTAGCCCGTAGGGGAATCGAACCCCTCTTTCCAGGTTGAAAACCTGGCGTCCTAACCGATAGACGAACGGGCCACGCTAGCTTGTGGGGGGCCTTTTACGGTTTCACTCTGACCCCCGCAAGCCGAAAAACGCAGGGTTGTGAAAGTTTTTTGGCGGTGGCGAATGCGGCCTTAGATCGCCTCGGCGGCATCTTCCAATCTGAGTTGTACGGTTTGCCGTCCACCCCATGTGTTTACCTCAAGTCGTCCGGCGAAATGAAAGCGCGCGCCGCCGTGATTGGTCAGCCGTTCCCCCATTGGTCCGTCAAAGGCGCCAAACGCGATGGCATCCAACCCGGCACCCACCCCGTCCGACAGCGACAGCTTCAGATGGGAGTCGCCGACCCGCTTGGCAAAGCGCACCTGTAAGTCCGGAAAGGCATACCGCGGAGCCGGAGCACTGGCGCCGAAAGGCCCTGCTTTTTCAATCTGTTCAATCAGATGGACAGTGGCCGCGCCGGGCATAAGTGTGCCTTCAAGTTTCAGGTCAGCAGGGCCGGTTTGACCTGCCCCTTGTTTTGCCAGCAATTCGCTGAGCCGTTCCATCGCCGGTTCCAGCTGATCACGCATGACCGTCAGGCCAGCCGCCATCTTGTGGCCGCCGCCCTTGACCAGCAGACCTTCCGCCGCCAGCCGCTGAATCGAGGCACCCAGATCGACACCGGTCACTGATCGGCCCGATCCTTTGCCCTCATCCCCGTCCAGTCCGATGACGATGGCGGGGCGGTTGGCGGTTTCTTTGAGGCGCGACGCGACGATGCCGACAACGCCCGGATGCCAGCCTTCCCCGGCCGCCCAGACCAAGGGCGCATCAAGGCCCCGTTCTTCGGCCTGTTCCATGGCGGCTGCCCGAACCGCATTTTCAATATCGCGCCGCTCGGTGTTCAACTCGTCCAGCCGTTGGGACAGAGCCTCTGCTTCATGGGTTGAATCGGTGCTGAGCAGCCGGGCACCCAGATCGGCCTGGCCGATCCGGCCCCCTGCGTTGACGCGCGGGCCCAGCATGAACCCCAGATGATAGCTGTTGGGCGCGGAATCCATCCGCGCCACATCCGACAGCGCCACCAACCCCGGTCTTTGTCGTTGCGCCATGACCTTTAGCCCCTGACGCACAAGCGCACGGTTTGCACCGATCAACGGGGCCACGTCCGCCACTGTGGCCAGCGCCACAAGGTCCAGCATTGCAATCAGGTCAGGCCCTTTTGCACCCGCTTCGCGCAATTGCCGTCCGGCCTCGACCAGCATCAGGAACACGACGGCGGCGGCACAAAAATAGCCAAGATCGCCGCTTTCGTCCTGTCTGTTCGGGTTCACCACGGCCACGCAATCGGGCAAAGTTTCACCACCAAGGTGGTGGTCCAGGACGATGACATCGGCCCCCTTTGCGGCGGCGATGGGTTCATGGCTGAGGGTTCCGCAATCGACGCAGATAATCAGATCATGCGCGGCGGCCAGTTCCTGCATCGCCGGGACATTGGGGCCATAGCCCTCATCAATCCGGTCAGGCACATAGAGCGTCGCCTGCAGGCCCATCTGACGCAACCACGTGAGTAGCAGAGCAGCCGAGCTGCCGCCATCCACGTCATAATCGGCAAAGATCGCAATACGCTGCTTTAGACGGACCGCAGTCAGAAAACGGGTTGCAGCGGTTTCCATGTCTTTCATCGCGCGCGGATCGGGCAACAGCTCTTTCAGCTTGGGTTCTAGAAATCCCGGAGCTTCCATTGCTGGAACACCGCGCCGGGCCAGAACCTGACAGACGGCCCGAGGCAATCCGGCTTGTTGTACCAGCATCTCGGTCGCGCGCTCTACATCCGCCGAGGGGCCGACCCAGCGACGTGCAGACAGTGAATGTTCAACCCCAAGAAAGCTCATGTCCTGCCCCTGATGTGCCAAGGCCGGACCCTCGCGGACCCGGCCTTATCATTTCTATGGATAGCCCTGCACGATGGTCAGGCGCAAGAACTTAGCCGTCGCTATGCGACCACGTCGGCGTGCGGTAGGACATGCGCCGAACCGACCCGGTTTTCGACCGCATCAACAGGGTGGTGGTTTCAACCCAGCCCGGCTCGCGCTTGATACGCGGCAGCAAAGAGCCGCCGGTGACGCCGGTTGCGGCAAAGATCACATCGGCGGTTACCATCTCATCGCGCGAATAGATGCGGTCCAGATCGGTGATGCCCGCTTTGGCGGCGCGGCCGCGTTCGTCATCATTGCGGAACAGCAGGCGGCCAAAGATCTGCCCGCCCATGCATTTCAGCGCTGCGGCGGCCAGAACACCTTCGGGGGCGCCGCCTTGGCCCATATACATGTCGATCCCGGTGACTTCGCTTTCGGCGCAGTGCATGACGCCAGCAACATCACCATCGGTGATCAGGCGGATAGATGCACCGGTTTCGCGAACTTCGGCAATCATAGCCTCATGCCGAGGGCGTTCCAGAATGCAGACGGTAATGTCGGCAGGCTCGCAATCCTTGGCCTTGGCCAGTGCTTCCACACGTTCGCGCGGGCTCATGTCCAGGCTGACAACGCCTTCAGGGAAACCCGGGCCAACGGCCAGTTTGTCCATATAAACGTCCGGTGCATGCAGCATTGATCCGCGCGGGCCCATTGCTATCACAGTTAACGCGTTGGGCATGTCCTTGGCTGTCAGCGTGGTGCCTTCCAGCGGGTCCAACGCGATGTCGACGCCGGGACCATTGCCGGACCCGACCTCCTCACCAATATACAGCATCGGTGCCTCGTCGCGCTCGCCTTCACCGATGACAACGACACCGGCGATATCCAGAAGGTTCAACTGTTCGCGCATGGCATTCACAGCGGCCTGGTCAGCGGCCTTTTCATCACCCCGTCCAACCAGCGAAGCCGAAGCAAGCGCAGCCTGTTCCGCAACCCGCGCCAGGCCCAGAGACAACAGGCGGTCATTGAAATCAATCTTGGCAGCACTCATTTTCACTATCCTCAGGTCAGTATCGGCGTCTTGTCCGGCATAGCCTGCGTATCGTGCAGGCCGCAAGGGTCAAACCTCTTCAATCCGCAAAGCAACCGGTGTGCCCGAAACAACATCGGTCTCGTGCAGGCCCAGCAAGGCGACATCCAGCGTGGCACGGGTGGTTTTGTGGGTAACTATCAGAACCGGCGCGGTGCTTTCCGCATGGGCGTATTGGCGCATGCGATCAATCGAGACCCCGGCATCGCCCAGGATGGCCGCAACTTTGGCCAAGGCGCCGGGTTTGTCTAGCAGACCCAGACGCAGATAATAGGGGGCAGGGCGACCAGTCAGCGCTGGCACTGCGTCCTGCAAAGAACTGGCAGGGCGGCCGAAGGTCGGAATCTGAAGCCCACGTGCCAGATCGCAGACATCGCCCATCACCGCGCTGGCCGTTGGACCCTCGCCTGCTCCGGGGCCACGCAGAACAACCTGCTCGACCGCGTCGCCTTCGATCACTACCATATTGGTGCCGCCTTCAAGCTGGCCCAGGGGCGAGTCACTGGGCACCAGACACGGCTGCATCCGCTGTTCAAGCCCCCGTGCCGTGCGCTGAGCCACGCCCAACAGTTTGATCCGGTATCCCATGTCATGGGCCTGGTCGATGTCATCCAGACTGATCTGCTGAATGCCTTCGATCTCGATCCCGTCGAAATTCGGTTTGGTGCCGAATGCGATTGAGGCAAGCAGCGCCAGTTTATGGGCGGCGTCTATCCCGCCCACATCCAGATTTGGATCGGCTTCAAGGTAACCCAGCTGCGCGCATTCGTCGAACAGGGCGTTATATCCCTGCCGCTGCGATTGCATCCGGGTCAGGATATAGTTGCAAGTGCCATTCATCACCCCCATGACGCGGGTGATTTCGTTACCCGCAAGTCCTTCGGTCAGGGATTTGATCACTGGAATGCCGCCAGCCACGGCCGCTTCGAAGCGGATCACACGGCCCGCGGCTTCGGCCATTTCGGCCAGTTCCTGACCGTGAATGGCCAACAGGGCCTTGTTGGCGGTGACGACATCCTTACCACTGGCTAGCGCCGCTTCGACCGAGGCTTTGGCAGGTCCGTTTTCCCCGCCCATCAGTTCAACAAAAACATCAATATCGTCGCGCTGCGCCAAAGCGACAGGGTCAGTTTCCCAGGCATAATCCGACAGGTTCACACCGCGATCCTTGCCAGCGTCACGCGCGGAAACCGCTGTGATCTGGATGGGACGACCCGTTCGTGCCTGCAGCAGGTCGGCATGGCGGCGCACGATCCTGACGACACCCACACCAACAGTTCCCAAGCCCGCAATTCCAAGCCGCAGCGCCTGTGTCATCCTGTGGGTTCCTTTCCGCTCGAATATCCTAAACTGGGGTGTTTCCCCGTTCCCGCTGCCTTAGCGGGTTCGGCGCCGAGGCGCAATCCGCGACACCCATGCCGGGCGGCAGAAAACCTGAGGATTAATTGGTCTGAGCGTTTTGCAATGCCGTTGCCTTTTTCTTCAACGCCTTGCTGCGGTCGGTCAGTTCACTTTCGACCTCTGCCGCTTCGTACAGCGGGTCAACAGGCACAGCGAAAACATCTGCCAGTGGGGTTAATTTGGGGTAGGGGGCCGATTGCACATTTGGCCCTTCGCGGTCTTTCAGCTCGGGAAAATTGGTGCATCCCAGGCAGAGCAAAACTAGGGGCAGAAGAAGAAGGGGCTTCATGATGAAACCTTATTGTGGCAACTGGCATCCGTGATGCACTTTTTGTCCGGTCGTTTCAAGCGGGCTTCTATCTGAACATCCGTTCAGATATGGTGGATACATGGCACGTACACAAGGCTCACACTCGGACATTACCGGCCCGCGTATCCGGCAGGCAGCGCTTCGGCTTTTCGCGCGCCATGGGTATGCTGCTGTTTCCATGCGGAAAATTGCGGGCGAGGTTGGGGTGCAGGCCGGGGCATTGTACAATTACACCCCGGATAAGCAGAGCCTTCTGTTCCGTTTGATGCGCGACCATATGCAGGATTTGTTGTCCGCCTATGGCGAGCAAAAGCAAACTGGCGATCCGCAGGATGCTTTGCGTCGGTTTGTCGGATTTCACATCCGGTTCCACCTGCAGCGCCCTGACGAGGTATTCATCGCCTATATGGAACTTCGGAACCTCACGCCCGAAAACTTCGCCGAAATAGAGGATCTGCGCCGCAAGTATGAAGACGGGCTTGAGGCCATTTTGCGCGAAGGTCAGCGGGCGGGTATCTTTGCGGTCGCGGATACGAAGATTGCGACATTGGCGGTCATCGCCATGCTGAACGGCGTCATGACGTGGTATCGCGCCGGTGGGCGGCTTTCGCTGGACGAGGTTGAAGCCGTCTATTGGGACATGGTCCGAAAGGCGATGACTGCTTAAGGGGCAGTCAATGTGCCGGCCGAATAAACGTCCCGTTGCGCAATTCGCGAAAAGCCTGTTCCAGCTCGGTCCGGGTGTTCATGACGATGGGGCCGTGCCACGCGACCGGCTCATTGATCGGTGCGCCGGAAATCAGCAGGAACCGGACACCTTCCGGACCTGCCTGAACGGTCACTTCGTCACCACTCCCAAAGCGAACCAGTGTTCGGTCTCCCGACATGTCACGAATGTTCACCTCTTGGCCGCCAACTTCTTTTTCCAAAAGGACCCCCGCAGGCCGCGAGGAATCAGCAAAGGCGCCCGCGCCTTCGAATACATATGCAAATGCGCGACGGTAGGTGTCTATGGGGAAGGTCTTCTTCACACCTGCCGGAATTTGGATGTCCAGATACTGAGGGTCGGCGGCGATGCCGTCGACTGGGCCTGTCTTGCCCCAAAACGTCCCCACGATCACGCGGACAACGGTTCCGTCATCGTCCTTGATTTCAGGGATCTCTTTACGCGGCACGTCCTGATATCGCGGTGTTGTCATCTTTTGGGCCGCGGGTAGATTGCCCCACAGCTGAAACCCGTGCATTTGGCCGGTTTGGCTTCCCTTGGGCATTTCCTGATGCAGGATTCCGGACCCTGCCGTCATCCACTGCACATCACCCGCGCCAAGTGTTCCGTTATTGCCAAGTGAATCCGAATGGTCAACCGAGCCGGACAGGACATAGGTGATCGTCTCGATCCCGCGATGCGGATGCCATGGAAATCCAGCCTGATAGTCCTGCGGGCGTTCATTGCGAAAGTCGTCGAACAGCAAAAAAGGATCCAGTTCTGACGGGTCCTGAAAGCCGAAAGCGCGGTGCAGTTTAACGCCTGCCCCCTCCATCGTCGGTATGGCCTTTCGGGTTTCCAAAGTCGGTCTGAGGGACATTGCTGCGCTCCTGTTGCTATGGGGAAGATGTACCGCACTGCCATGGCGGGTCAATTTGCGCTGAAACACGCAACCTGTGCGAAATTCAGCAGGTGCGTTCGCCTCTGTTGTTTGGCTGGGAAAGTGGCTAAACCCAACTGCAAAGTGGGAGAGCAGCAAATGCAACAAGAAGTTCTGGCCGTGGTCAAAGCCTCATCACCCAGGCGGTGGATGGGTGTCGGAATGTTGTCGACCGTGGGCTTTCTGGTTGTTTTCGTCGCGCTTGCCGCGCCGCCGGAGCCATCCTGGCAGGCATTCCTGTTTGTGGTAGGCGCGGCGTCCTTCTGGCTGGCCTATCGCATGTGGCAGGCAACCTCGGATTGGATCGAGCTGACTGAGACCGAACTCAGAACCGGGGCAGGGCAGCCGATCGCCGCAATAGAAGACATTGAAACCGTCGAAAGAGGCGCGTTTGCCTTCAAGCCGTCGAATGGCTTTCTGGTAACAACCCGGCAATCAGGTGCAAATAGATGGGCGCCGGGGCTGTGGTGGCGCTTGGGACGCCGCGTTGGCATCGGCGGCATGACATCCGCCGCCGAAACCAAATTCATGTCCGAGATTTTGTCTGTGATGGTGGCAGAGCGCGGCTAGGTCAGACCTTCAGCGCCACCTCGTTATTCGAAGGCGGGGTGGAAGGCACTAAGATGCCAACCCACCCTGTCCTAGTTCGTTGCGCTTTCCGCACTCGCACCGGAATCCCCTGTGCCAGGGTCCTCGATTTCACCGATCTCGCCAGACCCGTCGGGATTTTCCTCAATTTCAACAACGCCCGACACATTTGCCGCAACCTCATTGGTAAAGCGTGGGCGTGTAAAGACGAAATTTTCAAAGACATGTTCGCCTTTGAGGAAATCTACCCCATAGATCGAGTCAAAGACCGGAATGTAAGCATTCGCCGTTTCAACAATGATCAGTGTGTCCTGGTTCGGCATAGGCGGCAGGTTATCACGCATGCGGTCGATATTGTCGTCGGTCCAGATGCTGTCGTAACCGCGCGCGGTTGACCATCTGACGTAATGACGATCATCCTGTTCGTCGAACACAACCAGCGACACGCGCAGATTCATCTGTGATCGGTTGTTGACCATCGCCACCAGCAGCGAATGCAATGAGGTGATATAAGTGTCCGTGATCGTGCCGGTCTCGCGAGAGATCAAATCGCCAACGGTATACGCCGCTTTCAGGTTAGATGCGCTTTGGCGGAAGCCGTCGAAATACGTGAAAGCGCCTGTGATCGTCCACACCAGCATCGGAAAGACAAGCAAAGCCTCAACCGTGAGTACCCCACTCTCGTCTTTCGTCTTGGATTTCAGAAGATTCCGGAGCTTTGAAATGAAAAACATAGGCTTACAGAGGCTCCTGTACGAAGGCAGTCGTCGCGGTAAGTTCGATCTGGCCTGATTCATCCGACAAAATACGCCCCATCGCCGATGTAGGGAAAATCGGATCGACCTTTGCGCAGGCCCGAAGGATCATCAACTCGTTCGAAAGGCCATTTTCGAAAGCGCGAACTGGGTTCACTTCTTCAGAATTGTCAGTGCAATCCGGAACAGGGGGAAGGTTCAACCCGACAAACGCGCTTTGTTGCAGCATCTCCAGCTGCAAGTTGGTGGTACAGCGTTTGATCACTACGACGCGATCACAAATCGTATCTTTGATCTGATCATGCGTTGGGTTGGCGCCTGTGCCGAGGCGAATGTCGCGAACTGTCTGGTCCACAGCCCGCTCTAACATCGCCTGCTGCAAAGTGACCACAGAATACTCCAACGCACTCAGGATGAAGAACATGAATGCCGGGAAGATGATCACAAACTCGACGGTGACCGCCCCATCTTCCCTGCGTTTCAGGCTTCGCAGCTTTGAAACAAGGGCTCTGATCATTGGGTCAACCGCAGTTTTCTGATCGACGACGCGATAGAAGCAAATGCGTCTTCCAGGTCCAGACCGTTCACATTGTATACATGGCTGTCCGAGCTGGCGCAGTCCTTGATGGTTTTGTACCCGGCTCTGGGTGCTTCGAAGGCGATGCCATAGACAATGACGCCCTCATCTTTGGCTGCGTTACAGATATGCTTGGTACGCTGGTTCTTGGCCGAAGTTTCAACTTTAGAATACGCTTTCGAGTACCACTCGGCCCATGCACTTGACTGCCAGTAATAGTTATATCTTGCATTCCAGGCCAGCGACACACGGTTGAAAAGTTCTGGATAGGTCAGGCGAACAGCCGTACCCAATTCTTCGTTGGCTGGTGTCTCTGGATCAGGATTGCCGAACGGATGGTCCGCCCATGTGTTCTGCTGTGGCCAGAAAAAGTTCGGGCGACCCTGCGAATGGTAGACTGTGTATTCGGAGGCCTCAGCATTGTACCAGACATCAGACAAGCCCTCCCGAAGGGACGGGTTCAGCATATACTGGTTCGTGTTCTGACCGTCGGTCATTACGATTACAATTTTCAAGATGTCCGAGTTATAGTCTGACGGGCGGGTCCGGAAGTGATTTGGAACGATGTTGTCGTCAGCTAGGTCGCTCACAATGCCACGAACGCTTGGGTCAAGGAAGGCCACGCCCCATTTCATGCCGACATCTATCGAGGTGTTCCCGGTTGCAGTCAACGCCTTGATCTGGTTGGTCAATGCCTCCAGATTATCGGTAACAGGCGTAATCGCACTGCCATCGCGGACCGGGCAAACCGGTGTTCTGATCGAGCCTTCGGAATAGGTGAAGGGGTCAAAGTGCGCAGTGCGTTCCAGCCTGTCATCACGCTCTAGGTCCGCGTCGCTATACTGTTCAGGGATAAAGTTCACACAATGAGAGTAGTTGTGCTCTGCTGTAACGTTGTTGAATTTGCTCAGGATGGGTTCACCCGCGTTGACCTGAGTTGCGTAAGGCACGATCGAGATCGAAATGCCTTCGCGGTTCGGATCATCTGAATCCAGCATAAGCGTGACAAATTCAGTGGCCGCATCCTGCAGAAGCGCAATTTTGCTCTTCCCGCCAGAACTCGAATAATTGTTCATTGAGCCTGAGATGTCGAGAACCAGCGAGATTTCAACAGCACCAATGCTTTCGACGGCCGTGCTGGCCGCGTTAGCGGTCAAGCTGTTGACGCCAGAGAAATGCATAAAGTGGGTTTTGATGGTCGCCTCGGCGGTGGCTGATACTTTACGTGATCCAAAGCCTTCTTCCACCACGACAGAAGTGATTTTGCCGCCCAGCCCGGCCTTCTCGAAATAGGCATCGACAATTTCGCGTGCGGGCTTTTTCTGATCAAGGTCAGCGGCCGCAAGAACGGCGCGGTCCAATGTTGATTGCAGATTGGCGCGGTCGCGTTCGAAATTCATTAGGTCAACGCCAGCTCCGGTCGAAGCGAATATCACCAGGAAACCCAACAATACAAAGATTGTGAATGTACCGTCTTCGCTTTTTGCGAACCGGCGCGCGCTCAGCGCGGATTTTGCGCCGCTTTTGCTTTCGCGTAGAAACTTGGGCATTTTCATCTTGCAGACCTCGCTGAGCAGACATCCAAAGCTGCTAAGGAAAAGTTAACGTATGGAAATTAACTGCGAAACGTGGCGGGAATTGGGCGAAAAGGGCCCAGTTTTGGCTGGTTTGAGGGAAATTGAGGGATAATTCCGGACCGTTGCGCGGGGCTGTATTCGATGCGTGAACAATTCGGCGGATAATGTCTGGGTTTGGCGACTCAGCCAGAGTTCGAATATTTCCCCGTAACTTGAGATTTTATTTCTGCTTAAATATTGATCGTTTAGCAAAGGGGTGCGACAAAACGTCAGAACGCAAGTCGTTCGCCGGCACGGAGGTTTAAATGACGGCCACAAAAGAACCCAGCTTTCGAGAGAGTGTAGATCTAATGTTTAACAGGGCAGCGTCCCTGATGGATCTGCCTCCGGGCCTTGAAGAAAAGATAAGGGTCTGCAACGCCACCTACACTGTACGCTTTGGCGTCCGGCTGCGCGGTGACATACACACGTTCACCGGATATCGGTCGGTGCATTCCGAACATATGGAGCCGGTGAAAGGCGGTATCCGCTTTGCCTTGGCGGTCAACCAGGACGAAGTCGAAGCGCTTGCGGCGCTGATGACCTATAAATGCGCTCTGGTCGAAACGCCGTTTGGCGGATCAAAGGGTGGGTTGTGTATCGACCCACGCCAATACGAAGAGCATGAGCTTGAACAGATCACCCGCCGGTTCGCCTATGAGTTGGCCAAGCGCGACCTGATCAACCCGTCACAGAACGTGCCAGCCCCGGATATGGGGACGGGTGAGCGTGAAATGGCGTGGATGGCGGACCAATACGCCCGGATGAATACAACTGACATCAACGCGCGCGCCTGTGTGACAGGCAAGCCGCTGAATGCTGGCGGTATTGCCGGACGGGTCGAGGCCACGGGCCGCGGCATTCAATATGCGCTGCGCGAGTTTTTCCGCCATCCTGAGGACATTCAAAAGGCAGGGCTGTCGGGCAAGTTGGACGGCAAGCGCGTAATTGTTCAGGGTTTGGGAAATGTGGGCTACCACGCTGCCAAGTTCCTGAGCGAGGAAGATGGCTCTCGTATCGTAGGCATCATTGAATGGGATGGTGCGCTGTATAATCCCGACGGGATCGACGTCGAGTCGGTTCGCCAATGGATCATCAAGCATGGCGGTGTCAGCGATTATCCCGACGCCACCCATTCCGCCGAGGGCGGGGCCGTACTGGAAGAAGAGTGCGACATCCTGATCCCGGCGGCGCTGGAAGGTGTGATCAACCTTGATAATGCCGATCGCATCAAGGCCCCGTTGATCATCGAAGCTGCAAACGGCCCGGTGACAGCTGGTGCAGACGAAGTTCTGCGCGATAGGGGCGTCGTGATCATTCCTGATATGTACGCAAATGCTGGCGGTGTGACCGTTTCGTATTTCGAGTGGGTTAAGAACCTCAGCCATATCCGGTTTGGCCGCATGCAGCGTCGCCAGGAAGAGTCGCGGCACGAGCTGATCGTCAGTGAACTGGAACGGCTGGACCGCTATCTGGGCGATGCCTGGTCCATGTCTCCGAACTTCAAGGCGAAATACCTGAAAGGTGCGGATGAGCTTGAGCTTGTTCGTTCTGGGCTCGATGACACTATGCGGATTGCTTACCAGTCGATGCGTGAAGTCTGGCACAGTCGCGACGATGTCGAGGATCTGAGGACCGCTGCCTACATCGTGGCCATTGACCGTGTCTCGAAAAGCTACCGCGCTAAGGGGCTTTGACAATACACTCTGCGGGCGGCTGGCATCTGATCCATCGCCCGCAGGACCAAGGCGCAACAGGGCTGCGCAAGATGCAATTCGACGATGGCGCGCATCCGCGCCCGGCAGTAGACTTCAGCGACGAGAACGAATCCCGGAGACCACCATGTTGCGTATTGCCGTTGCGGCTATTTTACTGGCCACACCTCTGGCTGCTCAGGAAACAAAAGAACAAAGCTGCCAGCATCAGGCGGATGTCGTGGCGGCGATCCAGCAGGCGCGACTTGACCGCGTGAAGGAGCGCGACGTGCCGCAAGCCGTGGCCGATACAGGTCCGACCTGGCCCGCGAACTATAATGCCGCGATCCCGCTGATCACCCCTTGGGTCTATGAGCAGAAGATGCGCGATGTGCGCAAAAAGGATCTCGGCGCCACGTGGATGGAGCTGTGCCTGCAGCAGTAATCCAAAACCTTGCGATTTCTTTGCGGACAAACGCGCGCCTTCCCCTTGGCGCGCGTTGCCGTTTCTGTCAGGTTTAACCCATGTCATTACCACCCGGTTTTCTGGATGAGTTGCGCACCCGGCTGAGCTTGTCTCAGGTCGTCGGGCGCAAAGTCATATGGGACGCGCGCAAGTCCAATCAGGGCAAGGGCGACATGTGGGCTCCGTGCCCGTTCCATCACGAGAAGACAGCATCGTTCCACGTCGATGACCAAAAGGGATTCTATTACTGCTTTGGCTGCCATGCCAAAGGGGATGCGATCAGCTTCGTGAAAGAGACCGAGAATGTCTCGTTCATCGAAGCGGTCGAAATTCTCGCGCGTGAAGCCGGAATGCCGATGCCAGAACGTGACCCTAAGGCGCAAGAGAAACAGGATCGTCGCACGCAACTGGCCGAGGTGATGGAACAAGCAGTGCAGTTCTTTCGGTTGCAACTGAAAACAGGGGCAGGTGGGGAGGCGCGCGATTATCTGGCGCGGCGCGGCTTGAAAGAGCAGGCGCTGGATCGGTGGGAAATCGGCTTTGCTCCCGACGGTTGGCAGGCGCTTTGGGATCACCTACGCGGCAAGAACGTGGCCGAAGATCTGATCCTTGGTGCGGGTCTGGCCAAACCCTCGAACAAAGGTAAAAAGCCCTATGACACGTTTCGGAACCGGATCATGTATCCGATCCGGGATCCGCGCGGGCGTTGCATTGCGTTCGGTGGCCGGGCGATGGACCCCAATGACAATGCGAAATATCTGAACTCGCCCGAAACCGAACTGTTCGACAAGGGGCGCAGCCTCTATAACCAAGGCCCCGCGCGGCAGGCTGCCGGCAAAGGGCAGCCATTGATCGTGGCCGAAGGATATATGGATGTGATCGCGCTTGCCGAGGCCGGTTTTGGCGCATCGGTGGCCCCATTGGGCACCGCAATCACCGAGCATCAGTTGCAACTGCTGTGGCGTATCTCGGACGAGCCGATCATTGCGCTGGATGGCGACACGGCGGGTTTGCGTGCTGCGATGCGGGCGGTCGATCTGGCCCTGCCGCTGCTTGAGGCAGGAAAGTCCTTGCGCTTTGCGCTGATGCCCGAGGGCAAAGATCCCGATGATCTGTTGCGGGCCGAAGGTCCAACGGCAGTGCAGACGGTGTTGGAAGAGGCCATGCCAATGGTCAGGCTGCTGTGGCAGCGCGAAACCGAAGGCAAGGTGTTCGACAGCCCTGAACGCAAGGCTACGTTGGAACGCACACTCCAAGAAAAGACACTGCTGATCCGAGATGGTTCAATTCGCTCTCATTACGAGCGAGAAATCAAGGATCTGTGTTGGAAACTGTTCCGCCCACAAAGGCAGAAGCAAAACCGCCCCTGGCAACCGCGCGGGAAATGGAAACCTCAGCCACAACCGGCCACACCGGGTGCGCGGGCGTCGTTCCTGGCATCGTCCGACAATGCCGATATCCAGATGCGCGAAGCCGCCATTTTGGCCATCGCCGCATTGAACCCCCAAGTCGTGGTGCAGTTTGAGCACCAACTGGAAGAAATGGAGTGCCGTGACCAAGATCACGCGGGCCTGCGCGATGCCATTCTGCGGCACGCGATAGATGATCCTGAGAACCTCAAACAACATATTGCGGAAACTTTGGGACATCACGCCCTTGAAAACCTGCTGACCCTTCGCCATGTCGCAGTGATCCCCTGCGTGAATAAACCGGGCGACGTTGAAAAGGCCGAAATGACATTGGCTGAGGAACTCGCCAAAATCAAAGCTCTCAGGGGTCTGGACGCAGAGATTGCCGAAGCCGCAGAGGAGCTGTCTGATCTGGACGATGAAGCGTTGACCTATCGCTTGGCGCAAGCTGCCGAAGAGCGCAACAGAACAAGCCGAAGCCAGAATGAAGACAGGGCCGTTTTCGACATCGCTGACAATGGTGCGCGAATCAACCGCGACGAGAAGGATGCGTTTAAGGCAATCATGTCAGGTATCAATTTCGAGCGAAAACGCCGGTAATGTGGTGTTTTCGTAAGGCACTGGAAAAGAAAAACAGGTAAACGGGTGGCCGAATCACTTCAACGCGCTAATGATTCGGTTCAATCGAATCACCCATCCCTGCAGGAGCATTGAATGGCCGCCAAGGATACAAACGAAGACAGCAAATCCGACGAGCAGGAACAGGAAATCTCGCTGGACATGAGCCAGACTCAGGTCAAGAAGATGATCGCCGAGGCTCGTGAGAAAGGCTACATCACCTACGACCAGCTCAATCAGGTCCTGCCGCCTGATCAGGTCAGCTCGGAACAGATCGAAGACGTTATGTCGATGCTGTCCGAGATGGGGATCAACATCATCGAAGATGAAGAGGCGGAAGAGGAAGAGAATAAAGGCTCGACCGACCTGATCACAACGGAAAGCAACCGTGAGGTCACGCTGGCCGGTGCCGCCGCAGAAAAGCTTGATCGTACCGATGACCCGGTGCGCATGTATCTGCGCGAAATGGGTTCGGTCGAACTGCTCAGCCGTGAGGGCGAGATCGCTATCGCCAAGCGGATCGAGGCTGGTCGTAATACGATGATCCTGGGGCTTTGTGAAAGCCCGCTGACCTTCCAGGCGATTACGATCTGGCATGATGAATTGCTGTCCGAAGACATTCTGCTGCGCGACGTCATTGATCTGGAGGCCACTTTCGGCAATCAGATGGACGAAGACGGCGATGTCGAAGAGCCGGTCGTCGACACTTCGACCGTGCAGGCCGCAAAGCCCGCCAAGGAAGAAGGCCCCGAGCTGGATGCAGATGGCAACCCGATTGCGACCGATGATGACGATGACGAAGACGAGCAGGCGAACATGTCGCTGGCTGCTATGGAAGCTGCTCTGAAAGATCAGGTTCTGACGACGCTCGAGCGTATTTCGACTGATTTTGCGATGCTGAGCGAAATGCAGGACAGCCGGATTTCGGCAACCCTGAACGAAGACGGCACATTCAGCGACACGGACGAAGCGACCTATCAGAAGCTGCGCGCCGAGATTGTCGAGCTGGTGAACGGCCTTCATCTGCACAACAACCGGATCGATGCTTTGATCGACCAGCTATATGGCATCAATCGTCGGATCATGTCGCTGGACAGCTCGATGGTGAAGCTGGCGGATCAGGCCCGCATCAACCGTCGCGAATTTGTTGACGCCTATCGTGGGCGTGAACTGGACCCGAACTGGCTGGCTGAGATGGCTGAAAAGCCGGGCCGGGGCTGGCAGATGTTCATCGAACGCTCGACCTCCAAGGTCGAGGAACTGCGCAACGATATGGCTCAGGTCGGGCAATATGTTGGCCTGGACATCAGCGAATTCCGCCGCATCGTACAGCAGGTCCAGAAAGGCGAGAAAGAGGCGCGCCAGGCCAAGAAAGAAATGGTCGAAGCCAACCTGCGCCTGGTGATCTCGATCGCCAAAAAATACACGAACCGTGGTCTGCAATTCCTTGATCTTATTCAGGAAGGTAACATTGGCCTGATGAAGGCCGTAGACAAGTTCGAATACCGCCGCGGGTATAAGTTCTCGACCTACGCCACCTGGTGGATCCGTCAGGCGATCACCCGGTCCATCGCGGATCAGGCACGCACGATCCGTATCCCGGTCCATATGATCGAGACGATCAACAAGTTGGTTCGGACCGGACGTCAGATGCTGCATGAAATCGGCCGCGAGCCGACGCCGGAAGAACTGGCCGAAAAGCTGCAGATGCCGCTGGAGAAGGTCCGCAAGGTGATGAAGATCGCCAAGGAACCGATCAGCCTGGAAACGCCGATTGGCGACGAAGAAGACAGCCAGCTTGGCGATTTCATCGAGGACAAGAATGCTGTGCTGCCGTTGGACAGTGCTATTCAGGAAAACCTCAAGGAAACGACCACGCGTGTTCTGGCCTCACTTACCCCGCGGGAAGAACGGGTTCTGCGGATGCGGTTTGGCATCGGTATGAACACCGACCACACTCTGGAAGAGGTCGGCCAACAGTTCAGCGTGACCCGCGAACGTATCCGTCAGATCGAGGCGAAGGCGCTGCGAAAACTGAAACACCCCAGCAGGTCGCGAAAGTTGCGGTCGTTCCTGGATCAGTAACCCAGAAAGGCGCCTCGACCGAGGCGCCTTTTTCGTTTGAAACCACTGTTCACGGTGGCTTGTAGAAACATCAATTTGGCGAGAACTCACAAGAAGCCCGCTGCGCGTCTTCCTATATCCGCAATGTCCACTCATGGGACGGGCCGGGGCGAGGCTGCAAGGCTGACGACCCCCGGCTACCTCAAAGTTACGATCACGGGTCCAGGCGGCTGCGGAAAGCGCTGGGCGCGCGACCCGTCCACCGTTTGAAAGCGGTGGAAAAGGCGGGTTGGTCTGCGTAGCCAAGTGAGAATGCAATTTCAGATAGCTGCATACCGTTGGTGATGAAAGTTTGGGCCAGATCACAGCGCAGATCGTCTGCGATCTCTCGATAGCTTGACCCTTCATCTTTTAGCCGACGCGCAAATGTTCGCGGGCTCATGCCGAGATTGGCTGCTATGTCATCGGCTTGCGGAAAATTCCCCGGCATCGAACGTGTAATCAGACCCTCGACCTGCGCCCGCAATTTTTGCTTAGGCGAGGCCCGATCTGCCAGGACGCGTTCCCCGTACTCAATCAGATGCTCTCGAAGCATCGGGTCATATGTGGGCACGGGAAGATCCAGAGATGAAGGCGACAGAACAATCTCTAGGTTTTCTGCTCCAAACTCTACCGAAAATCCTGCAAGCTTTTGAAATAGGTTTCTTTTCTCTCCAACCTCGTGTTGAAAGCGAATTGCTATGGGGTGGAAGTCTGACTGCGTCAGGTTCCGCATTCGCGCCAGTGTCCCAAACATCAAAAACTCTGTGCGTCTGTGATACCGGGCAAAACTTGCGTCTTCCCAATCCGCCTCGAAGGACACAAAATTCCCGGCATGGCGCAGACTGAAGGTGATTGTGGGATCTATGATGCGAGAGAAGCGGGTTGTGTTTTCAAACACCTGTCGGAGGTCACGAGAGTACTTGCTGATATAGGCTGTAATGCTAGAGGCCGAACTGACTTTTGAACCCGCATAGGCGGCAAAAGTTATGTCGCGCATAGCGTCGCAGGCATATCTGATGAACATCGCCTCAGTTTGCGCACTGTAGACTGTAGTGGGGGGAGCGATTGCCGCTCGGCTTAGACCGCTGCGTTCCAAAAGCTGGTCTGCCAACTCTGGGCCGCCCGAACGCTCATCTACCGTTCGGGTCAAGTGTTGAATTCTGGCAATATCAAGTTCCATATCCAATTCTTAATGCTTTCGCGAAAAATTTGAACCCAGTTTGCAGGAGTGCAGGCAAACCCATCTGGCAGGTTTTCACATGTTTCTGGCACTTTTCAGCAAGGATATAGCAACGCAAAGGCATAGTTACCTCGTGTTGTCGGGTCAGCACCTTATGGGGATGAGGGTAGAGCTCCGGTCGTCTCAGACTAGCGATCGGTGGCTCCCCGGCACGTTTCATCTGAAAACCTACGTGTCGCATTGCGAATTTTACCCTTCAATGGCACGGTCCGGTTGTGGCGAAATTGATCTGGTATCCAATGCAAGACCGGGCGATCTCAGATGTGGGAACCGAGCAGAACCTCATCGTTTTTGATGGAGAATGCGTGCTGTGTTCTCGGTTTTTCAGGTTCATGCTGTGGGCTGACACAAAGAAGCGGTTCAAGTTTGTAATTGCCCAGTCCCCCATAGGACAAAGCCTTTACCGGCAACTCGGCCTGCCCAACGACGAGTTTGAAACCAATCTTGTGATCGTTGACGGTGTTGTGCATCAGCGCTTGGATGCTTTTGCTGCTGCAATGCGCAGCTTACCCGCTTTGTGGCCTGTTCTGTCGGCCTGTCGATTTCTTCCGCGGTTTTTGAAGGATCCGCTTTATCATTTCATCGCGCGCCACCGATTTGCATTCTTTGGACGGTTCGAAACGTGCCTGGTTCCGGATTCATCCATGAAAGCGCGGTTCTTCCCCGGAGGGTATGCGTGAGGCCGGACCCATTTCTGCAGGCCCTTCCAGCCAATTCTGAGGTGCCGGATGCGGTCCGAAAATTCCACAGTGAAACGGCAGAGTTTACAGGACTATGCAGCATCCAAAGAGGAACCGGGTGGTTGACCTCTTTGTCATTGTGGTTGGGTGGGTTTCCCCCCGCTGCAGATACTCAGACGGTCCGCATTCGAACCAAACTCAATGGCCAGGAATGGGAATGGTTCAGGGATTTTGGCGGGCATGAGACGCTGTCTCATCTGGTCTACGACGCAGACAGGCGGTGCGTGAAAGAGAGGATCGGAGGGCTGACCATCTGGATGCGCCCACAGGTTCGAGGTCAAAAGCTGCATTTGAACATCCTGCGCCTCACTCTATTGGGGGTGCCATGCCCAAACTTTCTTTTACCGCGTTCGGCGACGGTGGAATGGCAGGATGATCAAGGCCGGTTTCGGTTCGATGTTTCGGCAGAAATGCCGATGTTGGGTCAACTGATCCGATATCGGGGCTGGCTGATGCCGGTTCACGTAAATAGGAACAATGCCTGAAATGAACGTGAGGTGGCTTTGCCATGGCCGCCTGCAATCTACTTTAATATTTACCAAGAAACATGAGAGAGTAGCATTATGAAAAAAGTGATCACATCTGCGGTTCTGGCGGCTGCCACGTTGTTTGAACCGGGGGCGGTGACAGCAGCACCAAACGGTTTTCAGACTGTTGCAGTAAACGACAAAGTGTTTGAGGTGATCCCGCGTGCGCGCAGGGATGTGGATGGCTATTGGTGCGCTGCTGCAGATTTTGCTCGTCGCAGCTTGGGGGCAGGGTGGCAGCAGAATATCTATGTTGTGCGTGGATATGGCCCAAGCGAAGCCACCGGTCGCCGCACGGCGGTCCAATTCTCGTTGACCCCTCCAGCAAATGTCGAGCAGAGCACAAGCTTTGTTTCCATTGGTTTCCAGCCGGGGCAGAGCAGGTCCGTCCAGAACGCGAATGGCCTGTGTTTCCGGCAGCCAATTTTTGACTGAAGAATGTAAGACCCGCGTTTTGCAGACCGAGTTTATCATTTCAACGCAGGGGCCGGGGCTGTATGAGTTCACCTCGGGTATACGAGACTGGCTTGCTCCAAGCGGTCGCGACGGATTGTTGACCCTGTTTGTGCGCCATACCTCGTGTTCTCTGGCCATTCAGGAAAATGCGAACCCCGAGGTGCGGACGGATTTGCAGGCCTTTTTCGAACGTCTAGCGCCACCGGCGGATGATCCGTCGATGACGTATTTAAGGCACACCTATGAGGGGCCAGACGATATGCCAGCACATATCAAAGCTGCGTTGCTGCCTGTGTCCTTGGGCATTCCTGTCGCCGCAGGGGTGCCCATGCTGGGGACATGGCAGGGTGTTTATCTGTTTGAACACCGGACCCAATCACACAACCGACGCGTCGCTGCGCATTTCGCGTGACCCCTTTATTTAGCGGTGAAAATTTCCGACTACCCAAATCCTAGAGGCTGCCCTATAGTTGTGGATAAGTGGGCCACAGCGCTTACTAAAAGAGGCGGAACAAGAGACGAGGAGACGGCGGATGCGCTGCCCGTTTTGCGGAAATATCGACACTCAGGTCAAAGATTCACGCCCGGCAGAGGATCATGTCGCGATCCGCAGGCGCCGTTTCTGCCCGGCCTGCGGCGGCCGGTTCACCACCTATGAACGCGTTCAGTTGCGCGATCTGGTTGTGATCAAAACCAATGGAAAGCGCGAAGATTTCGATCGAGACAAGCTGGAACGTTCGATCCGGATCTCGATGCAGAAACGCCCGATTGATCCGGAACGCATTGATCAGATGATCTCGGGTATTGTGCGGCGGCTGGAAAGCATGGGCGATACCGACATTCCGTCCAGCAAGATCGGTGAAATTGTTATGGAAGCTCTGGCGCGGATCGACACCGTTGCCTATGTTCGGTTTGCAAGCGTGTATAAGAATTTCCAGGCGGCCGATGATTTCGAGGAGTTTGTCCACGAACTGCGCCCGCCGCAGCCTTCGACGGACGAGTGAGCGAAACAGATAAGCGATATATGGCGCTGGCCCTTGCCTTGGGGCGGCGCGGACAGGGGACGTGCTGGCCCAACCCATCCGTTGGCTGCGTACTCGTACAGGACGGGCGGATTGTTGGGCGTGGTTGGACGCAACCTGGTGGTCGGCCACATGCAGAAACCGAAGCGTTAAGACAGGCAGGATCGCAGGCGCGTGGCGCGACTGCTTATGTCTCGCTTGAACCCTGCGCCCATCACGGACAGACCCCGCCTTGCGCTCAGGCCTTGATTGAGGCCGGTGTGGCGCGTGTTGTTTCAGCCATCGAAGACAGTGATCCGCGTGTTGCCGGGCAGGGCTTTGCCATGCTGCGCGACGCTGGGATTGACGTGACAACCGGTATCCTTGCCGATCAGGCGGCCCGCGACCACGCCGGTTTCTTCTTAAAAACCGAACAGGGCCGGCCATTTGTCACGCTTAAACTGGCCAGCAGTTTTGACGGGCGCATTGCGACCGAAAGCGGCAATAGTCAGTGGATTACGGGTCAGACCTCGCGGCGGGCTGTTCATGCCATGCGGGCAACGCATGATGCCGTCATGGTTGGGGCGGGTACAGCGCGTGTAGACGACCCCTCTCTGACAGTTCGGGATCTTGGGATTGAACGTCAGCCTGTGCGCGTCGTCGTTTCGCGCCATCTGGATATCCCGTTGATGGGTCAACTGGCACGCACCGCCTCGAAAATTCCGGTGTGGTTGTGCCATGGTCCTTCACCGGATGCCGAACGTGCAAAAGCGTGGGAAGGACTGGGCGCAAGGCTTATCCCCTGCGCGTTACGCGATCATCACATTGATGCCGCTGACCTGTTGCTGCAGTTGGGGCAGGAGGGTTTGACCCGCGTCTTTTGCGAGGGCGGATCGTCCCTGGCCGCGTCGCTTTTGGTGGACGAACTGGTTGATGAGTTGATCGGCTTCAGTGCCGGGCTTGCGATTGGTGCCGAAGGTTTGCCTGCCATCGGGGCGCTTGGTATGGATCGTCTGGATGAGGCCCCACGGTTTGAACTGCTGGAGACCCGCATCATCGGTCAGGACGTGATGCATCGCTGGGCGCGGGCATTGCGCTAACGGCGCCAGAGATGCGCCTGTGTTGCGAAAACGCCCTGTAGTTTCGAGAGCAGTCTAAGGCCATGACCCGATCGGCTCTGGTAGCCGTCTGTCAGCCTTTCCAATACCACTTCCGGAGGGCAGGGCATGTCGGTGACAGGGTCCAGATACCTCGGGTAATCGATCAGTGCGGCATGGATCAATCCCAGCAGGGAGGGCCGTGCACCACGACGGGCGGGGACGGACCCCAAATCCTGCGTCAAACCCCAACCAGCATAAAAGGGTGCACCGAGCGTTGTGACCGGCAATCCGCGCATCAGCGCCTCGAACCCTAGCAGAGAGGTCATGGTCCAGACCTCCTGAACCTCACCCAACAATGCAGCGGGATCGGTGTTCGTGACGATCAGGTCTGCTAGCCCCTCAGCCTCGGCCTCACCTTCACGCAGGCCAGCTTCGACATCGGGATGCGGTTTATAGATCAGAACGGCGGTCGGGTTCATCTCGCGGGCGGTGCGTAGAAGTTCGGTATTGGTGCGAACGGTGCTGGTTCCAAACAGGATCGAGGCATCGTCCTCGACCTGTCCGGGCACCAGAATGCGGTGACCTTTTGGCAAGTCCGGAACCGGGCCGCCGGTGTTATATTTGCTGACCGCTCCGGCGATAATCTGTGTCACCAACCGCTCGGCCCGCAATTCCTGATCCGGTCGCAGGGTCTCCCGCTTGGCGATCATCTCTTCCAACCTGCTGGGTTTGGTCGGGTCGTAATAGATCCCAAGGTCATCTAGCGACAGCGACAGAGGCGGCACAAGGCTGGCCCCCAACCCACGGGACCGAACGAAGCCATCCTCGACCCGTGTGACGTTTTCCATATCACGGCCGTGCCGCGCCCAAACCATGTGGGGACGATCTGGGTTTTCGGGAACGTCAGGCGTGAATTTTACCTTTTTCTCGCGCCCAAACATGTGCTGCAGGTGCCTGCGTTTCCAAAGCCGCATCCCGGATGCCGTCCAGCCCTTGTGATCTTGTCGCCAGGCGCGGGTCAGACCTTCAAGCGTGTCCAGCACGGATTCGAATTCGCACAGCTGATCCCGATAGGGATCGTACCACTTGGGATAAAGAACCATGGTGGCGGCGAAGAGTTGCGCGCGCGTTAGGTTTCGTTGGCGTCTTGGGAAATGGGCTTCGTCTTGGGTAAGACCCCAACCGGCGTAAAACGGTTGGCCGAAGACGCGGGGTTTGTGACCGGCCAATATGGCCTCGAACCCAAGTTGCGAGGACAGGGTGTAGACGCCCACAGCGCCCTCTAACAAGGTCCAGGGGCTGATGGCGCTGTGCTGAAAGGATACGCGGTCGGTCAGATCATCGGCAGAGTAATATCCGGGCCGGT
Organism: Ruegeria sp. CDSC081; assembly: GCF_059610485.1. Taxonomy (NCBI): domain Bacteria; kingdom Pseudomonadati; phylum Pseudomonadota; class Alphaproteobacteria; order Rhodobacterales; family Roseobacteraceae; genus Ruegeria; species Ruegeria sp. CDSC081. Next base: position 575,733 of record NZ_JBXWNS010000001.1, on the reverse strand, counting down.
GCCCTGCGATCGTGTCGGGGTGGGTTTTGATCAGAACGGTCGCGCCGGGGTTCTCCTCTTGCGCCATAACCAGCATCTCGCGGAACCGGGCCTCATCGCCGCCGCTTGCCCTTACAGAAGCATCGTCGCGTGCTTGATCGACAACCAGGACATACCCTGGATCCGGCGCAGGGGTCGCGGGATCATAGGCGGAATACTTACTCAGATGCAGTTCGCGCAGCCGCGCCATCCCGCCACGTGCCCGGTTCAGCAGGGCCGTATTATCCAACGGGTCGGTCGCAAGAAGTGTTTCCAGATCCGAAGGCTGTGTTGGATCAAAATGCACACCGCTGCGATCAAGCAGCAGACCCAGCGGAGCCTCGCCACTGCGTCCTGAGTGCAGAGATCGCAGGAATGCATCCTCTACGCGCAAGATCGGAGCATTGTATTTGGTCGCTATTCGCAGTCCACGATGTGCCGTCGGGCTATTGCCCCAGATACCCACCAGATCCGACCCTTTGGGCGTGCCGATGCCGATATCATATCCGGTCAGTGACAGAATTCTCCGCACGCGCGCGGCTGTCAGAAATCCGCCATTATAGACCAAAAGACGACTGCGTTCGGCCTTGGCATACGTTCCTTGTGGAACGGAGGGCATCATCCGCCTGTCAGAGTCGTGACATTGGCAAGCGGGGTCAGGCCACCGGCGATCAACGAGATGGATTTGCTCCATTGCGCGTAAGGTGCTTCGGTGACGTAAATTGTGTCATCATCGCGGATGACAAAGTCACGGGCGATGAAAAGGCCATTGGGAGCTGTCAGGTTCAGCACGTAGATCATGCGCTGCTCTCCCTGCAGGTCCGGTTTTCCCATGACTGACCGGACAATGTCCTGCCGTTCCTTTCGTAGAACGAAAATACCGGTCGGGTCCGAAGACAGGGGCTGTAAGCCACCAACCTGTGCCAGCGCTTCCAGCGCGGACAGATCCTGACTGTCGAATGCCACGCGCGACTGACCGCCCGTCGCCCCCAAGGCGACATAGGACCGGTTGTCGGCTTCGACTAGAATGCGGTCGCCACCCCGCAGGGCAACGTCAAATTCCGGGTTGCGGAACAAGTCATTGTACCAGACCGTCCCTTTTTGATTGCCTCGGATCAGTGTCACCAGGGCGATATCGGACCCTTCGATCACGCCGCCAGCCCGTGTCAGCATTCCGGCCAGTGTGCGGGTTGGTCGTTCGATCGGATAGATCCCGGGTGCGGACAGGGTGCCCGATAGTGAGACGGTTGATCCGTCCCCGGCGATACGGCGCACTTCGACCTGAGGATCAGGGGTCTGGTCCTGGAGCTTTTCCGTGATCAACATGCGAAGCTGTTCCGGCGTGTTTCCGGCTGCGCGCAGGCGCCCGGCATAGGGAACAAAGATGAAGCCCTCGCTGTCGACCTGTACCTCTTCCAGGGATGTTGAGGCACCGGTCTCTCCGGATAACAGCCCGTCATCCACGTTTTCCCAGATTGTCAGGCCCAGTACATCACCCGGACGAACCGTGTCGGCGGTCAGGTTCTGAGCGCTACGGAAGGTTTGCGAGAACCCGTATTGAGGCACTGCGGACGTGACCTGCGCCACCCGGTCGTCAACCTCAACAACATAGGCGTTTCCACCTTTCGTGGTCGAACCGGCAAGGATTTCGGATTTGTTTGGGCCAGTTTTAGGTAGTTGGCACGCGGCCAGCAGGCCAAGAGCGGCCACAAGGGTTACACCCCGTCCCCATCGGATTGGAAAGCGCTGCACTGCCGAATATCCTCGAACGTCTTGGTTTTGGTCTTTTGTTTCCAGCAGCGTACTTGTTTCCAACTGCAATCGCCAGCATCAAGAGGGGTGATTTACTCAACGATCCTCAACTGTGGCGTCCGCGCCTCTTTGTCGGTCAGCACGGATTGGTAGGGATCTTTCGCCCTTAGCATCATATCCACGGCGCGCCTAAGCAACTGTCGCCGCCCACGGCGTGAATAAAACCCGCCGGGGACCTGACTGGTTTCAAGCAGAAAACGCCTATAGCTTTGATAGGCTTCGGTATCGGGGATATCTGGATTGGAAAAGAAATCAGTGATCGGTTGGCTGGAAACAAATTCGGGCTTGTCATAGACCGATTTGCCAAAGGCGCGCAGAGGAATGCCGCGCCACAATACCTGCTGACCCGCAGTTGAATTGATCGTCACGGCCGAGCTCGCTTCGTTGAGCAATGTGGCCAGTTTGCCCCCGGGTACATAATGGACCCGATCAGCGATACCCAGTGTTTTGGCCAGTTTTCGTGCCACCTGGCGCAATGGTTCCCGATGATTTTCCAGCGGGTGTTCTTTGATGACCAGATGATGGTGCGTTGGTGCGCCATTTGCAAAACCGTGCAGTACCTGCTCAAGAAACTCGGACATGCAGTCAAAGTCCGAGTGTGACTGAACCGAACTGTCATGTCCCAGTTGCAGCAATGCCAAGTGATAGGGAAACCCGCCCCGCCGGACTCGCTCCGTCGCCATACGCCGCCGGATTCTGTGGAACGGCATCATTGCCAGCCGTTTGAAATAAAGCCTGAACTCTTTCGAAACCGGTAGGTCACGGTGGGTTCGAAAATTGCGATACTTGCCGTTCAGGAACAGAACAAACCAATGATACAGCGCGCCATAGAAAATATGCTGTCGCATATCACCCCAATGCGTCGGAGGGGGCGGCATCGGCGCATCAGTACGCTCCAGCGCTCGCTGCATCTGGGTAACTTCCAGATTCATCAGATGCGAATTGCCATTCGTACCTGTGCGTTCGTAGGTGACCCACCAGGGCCTCAGATACCCTTCTTCGAAAACATGAACAGTGATCCCGTGGGCGCGGGCGATGCGGATGGCTTGGGCGTGGATTGGACGCGTATCGCCATACAGGACTATGTCTGTCACCTCGCGGCCGACAACCAGGTCAACAAATTTTACCGGCCAGTTCTCGGGTTTGCCAGCATAGGGAATAAAGCTGGCCTTATCAGACCAGAAAGCCTGATCCCCGGCGTTGAAACCCACGCGCCACACCTCGGAACCCGCTGCGCGCAGGATCTTACCAAGCGCGCCAAAAAACGGCCCGTGCGGTCCTTGCAGGAAAAGAAATACGCGTTTTTGCGCAGCGCCGTTGAGTGGTGACATTTCTGCTGCTCTTGTCGTTAGATGAGGAATTATGCCTGTTTGTCGTATTTGCGGCAACCTGGGGCTTGCCCGTAGGCGCGCTTACGCTTACCTCGACGGTGAGCGCTGGCATCAGGTTAGAAACAGAGGGTTAACGCAATGTTTACGGGGATCGTCACAGATATCGGCACCATCACCGAACTGGAGCAGCAAGGCGATCTGCGGGCGCGGATCAAAACCGCCTACAATACCCCGGGGATTGATATTGGTGCATCCATTGCCAGCGACGGCGTTTGCCTGACAGTCATCGCATTGGGCGAAGACTGGTATGATGTGCAAATCAGCGCGGAAACCGTTTCGAAAACCAATCTGGATCGCTGGACCGTCGGCAAACGTGTCAATCTGGAACGCGCGCTGAAGGTCGGAGATGAGTTGGGCGGTCATATCGTGTCTGGTCATGTTGATGGCGTCGCAGAAGTGGTCGCCGTTCTGGACGAGGGCGACAGCACGCGGGTAACCTTGCGCGCACCCAAAGATCTGGCCCGCTTCATTGCGCCCAAGGGATCAGTTGCGCTGAACGGTACTTCTTTGACCGTAAACGATGTGGACGGGTGCGATTTTGGTATCAACTTCATTCCGCACACCAAAGAGGTGACGACCTGGGGGGATGTCGGCATCGGCGACCGGGTCAATCTTGAGATCGACACGCTGGCTCGCTATGTCGCGCGCCTCGCTGAAATGTCCTAGTCCACAACTCAACGTCGCGTCTGACCGGAACGGTGCCGCATGCGGTCTGGTCTTTGACCGCGCGGTGGTCTATCCACCCGGTCAAACTTGGCATGTGAAAGGCTGCCCCATGAGCTTTGAAACTCCCGGACCGGTCGAGGCCCAGCTGCGCGCGGCAATCAGCCCGATCAAAGAGATCATCGACGAGGCGCGCAAAGGCCGGATGTATATCCTGGTTGATCACGAAGATCGCGAGAATGAGGGCGATCTGGTGATTGCCGCCGAGTTCGCTGATGCTGAGGCAATTAATTTCATGGCCACCCATGGTCGCGGCCTGATCTGCCTGCCAATGACGGCGGAACGGATTGACACGTTGGGTCTGCCTATGATGGCGGTGAACAACTCGTCACGTCATGAGACCGCGTTCACCGTGTCGATTGAAGCGCGCGAGGGAGTGTCGACTGGCATTTCCGCTGGTGACCGGGCGCTGACTGTGGCGACTGCGATCAACGAGCAAAACACGATGGCCCATATCGCCACGCCGGGTCACGTCTTCCCCTTGCGGGCCAAGCGGGGCGGGGTGCTGGTGCGCGCGGGCCATACCGAGGCCGCCGTTGATATCTCACGCCTGGCCGGGCTGAACCCTTCGGGCGTGATCTGCGAGATCATGAACCCTGACGGAACCATGGCGCGGCTGCCTGACCTGGTCGAATTCGCCAAGGAACACGGGTTGAAGATCGGCACGATCAGCGACTTGATCGCCTATCGGTCGCGCAATGACAATCTGGTGGTTGAGACATCTCGGGAAACCGTCACATCCGAATATGGCGGCGATTGGGAAATGCGGATTTTCACCGATCAGACTCATGGCATCGAACATGTCGTGATGGTCAAGGGTGACATCACCACGCCCGAGCCGGTTTTGACCCGGACCCATGCGCTGCACGAGGCGCCCGACATTCTGGGTCTTGGCCCGAAATCCTCACGTGAGCTGCCGCGCGCGATGGAAAAGATTGCGGATGAAGGGCGCGGCGTGGTCTGTCTGTTCCGCCAACCGCGCAACTCGCTCTATGCGGCTGAAGATGAGGGCCCACGCACCATCAAACAAACCGGTCTGGGGGCGCAGATCCTGTCCAAGATGGGGATCCAGGAACTTGTGCTGCTGACCGACTCGCCGGAAACCGTTTATCTCGGGCTCGACGCTTTTGGCCTGTCCATTGTCGGGACCCGTTCAATCCTCAGGGAGGACTGATTGTGGCTGAACAAGACAAACACGGCGTATTGCCGACACCGAGATTCGACAAACCCGTCAAGCTGTTGATCGTTGTGGCCCCGTTCTATCGCGCCATCGCTGACAATCTGGTGGCTGGCGCAAAGGCCGAGATCGAAGGGGCAGGCGGCACCTGTGATGTGGTCGAAGTGCCCGGCGCCTTGGAAATCCCGACGGCTATCGCCATGGCGGACCGTCAGTGCAATTTTGACGGCTATGTCGCGCTGGGCTGTGTCATTCGCGGAGAGACCACGCATTACGAAACCGTCTGCAACGACTCCAGCCGTGCCATCCAACTGATGGGTCTGCAGGGGCTGTGCATCGGCAACGGTATCCTGACAGTCGAGAATGACGATCAGGCCGAAGTGCGCGCCAATCCGGAAAAAATGAATAAAGGGGGCGGGGCTGCCGCTGCGGCCTTGCATCTGATCGCGCTCAGCCGTAAGTGGGGCTCTTCCAAAAAGGGCGTCGGGTTCAAGCCGCCGTCCGAGTCCATCCTTGTGGCGGGCGACAGCAACGGACCCACAACAGCATGACCAAGACAGACGCGCCAAAACCGGCCAACCAGAAACGCCTGATGAAATCCGCCGCTCGGCTCTATGCCGTGCAGGCGCTGTTCCAGATGGAGCAATCGGGTCAGACAACCGATCAGGTTGTGACCGAGTTTCTGGATCACCGCTTTGGCGCCGTCTATGAGGGCGAGGAAATGCTGGACGGCGATATTCGCCTGTTCCGCAAGCTGGTAGAAGATGCGGTCAATTATCAGGCGCCGATCGATCAGATGACCGATCGCGCTTTGGTTGCCAAATGGCCGATTGCCCGGATCGACCCGACCCTGCGCGCGGCCTTCCGGGCCGCCGGAGCAGAGCTGACACAGAACGACACACCGCCCAAGGTGGTCATCACTGAATTCGTCGATGTGGCGCGGGCCTTCTTCCCCGAAGGTAAAGAGACCAAATTTGTCAACGCAGTGCTGGATCACATGGCGCACGAGGCCAAGCCCGAGGCGTTCTGACGCGTTTACACGGATCAAATATGCGTTAAACTGAATGTTATAGCGCAATGAGGTCCGCCATGCCCAAACTGATCCGTTTGTATATCACGCAAGTGGCCTGGGGCTTTGCCATCTCGGCAATTTTTGTCGGGGTGCTTCTGGCCCTGAACGTCGCCAACCTGCGTCATCTGATTACTGGTTCTGATATCGGCCTGGTTGCTCTGGCGATGATCTGGTTCATGAACGGGATCGTCTTTGCCGGTGTACAGTTTGCCTATGCCATTATGAGCATGGCAGAAAAACCCGGCGGTCCGCGCGGTGGAACGCCGGTTTCTGTCAGGCTAAAGCCTGCCCTGATCAAACAAGAGGCACGTACAGGGAGTTAAGACACGTGACACGCCGGTTGAGGTGGACGCGGAGCTTGCCCGCCGTAATTGGTAGGTCAGGGCGTCAGTTTTAGTCTGACTGCGTTGTGTCTTTTCTCTGACAGGGTTCGGGTCATTCGGCAGACAAGGCGACACCCTCCACGGTAACCCTGTGCATCAATCGTCGAAATCCATGATAGTCATTGACCGCTTTGTGCCATGTGGCCCGATTGTCCCAGATGGTCATGTCGCCTGTTTGCCAACGAATGCGGCATTGGAACTCGGGTTGCTGGCAATGGTCATATAGCATTGCAAGGATGGCTGCTGATTCATCGGCGCTCAGGCCTTCGATTTGGGTTGTGAACACTGGATTCACATAAATACCGCGCCGCCCGCTGAGGGGGTGTTTTATGATCACAGGATGTCGCGCGTCTTGGGTGGCTGCCTGTGCATTGCTTAGCCGACCACTTTGCGCCGCTTCACTGTCCTGTGAGCTTGTTCCAAAAACGTGCCGAGACGAATGAACCGCCCAGAGCCCATCCAGAAAGCTCCGCATGGTAGGTGACAGCGCCTCATAAGCTGCACCCATCGAGACGAACAGTGTGTCGCCTCCAAAGGGCGGGGTTTCCAAAGCATGCAGGATAGACCCCATCGCCGGGATTTGGTCGTAGGAATGATCGGTATGCCAGCCCTCTCCGATGGCCTCTTTCTGATCCTTTTCCTTCAGCACCATAGCGATTTCTGGATGCCCATCGACCGGCCTGAAGAAGCGGTTGATGTTGATCGCGCCAAAGCGTTGGGCAAACGCCAGATGCTCATCCGGGCCGACATCCTGCGCTCTGAGTACGATGACAGAGTGCTGAGCAAAGGCCGTATGAATGGCGTCGAACTGGCTGCCGTCTCGGATATCGGCGCCGATGATCTCTGCGCCCACACCGCCGGTAAGTGGTCTGATGTCCATCTGCTTTCTCCCTGAGTTTCAAACGCAGGGTAGCGCATTGCTAAAGGTCGAAAAAACTGATTTAAAATTTGTAAAGAGAAGATTTTATTGATGATACGTTTCACTTTGCGCCAGTTGTCGTTCTTTGCCGAGACGGCGCGATGTGGCGGTATCGCGCAGGCAGCCAGGAACCTGAATGTTTCGGCCGCCGCTATTTCATCGGCAATCGACAAGCTCGAAGATGTCACTGGTTTGACGTTGTTTGACCGCTTTCCCGCACGCGGGATGAGGTTGACCCGCGTTGGCGCAGCCTTTTTGACGGATTCCGAAGCGTTGCTGATGCAAGCAGGCGCGCTCGGCAATCGGGCCGCTGTGATGGCTGAGGGCAAAACAGGGTCTATTGTGATCGGGACACATTATGCGATTGCGCAGAAGATCATTCTACCAGCTGTTCTGGCTTTTCGCCAAAGCCATCCCGGTATCCGCATCGAGGTTGTTGAGGATGATTTCCCGAACCTCGTTGCTGCGCTGGATGCGGGCGAGTTGGACGCGCTTGTGGTGTTTGATCAAGGGTTTGAACCCCAACGCCATCACGTTGAAGTACTTAAAGAACTGGCGCCTCTGGTTTTACTTCCGGCCTCCCACCCTATGGCGCATGCCGACAGCGTACAGCTTGAGCAGCTGACAGGCTTGCCCTACATTGCAGTGTCGCGTTCCGGTCCGGGTCCAAGCTATCTTGACCTGTTGCAGGCCGCCGGGCTTGATCCAGAAGTGCCGCTGACCTCGCAATCACGAGAGTTGGTGCATGCCTATGTTGGCAAAGGGCTTGGGTTCACGCTGGTTGGTTTTCCGCCAGAGGCGAGCCGCACGATAGAAGGCGATGCGGTCGTCGCGCGTCCGCTGGCACAGGATATCGGGTATTTTAATGTTGTGATTGTGCAGCCCCGCGCCATTCGGCAACCCGAACCCGTAAAAGCATTTCTTGATGCCTGTCTGCTCCAGATATGATTAGCGCGATCTGGCCCGCAGGTCAGAACCCAGAGCTCGTAAATCCGGCTATTTCCTGCCGGAGTTTGGATCGAGTGTGGCGGGACCACCAGTCAACCGTGCGGTTTGATTCCCGAGGACCTGTATGTACAGGTGGGCGCCAGGTAATCAGGCCAGGACCTGAACAGAGCCAGCCCCCTCGGAATTGCTTAAGGCCACCAGAATGCTACCAGTCACAAGAAGGGCAGAACCCGCCACGGGCCTAAGTAGGGCGTCCGGCGGGTTCGCACAAGGGGTCAGGCGTCAACAGTTTCGTGCAAGGCCACGCGCATCTTGCCGAAATGCTCGTCCCAGCCATTGTCCAGCGCCAGGATCAGGCCAAAGGCATCGGCACCTTGCGGCAGACCTTCGTGCAACAGATCAAGGCGTGTACCGCCCGCAACCGGTTCCAGCGTCCATTTTACGATGCTGACTGCGTCGCCCATTGGCTTAACCGTAAACGAATACTCCAGATATGACGGCGGGCGCGCTTCGCGGACTTCTCCCCAGATCAGAAGGTCGCCACTGGTCGTTCCGAACATCTCCAGTTTTTGTCCCTGGGCCAGGGGGCGTTCAGGTTTGTGAAACCATTCTGCCAGCCTCTCGGGTTTGGTCAGATAAGCCCAGACAGTCTCGGGCTCGGCCCTCAGGAAGATGGACTTCCTTAGAACGGCATCAGTCATTTTGATTTCCTTTCAACAGCTTCTTTAAGAGAGTTAAGGCGTTCATCCCAGAATTGATCAAAGTAGCTGAGCCAATCCAGAACAGGGGCCATGCCTTTTGGTTCAAGTCGGTTTATGCGTTCCCGGCCACGGGCTTCGACGGCAATCAGGCCGCCATCCGAGAGCACGGTCAGGTGTTTCTTGACTGCCGCGCGGGTCATGTCGAAGCGATCAGTCAACTGTGCAATCGTCATGTCCTGCAGTGCCAGCATCTGCACAATGTCCCTGCGGGTAGGGTCAGCCAGAGCGCGGAACGCGTTTTGAGTTTGGTTTTCCATATGCAACCTAAAGAGATACCATTTGGTTTCACATTAATGCGATACCAAATGGTATTATGTCAAGTCGTATGGGCTCACTTTACATTTGTTCACTAATTGTTCACATTTGGGATATGACATTGGACCTGCAACCCGGACAAAAACTTGCACGTGGCGTCGCCCGTCACCTGACGGCGCATGGCTTTGTATCCGTTGAGGAATTCGTGCCTATACGCGGACTGCGGGTTGATGTGATGGGGCTGGGTCCTAAGGGTGAGCTTTGGGTGATCGAATGTAAATCAAGCCGCGCTGATTTCCAGTCGGATTCCAAATGGCATGGTTATTTGGAGTGGTGTGATCGATTCTTCTGGGCAGTGGATACGGAGTTTCCGACCGAGCTGTTGCCTGCCGAGACCGGGTTGATCATTGCCGATGCTTATGACGCCGAGATCGTGCGTATGGCGCCAGAGGACAAGATAGCTCCGGCTCGGCGGAAGAAGATGATCCAGAAATTTGCTACAGACGCGGCCCGGCGCTTGCAGTCCCTGAGAGATCCCAGAATCTGATAGCTCAGCTTTTGACCGCCCGTGCTGCATGCGCGGCAGCACGGAGCTCATCGGCAATCTCTTCGGCTTCTTCCGGATCGAAATCCATTGGAATCTCTAGGTTTTCTGCTTCGATGAATAGGCGCACCATCCCCTGATCTGTTGGTCCGATCTGCAAATTCGCCTGAATGTCACTTTCGGTATTGATGCTCATGTGTGCCTCCGGGGATGAGAGTTCGTGCTAGCGCGCAAAGGCTTGAGAATCAAGTTACCTTTGCGTTCAAATAGGGGATGCACTCTATTCAGATCAGACCCTTTGAAGCTTTGGACGCGCCGTGGTTGGTGGCTGTGCATGATCTTTTGTATTCACGAGACGAGGGTTTTGACGACTCTTTTGCCGTGTTGGTGAAAGAAATCCTCGACGATTTCATCTCGGACCATGATGCCAAGCGCGAGCGTGGCTGGATAGTCGAATGTGACGGTAAACCTTTGGGCAGTATTTTCTGCGTTGCCCTGAGTGAAACGACCGCAAAACTGCGCTTGTTCTTGCTGTTGCCCGAAGCGCGTGGGATGGGCCTGGGAAAGCGGATGCTGGAGAGCTGCATGGGCTTTGCTCGCGGCGCCGGTTACACTGAAATGAGGCTGTGGACGCATGAAAGCCACAAGGCTGCCTGTGCGCTTTATGGGTCCACTGGGTGGCAGTTGATGGATAGCAAACCGGTCCATTCCTTCGGGGTTGATCTGGTCGAACAAAGCTGGAAAATTCAGCTTTAATCCTCTTGCATTCCGTGAACGCGTTCGGTACATCGCCCTTCACAAGTGCCGCCTTAGCTCAGTTGGTTAGAGCGCTGGATTGTGGATCCAGAGGTCCCCTGTTCAAGCCAGGGAGGCGGTACCATCTCCCCGATTGTCAGAAAATTCCCAAGCTAGTTCGGCCCCTAAGCCACCGCGCAAATCGAAGGGCTGCCTTCACTCAAAACGGTACCGATTATTATTTGAGAAATTGTCTTTTCCGGGGATTGCAGCGGCTGCATCCCCGGTAGGTTCTTAGCGCGCCAGATTCAGGCGAAAGCGCATTTTTGTTTTTCGTTCCGCAGGTAAATGACGGTTCAGATGCTTGTTCACCAGGCCGAACCCCCCAACGATCACAAGCGTCAGTAAGATGAAATAGAAGGCAAGGATTGGATAGGCGACAAAGGGGTTGAACGTCTTGTCCGCGAAATAGCTTGCGTAATACAGCGCATCGCCTCGTTGCTGCCAGGCGGGGAAGGCCGAGAAGAACACCAGCGTGGTGGCATGGAACAGAAAGATCGCCTCATTCGTGTAGGCGGGCCAGGCAAGCCGCAGCATGGTGGGCCAGACGATCCGCCGGAAGCGAGACCAGCCGGACATGCCATAAGCATCTGCAGCCTCGGTATCGCCCTTGGGAATGGATCGGAGCGCGCCAAAGAAAATTTCGGCTGAATAGGCGGCAGTGTTCAGAAACAGAACGATCAGCGCCCCAATCCAGGCCGACGTCAGAGAATCGAACATCGGATAGGATTTCTTCAGCGACAGGAAGAAGAAATAGGCAAAGAAAAACTGAATGAACAGCGGCGAACCACGAAAGATGAAAATGAACCATTCCGAAGGTTTGCGCAGCCAGAAACTGGGTGAAGCTTTGCCAAGCGCCAGTGCTGTGGCAAGGAAAAACCCGGTCGCAAGCGCCATGACTCCGAAATAGATATTCCAGATCATACCAGACCCAATCAGGGTAAAGTGCTCACATAAGGTAAAGTCGGATTTTGGCAGCAGACGCTCGCCATATCCAAGAGATCGCAGGCCGTAGTCCTGAATGGTCTGCAAGCAGCTCATGCGGTGGTCTCCTTGCGCAGCAATTCTCCGGCGGCGGTGGCCTGTCCGTGCGAGAGCCGGCGCATCAGGCGTTCAAGCCCGATCTCGGACATACGGGTGAAGCCAAGGTAGAAAACCAGCAGGAACAGGAAATACCACATGCGCCAGTCACCGTGTGGGTATTGCGTAAACTTCGGAGTCTTGGTGCTGCCCAGTTCGCGGGCCCAGTACACGATATCTTCGATGCCCAGAAGGAACAGCAACGGCGTGGCCTTGATCAGAACCATCCAGAGATTGCTGAGACCGGGCAGGGCATAAACCCACATCTGAGGCACAAGGATTTTCCAGAATGTCTGGCGACGGGACATCCCATAGGCTTCGGCGGTTTCCAGCTGTGTATAGGGTACGGCCCGCATGCCGCCGAACAGAACATTGGCGGCGAAAGCACCGAAAACAATAGAGAAAGTGATGACAGCCAGAAAGAACCCATAGGTTTCGTGCACCCATTCCGGCGAGGTGCCCAGTGGCAGTTTGGCAGATTGGCAGACGATAAAGTCGTTGCCCTGTCGGATCGAATCCGTCCAGTCCGGGCAGAGAATTTGATGCCGCGTCCATTCGAATGCCTGATCCAAAGCAATCACGAAGAACATGAAAAAGGCGATATCCGGCACGCCGCGCACGATGGCGATATAACCCTTACCCAGCCAACTGACCGGCAGAACGTGCGAACGGGCAGCCATGGCTCCGACGAACCCGAAACCCAGCGCTACGGGCGCCGTCACGGCAAGTAGGGCCAGTACCTTGAGGAAGGACAGGTAAAAGGACCAATGCACACCATTGGTCAGATAGCACGAGAACCAACGGAAGGTTCCCAGCGTGTCGGGATCAGTGCAGAACGAAAAAATGGCGGGCCTCTTCAGGTGGTAAAGGCGCTGGGGCGGCGCGCCCGTAGACTGGGGCACGCCGCCGGATCAGAATTAGAAGGTCGAAGACACTTCCCATTTGGTGATCAGCTCGTTCAGGCTGCCGTCATCCTTCATGGATTGGATGGCTGCGTTGAGCTTTTCTTTCAGCTCACCGTCGGATTCACGGACGCCAATGCCGACGCCACCACCCAGCGGAACCTCATCGGCCACAAAGCGCAGATCTGCGTCTTCGTCGACGATCGGGGCAAGGAAGGATTTGTCGGCCAGAACCGCATCAGCCTCACCGTTGCGTACGGCAGCGATGGTTTCCTCGGGGCTGGCGAACTCGACCAGGGTCGCGCCGGATTCGGCGATATAGCCAGCCTGAATGGTGCCAGTTTGTGCGGCGACCACACCACCTGCAACATCGGCGTCATCCGACATTGCTACATAGGCGGAGGGATCCGGTGGTGTGTAGTTCTGGGTAAAGTCGATGACCTCGTCACGCTCGTCGGTGATCGACATACCAGCGATGATCACGTCGTAGTTGCCCGAGACCAGGTTCGGAATGATCGAATCCCAGTCGTTCTTGACCCACTCGCAGGTCAGGTCTGCGCGTTTGCACAGCTCGTCGCCCAGCTCGCGCTCAAAGCCGTCGATCTCACCTGCGTCATTGACGAAGTTCCAAGGTGCATAGGCGCCCTCGGTCCCCATCCGGATGGTGTCTGCCATAGCCATGCCTGCGCTCAGCGCAAGGGCCGCAGTGGTCAGGATCAGTTTTTTCATTGGATACTCCCCAGTTTTGGTTCTGATCTGAAGTTATGCCGCCTGAGTGGCGGAAAGAAAGCCCTGAAGCCGTGGAGATTCAGGGGTAGTAAAGAGATCTTCAGGCAGGCCTTCTTCTTCGATGAGGCCTTGGTGAAGGAAAACGACATGGCTAGAGATATCAGCGGCCATTTTCATGTCGTGGGTCACAATGATCATGGTGCGGCCTTCTGCAGCCAGGTCTTTGATCACCTTGATCACTTCTTGTTCCAATTCGGGGTCCAGCGCCGACGTGGGCTCGTCAAACAAAAGCGCCTCGGGCTCCATGCACAGCCCCCGCGCGATCGCGGCACGCTGTTGCTGGCCACCAGACAACTGTGCGGGGTAGGCGTCGCACTTGTCGCCAATACCAACTTTTTCAAGGTATCTGCGTGCGCTGTCTTCAACTTCTTTTTTGTCACGGCCCAATACCGTTACAGGTGCTTCCATCACGTTCTGCAGGATGGTCAAATGAGCCCACAGGTTGAACTGTTGGAAAACCATCGACAGGTTTGTGCGAATGCGCAGAACCTGTTTCGCATCAGCAGGCCGGCGCGTGTGGCTGTTACCGGACCAACGAACAGGTTCACCCTTGAAAAGGATTTCGCCCTGCTGGCTGTCTTCCAACAGGTTGCAGCACCGCAATAAAGTGGATTTCCCAGACCCCGAGGACCCGATCAAAGATACAACATCGCCCCGTCTGGCAGTGATATCCACGCCCTTCAGCACTTCCAGATTGCCGAAACTCTTGTGTAGGTTCTTGATCTCAATGACGGGAGTTGAATCTGTCACGGTTGGTCCAGGTGTTATTGGTGTTGGTGCGGTACTAGGGCTTAAAAATCAGATCAATGCAATGCGCAAATGACAGAGTAAGCGGGTGATTCCGTCAATTTGACGAAGCGTTCTGGTCAATTTGATCATGAATTATCCATCGCAGTTTACAATTTCGACGGATTTGGGACGCGCAGATAATCTTTGGCAGGAATAGAGATCAGGTCATGCAGGTGCAGAAGGTTCCGATCTTGCGGTGACATGGTTTGAATCGCGTTGCGAACTGCGCGTGCGATCTGAGCGGCGTCCTGATCCTTCGCTGTGATATAAGGTAGCGCGGGGGTTGGGGTTGTTTCGGCGACCTCACGCAGAGCTTCTGGAAGGTCGGAATGGACCTTCAGCATCTCCCATGTCAGCGCATCCAGCGCGGCATAATCGGCACGGCCCTCGGAAATGGCTTGAGCAGACAGCGCATGACCACCGGATTGCAGAACCGACGATGGTGTTCGGTGGTATCGTTCAAGGTGAACCATTGGGGCGGCCCATCCGGATTGCGACAGCGGTTCATTATAGGCAAAAACACCATCGGCCAATTCATCAAGATCGCGGGGGTCGTGGCGGCGGGCTACAAAAACCGACCGGTAATGGCCAGGTGGGCAGCCAGGCAACGCGTAATCCGGCGTTCCAACCAACTGCACCTTGCCATGCAGCCGGGTGCGATAGGGCATGCCGCAGGTCTGGGCAAAAACCAGATCCGGGTCCAACCAGATATCCCAGACATCCCGGTCTCGGTTTAGGTTTGCGGGGCCATAGCCAAGGTAATCCCGAATCGATGCCCAAAACCGATCATTCGCAGAGCGCAGCGCAGGCATGTCGTACATACCCAGCGTGGCTATCAAGATTTGGCAGCCTTTTGACGGGCCATTGCAGAGTCGACATCACTGATGCCCAACAGGCTGACGACCAGTCGCAGTAAGGAATCCTCTTCACCCGTGCGGTGCCCATCCGCCAGAGCGACCGACCACAAGGCCTGAACGACTGCCAGGCGGTCGTCATAGGCAACGGCCTCTTTGATTGCGCGAGTGAACCGTACTGTGTCCGGTGCTTCGGCCTCGAGATCTTCGGCGCGGGCGCGCAGGCCGGCGGCTTCGAACGGGGATAGGTCATAGCGTTCAATCGAAATCCGGTCGATTCGCGCCATTTCACTGTCGGCATAGTCGTTGTCAGATCGGGCAACGCGCACCAGCAGGGCCGTCAAGGCCAGTCGAGCATCGTCATCGGTGAAAGGGGCGGGCTGAGGCTGGGTCAGTCGAGACAGAAAATCACTAAACATGAGACAGGTATAGAGAGGCCTTACGCCTCTTCCAAGCGTCTTTGCACACGCTTTCTGGCGGTCTTGCTGTCGTTAAAGCTCAGACCCATGGCGATGCGGGCTTCTTCGACGATTTTCATCTCGCCCTCATCTGTATTCCCGTCGGCCAGAACCACCTCCCAGAGGGCATCCAAAGCGGCCAAGCGCTCGTGCAGGTCCGTGGTTTCCCGGATCAGCTTACCGAACGTGTCCGTTTCCGGTGCGGCTGCGTGCAGTTTCTCGCAGGTGGCGCGGACCTTTGCGGCTTCGATCGCATTATGTTGATAAAGTCGGGCGAGGATACGGTCGATCAGGCTGATCTCTTCCAGCTTATAATCCCTGTCCGCTTGTGCAACGCGCACCATAAGCGCCCCGAGTGCAAGTTCAGCGTCTGGGTCGGGCAGATTGTCGTGTTGTGGCGGGCGGAAAGCCTGAAAGAGTTTTTTCAACATGGTCAGAGATTATTCCATATTTGATAACCCGCCAAGCACGGACTATCGCGCAAGGCTCAGAATGATCAAAAGACCGCCTGCTAGAGCCGGATAGCGCGCTGGGTCAGAGTACCTTTCGCGCTTCGTCTTGCAGCCAGGCCAGCATTTTCCGATAGGGTACAGGGCCATAGCTTATACGCGCGACTCCCAGCCCAGCCAAAGTGGCGGTGT
Source organism: Ruegeria sp. CDSC081 (assembly GCF_059610485.1). Lineage (NCBI taxonomy): Bacteria > Pseudomonadati > Pseudomonadota > Alphaproteobacteria > Rhodobacterales > Roseobacteraceae > Ruegeria > Ruegeria sp. CDSC081. The sequence continues at coordinate 559,422 of NZ_JBXWNS010000001.1, read as the reverse complement.
CCGGTGTGCCGGGTAATGCTATGATATTTAGCGGCAAGTCGATTGACTCTACCAACCGGGCAATCATGGCCTGATCCCGTAGGCCGGGGGCAAAGAATCCGCTGGCCCCTGCATCTGAATAGGCTTGTGCTCGGACCATTGCCTCTTCCAGCATCGCATCATCATGGGTTTCGGGCTGCGCCTTCAGGAAAATGTCGGTCCGCGCGTTGATAAACGCAGGAACGCCCGCCGCATCGCAACCTTCACGCATCGCGCTGACACGGGCGGCCTGAGTTTCAATATCGTACAACTCATTTGATCCGATGATCTGGTCTTCGAAGTTGAAGCCGACAACGCCGGATTCAAGGGCCAGCCTGACATTGGCAGAGATACCCTGAGCATCAGCCGCATACGCACCTTCGAAATCCAGAGTAACCGGAAGATCAACGGATTCGACAATCCGGCGAGCATTGTCCAGCGCGGCCTGCATCGGGATGTTTTGGCCGTCGCTGAACCCTTGTGCCATCGCAACAGGAGCGCTTCCAGTGGCAATGGCTTGGGCGCCAGCGTCGCGCACGGCACCGGCACTGCCAGCATCCCAGATATTGTACAGGATAACCGGTTCGCCCTTTTTGTGCAGGGCCGCGAATGTCAGTGCATTGGTGATCTGATCGGTCATGGACGGTCTCCTATCTCTGAGTTGCGGGCAGTTAACCGTGCAAAGGGTCAGCGCGTACAGTCTTTTCGCGCTGACCGATACAATCTGCTTTCGTGCCTGGTGTCAGACCAGACGCGAGGTGTCCTTGGCAGCGCGCACAAAGTCGCGGAACAAAGGATGCGGGTCGAACGGCTTTGATTTCAGCTCGGGGTGGTACTGGACCCCAATGAACCACGGATGATCCGACCACTCGACGATTTCTGGCAACCGGCCGTCGGGGGACATGCCTGAGAAATTGAGACCAGCTTTTTCCAGCTTGTCGCGGTATTTGATGTCCACTTCATAGCGGTGGCGGTGGCGCTCCTCGATGGCGGTACCGCCATAGACTTCGGCCACTTTTGACCCTTCGGCCAGAACCGCGTCATAGGCGCCCAGGCGCATGGTGCCGCCCTTGTCATCACCGACTTTGCGTTCGACCTTGTGATTGCCCTGCACCCATTCTTTCAGGTGATAGACCACCGGTTCGAAACGTTTTTTACCGGATTCATGGTCGAATTCCTCGGACCCGGCCTCTTTGATGCCAGCGGCATTTCGCGCGGCCTCAATTACGGCCATCTGCATGCCCAGGCAGATGCCCAGGTAGGGCACTTTATGTTCGCGGGCGTATTGCGCAGCCTTGATTTTGCCTTCGGTACCGCGCTCACCGAATCCGCCGGGCACGAGGATCGCGTGGAAGCCTTCCAGATGCGGGGCGGCCTCTTCGGTATCGAATACCTCGGCATCGACCCATTCGACCTTGACGCGGACACGGTTGGCCATCCCGCCATGGGTCAGCGCCTCGGCTATCGACTTATAGGCGTCTTCCAACTGGGTGTACTTACCGACGATGGCGACCTTCACTTCGCCCTCGGCATTGTGGATGCGATCACTGACGTCTTCCCATTTGGTCAGATCGGGCTTGGGGGCAGGGCTGATCTGGAAGGCATCCAGAACCGCCTGATCCAGTCCCTCGCGGTGATAGGCGAGCGGAGCATCGTAGATGGTGCTGAGGTCCTGCGCAGCAATCACGCTATCGGGGCGGACGTTACAGAACAAAGCCAGCTTTTCACGTTCCTTGGTCGGGATCGGGCCTTCGGACCGGCAGACCAGAATGTCGGGGGCGAGACCGATCGAACGCAGCTCTTTCACCGAGTGCTGGGTTGGTTTGGTTTTCAATTCGCCCGAGGCTTTGATGTAGGGCAGCAGGGTCAAGTGCATGAACAGGCATTGGCCGCGTGGTTTGTCCTGGCTGAATTGGCGGATGGCCTCAAAGAAGGGCAGGCCTTCGATATCGCCCACGGTGCCGCCGATCTCGCACAGCATGAAATCAACCTCATCCTCGCCTATGGCGATGAAATCCTTGATCTCATTGGTGACGTGCGGGATCACCTGAATGGTTTTGCCCAGGTAATCGCCGCGGCGTTCTTTTTCCAACACGTTGGAATAAATCCGCCCGGAACTGACCGAGTCGGTTTTGCGCGCGGCTACGCCGGTAAAACGTTCGTAATGGCCAAGGTCCAGATCGGTTTCTGCCCCGTCATCTGTAACGAACACTTCGCCATGTTCAAAAGGCGACATGGTGCCCGGATCGACATTCAGATAGGGGTCCAGCTTGCGCAGACGCACCGAATATCCGCGGGCCTGCAACAGCGCGCCCAAAGCCGCCGAAGCTAATCCTTTGCCCAAGGATGAAACCACACCACCAGTGATGAAAATAAAACGCGCCATGTTTTTCGGCTGCTCCCCGTGAGACGTCAATATCAGCTGCCCGGCGGTTCAAGAAAAACCGCTGCATCACGGGACTTCACGTATAAAGGATTCGCGCCAATAGCGCAAGAGAACCGCAAGATGCTGTTGCAGTTCTCTTTTCGGTTTCTAGGTTTTGTGTGTCAGTTGGCCTGCGGGATCAAAGGCGCGTTGTCACCCTGTGCCGGAGGCAACAGGTCATCCGCCGACGGAATTGCCGGTGTGCTTTCTTCGGTCGCGGCCGGTGCCTGTGTCCCAATCCGGTCGAGCACAGAGCTGCCCGAGGATTTTTGTGCCGCCAGAATGGTCAGCGTGATCGAAGTGACGATAAAGCACGCGGCTAAAATCCAGGTCACCTTGCCCAATGCTGTTGCAGCCGACCGACCAGCCATGGCACCGCCTCCGCCGCCACCCATGCCAAGGCCGCCGCCTTCGGACCGCTGCATCAGGACGACGGCGATCAGGCCCAAAGCCAGAAGAAGATGGATAATGAGAACGACGTTTTCCATGGTGGTCCTGTACAGCGTGGCGTGTATCGCGAGGTACTTATGCAAGTTTGGTTCCGGGGGCAAGTCACGAGTTACCATCACGCCAAGTGATCTTCGGGATCACAGCAAAGAGACTGGACAGGCAAGGGGATGGTAAAGCAGGCTGCGGCCTATGCCACATGACGATCCCGACCACCCGCACGCCTTATTGCCACCCGAACCCGCCCTGCGCGTCAAGGCGCTGGAAACGATTCTGACCCGCAAGGGTTTGATCGACCCGGCGGCTTTGGATGAGATCATCGACACCTACCAAAACAAGATTGGCCCGCAGAACGGCGCCCGGGTTGTTGCCAAAGCCTGGACTGATCCGGCCTTTAAGGCCGCACTGCTTAAGGATGCAACGCCCGAGGTGGCAAAGCTTGGCTTTTACGGTCGGCAAGGCGAGCACATAGTTGTTGTCGAAAATACCCCTGATCTCCACAACATGGTCGTTTGCACGCTTTGCAGTTGCTACCCATGGCCTTTGTTGGGGATTCCACCGGGGTGGTATAAATCGGATGCCTATCGTGCGCGGGCCGTGCGTGAGCCGCGTAAAATTTTGTCAGAGTTCGGAGTTTCTCTGGCGGATGAAACAGCCGTGCGGGTTTGGGATTCAACGGCCGAGATACGCTATCTTGTTCTACCCATGCGCCCCGATGGCACCGATGGGATGACCGAAGACGACCTGACCGCGCTTGTGACCCGTGACAGTATGATCGGAACCGGCCTGCCAAAGGTGCCGTCATGACCCGCGTTCACGATATGGGAGGACGGTTCGGCGACGGTCCGGTGATCCCCGAATCCCAAGATGCAGCGATTTTCCCAGAAGAATGGCACGGGCGCGCATTGGCACTGACATTGGCTGCCGGGTTTCTGGGACAATGGAATATCGACATCTCGCGCCATGCACGCGAACGACTGTCGCCCAAAGACTATGCACGATTCTCTTACTACGAAAAATGGGTGTCAGCACTTGCAGATCTGTTGGTAGAGCAGGGGGTCCTGACTTTGGAAGACCTTCTGGGCCAAGGAACGGATGCTTCACATCCTTTGGCTTCCCGCGCGCTGACAGCCGGGGCGGTAGAGGGCGCACTGTCCAAAGGCGGTCCGGCTGATCGACCCTCGAATATCGCGGTGCAGTTTGATCCCGGCCAAAAGGTGCGTACAGTACGACCGGCTGCCAACCGCCTGAAAAACGGTGGTCATACCAGGTTGCCATCTTACGCTTCTGGCGCTTGCGGTCGGATATTACGCCTGCATGGGACGCATGTTTTGCCGGATTCCAATGCTCATGGTCTGGGAGAGGCACCTGAACCATTATATGCGGTTGCATTCCCAGCCTCTGAGCTTTGGGCCGATCCCGAGAACCGAAATGACGAAGTCATATTAGATCTGTGGCAAAGCTATCTGGTGCCCGATGAGTGAGTGTAACGCACAGCCATTACCCGAGCTGGCATTCGCAGAGCCCTGGCATGCACAGGTCTTTGCGGTCACGGTCGCGTTGAATGAAGCGGGACGATTCGAATGGTCGGAATGGGCCGATCGGTTTTCGAAGATGCTAAAACGCCATGGTCTGAGCAAAGAGCTGAATGGTGGCAACGACTATTTCCATGCCTGGCTGGAAACACTCGAGGCCTTTTTAGCCGAAATGGGTGACGCGAACCCAAGTGATGTCGCTGCAGTATCGTTGGATTGGGAGAAAGCCTATCTGACGACTCCACATGGTGAACCCATTCATTTGTCGAATGGCTAGAAAAGGGGCGCTGCCCCCGCCGCGGCCAGCCGCGACTCCCCCGAGATATTTTGTGCCAGATGAAGCAAGGGATCTTCTCTTCACCTGGCCAAAAATACCTCCGCCGGAGGCACCACGCACAGCGTGGTTATGATCTGCGGCGAATTATCGGTTTCCCTGTCGCTGACACATCGCTATACGAGCCGGGTTTGATATCTCAGCGCAAAAAGGACCAGATATGGCCAATGTGGTTGTTGTCGGCGCCCAGTGGGGTGACGAAGGAAAAGGCAAGATCGTCGATTGGCTCAGTGAACGGGCCGATGTGATCGCGCGTTTTCAAGGCGGGCATAATGCCGGTCATACGTTGGTAATCGACGGTGCTGTCTATAAGTTGCACGCTCTGCCATCCGGTGTGGTACGTGGCGGCAAGCTGAGTGTCATCGGCAATGGCGTTGTTCTGGATCCCTGGCACCTGCTGAAAGAGATCGCAACGATCCAGGCGCAGGGAGTCGAGATATCGCCCGAAACGCTGATGATCGCAGAGAATACCCCGCTGATCCTGCCCATCCACGGTGAACTGGACCGCGCGCGCGAAGAGGCCGCAAGCAAAGGAACCAAGATCGGGACCACCGGTCGTGGAATCGGCCCCGCATATGAAGATAAGGTTGGGCGGCGTTCTGTGCGGGTTGCTGACCTGGCAGACGAAGCGACCCTTGAGGCACGCGTAGATCGCGCGCTGCAGCACCATGACCCGCTGCGCAAGGGATTGGGGATCGAACCCGTGGACCGCGATGCACTGATTGCTCAGCTGAGGGAAATTGCGTCCGAGATTCTGCCTTTCGCAGCACCCGTTTGGAAAGTACTGAACGAAAAGCGCAAGGCTGGTAAGCGTATTCTGTTTGAAGGCGCGCAGGGTGCCCTTCTGGACATCGACTTTGGAACCTATCCGTTTGTGACCTCGTCCAACGTGATCGCCGGTCAGGCGGCGACCGGTGTCGGCATCGGGCCCGGCTCGATTGATTTTGTCCTTGGCATCGTAAAGGCTTACACGACCCGTGTGGGTGAAGGGCCGTTTCCAACCGAATTGGATGATGCGGATGGCCAGCGTCTGGGTGAGCGTGGGCACGAGTTTGGTACCACCACCGGGCGCAAGCGGCGTTGCGGCTGGTTTGATGCCTGTCTGGTGCGCCAAACCTGTGCCACTAGCGGCGTAAACGGTATTTCGCTAACCAAGTTGGACGTGCTGGATGGATTCGAGACGCTGAAAATCTGTGTTGCCTATGACCTTGACGGTAAGCGTCTGGATTATCTTCCCACTGCAGCCGATCAGCAGGCACGATGTACTCCGATCTACGAAGAGGTGCCTGGTTGGAGCGAATCAACGGAAGGCGCGCGCAGTTGGGCGGACTTGCCTGCAAATGCCATCAAATATGTGCGTCGGGTCGAAGAGTTGATCGAATGTCCGGTTGCATTGCTGTCCACTAGCCCAGAGCGGGATGACACCATTTTGGTGACAGACCCGTTTGCTGACTGATGGCGGGCGAACAGAAAAATGGCCTGAGCTATAAAGCGCGTCGTCGTTGGTCGATGGTGCTGCTGCTGATTGGCCTGCCGGCTTATATCGTTGCGGTGGTGACGGTGATAAACTGGTTGGACCGGCCACCAATATGGTTGGAACTTCTGGTATATGTAGCGCTCGGCATTTTGTGGGCTCTGCCTTTCAAATTCATCTTCAAAGGTGTCGGAAAAGAAGATCCTAACGGGTCCTCTGACTGAGCGGCCAATTTGGGGCTCATCCTGCGACGGGTTCATACGCCTGCCCACAAAAGATCGCCCAATGAAAAAGGGCCGGAGTTGGTCTCCGGCCCTTTTTTCTTTTCGGTTTGAATTCAGCCTGCGGCGCGTTCATCTCCGTCAGGGCGGAACCCGATCTCGTCCGAAGCCGCAAACCGACCTCCGCCAGCTTTCTCAATCTTGCCATCGCGCAGCAGTTGCCCGAATGAGCGCAAGCTTTCCTCGCGATTAAAATCGTCCTGCTTGAGAGAACGGATCTTGTTCATCAGTTGCGGGCGCGAGAACTGTTCCTGTCCTTCGATGAACGACAGATAAGATGCCGCAGCTTCCAGCAGGTCCGGCAGAGATTGTGCGCCCTGTTCCTGCGCATAGTGCGCAAAGCCGCTTTCCTCGATCGGAAGACCCAGCGGTTTGGATTTTACACGGCGCGGAGAAATCGGCCCCATTTCATCCTCGTCTTTATTGTCGATGCGCTGTTCAGCAACCAGCTTGAGGGGAGCGGCAGGCTCTGCCTTGGGACGGGCAGTTGTAACATTGCTTTCGGGGCGGCGCGGGCTGATCTGCTGAGCCTGATTACGGTTCAGCGCATCTGCACGATCAGCATTGGTTGCGGCCACTGCATTGCGCAGACGGGAATATGTCTCGCGCTGAGTGGCAGTCGCGGGATCATCCATCTGTTCGACCGCCTTTTCCATCAGGCGAGAAACGTCCTCGTCCAGGTTCGGTTCCTCAGGCAGAGGCTCGGATGCACGGGCGGACAACACGGCTTCGACGCTGGCGATTTCGTCAAGCAGAGTTTCCTCGTCTTCTTCGGTCAAATAGCCGGCAACCTCTTCAGGTTCGTCTGCGTCCGCCGAAATGTCTTCTGTCAGGATATTGTCGATTTCGTCGCTCTCGGCTTCGTCCGTCTCGGCATTCAGATCCGAAAACATGACCTCTTCTGCCTCGACAGTGGTCACGTCGTCGGCAGTGGGTGCGACATCAATTTCTGGCACGGCGGGGGTCTCTTGGGCCGGGCCTTCGATCTCTGCCTCTTCCGCGGCGGGTGGGGGCATGTCCATCTGAGGTTCGGGCTCAAATTCCTGAGCTGCTTCAACCTCTGCATCGGCCGCGGGGGATTCGACCAGATCTGTGGGGGTCAGAGTTCCGGCCTGAAAGGCAGCCGATACGGCATCAGTTGGGCCGGTTTCGGATTTCATCAGGGGGGAATCTTCATCCTCGGCGTAGATCACCGAGTTTTCTTCGCTATGAGAGACCACAGCCCGAATCCGCTGCAGCTTTGCGGCGATACTATCGGCGGCGGGTTCGGGTCGACCCTCTACTGGCTCGGCCTCTGCGATGGGCGCGGACTGTGAAGGGGTATAGGCCGGAGCACCTGGGGTACTGGGCGGGGTCATGGGCGCGGTAGAAAGGGACGGTGAAGCGGCACGGTCTTGCGCCCGCAGAAGCAATCCGTTTTCGTTCTGGCTGGCTTCGACTTTACGCGTCGCATCTCGCTGAGCGATGCGGGTCAGCATTTCGGCGTCTGGTTGCGGCGGTTCAGACCCAAAATACCTGTCATCCGCTGCAAGGTCGCGGAAGTATTCGGCAATCGACTTCATCGTTTCAAAAGAATCGTCAAATCCTTCCAAAGTGCACGAGAAGGTTCCGTAGGAAACTGTCAAAACCTTGTTATTCTGTACCATCAGACGTACGTCCTCTACAAACTACACGAGCCATCAGCCCGGTCGTGGGCAGAGCTATTGGCTCAGAACTTTGTCCATGAACCTATCATTTTGTGGTCTCAATGTGTCAAAACCCGGAAAAAATGATCAATCTCATGAAAAAGACGCGAATTGTACGTTCGAAAGAGTCAATCACGCTGGTTGGAAGCGGTCAAATTGGCCCTGAAGATTTGGATTTGGCGTTGATTCGCACAAAGTTGGCCGTCGCCGCGGATGGTGGGGCGGCAAGTTTGTTGGAAATTGGGCGCATTCCAGACGCTGTTATCGGTGATTTTGATTCGCTTGATTCGGATCACAAAGATCAGATTCCGCTGGATCGACTGTTTCCAATTAGCGAACAAAACAGCACGGATTTCGACAAGGCCCTGCGCAGTGTCGAGGCGCCGTTGGTGATTGGGGTCGGTTTTCTCGGGGGGCGTCTGGATCACCAGTTAGCAGCACTCAATGTCTTGGTTCGCAGGCAAGATCAGCCCTGTATTCTGATTGGCGAAAGTGAGATTATCTTTCACGCACCCCCCCAAATCTCGGTTTCGATGGCGCCTCGAGATGTCGTCTCATTGTTTCCATTACAGCGTGTATCAGGGCAAAGCCGCGGCCTTGAATGGCCAATCGACGGTTTGGTGATGGAGCCGAACGGCGCTGTCGGAACGTCCAACCGCGCATTGGGCTCGGTAGTATTGCGCATGGATGGGCCGGGCCTTTTGGTAATGTTTCCCAGGGCGATGCTGGATCAGGTCATGCAGGCGCTTCTGTCGGGGCCGTCCGGGCGCTGGCCCGCTCACGCAGAATGACATAGAGGCCGGCAGCGATGGTGATGCAGATGCCCAAAGCGGCGACACCGTCGGGCAGGTCGTGAAAGATCAGCCAGCCAAACACCGTAGCGACTGGGATTTCGAGATACTGCATCGGGGCCAATGTTGCAGAGGGTGCATATCGCAGCGACCAGGTCATGAACAGATGTGCGACCGTGCCGAGAAGCCCGATTGCAAGCAAAAGCCAGACATCGCCCAAATTCGGAGCAATCAGGGACAGCTCCCAGATTCCGGCGGGTGTTCCCACCAACAGGGCAGGCAGTAGGATGACAGAAGCTATGACGCCCGACACGGCCTGCAGAGCAATGGGATCTGTAGCTTTTGCAATTTGCCGGGTCACGAGCATGAACAGGGCAAACACCACCGCGACGACAAGTGGAAGCAAAGCCGCATATCCGACCTCGGCAAAGCTGGGTTGAATGACAAGCAATGTACCACCAAAGCCCACAAGGCACGCAATCAGGCGTCGCTTGCCGACTTCTTCCTTTAGTACCAGTTTGCCAAGAAGCAACATGATAAACGGCATAACAAAGGCGATGGCCACAGCGTCGGCCAGCGGCAGGTATTGCAGGGCAGAGAACATCGCGGCGATGCCGACGATGTGCAGCAGGGTTCTTATGACAGCCAGGCGAAATATACGCCCCTGCATGCGCCAGGGCCTGCCAGTCCAGGCGACCAGCGGAACCAACAACATGGCTTGAATGGCAAACCGGACAAAGACCAGCATTCCAAGCGGCACGGTTTCACCCAGTAATTTGGCGACCGCATCCCCCAAGGGTGCAAGCGCGCAAAAGCCAAGCATCAGCACGATGCCAAAAACGGGACGATCCTGTGTCATGCAGCGACGCTAGCGCTTTGGCTGAACAGGGGAAAGCGAAAGCTAGGTTTCAGGCAAAGGCTGCATCTTGGTGTAGTCCGGGCCGATACAGATCGGCAGCCCGTCATCCATTTGCAACCAGTCCAGCTTTTCCTCATGCGCGACATGCAGTGTTGGCTGCAACTGGTTGGGGTCCTTCAGAAGGGCCACGTAGAGGTGCATTATGCCGGACATGGACGCAGACCGGAATGAGATCGGCGAGCCGCAATCAGGACAAAAGCTGCGTTCTACGCCGGGTGAGGATGCGAATGTCTTTGGTGCCTGGCCCGTCCAAGTCAGCTGTCCATCGCGGATCCCGAAATAGGCCGTCATCGGGGCCGCGCATTGTCTGCGGCAACTGTCGCAGTGGCAGGTCACACAGGACAGAACAGGCGGGTCCACCTGAAATGAAACTTTACCGCAAAGACAATGGCCATCCATCATGCTTCCCTGCTTTGTTTCAGCAATTCGGCACGTTCACCGCCAAACCGCCCAATGACGTTTCCTTGTATTTTTCATGCATGTCATGCCCTGTCTGACGCATGGTTTCGATGACGGCGTCCAGTGGTACGAAATGGTGACCATCTCCGCGCAGGGCCAAGGAGGCCGCTGATACCGCCTTGATCGCACCCAGCCCGTTGCGTTCGATACAGGGTACCTGAACCAGCCCGGCGACAGGATCACAGGTCATGCCCAGATGATGCTCGAGCGCAATCTCAGCGGCATTTTCCACCTGTTCCGGGGTGCCGCCCATAACCGCGCACAGCCCGGCAGCAGCCATGGCTGCGGCGCTGCCGACTTCAGCCTGACACCCGGCCTCGGCGCCCGAGATTGAGGCGTTGTATTTGACCAGCCCGCCAATAGCGGCCGCAGTCAGCATGAAATCTTCGATGTGGTTCTCTGAAGCACCGGGTACATGGTCCAGATAATAGCGCATTACCGCTGGAAGAACCCCGGCAGCACCATTGGTGGGGGCGGTCACCACCTGACCGCCAGCTGCGTTTTCTTCGTTTACGGCCATGGCGTAAACGCTCATCCAATCGTTGATCGTGTGGGGCGCGTTCAGGTTCATGCCTCGTTCGGCCATCAACGCGTCATAGATGCCTTTGGCGCGACGGCGAACATTCAGGCCACCGGGCAGAATGCCGTCGGTGGTCAGACCGCGCTCGATACAGTCGTTCATGACCTGCCAGAGGCGCGCGGTGCCTTTGGCAAAACTGTCTGCACAGCCGCGCGCGATCTCGTTGGCGCGCTTCATCTCGGCGATGCTTTTGCCGCTGGTTTTGGCCATGTCCAACATCTCGACCGCCGATTTGAAAGGAAAGGGCACCGGTGCGCCTTCATCTGTTGCCTTGCCCTGGGCCAGTTCTTCCTCGGTCAGAACAAAGCCGCCACCGATCGAGTAATAGACCTGCCGCAGGATCACGTCGCCCTGTGCGTCCGTGGCCATCAGGACCATACCGTTAGCATGGCCCGGCAGATTGTTTTCATAGTCGAAAACCAGATCGGCCTTGGGATCGAACTGCAGCGTGGGCAATCCTTCGGGGGTCACGCTGTGGGTCTCACTTATGCCAGCCAGTGCGGCCTCGGCCCGTTCGTGATCATATGTGTCGGGCACAAATCCGGCCAGGCCCAGGATCGTGGCGCGATCGGTTGCGTGGCCGACACCGGTAAAGGCCAGCGACCCGTGCAACGACCCGCGCAGCCCTGAAAATTCGAACGGAGAGGCGCGCATCATGTCCAGAAACCGCGCGGCAGCAACCATTGGTCCCATCGTATGGGACGAGGACGGGCCAATGCCCACTTTGAACATATCGAAGACAGACAGAAACATATCAGGTAGCAAAGCCTTCCGGTGGGTTAGCATAGGTTGGTGAGGTAAAGGGTGTAACCCCTAAACCCTCGGCCGCGATTGCGGCGCGTGTGGCGGGGCGCGTCTCCAACTGCATCAGCATTCGCTGCAGATGCGGCGTGTCAGCGATCTGAAACCAGCTGCGATCAGCCTTCGCAGGATAGAGCGCCATCCAGCGCATCTGACAGGCCAGATAATAACTCAGGACCGATGGTATGTCCGGGCTCAGCCAGGGCGGCGCGCTTTTCGCAACTTCATCAAGCTGGCGCAAGTGCTGGCGCAAACGAGGGCGGATACCGGCGCGCAAAGGATTGACCTGCGCTGCGTCTATATACTTTTCGGCGTAAAACAGAATACGCAGATCAGCGTGCAGCGTATTGGAGGCAAAGAACAGCCACTTCAGAAACGCGGCGCGGTTGCTGTCCATGGGGGTAGGGGCCAGCCGGCCATGCGTATCCGCCAGCCACAACAAGATAGCAGCGGTTTCGAAGATCGGCCCCTGTGGTGTTTCCAATACCGGGATCAGCCCATTGGGGTTCAGCGCGCGATATTTCGGGCTGTCCTGTGCGCTTTGGCGGCGGTCTACCAGAACCGTTTCATAGGGCAGGCACATCTCTTCCAGCGCCAGCCGGATGACCAGCGAAGCATTGTCCGGGGCATAGTGCAGGCAGTAAGGCGTGTTCATGCGAACTATGTATACCTCACGTATGTAATCAACAGACCTGATTGCGACGTTTCCCATAGGAAACGCGTAGTTTCGCGACATGTTGGTCTACCGATCCGGACAATTCTCTCTCGCAGTTGTCGTAGGCATTCCGTATAAGTTCCGCAGCAAATTAGGGGGATGCTGAAATGGCCGGTGATCTGTCGCCCATCGACACTGCAAAATACGTCGCAGCACGCCGTGCGGCTGACATGGTGCAGAATGGGATGCGAGTCGGCCTGGGAACCGGATCGACCGCTGCATGGATGGTGCGTCGGCTGGGGGAACGGGTCAGAGAAGAAGGTCTGGCGATCAAGGGTGTTCCGACATCGACCCGGACGGCCCAACTGGCCCGTGAACTGGGCATTGAGGTTGTTTCCCTGGATCAGGCGGGATGGCTGGACATCACCATCGACGGTGCGGACGAATTCGACAGAGAGCTTAATCTGATCAAGGGCGGCGGCGGCGCGCACCTGCAGGAAAAGATCGTAGCCACGGCCAGCGACCAGATGGTGGTCATCGCCGATGCCGGCAAAGAGGTCGAGACTCTGGGTGCCTTCCCATTGCCGGTCGAGGTGATCCCCTTTGGCTGGCAGACCACACGCACCCTGATCGAAGAGGTGCTGGATACCATGGATGTTCTCGGTACCCGCTCGGCGCTTCGCATGAACGGAGAAGCGCCGTTTGTCACGGATGAAGGCAATCACGTGCTGGACCTGCATTTGCAACGGATCGGAAACCCAAGGCAGATGGCGCTGGTGCTGAACCAGGTACCCGGCGTGGTCGAGAACGGGTTGTTCATCGACATTTGCGACAAGGTCGTGATCGGTTATGGAGATGGCCGGGTCGAACTGCGCGACATCAACGAGGGAACGGTGGAACTGGACGAGTTGTTCGATGGCGGCAAAGACAACCTGTTCACGGATTTGGCGGATTAAGGTATGAGCACCTCTCCGGTTGCTGAATACCGCGAAACCGAAGCAGATTTGGCTGCGCGAGCCAGGACGCTAAAACGCAACCTGATAAAGATCGGGATTGCGGCTGTGGTGGCGGCGTGGGGTTTTGTTTCCGCGGGGTGGACAGGTGGCACGCTTTTCACATTGGTGCTCGTTGCCCTTACTTCCGTCGTGTTGTTCATGAACTATCTAGTCTCACTCAATATGCCGTCGCTTGTGGCCCTAGTGGACTCCGGTGGATTGAAGCTCCGCACGCGTAGAGGAACGATCCAAGACATTGTTTGGCCTGATGTACGCTACATTGATGCGTTCGACGAAACCGAGCAAAAACGACGCCCTATTTTTTTTGTTAGCTTCAACAAGTCAGATGGCGGGCATGAGTGTTTACCCCTTCCGTTGCAATCCATGCCGAAACCCATATCTGAGTGTTTCGTAGAGACGATTGAGCATTATCGACCAAATCTGTATGCGTCCTGGCAAGATCAACTGTCCCAGTGGTCCAGTCTGGGCCGTCATGAGTGACCGGGTACATCATTGATGATGGCTCGATAGCGTTGTCAGAAAACTGAAAGAGGCACTGTAAATGAGCTTTGACTATGATCTTTTCGTCATCGGAGGCGGCTCGGGCGGGGTCCGGGCGGCGCGTGTGGCGGCTGGCGAAAACGGGGCCAAAGTGGCGTTGGCGGAAGAGGATCGCTATGGCGGGACCTGCGTGATCCGCGGATGTGTCCCCAAAAAGCTGATGGTATTTGCCAGCGAATTCTCTGGCATGGCCGAAGATGCACAGGCCTATGGCTGGGACGTCAAACCCGGTGCATTTGACTGGGATTTCTTTCGCGGCAAACTCCATGCCGAGCTGGACCGGCTGGAAGGCATCTATCGCAACATCCTGAAAAACAACGGCGTCGAAAGCTTTGATCAGCGTGCACATGTGGTGGACGCACATACGGTTGAGCTGGCCGATGGCACCCGCATGACGGCCAAGCATATTCTGGTCGCCACAGGCGGACGCCCTGTTGTGCCCGAGTTTCCGGGCTCGGATCTGGCGATCACCTCGAACGAGATTTTCCATCTGGAAAAACTGCCCGAAAGCATCCTGATCGTTGGTGGCGGTTATATCGCCAGCGAGTTTGCAGGAATCATGAACGGCATGGGCGTGAAAACCACCCAGTTCTACCGCGGTGCGCAAATCCTTCGGGGTTTTGACGAAGAAGCGCGCGGTCTTATCAGCGAAGAGATGTGCCAGAACGGGATTGATCTGCATCTGGGCACCAATGTGCTTGAGATGGCCAAAGACGGTGACAAGATTCGCGTAAAGGCCACCAATGGCACTGAACAGCTGTTTGACGTGGTCATGTATGCCACGGGTCGCGCGCCCAATTCCGACAATCTGGGGCTTGAGGCGATCGGCGTTGAACGCGGCCGCAAGGGTGAGATCATCGTGGATGATTACAGCCAGACAGGCGTGCCCTCGATCTATGCGATTGGCGACGTGACGGATCGGGTAAACCTGACTCCGGTTGCGATCCGCGAGGGGATGGCTTTTGTCGAAACCGTATTCAAAGGCAACCCGACACCTGTGGATCACGACCTGATTCCAACTGCGATTTTCACGCAGCCGGAATTCGGCACGGTCGGGTTGAGTGAAGAAGACGCTGCAGCCCAAGAGCCGGTCGAGATCTATGCAACCTCGTTCAAGCCGATGCAAAAGGCATTCGCAGGTGGCACGCAGCGGGTTTTGATGAAACTGATCGTCTCTCAGGCCACGCGTAAGGTACTGGGCTGTCACATTGTGGCACCGGGCGCCGGCGAGATGATTCAACTGGCTGGCATTGCCGTCAAAATGGGTGCAACCAAGGAAGATTTCGACCGCACCGTTGCAGTTCATCCGGTCATGGCGGAAGAACTGGTAACAATGCGTCATCCTGTGCGTACGGCTTGATTTGCAACCGCGCGCACACAAGTTACAAGGGAACCCGTGATCACACGGTTCAACACAAGGGAATAGATAAAAATGGCGGGCAACAGCGGCGGCCCCTGGGGGGGCGGAGGCTCTTCTGGCGGCGGAGGAAATCGGGGTGACAACGGGGACGGGCGCAAGCCTCCCGAAAATGAAGGCCCGCAGATTCCCGAGATCGACGAGCTGATGAAAAAAGGCCAGGAACAGCTGCGCGTCCTGATGGGCGGCGGCGGTGGTCGTGGCACCAATGGTTCGGGCAGTGGCGGCGGTGGTGGTCCCATCTTTACCAAAGGGACCGTTGCCATTGGGTTGGTGGTGGGTGCAGTCCTTTGGGGGGCGGCCAGCTTTTATACGGTAAAGCCGGAAGAACAGTCAGTAGAGCTGTTTTTGGGTGAATTTTCAAACGTTGGAAATCCCGGTCTGAACTTTGCGCCTTGGCCATTTGTAACTGCCGAGGTCATTCCTGTGACCCGCGAGCAGAACGAAGACATGGGCGGAGCCCGTGGTAGCGATGATGGCTTGATGCTGACCGGCGACGAAAATGTTGTCGATATCGACTATCAGGTGGTCTGGAACATCAATGACCCGGCCAAGTATCTGTTCAATTTGCGCGACCCGCGCCAGACGATCCGCGCCGTGTCGGAATCGGCCATGCGCGAGATCATTGCACAAAGCGAGCTGGCACCGATCCTGAACCGAGATCGGGGTGTGATCGCTGATCGCTTGCAGGAATTGATTCAATCGACGATGGACAGCTATGATTCCGGCGTGAACATTGTGCGTGTCAACTTTGACAAAGCCGACCCGCCACAGGACGTAATCGCGGCCTTCCGCGATGTTCAGGCTGCCGCACAAGAACGTGACCGTCTGCAGAACGTCGCCGACGCCTATGCCAATAAGGTACTGGCCGAAGCACGTGGTGAAGCCGCGCAGGTTGTGGAAGAGGCCGAAGGATATCGCGCCCAGCAGATCAACAGTGCTCAAGGTGAAGCCAGCCGCTTTAGCGCGGTTCTGGAAGAATACTCCAAAGCGCCGGATGTAACGCGCAAACGTTTGTATTTGGAGCGGATGGAGCAGATTCTGGGTGATGTCGACAAGATCATACTGGACGAAAACTCGGCCGGTCAGGGACAGGGCATTGTGCCGTATCTGCCGCTGAACGAACTGCGCCGCAATCAATCCGGGGAGAGCAACTGATGCGTAAGTCACCCATTATCCTCATCCTTGTGGTGATCCTCGGCGTTGTTGCGCTGTCATCGATCTTTATCGTGGACGAACGCCAGCGCGCATTGGTTCTGCAATTCGGCCGTGTGGTCGCGGTTAAGGAAGAGCCTGGTCTGGCGTTCAAAATTCCACTTATTCAGGAAGTTGTCCGTTATGACGACCGTATCCTGTCCATCGACGTTCAACCGCTTGAAGTGACGCCGTTGGATGATCGTCGTCTGGTAGTCGATGCCTTCGCACGGTACCGGATTTCCGATCTGAACCAGTTCCGCCAGGCGGTTGGTGTCGGTGGTATCCCGGTTGCCGAGGATCGTCTGGACCGCATCTTGCGCGCTGAAACCCGCGAAGTTCTGGGTTCAGTTTCGTCCCGTGACATCCTGAGCTCGGACCGGGCTGCACTGATGCTGCGTATCCGCAATAGTGCGATTGCCGAGGCACTTGCGCTGGGTGTGACCGTCATTGACGTGCGTCTGAAAGCGACCGATCTGCCGCAGGCCAACCTCGAAGCGACGTTTGACCGGATGAAGGCCGAGCGGGAGCGCGAAGCAACGGACGAACGTGCCCGTGGTAATGAGGCGGCACAGCGTGTACGTGCCCAGGCCGACAGGACCGTGGTCGAATTGGTGTCGGATGCGCGGCGTGAGGCTGAGATCATTCGCGGTGAGGCTGACGCCGAACGCAATGCGATCTTTGCCGAAGCTTACGGTGCGGACCCGGAATTCTTTGAATTCTATCGTTCGCTGACCGCCTATCAGAATGCATTGCAGGGCGGTAACAGCTCGATGGTATTGAGCCCGGATTCCGAGTTCTTCAACTATCTCAAATCACCCACCGGCCGGGGCCAATCGGCGGGGCAGGCGTCTGAATAATGGGTATGATCCTTCTGGCCTTTGGGCTGGTGTTGATTGTCGAGGGGCTGGCCTATGCGCTGGCCCCTTCGCTTATTGAACGTATGCTAGAGGCGTTGCGGTCGATGCCAGAGCAGGCACGTCGGCTTGCAGGATTGTTATGTGTGGTGGGAGGTCTCGTGTTGCTATGGGGTGCATATCAGGTCGGGTTTTGAACAACGGCTACACTTCATGGTGATTTCCCCGCGATCCTCAGTTGCGGGCAAGGACAAACCAGCTACATTGGATATCAAGAAGGGCCGCCTGCGGGCGATCCAGATAGTGTTGACGACAAGGAGTTCCCACGTGCAGTCACAAGCGCGCAGTATATCCGTCCGGCGGGACGACGTTGTTGGTTTCATGCGGTTGATGTTGCTGGCCTTTGCCGGGATGCTGCTTGTATTGGCGCAGTCAGTGGCCGCCCAGGCGCGGGGCGAAAGCCTGGCTCCGCTGGCCGATAAGATCAGCCCAGCGGTGGTCAACATCACCACTTCGACACTGATCGAGGGACAGACCGGCCCACAGGGGATCGTTCCCGAAGGCTCTCCTTTCGAAGATTTCTTTCGCGAGTTTCAAGACCGTAACGGGGATGAAGATAACCGCCCCCGCCGCAGCAATTCGCTGGGCTCGGGGTTTGTGATATCCGAGGATGGTTTCATCGTTACCAACAACCACGTTATTGCCGAGGCTGATGAGATACTGGTCGAATTCTTCCCGGGCGACGGTCAACCGAAGAAAGAACTGCCTGCGAAAGTGATCGGAACAGATGAAAAAACCGATATCGCGCTTCTGAAGGTCGAAGCCATCGGGCCGCTGAAATACGTCAAGTTCGGCGATAGTGACATTGCGCGCGTTGGCGACTGGGTGATTGCGATGGGCAATCCCCTGGGGCAAGGTTTTTCGGTTTCGGCGGGGATCGTCTCGGCGCGGAACCGCGCGCTCAGCGGATCTTATGACGACTATATCCAGACCGATGCTGCGATTAACCGGGGGAACTCGGGCGGGCCGCTGTTCAATATGGATGGCGAGGTGATTGGCGTGAATACGGCGATCCTGTCGCCGAATGGTGGTTCGATCGGGATTGGCTTCTCGATGGCCTCGAATGTGGTGGTCAAGGTTGTCGACCAACTGCGCGAGTTCGGAGAGACCCGCCGCGGTTGGCTGGGTGTCCGCATTCAGGATGTGACCGAGGATATGGCCGAGGCGATGGGCCTGGACAAGCCGGGTGGCGCGCTGATCAGCGATGTACCCGAGGGCCCGGCCAAAGAGGCAGGCCTGTTGGCGGGCGATGTGATCCTCAGCTTTGATGGTGTCGAGGTCGATGACACCCGTGGATTGGTACGTCAGGTTGGTGAGACAACGGTTGGCAAGTCGGTCCGTGTGGTGGTGCATCGGGATGGCAGCACGCAGACAGTGCTTGTGACTCTGGGCCGCCGCGAAGATGCCGAGCGGGCCGAAAGCGAAGAGGGTGAGGCCGAAGAAGCCCCGGTTGAGGAAAATGCCGATATTCTGGGGCTGACGATATCGCCCGTGACTGAAGCCCTGCGTGCTGATCTGGGGCTGGAGCCGGATACCGAGGGGCTGGTTGTGACCGAAGTGGACGAGGCGTCAGAAGCCTATGCCAAGGGTTTGCGCGCCGGTGATCTGATCACCGAGGCTGGCCAGCAGAAGGTCACTGCGATTTCTGATCTCGAGGACCGAATGGAAGAAGCCCGCACGGCCGGGCGGAAGTCACTGCTGCTTTTGGTGCGGCGCGGTGGAGATCCACGCTTTGTCGCGCTGAGCCTTGAAGAGTGATCTCTTAGGTTGAACAAACAGAAAGGCCAGGGCACCTGCTCTGGCCTTTTTTCTGTGCTGAAAAAAGATGAGCCACACGCCGGGGAAGGCGTATGGCTCTGGTACAGGGAGAGGTCAGTGGACAGATATCGGGGATGATTCTCTGACCTCCTACGGTAACAGTTCCTAACGTAATCTTAATGCGATCCGTCGTATGTGAAGCAGGTCACAACAGGTCAAATGAGGTCGGAATCCGCCAGTTCCCGCAGTGCCTCAAAATCATGGATCATCAGGCCGCCTCGCGAAGCTTCGACAACCTTGTCGCGTTTCCAGGTTGAAATTGTCTTTGAGACAGCTTCGCGCGTGGCACCAACGAATTCGGCCAGCTCGCTTTGGGACAGGGTAATGCGAGTGGTTGGATCGTCTTGAAGGTTGGACAGATGCAGCAGTTTGCGCGCAAGCCGGATAGGCATCGGCAAAAAGACCTGTTCATTCAGTTGCGACCCCATCCACCGCATGCGCAAACCGGCCAGTCGGATCATATCCACCGCAAGGTCAGGATGTTGGCGGATCTGGTTCATGACATCGGACCTTCGCACACGCAGCACCCGAGAGGCCTCGGCCGCGGCCACGGTTGCGGTGCGGGGGCCATTGTCGAACAAGCCGATTTCACCAAAGACCTCGCCAGGCTTCATCAATGTCAACGAGAGTTTTCGACCGCTCATCGCCAAGAAGGACACCTCTAGCGTGCCGGCAAGAATGGCATAGAGGGCATCCCCTTCATCCCCTTGTTCGAAAAGGATATCACCAGGTTCGAGAGAAATCTCTGTCGCCTGTGCCGAGAGCATTGATCTCAGCCGGTCTGAAGCTTCGGATAGAAAGCCACTATTTGGGAAAGCCGTCATTTGGTGTGGTGCTCCGGCGGGAAAAGGTGAGTGGTGACACAACTTTTCATAGCCCAAGCGTTTAGCCAAGGATTTTGTTAGGTTTTATGGCCTCCCGCGCTTCACGGAAAAGTCATCCGAAGGGCGGTTGAGGATTTAGCCGTCATTGATGATCGGGATCATCCATATAGCTTTGCAACAGGCTGAACTGCAGCATGAGGAACGCCATAAGGGCAATGGGGAATCCGAAGGTCTCAATCTTGACCCACAGGTCGGTCGACATCGTGCGCCACACGAATTCATTTGCGACGGCCAGAACAGCAAAACACGCACACAGACGACGGGTCAGGATCATCCAGCCTTCGTGTTTCATGGGCAGCATCTCGTCCAGAACATAGGCAAGATAGGATTTCTTTTGCAGCAGCCCGATCCCCAGGATCAGAGCAAACAGGCCATAAACAAGCGTGGTTTTCATCTTGAAGAACCGCTCGTCATTGAACCAGGCGGTCAGGCCGCCGAAGAAAATGACCATGAAAGCTGTGAATATCTGCATCCGGCTTAGCTTGCCGGTCAGGTACCACAAGATGCCCATTGCCCCCAGCATCAGCGGCACAAAAATGATCGTGGCAATGATAAAGCCGGAATACTCGATGCCGCCGATCTGAAAGCTGTCATCGCGCAAGCGTAGGTAGATGAAGAAAAAGGCCAGCGGAGGACCCAGTTCCAGCACCTGTTTCAGAAATGGATTTATGTCGGTCTTGCCCGTCATGTCTTTTGTCCTGCTGCTTACCCGCCCATTTCAACTATTACGGCGCCGAGTGCAATCAATGCCATCAGCGCGATCCGCCTTGGGCCGACGGTTTCTTTCAGAACCAGCCAGCCGATCAGGGCGGCAAAGACGGTGGAGGTTTCCCGCAGAACGGCGGCTTCGCCGACCTTGTCCAACCGCGTGGCCAGCATGATGGCCCCGAAAGATAGAGGGGCGATGATCCCGCCGGCGATGCCGCGCAGCGCCAAGGGCCCCAAGGCCGGGCGATGGGCCATCGCGCGCCAGCGGAAGAACGCATAGATCGGCATGGCGGCCCCGTCGATCATGAAAAACCAAGCCAGAAAGGTGAACGGATCGGCCGTCGCGCGAATGCCATAGGCGTCATAGGTGGTATATAACGCCACAAACAGGCCGGTTGCGAGGGCCAAGGCTAGGGCGATCCCAAGCGTTTCGCGGTTGGTTTCGAGAAACCGCAGATTATAGGCCGCAAGCCCGAATATCCCGGCCAGCAAGACCGCGACACCAAACCATTGCGTGGCAGAGAAGGTCTCGCCAAACAACAGGTAGGCACCGAATACTGTGAACAGGGGTCCGGTGCCGCGCACAACAGGATAGACCACTGTATAAGAGCCTTTGGTATAGGCCATTGCCTGCAGGATCTTATAAGCGATGTGGATCAGCCAGACGGTGGCGAAGATTGGCCACATATAGGGCTCGGGCCAGGGCACTACAAAAAACGCGAAAGGTGCAGCCAGAAGACAGTAGCTGGCGTCTATGGCCCCGCGGGACAGCCACGGGTCGTGACGGCCCTTTTGTAATGCTCCGAACACCGCGTGCAAGAAGGCGGCCATCAGCGCGAGCCCAAGGGCAAGGTCATGGCCCTTGGGCGTGCCTTCCAGAGAGATGAGCCAGTCGCTCAAGACATCGACCTTTCGCGGGTGGAGAGGGTGGGGAGCTGTCTGCCCCCACACCCCCGAAGATATTTTTAGCCAGTTGAAGTTCAGATCAGCGTTGATCGAGGCCGGTTAGAGCAGCGGCGAATTCTTCGGGATCGAAAGGGGCGAGATCGTCGATCTGTTCTCCGACGCCTATTGCGTGAATGGGCAGGCCGAACTTGTCGGCCAGTGCCACCAGCACGCCGCCTTTTGCGGTGCCGTCCAGCTTGGTCATCACCAGGCCGGAGACATCGGCCAGTTTTTGAAAAGTATCAACCTGGCTGAGTGCATTCTGACCGGTGGTGGCGTCCAGAACCAAAAGGGTATTGTGCGGTGCGGTTTCGTCGACTTTGCGGATCACCCGGACGATCTTGGCTAATTCCTCCATCAAGTCGGCACGATTTTGCAGACGACCGGCGGTGTCGATCATCAACAGATCGGCGCCATCCTCTTGTGCGCGGGTCAACGCGTCGAAGGCCAGGGAGGCGGGGTCCGAGCCTTCGGGGGCTGTCAGGACCGGAACACCTGCGCGGTCGCCCCAGACCTGCAGCTGTTCAACGGCGGCTGCGCGGAAGGTGTCTCCAGCTGCGATCACTACGTTCTTGCCGGCCGCCCTGAACTGGCTGGCTAGTTTGCCGATCGTGGTGGTCTTGCCCGATCCGTTGACGCCAACGACCAGTACCACCTGTGGGCGTTTGGAATAGAGCGGCATGGGCTTTGCAACGGGTTCCATAACCCTGGCGACTTCCTGCGCCAGAAGCTGCTTGATCTCTTGTGTCGAAAGTTTGCGGCCATAACGGCCCTCGGCCATATTGGCGGTGACGCGCAGCGCTGTGTCCACACCCATGTCGGATGCAATCAACAGCTCTTCAAGCTGTTCCAGCATGTCGTCATCCAGCGTGCGGCGAACTGTTGTCTCGGTTTCGGCGCGCCCGAAAAGCCGCCCGAGCATGGATTTGGACGGCGCAGACTCGGCTGTAGTGGCCACCGGTTTGGCAACTGCCTGTTCCGGTGCCATGTCCGGTTGCGCGACTCCGGGTGCCGGTTCGGAATGCGGCGCTGGCGCTGGCGGGATTGGATCCGGTGCAGTTGTTTCCTCGCCCCCATCTTCAACGATGGCATCCAACCCTTGTTCAAGGCGGGATGAGGATTTGAACAGCTTGTCCTTGAGCTTTGAGAATAGCGCCATTTTTGGTCTCCGCAGGTGTTCCTCTCACCTAATGCGGAATTGCAGCAGTTGCAAAGGGTCAGAGGAAGGCGATCAGAAGACCGGCTTGCGCCCCCCAATACAATACCCAAACCAGATAGGAGGTGAAACGGCGGCTGGGATGGTCCACTGGCAAAAGAAACTTCTCAGTCGCCAGGATCAGGTCGGACGCGATAAAGGACAAAGCCGCAGGTAAAGCCCAACGCAGCGCGCCTGTTTCGGGCAGGGCCAGGACCGTGATGCCCATGCCCAGAATGATCGGAATATACCCGAGAACGGGCCATTTCAGATCTCCGGCACGCGGCGGTAATAGGGTGAAAACGACAATACCGAGGAGGATCAAAGACCAGAAGTATCCGGGCTTCTCCAGAATAAGCGCGGCGTCGCTGGCCGGATGGGACAAGAACAGCCCGATATAGGCCAGATGACCAGTTGCAAAGGCACCGATCCCGGCCATGAAGGTGGCATCACTTTCCCGGGACAGAAGGGCGTCCCCCAGCGCACAGAATGCCAGCGCAAGGATCAACATAAATGGAGCGCCACTTTGGGCGGCAATGACCGCCAGAACTGCGACGGATAGGGTCTTTAGGATTGACCGAACAGCACCAGCGCCACGCGAGGTCAATGGCAGGTAAGCCAGAGCGCAAGCTGTCGCAATCAGAAAGAGGGCATTGGTCATAGAGTTATCTCCGCAGCATGTACTGAACACTTTCGCAGCGCATAACCGCAAAACTCAATCGGTGACGTGAAGGCACCCGGTTGGAATGAAAAGGGAATTGGCCTAGCGGCCTGCCATCTGACAGAATGGTCCCATGCTGAAACGAATTGCGATTCTGTTGTCGTTGGCTGCCCCGGCGGTTTGTGCCGACACATCCCTGTCCGGCGCCGAATTTGACCGCTATACGCTGGGAAAAACCCTGTTCTATGGCTTTGAAGGCAGGATTTATGGGGTCGAGCGTTATCTGCCGGATCGACGCGTGATTTGGTCTTTTCTGGATGGGAACTGCAAAGAAGGGCTCTGGTACGAGCAGGAAGGACAGATCTGTTTCGTCTATGAAGACCGGCATGACCCGCAATGCTGGGTATTCACCGAATCTGGCGGCGGTCTGATCGCTCAGTTCGAGGGAAATCCTGAGATGACCGAACTATATGAGAACGAAGACACAGACGCCGAGATGGTCTGTTACGGTCCCGAAGTCGGTGTCTAGCCTGTGCAGGGGTCAGAACAACGACCCCTGATCCGGCGCATCTTTTTTCGGCGGCTTTTTCGAAGTTGACGGTGACGCGGTAGACGGGCCGGTCTTCAATTCGCCATCTGCAAATTCAATGTCAAAGGATTGGTGTTTTGCCGCCTGATTACGGGTTGTCAGTACTTGCCCTTCGGCGCGTACGACCGCATATCCACGTTGCAGCGTGGCCTTGTAGCTGAGCGTTTCCCGCAGCCGGTCTGCGGTTTCCAGGGATTGACGCATCCGGTCCAGACGCGCGGCTTGCGCTGTACTCAAGCGTTCGGCTAGGCGGTTGATGTTTTGCCGTTGGCTGTCGATTTCGCGCTGGATCGGCCGGACAGACAGGCGCGACGAAAGGCTGCGCAGTGTTTCCTGTCGGGTTCCGACCAGTGAGCGTAATGTGGACGGGCGCAGATGGGCGGACAGTTTCACAACTTGAAGGCGGCGGTTTTGTACGCCGCGCTCAAGTGCTGGTGTCAGTCGGTCCGCAATTAAATCAAGGCGTTGTCGCGGGTTGTTCAACAAGCTATCCGGGCGTGGTAATGCGCGGGATAAATCCCGCAACCGTTGCGACCGTCTTTGCACAGCGTCCGTGGCTGCACGGGACAGGCGGGCGCCCTGCTCTCCGGTCCAGGCCAAAAGTTCCATGCGGACGGGCACCGCAAGCTCGGCTGCGGCCGTGGGGGTTGGGGCCCGGCGGTCCGACACAAAATCAATCAGGGTCGTGTCGGTCTCGTGCCCAACGGCCGAGATCACCGGGATATCCGACGCCGCCGTTGCGCGGGCCACGGCCTCTTCGTTGAACCCCCAGAGGTCTTCGATTGACCCGCCACCACGGGCGACGATGATCAGGTCCGGTCGTGGCAGCGCACCGCCAGGGGTCAGTTGGTTGAAACCAGTAATCGCGTTCGCCACCTCAGGCGCGCAATTCGAACCTTGCACGGCGACAGGCCAGATCAGCACTTTGCGCGGAAACCGGTCACGCAACCGGTGCAGGATATCGCGGATCACCGCGCCCGAGGGTGAGGTCACCACGCCGATGATCTGAGGAAGATAGGGCAGAGGCTTTTTACGCTCGGGTGCGAACAGGCCCTCGGATTCCAACTGTTTCTTTCGCTTTTCAAGCAGGGCCATCAAGGCACCCTGTCCGGCCACTGAAACCTCATCCACGTTCAGATTGTATTTGGACTGCGCTCCAAAAGCGGTCAGGCGGCCTGTGACGACCACTTCCAGACCTTCCTCGGGAACCACGGACAGGGCAGCAACCTGGCCTTTCCAAGTGGTGCAGGCCAGTACGTTCTTGTCGTCCTTGATGTCATAGTACAGATGACCAGATCTGGCTTTGAACACGCGACCGACTTCACCCCGAACACGGATTCGGCCGAAACTGCCTTCCAGCGTCCGCTTCACCTCGCCCGAGATGTCGGAAACAGTGTATTCTGGGGTATTTTGGCCGGGAATGGGGTCGTCAAGCAGGTCGGACATTTCAGCGCCTTGTGTCAAATGCCCGGCCAGCTTAGAACGCGCGGAAGGCGAGGCCAAGCAGATCGGAGAGCAGTCATGAACATCCTCATTCTCGGCAGTGGTGGGCGCGAACACAGCCTGGCCTGGGCGGTGATGCAAAACCCGAAATGCGACCGCCTGATTGTGGCGCCGGGCAATGCCGGGATCGCCCAGATTGCCGAATGTGCAGCGCTGGATATCGAAAACGGCGGTGAGGTGGTCAGGTTTGCGGATGAGAACGCGATCGACTTTGTGATCGTCGGCCCCGAGGCGCCATTGGCTGCGGGGGTTGCGGATCGTTTGCGCGAGGCCGGTGTGCTGGTTTTTGGCCCCTCGGCAGAGGCCGCACGTCTCGAGGCGTCCAAGAGCTTTACTAAAGAGATCTGCGACGCCGCCAATGCTCCAACCGCAGGATACGCCCGGTTTACCGAGGCCGAGCCAGCCAAAGCCTATATCAAAAAGAAGGGCGCACCTATCGTCGTCAAGGCTGATGGCTTGGCCGCGGGCAAGGGTGTGATCGTTGCGATGGACGAAGCGACGGCCTTGGATGCGATCGATGACATGTTTGGCGGAGCCTTTGGTGGTGCCGGTGCCGAAGTTGTGGTCGAAGAGTTCATGGAAGGTGAAGAGGCATCTCTGTTCGTGCTATGCGACGGGGAAAGCATCCTGTCCATTGGCACGGCGCAAGACCATAAACGGGTAGGCGAGGGCGATACCGGTCTGAACACCGGCGGCATGGGCGCGTATTCTCCGGCTCCTGTGTTAAGCGCTGTAATCGAAGAGCGCGCGATGAACGAGATTGTGCGCCCCACCATGGCAGAGATGAAGCGGC
Organism: Ruegeria sp. CDSC081; assembly: GCF_059610485.1. Lineage (NCBI taxonomy): Bacteria > Pseudomonadati > Pseudomonadota > Alphaproteobacteria > Rhodobacterales > Roseobacteraceae > Ruegeria > Ruegeria sp. CDSC081. The sequence goes on along the minus strand of NZ_JBXWNS010000001.1, from coordinate 532,838 downwards.
GGGGTACGCCGTTTCAGGGCGTTCTTTATGTTGGCTTGATGATCAAGGACGGCCAGCCACGGTTGGTTGAATATAACGTGCGTTTCGGCGACCCGGAATGTCAGGTGCTGATGATGCGCCTGGGCGCGCAGGCGATGGACCTGATGCACGCTGCAGCAGAAGGCCGGTTGGCCGAGGCGCGTGTAAACTGGGCGGATGATCACGCCTTGACGGTAGTCATGGCCGCAAATGGTTATCCGGGCTCTTACCAAAAAGGCAGCGTGATCAAAGGGCTGGATGACGTATCTGAAGATAGCGGTAATATGGTGTTTCACGCAGGAACCAAAGAAGCCGACGGTCAGATCGTCTCTAGTGGTGGCCGGGTATTGAATGTCACCGCACGCGGACGGAACCTGCAGGAAGCGCGTGACCGCGCCTATGAGCTGATCGACGGGATCAACTGGCCAGAGGGGTTCTTTCGCCGGGATATCGGATGGCGGGCGCTTTAATCGCGACGGCTCCCGCGCCCAGCCACTGCATCAGAGATGCAGCGTCAATGGACTTGGGCCGGGCAGCCCTCTGACGCGGGCTGCAGTCAGGGCGAGGGTACGCAGTTAAGCGCAGAGGTCATTGCTTTCGGGCTAAAGGGGGCGACCAGATGCTGCACCCAGCCATTGTCAAAGCGGATGCTGACAATTTCGCGCCAGTCCGCAGACGCGACAACCAGTTCCGGGCCATTGCCACAGTCGCGCAGACCCCCTGTGATGAAATCTTCGCCGATCCGATGATTTGTCAGCCTTGGTAGAGCGGCAATCTGGATTAATTCGCCGTCGACAAAGCGCCAAATGCGCAATGTCTTGGCCAGATGAGGGCGGTCGATATAGGCGATCTCGATATTGCCATCCCCATCCAGATCCGCCGCCCCGACCGGAGCAAGCCATCGAAAGCGGGTACCGATATGCGGAGTTGCGGCGATTTTGTCCCCTCTGGCATCATAGATGGCCAACTGAGCGCCCGCTTGATCCTGAGATTCAACGACAATGGCCTCGGGGGTCCCGTCCTGATCTACGTCCACAAGCCGTGGAGCGAGATCTTCAAATACGCGATCAGATGGAAGACGGATGGTCACGTTTCCGCTTTGGGTAGTCAGCTCTAACGCGCCATATTCGATGTTATCACCCAGAACTCCGTGGGCGTAACGTGTTGTCGGCTCGGTGAAACGAGCGGCTGAGACGGTCTCCGCCAGTGCCAACGGGGCATGGCCCGTCAGCCAGAAGCACAACGTCAGCGCTGCGCCGCGGGCCTGACCCTGCCAAGTTCGGTAGGGTAGGCGCGGCGCTTTGCAGGGCATCAGATCTGTTTTTCCGGCATCTGAACGATCAGGCCATCCATCTCGTCTGTGACTTTGATCTGGCAGGTCAGGCGCGAACGGGCAGGGTCGGGCTCATAGGCAAAGTCCAACATGTCTTCTTCCATGTCATCCTTGCCGGGAATTTTCTCAACCCAGTCGGGGTGGATATAGACATGGCAGGTCGAACAGGCACAGGCGCCGCCGCAATCCGCTTCGATGCCGGGAATGTTGTTGTCACGGGCTCCTTCCATGACGGTTAGTCCGTTGGCGACCTCGACAGTGTGCTCGGTACCGCCATGCTCGACATAAGTGATCTTTGCCATTGCGTGCGTCTTCCTCTTGCGATGTTAGATCCTTCCTTAGTCAAGGCATTTAGGTGTTTCCAGCCTCATTTGCGACTCGATGTGCCGCGTCTGGGAATTCTTGGCCTTTGTTCCCCTCCCGTTCTTCTGCTCGCTGTATTTTTACCCGCAGCTACTGACTGGATTTGGCATAGCCAGTCAGCGGCTGCCCGTTGTGAGGTCGAGGGTCAATAATACGCCGATTGCCGAGGTCATGAGGTTTTGCTGGAAAGAGAATTGAAAGCCAAGGGTTCTGACCATGCAAATAGCCGAGACCATCGGCGCTGGGGTAAGGGTGGGATGCCACTGCGCAGGACCGCCAAGCTCAGGGCGTTAGGGTTACGTAACAATGCCTGATAAACTTGCAACGCACCGGGGCGTGTGTAGCTGGACCAATGGCTGAACCTGCGTCTGGAGGCATGGATCGCAAAAGCGTGATGCGCCAGATGATTCAGCGTGTCCGGGCAATCCAGTTGCAGCGTTATTGCATTCGGGGCCGTCAAGCCGCTGCCTATGCTGCGATCGCCTTGTTCAGGCGGAGGGATCAGGCATTCGTATAGAAAATCAAACAGATCGTTTTCGCGGCTCGTAATATTAATGAATTCCGCCCGTCTACCCGCCGGAGTGGCCAGCGCTCTTAACGCGCGACTCTGATAGGCGGCTCCGGTCAACGAGATGATGCGGTTTAGGGATCCGGGCCGGATGTGATGCAGGGCTTCAAGCGCCAATTCGGTCCCCACCGAGTGGCCAATAAAGTGGATCGGACGTTGCGGGTTCAGATGGCGCAGTTCCCGGATCAATTCGGCCAGAACACGTCCGGCCTCGTGCGCCCGGCGGAGGGCACCCCAAAACGGGCCCCGTGCATTCCAGCCAAAGGCAATGCCCAGCCCCTCGGTTTGCAAACCAGTGCCAAAACCAAGTTGCCGCGGCCAGCTGCAGAAAGATGTTGGCGAGGATGTCCGGGGCAGGGACAAGAAATGTTGGTGCGGGCAGGCCGTGGCCAGGCCTGGCCGGAATCTGTACCCATGTGACATGAGGATGACCGGGCCTTGGATGTGCCGGGTCTGACATAGCAGGCTGAAGGGGGACTGTGGGCTGTTGTGCAGCGTAAGCGTGTCGCCGGTCGCGTTGATCCGGATTATTGGCATTCTCACTGCCTCATACAAGATGTTGTGGCGGCAATATCCCAACAGCCTATGCCCCCTAGGTGAAGGGATTGTTACAGCTGCGCGACGTTGCGGGGGGCGGGGTTGACGATGCTGCAGCCGCGGCGTAATTCAGCATCACCACGTGGCGATTTGTTACCGGATTGCGGGCCACGCTAAACAACACCGCTAAAAGGTCAGGATGAAAGACCCCTTTCGCTTGGCCGCGTCTGGGGTTTTTTGTTTACGTCCCTCAAGGGGCTGAAAGGAATGACATGAGCGAGAGCTGGAACAAGCGCACACAAGCCGTCCATGGCGGCACCCGCCGCAGCCAATACAACGAAGTGAGCGAGGCGATTTTTCTGACCCAGGGATTTGTCTATGATACGGCCGAACAGGCCGAGGCGCGGTTCATCGAAACCGGCCCGGACGAGTTCATCTATGCCCGTTATGGCAACCCCACAGTGTCGATGTTCGAACAGCGTATCGCGGCTCTGGAAGGGGGCGAAGACGCTTTTGCCACCGCCTCTGGAATGGCTGCGGTGAATGCGGCACTGACTTCGATGTTGCAAGCCGGTGACCACGTTGTTTCTGCCAAGGCTCTGTTCGGGTCGTGCCTGTATATTCTGGAAAACGTGCTGACCCGGTTCGGGGTTGAAGTGACCTTTGTGGACGGTACCGATCTTGACGCATGGGAGGCTGCGATCCGCCCGGATACCAAAGCGGTTTTCTTCGAATCCATGTCCAACCCGACGCTTGAGGTCATCGACATCTCAGCCGTTTCCCTTCTGGCCCATGCGGTTGGTGCAACGGTCATCGTGGACAATGTGTTCTCGACCCCAGTTTTCTCGCGCGCGATCGCTCAGGGGGCTGACGTGGTTGTCTACTCGGCGACCAAGCATATTGACGGGCAGGGCCGCGCCCTGGGTGGTGTCATCATCGGCACCAAAGAGTTCATCCGTGGTACGGTCGAGCCCTATATGAAACACACCGGAGGCGCGCTTAGCCCCTTCAACGCGTGGATCATGTTGAAAGGGCTTGAGACCATGGCCTTGCGGGTCAACGCACAGGCCGAAACCGCCCAGAGGATTGCCGAGGCGCTAGAGGGCCATCCGGCGTTGGAGCGGACGCTTTACCCCGGTCTGAAGTCTCATGCGCAGAATGATCTGATACAAACGCAGCTTGGCGGCAAAGGCGGGACAGTGCTGTCGTTGGATATCAAGGGCGGTAAAGAGGCGGCATTTTCCTTCCTTAACGCCCTGACGATTCCGGTGATTTCGAACAATCTGGGCGATGCCAAGTCGATTGCCACCCACCCGGCAACCACCACACATCAAAGATTGAGTGACGACCAAAAAGTTGAGCTGGGCATTGCTCCGGGCCTCGTCCGGTTCTCGGTAGGTCTGGAAGACGCCGATGATCTTCTTTCCGATATCAAACGCGCATTGGACGTTTCTCAGCAATAGGGGCGTCAGCTGGACTGTTAGGCATGGTTCGAAAACGGTTTGTGACTTGTGCGCATGGTGCGCCCATCACGAAGTTTCGATCCGGGCTGTGTTTCGGCGCGTATACCATTAGACTGGAAATCGCGTCGAACATATATATAGTCCGGCGACCAACCCGAGGAGCCCTGATCGATGAACGTGTATCCCCGTGACATTGATGACGCCCCCAACAATGATGAGGCCGCGGCAGCGTTGAAAACCCTGCGGAAATGGGCCGAGAACGCGACCGAGGCTGAAATCGGTCAGCTTGATCCTGCTGTCGCGCGCCTTGTGCCGGGGCTCCTGCCGGTCAACTACCCATCCCTGTCGCGGCATTACCCCGAGGGGTTTGCTGTGGATGAGGCCTACCGCGCCTCGTTGCCTGACCTTCAGAATGGACCTTCCAGCCTGATCCGTGGGGCAAAGCAACAGATTCAACATGTTGGCATATCGAATTTCCGCCTGCCGATCCGGTTTCACCGCAAGCAGGGCGACGACCTGACGCTGGAGACCTCAGTGACTGGCACTGTCAGCCTTGATGCGGAAAAGAAGGGCATCAACATGTCCCGTATCATGCGTTCGTTCTACAAACATGCTGAGCGCACGTTCAGCTTTGAGGTGATCGAGGCTGCGCTGAACGACTATATGACCGATCTGGACAGCTTTGACGCACGTATCCAGATGCGGTTCTCTTACCCGGACAGGACTCAAAGCCTGCGTTCGGGTCTGGAAGGCTATCAATATTACGATATCGCGCTGGAACTGGTCGAACAGAATGGCGTGCGTCAAAAGATCATGCATCTGGATTATGTGTATTCCTCGACGTGCCCATGTTCTCTGGAGCTCAGCGAGCATGCGCGGTCTACCCGAGGGCAACTGGCGACGCCGCATTCGCAGCGCTCGGTTGCGCGGATATCGGTTGCGGTCGATTGCGATGCCGATTGCCTCTGGTTCGAAGATCTGATTGCGCTGTGTCGCAGGGCGGTGCCGACCGAGACGCAGGTCATGGTCAAACGTGAAGATGAGCAGGCCTTTGCCGAGCTGAACGCCGCAAACCCGATTTTTGTCGAAGACGCGGCACGCCTGTTTTGTGCCGAACTTTTGGCCGACCATCATATCGGCGATTTCCGCGTGATCGCCAGCCATCAAGAAAGCCTGCACAGCCATGATGCCGTTTCTGTTCTGACTGAGGGCCCGACCTTTGTGTCCTCTAGCCTGGATCCGAGACTGTTTACGACATTGTTTCACGTCGGATAGGCGCTAAACTTTTGTAAAACCTTGATTAAGTGCCGATACGGTGAAATTTCGCCGCATTGCAGCGATAAATGCTGCAAGCGCGAAGTTCTTGCTGTAAACTATCCTTGAATGCAGCCATCTCGTGGTCACTGTTCTGGTGATCATTTCACTCAATCAGGAAGCCGGCACGTGCGACGCCAAGGACTGCAAGGCAACGTAATCCGCCCGTTTAGTCAGGGCGGGCAGGGTTCTTTACTCATTCGCGGGTTGCATCACTTTCACAGGAGAACAACCTCATGAACCCGTTTACCCAGCCATTTGAATTTCAGGCAGCAGCAATTCGATTTGCCGGTGAGGCAATGACCAACCATTTGAAAATCATGCAAATTCTGACCAACTCTGCGATTGAACTGCCCTTCTCCCAGGTTCAGGCCCTGCGTGTCGCCTCCGAAAAGACTGTTGCTGACGTGAAGGCACCTGAGTTCAAATCTCAGGCGATGCCTGTGGTCAATGCTGATCCGCAACCTGCGGCAAAGGTCAAAGTGGCCGTCCAGAAAAAGGCAGAAGTCAAGGCAAAGGCCGAATCGCCCAAGCCCGCCCTGGCGAAACCTGTGACAAAAGCCAGAGCGTCGGGGGGTGCGAAAAAGGCACAGACCAAATCCGCGGCAGAACCTGCAGTAGCAAAAGCCGCAGCCCCAAAAGTCGCAGCTAAGCCCGCTGCCCCCAAAGCCGCTACGGCAAAGCCTGCTGTTACCAAAACCGTAACTGTCAAATCTGAAACGCCCAAAGTAGAAGCCGCTAAACCTGCTGCAGTTAGGCCTGCAGTGGTAAAATCTGCTGCTCCCGCCGCTGCGATCGACGCTGCTGTTGCAAAAACCGCAGCTGTTAAACCCGTAGCGTCCAAGGTGAAGGCAGATCGGGTCGCAACAGCCAAACCTGCACCCGCAAATCCGGCCGCGTCGAAGACTCAGGCGGGACAGGCGGCAGCTGCACGCCGGTCACGCGCGCCTTCGAAACCGCCCGTGATGCCCGTCTCGAGCGGCAAAACCGAAAAGTAATCGGGACATCCGCTTGACACAGTCGTGCAGGCGCGCCAACGCTGCGCCTCATGACGGACATGCGCCCGGTAGGATATGTGATTGGCCTGTTGGTCGCCATTCTTGGGGCGACCATGATGTTGCCCATGCTTGCGGACCTTATCGAGGGTCGCGGCGAATGGCATGTTTTCCTTGAAAGCAGCGTTATTACCATTCTGACCGGCGCTGTCCTTTCTATGAGCTGCTCAAATGGCGTTGGCGAAGGGTTGACGATCCGTCAGACCTTTCTGCTCACGACCGGCGTTTGGGTGGCTTTGCCTTTATTTGGGGCAATTCCTTTCCTGTTCGGGGAAACCGAGTTGCGCTTTGTCGATGCCTATTTCGAGGCCATGTCTGGCCTTACGACCACGGGCTCGACCGTGATTTCCGGGCTCGACGGTCTGCCGCAGGGGTTGCTTTTGTGGCGCGGTGTGCTGCAATGGCTGGGCGGTATCGGGATCATCGTTGTTGCAATGGTTTTTCTGCCCGAGCTTCGGGTCGGAGGAATGCAGATCTTCCGTTCGGAAGGTTTCGAAACCATGGGTAAGATCCTGCCGCGGGCGCAAGAAATCGCAGGCCAGATTTCCCTGATCTACGTGTTCCTGACCGTGGTCTGCGCGCTTGTTTACACCGGTCTTGGCATGAGCTTTTTTGACGCCGTGGTTCATTCTATGACAACAATCTCGACCGGTGGGTTTTCAAACTATGATGCATCGTTCGGTACCTTCTCGGGTCCGGCGGAATATGCGGCGTCGATTTTCATGATCCTCGCTGCCCTGCCATTTGTGCGTTATGTTCAGTTTGCCAATGGCAGCACCGGCTCCCTGTTCCGCGACAGTCAGATTCGGGCGTTTTTGGCCACGATCCTGATTCTTGTAGCCGTCATGGCGGTGTTTTTGACCTCTGTCTTTCCGCATCACTGGGAACAGGCGGTGCGGGAATCGCTGTTCAACATCACGTCGATCATTTCAGGTACCGGTTATGCCAGCGTCGATTACATGGGTTGGGGCAGTTTTCCGATCATGGTGTTCTTCCTGATTGGCCTGATAGGAGGGTGTGCGGGATCAACTGCCTGTTCGATCAAGATTTTCCGCTATCAACTGCTGTTTGCATCCATCAAAACTCAAATCCGGCGTATCCGTTCACCGCATGGGGTGTTCATGCCTCTCTATGATGGGCGTCCCATCGGAACGGATGTCCTGACTTCGGTCATGAGCTTTTTCATGTTCTTCGTATTGTCTTTGGGTTTCCTGGCATGGGCGCTGGCGCTGACCGGGCTGGATTTCATTACCTCTGTCTCGGGTGCAGCAACCGCGTTGGCCAATGTTGGTCCGGGCCTTGGGGATCAGATCGGACCAGCGGGTAATTTCAGCGGGCTCAGCGATACAGCCAAATGGTTACTATCTGCGGGGATGCTGGTCGGTCGGCTTGAACTGCTCGCGGTCTATGCGCTGTTCACAGTCCATTTCTGGAGAAGTTAATGAAAAGACCACTTGGCGCTCAAATCTCGCACATGCTCCGGGATCGGGGTGTTGATGTGATTTTTGGTATCCCCGGCGTCCATAATCAGGAGATGTATCGCGGGATCGAAGAAGCCGGCATCACCCAAGTTCTTGCGCGGCACGAGCAGGGGGCCGGTTTCATGGCGGACGGATATGCGCGCGCAAGCGGCAATCCTGGCGTGGCCTATGTGATCACTGGGCCTGGGCTGTGCAACATCATGACACCCATGGGGCAGGGGTATTCGGATTCGGTGCCAATGCTGGTGCTGTCCTCCTGCCTTGATGATGATCAGGCGCTGCAGGGACAGCTTCATCAGATGAAGGATCAACGTGCCGCCGGAGAAACGGTCGCGGATTGGTCGTTGCAGGCTAATACAGCTTCGGCCGCCTATGGCCTGGTTGAACGTGCTTTCGAAGAGTTCGCGTTGAGCCGCCCCAGACCCAAGCACATACAGGTGCCGATTTCGCAACTTAAGGCACAGGCTGACCCAGCCCCATTCCCGAACCAGCCGGGTTTGCGGACAAAGGCTCTGCCGCCGGACGTCGCTCCGGTCTTGTCGATGCTGAACATTGCGCGCAGGCCGCTGTTCGTTCTGGGAGGTGGTGCAAGATCAAACTTGTGGCGGCAGATTCTGACACAGATCGGAGCGGCCTGTTTCACCACCTATGCGGGGCGTGGAATGGTGGGGTTGGATTATGCGTTGGATTTTGGCGCTGCCTTGTCTCGTCCCGAAAGCGCCCGGATCATCGCCTCCGCCGATCTTGTGGTGGTCGTCGGAGCCGAGCTGGGTGAGGTCGATCTGTGGCGCGATGCGCTGGGGCATACGGCCAATATGATCCGCATTGATCTGGACCCTCAGGTCCTGTCGGACCATCATCGGGCCTCTGTCAAGTTGCAGGCGGATGGCGGAAGCTTTGCCCACGCGATGTGGGCGTCTATTGACCATGTCAAACCGGCAAATGGCTGGTCCTCGGATGAGGTCTCCGAAGCCCGCAGTAAATGGCGCGCCGAGATTGATGCGGAACGGCCCGGTATTGTCCCGGTGTTGGATGCCTTGCGTAAGGCAATGCCAGCGGATGTGATGGTGTATTCGGACATGACCCAGTTCGCCTATGTTGCCAAGGGGGTGTGGGAAATGCCTTTCCCCTATCATTGGCACCACCCGAACGGCTTTGGCACGCTGGGCTATGCGTTGCCGGCTGGAATAGGTGGCGCTATCGCGCGGCCGGGCAGGCCGACTGCTGTGATTGCTGGGGATTATGGCTTTCACTACACGATGATGGAATTGGGCGTGGCGGTAGAGCTGGGTTTGCCCCTGCCGATCATTCTTTGGGACAATGGCAAGCTGAAAGAGATCGAAGACAGCATGGTGGGCAGTCAGATCGCGCCGAATGCTGTCGTTGCGCGAAACCCTGACTTTTGCAAACTGGCCGAGGCATTCGGCGCCTTGTCTGCTGCGCCCTCAACACTGGAAGACATGCAGTCTGCGGTGCGAAAAGCGTTTTCCGCTAAGGGGCCGACATTGATCCGGATCACTCCGGACATATGGCGCGCAGAATAAAAAACGCCGCCCGGATGGGCGGCGTTAATGCGCGATTTTACGAACTCAATCCCAGCATTGTACCAGAACAGTCATCCCATTTGCCCGGCGGCTAAGCTCATTGGGTGAGACCTGCGTGGCGGCGGTGGCGCTGGATTGACCTGCCAGCCCAGCCTTGCTCAGCGCCTTGTTCAGGCTCTCTGTATTGGCAGACAGGCTGACCGAGGCGGGCAGGGTCCGCCCATTCGTCGGGGTCGGCAAAAGCATCCCGACCACCTGACCGTTGCCGTCAAACACGGGGCCTCCTGCATCGCCGGGTTGGGTGGCCAGCGCCAGACGCTTCACGCCATCCTCACCGTTCAGGCCGCGCAGGTCGGCGATCTGCCCATATGACAGCGTCGGACCGCCCAAAACGCCCTGATACGAGAATCCGGAGACCGCAACCTCGGACTGAATCCGCGGCTTGGTGCTGCTGAACTCGGCCACGCTGATCGGGGAAAGGTCGCGGCTTGGCCGCAGAACGGCGATGCCGATATTGGGATCGGTCGAGGCGACCTCAAGCTCGTGCGCGCCGTCCAGCGTGATCCGCGAGCAGCTATCTGCCGCCTCGGTCACGGTCAGGACGGTGCCTTTGGCATCCGCAAAGAACCCCGAGCGTGACAGGCGCGGTTTGCGAACCTGCAGGCCGGATACAAGATCAATGCTTTGCGCAGCGTCCGATCCGGCGGCGGCGTCAAGAACCGCATCAGTGGTGCTAAAGCCCGCTTTCATGGCGGCAAGAACGCGGGTACGGCGCGCCTCGTCCCCTTCGGGCCAGACCAGGGTAAAACCTTTAATCTGACCATCTTTCAGCTTGGCCTCGGTATAGGATACAATGTCATTGCCGCGACCTTCCAGCGTAAAGCTGTCACCGCGCAGCTGGCGAGGGCCTTCAAGCGGAACGATTTCCAGCGACTGCATGACTTCAAAAAGGGCCCGCAGGGTTGCTTTGGTGCCATCCTGACTGATCAGCAGGGCCTGAGCATTCAGGTCGGTCGAGCCGTTGAAATGCACGAAGGGGGCCTCGTAACGGTCGAATGCAACCACACCCAGCGGCATGGCCATCTCGATACCTGCCTGTGGGTCTGTGTAGCGCTGCATTCCGGCGCTGATTAGTGGCGCGTTATAGTCATCCATCAGGGCCTTGCGCTGTGCCGTCGTCAGAACCCCGGTCGCCTCGTATCCGTTGAAACTTTGCCAGTCGCCCATCGAGCGGCGTGTCCCCTGACCAAAGGCACCGTCAATCGTCGAATTGTAGAAACCGGCTGCCTGAAGTGCGGTTTGAAGGCCCATACGCTCCTGCGCGCTCAGCAATCGTTCGCTTTGCAGTGCCTGTGATCGGGTTTCATCGGCAATTTGCGGGGTTGCCTCGGCCACTGGTTGTTCCGGTTCAGATGCGACCGGCGCTGTCACAGCGGCCTGGTCCTGAGTATTCGCACTGACCGGCCAGAACTGCTGCCCCAGTGTGTTCGAGAAGGCGATAAAGCTGTCGGCTGGAATTTGCCCCTCTGCGCGGTACACCCGCAGAACTTGCTCGGCATCGCCGCGCAGATACGGGCCGATCACAATGGCATACCAGCCCGAATTCAGGCGAAATCCATTCACGTCTGGCAACGCGCCAGAATAGGCTTGTGCGCGTTCCTGGGCTTCACGCAGCGAAGGCTGCGCCTCGACCTGGACCCAAACACCTCCGTCTTGCTGCGCAAATGATGCCCGCACGCCGAAAAGAAAAAGAACTGAAATTACCGTTAGTATGCGTCTCATTGTGTGCCTGTGTCCGCGGTGTTTTTCTGCGATGAAGAGTACGCGATATGCGGGTTGAAACACCATGCCTGGAATACGGGGAATTTCCAGTTTGGCCGCTCAGTGGCTTCCCGGGCACACTGTCCCGTTGACGCCCCTTGGCCCCTTGCATAGGAAGGGCAAAACCCACCGGAACAGGGCGCAATGGCGTCCAAAGGGAATGTGATGACCGTTAAGTCCAACGCACCTCGCTCTTTTCAGGAGATCATCCTGCGCCTTCAGACCTATTGGGCGTCAAAAGGCTGCGCCATTCTGCAGCCCTATGACATGGAGGTCGGGGCAGGGACATTCCATCCAGCGACTACTTTGCGCGCTTTGGGGTCCAAGTCCTGGGCCGCAGCTTATGTGCAGCCCTCGCGCCGCCCAACAGATGGGCGTTATGGCGAGAACCCCAATCGCTTGCAGCACTATTACCAGTATCAGGTGTTGATCAAGCCTAGCCCGCCGGACCTGCAGGCGTTGTATCTGGGCAGCCTTGAGGCAATCGGCATCGACATGGACCTGCATGACATCCGGTTTGTCGAGGATGACTGGGAAAGCCCAACCCTGGGCGCCTGGGGCCTGGGCTGGGAGGTCTGGTGCGACGGCATGGAAGTCAGCCAGTTCACCTATTTCCAACAGGTCGGAGGCCATGACTGCGCGCCGGTTTCAGGTGAATTGACCTATGGGTTGGAGCGGCTGGCGATGTATGTGCTGGGTGTTGATCACGTGATGGACATGCCCTTCAACGATCCGCAGTCACCCAGCCCGCTGACCTATGGTGACATATTCAAGCAGACCGAAGAAGAATATGCCCGCTGGAACTTTGACGTGGCCAACACCGAAGTCCTACTGCGCCATTTCGAAGAGGCCGAATCCGAATGCGCCAATATTCTGGCGCAAGAGCATGACGATCCAAAAACCGGTAAGCGTATCGTAATGGCGCACCCGGCCTATGATCAGTGCATCAAGGCATCACATATCTTTAACCTGTTGGATGCGCGTGGCGTGATCTCGGTGACGGAACGGCAGGCCTATATTGGGCGCGTGCGGACCTTGGCAAAGCAATGCGCCGACGCCTTCGTTCAGACCGATGCCGCCGGGTACGAGGTCTGATGCGGCAGTTACGCCAAACCGGGAAGCAGAACTTTAAGTCCGTCCGCGATCATGCTGATTGCGATGGCAGACAGGATCATACCCATAAAGCGGCTCATGATCACCCGAGCGTTGTCCGAAAGCCGCTTGGACAGCGCCGCGGCGTTCCAGAATGTGACGAACAGCAAAAACAGCACTGCCAGAAAAACGCCCGCATAGAGTATGACTTCCATAGGTTTGGACATTTGATGTGCATAGAGGATCAACGTTGTGATTGTGCCAGGCCCAACGAGGATGGGAAAGGCCAACGGATAAAAGGCGACGGTGTCGGGCTCGGGATAAGATTTCTTTTCGCCTTCGGTTCCGTGATGCGCCGTGCTCTCGGTGCCGCTCAGCATGTTCAGGCCGATCATCAGGACAACAAGACCGCCGGCAACGCGCAGATCATTGACGCTGATGCCGAACAGTCCCAATGTCTTGCTGCCAATGGCTGCAAAAGCACCGCCCAGGATCAGACAGTAGGTGACGGTTTTCACCGCAACCTTGCGTTGATCTGCGGGGGGCAGACCATCAGTCACGCTCAGAAAAACGGGCAAGTTGGTGATCGGGTTCATGATCGCAAAAAGCGCGCCGAAAAAACCTGCGGCGAGAGTCGTGTCCATTTTCATTACCCTAATGTCAGCCTGTATCAGGTTGGAAACTGGCCCATTTTCGACCTCAATGAAAGAGGCCACGTGAATAGGATGCTCGAACGATGACCGGAAAACTACTTGCTATTCTCCTTCTTGGGTCGGCTGTTCTGGCTGGTGGGGCCATGTACTATCTGCAAGTTTACGGCTTTTATTATGAAGTGGTCTCAAAGCCAGGACAGGATGTCCGTTTGCTTGCAATCGGCGCAGATGAGCCCGAGACCATCGCCTATACGGACTTTCAGGCGATTGATGCGGACAGCTCTCCGATTCGATACCGCGCCTGCTTTGAAACTGACCTGACGCCAGCAGATCTGGCTGGTTATCAGACCGCCAATGACCCCGAACCGTTGACGGCGCCCGGATGGTTTGAGTGCTACGATGCCATAAAGATTGCCAACGCGTTGCAGACCGGTCAGGCGCAGGCCTTTATCGGGGCTAAGAATATACACTTTGGCGTGGACCGGATCGTCGCTGTAACCCAGGATGGAAAAGGCTATGTTTGGCACGCGCTGAACAACTGCGGGGAAAAGGCCTATGACGGCACGGTCGTCGGAGAGGAATGCCCGCAGCAACCGGAAACGGGGCAATGACTTATCTCATCCCGGATATGATCGCCGCCACGTTGGGGCTAGCTGTCTATCTTTTGGGGGCGGAGTTGAACACGCAGGTGAAGCTGCTTCAGCGCTTCAACATACCCGAACCGGTCAGCGGCGGGTTGGTCGCAGCGCTGGTGATGTTGGGATTATACATGGCCACAGGCATCTCATTCGATTTTGAGATGGCCACGCGGGACTATATGCTAGTGCTGTTTTTTGCGGCAATCGGCCTGAATGCCCGGTTCTTGGATCTGCTTACCGGCGGCAAACCTCTGTTCTTGCTGTTGGTTCTGACATTGATCACCATCATCATGCAAAACGGCATTGGTGCGGTCGGGGCGGTTGCATTTGGTTTTCCTGCCCAATCCGGAGTGTTATTCGGATCAGCTGCACTGATCGGCGGGCATGGAACCGCCATCGCATGGGCGCCGGACGTTGGTGCCGTAACTGGGTTGGAAGGCGCGACCGAGTTGGGGGTCGCAGTGGCGACATTGGGCCTGGTGTTGGCCGCGGTGGTTGGTGGTCCTGTGGCCAAGTATCTTGTCGAACGCTATACTCTGACCCCCGACCGCCCCAATGAAGAACTGACAGTTGGTGTCGCAACCGAAGAACAGCGTTATCCTGATATTACGCCGCTTGGTCTGATGCGGGTCATGCTGTACCTCCATCTTGCCATTATCATTGGCTATGGCGTGAATGTCCTGATCGCAGAGGCCGGCCTGAAACTTCCCCTGTTTGTACCTTGTCTGATCATTGCCATTTTGATCGGCAACCTGCGCAGCTGGTTGCGGCCAAATGCAGTTCCCGTCAGCCGCACATCCGCGCTTGGGCTGGTTTCAGAGCTTGCGTTGGGTACCTTTCTGGCCATGTCGCTGATGAGCCTGCAGTTGTGGACGATTGCGGAACTTGGTGTGACCATTTTGGTCGTACTGGCGGCACAAACCGCCTTTACGGTAATCTTCGTTATCTACGTGTTGTTTCCGGTGATGGGGTCGGGATATCGCGCCGCGGTTCTGGCCGCAGGCTTCGGTGGGTTTGCGCTGGGCGCGACCCCCACCGCCATTGCCAATATGACCGCTGTAACCAAGCGATATGGCCCGTCCCCTATTGCCTTTATCGTACTGCCCCTTGTATCCGCATTTTTTGTGGATATCGCTAATGCCATCGTCATCCAGACGATCGTCAATTTCTAAGGACTGACTATGCCCGACCTGCTGATCGAACTGTTTTCCGAGGAAATCCCTGCACGCATGCAAACCCGTGCCGGTGAAGACCTGAAAAAGCGGATCACTGATGGTCTGGTCGAGGCCGGTCTGACCTATGCCGGGGCCGCCTCTCTGACCACGCCCCGCCGCCTGACGCTGGCGGTCGAGGGTTTGCTGGCCGAAAGCCCGTCCATCCGCGAGGAACGCAAAGGCCCGAAAGTGGGCGCACCCGATAAGGCCATCGAAGGCTTCCTGCGCGGCGCCGGCCTGACCCGCGACCAGTTGGAAGAGCGTGAAACGCCCAAAGGTGCGGTCTATTTCGCGATGATCGAAAAGCCCGGCCGCCCGGCGGCTGACATCGTGGCCGACGTGCTTGAGGCGACGATCCGCAATTTCCCCTGGCCCAAGTCGATGCGCTGGGGCAGTGGCCCGATGCGCTGGGTGCGTCCGCTGCATTCGATCCTGTGCATCCTCAATGATGAGACCGGCGCGCAGGTCGTGCCTCTTGAGGTCGAAGGGATCAAATCCGGCGACACAACCGAGGGTCACCGCTTTATGGCCCCGAACCGGTTTTCTGTAACGTCGTTTGAGGATTATGCCGCCAAGCTGAAACGCGCTTTTGTGGTGCTATCGCCTGAGGAACGCGCCGAACATATTTGGAATGACGCGCAGAACATGGCTTTTGCCGCCGGTCTGGAAGTGGTTGACGACAAGGGCCTGCTGGCCGAGGTGGCCGGGCTGGTCGAATGGCCCGTGGTACTGATGGGGCAGATCGACGAGGAGTTCCTCGAATTACCGCCCGAGGTACTGCAAACCTCGATGAAAGAGCATCAGAAGTTCTTTTCCGTGAAAAACCCCAAATCCGGTCGGATTGAACGCTTTATCACCGTCGCCAACCGCGAGACCGTCGACAATGGTGCGACCATTCTGGCGGGCAACCAAAAGGTGTTGTCGGCGCGTCTGGCTGATGCCAAGTTCTTTTGGGAGAATGACCTGCGCATTGCCAAGTCGGATATGCCTCAGTGGACCCGCGCGCTGCAGAATGTGACCTTCCACAACAAGCTGGGCACACAGGCGGAACGGATTGACCGCATCGCAGCACTAGCCCGCGAACTGGCGCCAGTAGTCGGAGCAGATGCGGATCAGGCCGAGAAAGCCGCGCGTCTGGCCAAGGCCGATCTGAACTCGGAAATGGTCTATGAGTTTCCCGAACTTCAGGGGCTTATGGGGCGGTATTACATCGAGGCTGCAGGCGAAGATGCTGCTGTCGCCGCCGTGGCACAGGAGCATTACTCGCCGCTGGGGCCGTCGGATGACGTGCCGACTGCACCGCTGTCGGTGACCGTGGCGCTGGCCGACAAGCTGGACACGCTGACCGGGTTCTGGGCGATTGACGAGAAGCCCACCGGGTCCAAAGACCCGTTTGCCCTGCGGCGTGCGGCGCTGGGGGTTATTCGGTTGGTTTTGGAGAATAGCCTAAATATGCCGTTGATCGAACCTCTTTCTAACGCAGAGCGCGCCCACAGGACCGGGTTCTCTCGTAGGGAGTGGTCTGATCTTTTTAACAATGAAGAAGCATTGATCGATCAGGTGGCCATCGCCACTGGAAAGACCAAGGAAGAAGCCGGTGCAATTGTAGACAACTTGATCTCGGATCGGATTGACAGAGAAGGCCAGGAATCTGAGTTGCTGGAGTTGGCGGGTGTGCCGGTTGCCGACCAATTGGAAGTTGAGTGCCTGCACGACCTCCTCTCTTTCTTCCACGACCGCCTCAAAACCTTCCTCCGCGATGAAGCCATTCGTCACGACATCATCGACGCCTGTATCGCGATGGACGGGAATGACGACCTCAACCTGCTAGTCAAACGTGCCCGTGCTCTGAATGCGGTGATCGCGACCGAGGATGGGGAAAACCTCGTGCAGGGGTTCAAGCGGGCCAACAATATCCTGTCTCAGGCGGAAGAGAAGGATGGGGTGGAATACTCCTATGGTGCAGATGTGAAATTTGCCGAAACAGACAGCGAGAAAGCGCTGTTTGCAGCATTGGATCAGGCTCAGGCACAGATCGGCACAGCGCTGGCGTCCGAAGATTTCCCGGCCGCGATGACGGCTATGTCCGCGCTGCGCGGGCCGGTGGATGCGTTCTTTGAGGATGTGCAGGTCAATACCGACAATGACATCCTGCGCCGCAACCGCCTGAACCTGCTCAGCCAGATCAGGAAGGTCTGTTCCAGCGTGGCCGATCTGGTCCGAATCGAAGGTTAACGCTCTTGCGCCACGGGCGCAGGGGCCTATGCTGCGGTGAAACCAAAAGGTGCCGCAGTGCAGAATAACCCGCATACCACTCTGATCACAGCCGAAGCGCCCGTAGCGGCGAATACTCATGGCGGGCGCGCGAAATGCCTGCAGCGTCTGGTTCGGCTGGATTTTCCCGTACCACGAACGGTTGCATTGTCCTTTGATGCAGTGCAGCGGATCGCCGGCGGGCAGGTGCCCGACATTGCGGCCATTCTCGAACAGTTCGACGAGGCGGCGCTGCTATGTGTTCGTCCAAGTTCCGAGGACCCCGATTGGGGCGGGCCTGGGGCAATCCTCAACATCGGTATGAATGATGCGCGCTATGTGGATCTGTCAGACGAGATGGGGAACGAGGCCGCGGCTGCACTGTCGCTGCGCTTTGTTCAAAGCTATGCCATTCATGTGGCGCGTCTGGATGCGGATGTGTTTGACGACATCGAGGCCGATGGGCTGGAAGGTCTGCGCCAGTCGTTGCGGGCCTATGAGGATGAAACCGACGAGCCTTTCCCACAGGATCGTGGTGAGCAGCTGGTTGCGGTTCTGCGTTCGATGGCGCGGGCATGGGATGGAACCTCAGCCCGGCTGTTACGCCAGGCAAAAGGTGCGCCAGCAGATGCAGGTCTGGGCCTGGTCATTCAAGAGATGGTCCCGGGTGTGGGGCAGGGCGAATGCGGGTCCGGCGTTCTGCAACTGATTGATCCGACAACAGGGCTGCAGCAGATAACCGGTCGTTACCTCAGCCAAAGCCAGGGTCGCGATGCGTTGGGCGAGGGGGTCGCCGCGCTGTATCTGGAAAAGGATCCGCGTGGTAAGTCGCTTGAGGAAGTTGCGCCCAAGGCATTCGCGGAACTCAAGGCACATGCTGCAATCATGCGCGAAAAGCTGCGTGAGGAAATGCAGGTCGAATTCGTCATCGAAAATGGGCACGTTCACATTCTGGACGGTGTGCGCGTGCAGCGCAGTGCCCGTGCTGCCATGCGGATTGCCGTTCGGTTGGCCGAGGATGGCATCATTCCTCAGCAAGAGGCGGTGATGCGGGTCGATCCGCATTCTCTGAACGAGTTGCTGCACCGGCAGGTTCACCCCGACGCGCGCCGCGATGTGCTGACCACAGGCATTGCAGCCAGTCCAGGGGCGGCAACCGGAAAGCTTGTGTTTACTGCGGCCGAGGCGCAGGCCAGTGCCGCGCGGGGCGAGCCCTGTATTCTGGTGCGCCGAGAGACGTCCCCGGAAGATGTCCGGGGAATGCACGCCGCAGTGGCTGTTCTGACCGAAAAGGGTGGGATGACCAGCCATGCGGCCGTGATCGGTCGCGGCTTGGGCCTGCCTTGCATCGTTGGCGCCTCTGAAATGCGGTTTCAGACCAAAGAGAAGATGTTGACAGCTCAGGATGGCCGCGTTTTCAAAACGGGCGACAAGCTGACGATAGACGGAACTTCGGGGCAGGTTCTGGCGGGGCAGCCCGCGATGCTTGAGGCGGCGCTAGACGATTGTTTTCAGACGCTTATGAGCTGGGCAGACGCCGAACGTGATATTGAGATCCGCGCCAATGCCGATACGCCTGCGGATGCGCAGACCGCTCGGAACTTTTCGGCACAAGGGATCGGCCTGTGCCGGACGGAACATATGTTCTTTGATCCCGGCCGCCTGATCGTGATGCGCGAAATGATCTTTGCCCAAACCTCTTCCGGTCGTGCGGCGGTTCTGGAACGTCTGCTTCCGATGCAACGCGCAGATTTCGTGCAACTCTTTCGAATTATGGAAGGTCAACCGGTCTGTATCCGCCTGTTCGACCCGCCGTTGCATGAGTTCCTGCCCACGACTCGCAGTGGCCAGCGTGAATTAGCAGAGGCACTTGATCTGCCGGTTTCGGATGTGGAACGCCGTGTCGCCGAGATGACCGAATATAATCCGATGTTGGGATTGCGCGGCGTCAGGCTGGGCATCACGGTGCCGGAAATCTATGATATGCAGGCCCGGGCAATCTTTGAGGCGACGCTTGAGGCCAGCAAAGAGGGCGCTCTGGTGGTCCCCGAGGTGATGATACCGCTGGTTTCGGCCAAGCGCGAGGTTGAGCTTGTCAAATCTCGGATAGACACGGTTGCGGCGTCGGTAGCCGCTGAACGAGGGCAAGAGTTCGAATATCGGCTGGGGGTCATGGTGGAAACGCCGCGTGCCTGCCTGCGGGCGGACGAAATCGCTCCACAAACTGCGTTCCTTAGCTTCGGCACCAATGATTTGACCCAAATGACCTACGGATTGTCTCGTGATGACGCTGGTCGTTTCATGTCTGCTTATGTGCGTCAGGGTGTTTTCGCCGAGGACCCGTTCCACGTGCTAGATCCCGATGGTGTAGGGGAATTGCTGAAGCTGGGGTCTGAACGCGGACGCCGGGTTCAGCCGGACGTGACCCTGTCGGTCTGTGGTGAACATGGCGGAAACCCCGAATCAATCGCAATTTGTCGGGATTTGGGGTTCGACTATGTGTCATGTTCACCCTTCCGGGTACCTGTCGCTCGGCTGGCTGCCGCTCAACTGGCGATTTCGTCCAGACTTGGGGGTTGACAGTAACGGCCGACCCAAGGATTAGTGGGAAAAGAAGGTAGCCGTCGTCAACTTATTTTGACGTTACGGCGATTTTCCACTTGCATCTTCTTCTGATCTGGACGTTTCCGATTCAATTCGGTATGAGCCTCATCGCGCCCGCCGGGGGAGGGTATGGCGCAGAATGTGCCTGTGCGAGGTTATCTGATGCTAAGATATATTCTGGCTGTTGCCGTTATGGCGACAACCATGCTGCCTAGTGTGTCCTTCGCTGAGAGGGAAGCAACCGATACTGCGAAACGTGAGCTGGTCGCCCGTAGCGAACTGCCCGGTCAGAATTTTCGCGATTATCTGAATTTGTTCAAGCCCCGACAGGAGCCTGAGCCGAAAGAAGTGTCCTACTCCAAGAGCTGGTTGGACGAGCAACCCACCGCCACCGGAGGCGAACAGTTCAAGTGCCTGGCCGAGGCGTTGTACTTTGAAGCGCGCGGCGAAGGTGTGCGCGGTCAGTTTGCTGTGGCGGAGGTTATCCTCAACCGTGTTGCCAGCAGCCGCTTTCCCGACACGCTGTGTGGTGTGATCAATCAGGGCACAGGTAAGAAATACCAGTGCCAATTCACCTATACCTGTGACGGTCAAGAAGAAGTGATCCGTGAAAAGAAGGCCTATGAGCGTGTGGCAAAAGTTGCGCGTACAGCCATCGACGGGGATGCCAAAAAGCTGACCGAAGGGGCTACGCATTATCACACGACCGCAGTGCGCCCGTCTTGGGCCAAGGTCTACAAGGAAACCGCGCGTATCGGTGTCCATATTTTCTACCGTCACAACTATCAGACGGCGAGTAACTGATTGACGCACCCGCGCTGGAACCCTACTGGCGCGGGACGAAAATCGGTTTAGATTGCGGGTCCAGGAGGCCCGTATTGGTGTTATCACGCAGACAGATTTTGCAATCCGGTACAGCAATGTTGCTGTTGCCCAAGGCAGTGCATGCCGCAATAGATGATTTGGTTGCCCAGATCGTCTCCCGACAGCTGGCCCCTGACGGGTACCCCGAGACCTCGGTTTGGTCCTTTGGTGGAAATGTGCCCGGTTCAGAAATTCGCCTGCGCAAAGGGCAAAGCGTCCGGCGCAGATTGGTAAACGATTTGCCCCAACCCGCTACGATCCACTGGCATGGCATTCGGATTGTCAATGCAATGGACGGAGTTCCGGGTCTGACGCAGGACGCTGTTCAGCCTGGCCACAGTTTTACCTATGACTTTGTGGTCCCGGATGCGGGAACATATTGGTATCATGCCCATAACCGATCCATGGAGCAGGTTGCGCGTGGCCTCTACGGCCCATTGATTGTCGAAGAAGATAATCTGCCTGATGTGGATCAGGATTTGACCCTTGTCCTGGACGACTGGAGGTTGACCCCGGAAACCGGGCAGATCGTAGAAGATTTTGATAACCAGCACGACCTCAGCCACGCCGGGCGTTTGGGTAATCTCGTCACAGTTAATGGCCAGTTTGATCCAGAATATGCAGTGGCGCGCGGCGCGCGCCTGAGGCTGCGGCTGATCAATGCGGCAAATGCCAGGATATTCGATCTGGGGCTTGATGGTCTGACAGGTTGGATCGTCGCTTTGGATGGAATGCCTCTGGTTGACCCTTTGCCGTTTTCTGGGAACGTCCCGCTTGCACCTGCTCAGCGGATGGATCTGATCGTGGATGTGCAAAGTGATGAGGGTCAGATTGCCGGGCTTGTTAGTCAAGAACGCGGTGAAAGCTTCGGTCTGGTTCGGCTTGCGGTGGCCGGACGGGCGGCGGCAAACAGGACTGGAATCCACCCTTTGCCAGCAAATGAGATGCCTAAGGTTCGGCTGGACGACGCACCGATCCATCGCATGACGCTGCAAGGCGGGGCCATGCGCTGGCTGGATTCCGCCAATATGGGCGAGACCGAGCTATCAGGCCGTGAATTGGCCCAACTCGGGAGGTTTTGGGCATTGAATGGCTATTCTGATCGACCGGATGAGCCGTTTCTGGATGCGCGATTGGGAAGTGCTCATCAGATTGAGTTTGTCAATGAAACGGTATTTTCCCATGCTATGCACCTGCATGGGCACCATTTCCGCATCATCCTGGATGACGGCACGCTGGGCCCCTGGCGCGACACAATACTGATAGGGCGGGGTCAGACCCGTAAAATCGCGCTGATTGCTGACAATCCAGGCGACTGGTTGTTGCACTGTCATATGCTGGGTCATTCAGCATCGGGAATGATGAGCTGGTTTCGCGTCAGCTGACGCCGCATTCGAAGACTGGAATGGCGCTTGTTGCAGTGTTATAGGGCCTGCAATGTGTAAATAGGTCCGAAAAATCCACCAAGCCCAAAGGGTCAACCGCATGAGTTCTGAAATCCGTCTTGCCTTTGCGCACCCCTCCGAGCGGTCCGAAGCGACAGCCACGCGGGGACCTCTGGATCGCATTTCTCTGCGGGACCATATTGTCGAGGTCGAAATTGGCGCTTTTCAGGCAGAGCGCGGAACGACGCAACGCATTTGCTTTAATATCGTTGTCGAAGTGCGCCCTTTGACCGATCCGATTGACGATGATGTTGATCGCATTTTGTCATATGATCGTGTGACCGAGGCTATCGCCTTTGAACTGTCAGCCGAGCGGTTGAACCTGCTGGAAACTTTGGCAGATCGGATTGCGGAAAGAATTTTGCTTGAGCCTCAAGCCGTAAGAGCTTTTGTCAGAATAGAAAAACTGGATCGAGGACCCGGCGCTTTGGGCGTCGAGATCGTGCGCGGTAAAGATGCAACTCACCACGATCTGGTCGAGGAAGAGCGTCCGCACCCGCGTTTGGCCTTCCTGTCAAACGAAGCAATCGCTTCGGACAATCTGACCGGTTGGATCGACCAGTTGGAGAACCGGAAACGTCCCTTGATCCTATGCGTTGGGGCGGCGGATATGGCCGTTTCACAAACGGGGCACGCCATGACACAACGCCGGATCGACCTTTTGGCCATCGAGCAAAACGCCTGGGTATTGGCCGCGCGTGACCTCCGCTGTGTCGTCGTTTCCACGCGGACTGAATTGGATTGGGCCATGAAGAACGGACAGATTTGCGTTTGGGCCCCGTCCAAGATCGTTCTTGATGCGGTGGATGGGCCATCTGCCGCACCCTCTGACGCGGTCGCTTTGGCGGCATGGTTTGCCGCGACTTTCGAAGCAAGTGAGCTGTTGGTTTTCGGAGGCGCCCTGCCGGACTCGCCGCAGATTCCGCTGCGCGCTGTGCCGGTGGATCAGGCGAATCTGTGACTGCTTACTACCGACCCCTGGTTCAGCATGGTGAGGCGCGCCCTGAAGGGGCGGTGACCTTAGTCGGTCAGAAGCTGTGGTTTACCCATGTCGAACGTCTGAGCCGGACTGAAGCCGCGTGCATCATCCCGGCTGCGCAGGTTCCGGGGGATGTGCTGGATCGACTGACACGTCCACGGGCAGCTGTTTCTGGAGTTGCGATGGATTGCCCTCAGATCATGGGGATCCTCAACGCCACGCCGGACAGTTTCTCGGATGGCGGGGTGCATAACTCGGTCGAGGCGGCACAGGCTGCGGCGCGGGACATGGTATCGCAGGACGCCAGGATTCTCGATATCGGTGGCGAGTCGACGCGCCCCGGCGCAAGTTTTGTGCCTGAAGATGAAGAAATCGCCCGGACCGAACCGCTGATCAGGGCGATCAGGTCGGCCACCGATGCGTTGATTTCCATAGATACCCGCAAAGCCGCCGTTGCCAAAGCCGCTTGGAAAGCCGGGGCAGGGCTGATCAACGACGTCTCGGGCTTTACCTTCGATCCGGACCTAGCGCCGTTCTGTGCCCAGGTCGGAGCCCCTGTCTGCGTGATGCACATGCAGGGCGATCCCGGTTCGATGCAGGATGACCCGACTTACGACAATGTTTTGCTGGATGTTTATGACTTCCTACATGGGCAGGTTGGTTTTCTTGAAGACCTCGGCATGAGCCGGGACCAGATCGTTATCGACCCGGGCATAGGATTTGGCAAAACCGAAAAGCACAATCTTATCCTTCTGCAGAATCTCAGCCTGTTTCACGGTTTGGGGTGTCCGATCCTGCTGGGCGTGTCCCGAAAGGGGTTTATTGGTCAGATAGGCAAAGAACCCGGCAAAGATGCCCGTGCGCCGGGATCTATCGCCGTGGGGCTGGCCGGATTGGCACAGGGTGTGCAGATCCTTCGTGTTCATGACGTCGCTGAAACCGCTCAGGCCTTGCGTCTATGGGCCGCCGTCCGGTAATCCGGTCGCAAGCAAGAATTTACGGAGAGATACCAATGCGCAAGCTGTTCGGAACCGATGGGGTGCGTGGCACCGCCAATACGCATCCGATCACGGCTGAGATGGCCCTGCGCATGGGGGCCGCGGTTGGGCGGTACTTCCGACGTGACCAATCCGGCGTGCACCGTGTTGTTATTGGCAAGGATACGCGCCTGTCTGGGTATATGCTGGAAAACGCGCTGACGGCGGGGCTGACCTCGACCGGGATGAATGTTTTGCTGCTGGGACCAGTTCCAACGCCGGCTGTCGGCCTGATGACGCGGTCAATGCGCGCCGATCTGGGCGTGATGATCTCGGCCAGTCACAACCCCGCCGAAGACAACGGGATCAAGTTTTTCGGGCCTGATGGCTTCAAGCTGTCGGATCAGGCGGAAATTGAAATTGAACGGCTGATCGAAGAAGGGGTTAAGCCTGCGCAGGCGCAAAATATCGGTCGGGCCCGCCGGGTAGACGATGCGCGGTTTCGCTATGGCGAGCGGGTGAAATCTTCGCTATCCCGCGATCTTAGACTGGACGGTCTCAAAGTGGTGGTGGATTGCGCCAATGGCGCCGCGCACCGCACTGCGCCCGAAGTTTTGTGGGAACTTGGGGCCGAGGTCATTCCTGTAGGCACATCTCCTAACGGTAAGAATATCAACCTGAATTGCGGTTCGACCAAACCTCAGCTTGCAGCTGAAACAGTGGTGGCGCACGGGGCCGATGTCGGGATCTGCCTGGATGGTGATGCCGATCGGGTTGTGATCGTGGATGAGCACGGACACGTGGCCGACGGCGATCAGTTGATGGCGTTGTTAGCGACCTCTTGGGCCAAGGCAGACCGCTTGCGCGGCGGCGCTTTGGTCGCGACAGTCATGTCCAACCTTGGTCTCGAACGCCATATCGGTTCGCAGGGGCTCAGGCTTGAAAGAACGGCCGTAGGCGACCGCTATGTAGTCGAGCGGATGCGTGAAGGAGATTTCAACCTGGGTGGTGAACAATCTGGCCACATCGTCATGAGCGATTATGCCACCACAGGCGATGGCCTCATGGCGGGCCTGCATTTCCTGGCTGAAATGGTACATTCCGGGCGCAACGCATCCGAACTGTCGGTTCAGTTCGAAACAGTACCGCAACTGTTGAAGAACGTGCGCTATGGCGAGGGGCAGGCCCCGCTGGAAACAACTGGTGTGAAAGCCGCAATCTCGGATGCCGAAGAGCGTCTGAAAGGAAAAGGCCGATTACTGATCCGTAAATCCGGCACTGAACCTCTGATCCGCGTCATGGCGGAGTGTGAAGATGATCAGCTGTTGGCCCAAGTCGTTGACAGTATCGTTGCTGAGGTCGCGGCGGTTGCAGGCTAGCGACCGGCAAGCATTCTGCGCAGGCTGAACCACTGGCTGATCGCTAGCCCGGTCAGGATCATCGCCAGAGCAACGTAAAACCGTATCGGCAATGCCTCGGACAGAATCCACGCGCCAAATACCATCGACCATATCGGAACCTGGTAGTTGACCAGCGTCAGAAAAACAGACCCGGCGCTGCGAATAATCGAGACGCGCAACAACGTGGCAAAGGCGGTCGGAACAAGGCCCAATGCGATTATGGCGAGGCTAGGCCGTGCGCCATGCCAATTTGGCACCCCTTCGGTTACCAGCATGATGGGCAACAAGATCGCCGCGCCGACCAGCAAAGTGAGCGCAGCCAGAACAACCGGATCGACCGGAGGGCATCTGCGCGTGAATATAGAAGCGCAGGAATAGCACAGTGCAGCACCAATACAGGCCAGCTGTGCCAGTGGTTCCGCACCTTGACCAAGCTGTGCAAGGCCAGGGCCAATCAGCACCAGTGCGCCTGCAAATCCAAGTGATACGCCAACAAAACGCCGCGCGTTGAGGGGCTCATCCGAAAAGAAATGTGCCAGTGGCAACACCATCAACGGGATGGCCGCCATCGAAAGGCCCGCAAAGGCGGACGGAACATATTGCTGGCCCCAGCTGAGAAGCAAAAAAGGTAGGGCCGTCGACAGAATGCCGATCACGATGATTGAGGGCCAAAGGCCCCGCGTGGTTGTTGGCAATTTGCGACCCGTCGCCCCCAACAGCAGTATAAGGGTGAGCGCGCCCAGAGTCGTGCGCGCTGTTGCTACTGTGACGGGCCCGTACCCTTCGAGCGCGATGGCCACGACCATAAATGTGCCGCCCCAGATGAAGCCAAGTACAGCGACCATAAGCCAGTTTTTATTGGTGATTTCAGAGGGTTCGCTCATGGTATTGCCTGCTTCGTCACAATTAGCTGCGAGTGTGGTATTGTAGGGGTATTGGAAAAAGAATTTGGAGACAAATTATGGACTACAAAGAAGTGAATGCTGTTTGCCAGCCCGGAGACGATGTGGCTTCACGAGATTGGTATGCTTGGAACAACAAGATGCCTCCGGGGCCCGCTAGGTTGATTGTGACGGGCATTGTCACGGTTGGTAATCCAGGGGTCGAGCCCATGTTGGTTATCGCCAATCCGCAGGGGATCAATCCCAGCCATTTGCTGCTCAACATCTTCCTCTGTCAGAAGCCCGGGAAATGGCCCTCGGTGGTTGTCGACAAGCCGGTGCGGTTCGAGCAGCATTCGAACCCGATGTATACCCATGTGGATATTGTTGGCGGGCCGTCGATAGAAATTTTTGACGCCCATTAAATGAATGACGCCGCCCCGGGGGGCGGCGTCACGATAGGATCAGTTCTTTTCCTGATCGACCAGTTTACCGGCCGAAATCCAGGGCATCATGTCCCGCAGCTTTTTGCCGACCACTTCGATCTGGTGCTCGTCATTGGAACGGCGCGAGGCTTTGATGGT
Source organism: Ruegeria sp. CDSC081 (assembly GCF_059610485.1). NCBI lineage: Bacteria > Pseudomonadati > Pseudomonadota > Alphaproteobacteria > Rhodobacterales > Roseobacteraceae > Ruegeria > Ruegeria sp. CDSC081. The sequence continues at coordinate 505,757 of NZ_JBXWNS010000001.1, read as the reverse complement.
GGGTTGACCCACAGCATTTTCCAGCATGAAGTCGCGTACGAACTTGCCGCTCTGAATGTCCGACAGGGACTCTTTCATTGCCTTCTTGGTCTGCTCATAAGGCAGGATGCGCGGACCAGTGACGTACTGACCGTATTCAGCAGTGTTCGAGATCGAGTAATCCATGTTGGCGATTCCGCCTTCATAGATCAGGTCCACGATCAGCTTGGTTTCGTGCAGACACTCAAAATAGGCCATTTCGGGTGCATAACCAGCCTCGACCAGAGTTTCAAAGCCGCAGCGGATCAGCTCGACGATACCTCCACACAGAACCGCCTGTTCACCGAACAGGTCGGTTTCGCATTCTTCGCGGAAGTTGGTCTCGATGATGCCCGAACGGCCGCCACCGATGGCCGAGCAATAGGACAGACCGATTTCCAGCGCTTTGCCGGTTGCGTCGGTGTCAACAGCCACAAGGCAGGGAACGCCGCCGCCTTTGGTGTATTCACCACGGACGGTGTGGCCGGGGCCTTTGGGGGCCATCATGATGACGTCGACGCCTGCTTTCGGTTCGATCAGGCCAAAGTGAACATTCAGGCCGTGGGCGAACGCAATCGCAGCACCCGGCTTGATGTTGTCATGCACGTATTTCTTGTAAGTTTCGGCCTGCAATTCATCGGGCATGGTGAACATGATGACATCACACCAGGCTGCCGCTTCTGCAATGCCCATGACCGCCAGGCCTTCGGCTTCGGCTTTCCTAGCCGAAGGCGAGCCTTCGCGCAGGGCAACGACCAGATTCTTCGCGCCCGAGTCGCGCAGGTTCAGCGCGTGTGCATGACCCTGGCTGCCATAACCCAGGATGGCCACTTTTTTGTCTTTGATCAGGTTGATGTCGCAATCGCGATCGTAATAGACGCGCATGATGCTGGTCCTTTCTGTTTCGATTGCTGTGGGTTTTAAGGCGATTTTCCAAGGATAGCGATACTGTTATCCTTGAATTATCAAGGATAACTCGAGTATCTATTCTTGAAGTATAGCAATAAAGAAAAAATCATGCTTGATGATGTTGACCGCAGGCTTCTGCGTCATTTCCAGGCCGACCCGACGCTGACAACCGCTGAGCTGGCCGAGCTTTGTCGCATCAGCACAAGTGTCTGCTGGCGGCGTATCGAAAAAATGCAAGAGGCCGGGATTATTCAAGCCCAAGAGGCGATCATTGACTGGGCCGCATTGGGATATGCAGTCGAGGTTTCATTGCGGGTGACGCTGGATAAGACCCAACCGCGTGCATTCGACGAGTTCATGGGTGTCGCGCGTGAGGTTCCCGAGGTGATCGAGATTCAGACCTTTTTGGGCCGTGTGGATGTGCGCTTATCTGTGCTTGCCAAGGATATGGCACATTACCAGCAGCTGTATCGTGACCGTATCCTGACTTTACCGCATATCGCAGATATCGAGGCATTGATGCATATCGCGCGGGTCAAAAGCGACGAGGTGCTGCCGCTATGACCGAATTGGATGAGCTCGACCGCAAAATTCTGCACGCTCTGATCCAGGATGCAACGCAAAGCGCGGGTGCCTTGGGGCGTAGATTTGACCTGTCTCAGCCCGCGATGTGGCGCCGTATCCGGAGGCTTGAAACGACGGGGATCATAAAGGGGCGCCACCTGCGTTTGAATGCAGAAGCGTTGGGGTTTGGGGTGACAGTTTTTCTGGGGGTCAAGTTAGCGCGGAAAGGTCAGGTCAGCCTTGAAGATTTCGAACGTGCCGTCAGTGCGATCCCCGAGGTTCAAACCGTTGAACATGTGTTGGGCCTCTATGATTACCGTTTGCGCGTCGTGGCACGGGATCTCTCGGACTTTGAACGTGTTCTGCGCCGCCGGATAATGACTTTGCCCGGGGCCGGAGATGTCGAAGCCAATGTATTGCTGAGCGAAGAGAGGCTACCCGGGCCTATCGGCTAGGCCCGTTTCAGTACCTAGTGCGGATGTAATATCCGGGATGATGTGTCATGCGCGCAAAGGTAATTGGCTGCCCGTCTTTCCATGTCGTGCGCTCTAATTGGATCATGGACGTCCCCGAGGTTGTCCCCATGAATTCAGCCAGCCGTCCATCTGCCGAAATCGCGCAAAAGGCGACTTCAGCATCGGTGAAGGGGGCGGCGTGCAACAGCCACTCATGCGGGCCTTTGGTGTCGAGGTCAGCATGTTCCACTTCAGGAACTGCGTCGATATTGATCCAGCGCTCTTCCAGTTGAAACGGCCGGTTGTCTGCATAGTGCATGCAGACAATATGCAAAACACGCGCTTCTTGCGAGACGCTTAACTGAGAGGCAAGCCATCCGGGGCTGGAGACGATATTACGCTCGACCAGCGCATAACGATAGGTGGAGTTCTGCCCCTCGACATCCAGTCGGGTCAGGGAAAACTCCAGTTTTGCGTGTTTGCTGGGTTCTTTTTTGACCCGCGTTCCGCTTTTACGTTTTCTTTCAACGAAGCCCTGATCTGCCAGTTCCCGCAAAGCACGATTTACCGTGGCACGGGCACAATTAAATTCTTCTGCCAACTGGGTTTCTGTCGGCAGCACCGACCCCTGTGGCCAAACTCTGGTTTCTATTCGTCGTTTTACTTCGTCACGTACAAACTGAAAACTGATCCGCTTATGCGCAGTCACGAGTGAAAATACCTTTCTTCTCCAAAGTGTATGTATCTGGTCAGAAACACGTAGGGGTGTAAAGGGTTGCTGACACTGTTTGGCGTCATTAGTTGTCGATAAGGCCTTTGAGGCGTTAAAATTTTCTTAGGAAACCGGGTTCCGTTGGGTCAATTTTCAGTAGTAACTGAGAGGCAGTGAGCGAAGTTGCGAACACCCGCTCGTTTCGTGGAATTTGAAAGGAATACCAATGCCCCCGCTTTTGGACAATATTGACCCCAATGGGTTAGAGGAGTTTTCGGTCGTCTTCACCGATCGCTCGCTTAATCACATGTCGGTTCAGTTTCAGCATGTGATGCGCGACATCTCTGAGATGCTGAAAGGCGTTTACAACGCTGACGGTGTGGTCGTTATCCCGGGCGGTGGTACCTACGCTATGGAAGCAGTCGCGCGCCAGTTTGCCCGCAATGCCAATGTTCTGGTGGTCAGGAATGGCTGGTTTTCCTATCGGTGGAGCCAGATCATCGAGTCCGGTGGGTTGACGGCGTCGGCAACAGTTCTGAAGGCGCGCCAGACCGGCAACTCGGCAACGTCCCCATTTGCGCCTGCTCCGATCGAGGAAGTCATCGAAACGATCCGCGATGGGCGCCCGGATGTGGTCTTTGCGCCGCATGTCGAAACGGCGGCCGGGGTCATTCTGCCCGACGACTATATTTCGGCGATGGCAGCCGCAGCCCACGAGGTTGGGGCGCTGATGGTTCTGGATTGCATAGCTTCGGGCTGCGCCTGGGTGGATATGAAGGCGACGGGTGTGGATGTCCTGATCTCGGCCCCTCAGAAAGGGTGGAGCGCATCGCCTTGCGCGGGTCTTGTCATGCTATCCGAACAGGCTGAGGCAAGGCTGGAGGAGACGACTTCGGACAGTTTTGCCGTCGACCTGAAGAAATGGCGTCAGATCATGCAAGCCTATGAAAATGGCGGTCACGCCTATCACGCCACGATGCCAACAGATGCGCTGAAAGCCTTCCGCGACACGATGGCTGAGACTCGAGACTATGGCTTTGACAAACTGCGTGACGCCCAGTGGGCATTGGGGGACGGTGTACGGGCAATGCTGAAGGAGAAGGGCATTGTTTCTGTCGCCGCCGATGGGTTTGGTGCGCCGGGTGTGGTGGTCAGTTATACCTCGGACCCCAATATCCAGAACGGCAGCAAATTCGCCGCCTTGGGCATGCAGATCGCTGCTGGTGTACCCTTGCAATGTGATGAGCCAGACGGGTTCAGCACCTTCCGTCTGGGCCTGTTCGGTCTGGACAAGCTGTACGATGTTGACGGCACAATCGCGCGTCTAAAGCGCGTGCTGGACCAAGTTTTGTGACGATCGGGCTTTAGCGGACGCCGAGGCCCATCTGCATCAGCGTCTTGCGCACGGTCGGCAGCGAATACAGCGCGTTCAACCCCATTGCACGTATGTCCCGTAAAGGCCGCGCTTCGATCATCGAGGCGCGGTTCAGCAGGTCGATACCCTTGACCCGGGCCTCGATCTCGGTATGACGCGCTTTGTGATAGGCATCCAACATCTGCGCGTCACCCAGGCCCTCGGGACGGGCCTGTGCCAAATCCAGCAGGCATCGCAGATCACCCAAGGACATGTTCAGCCCCTGCGCACCGATGGGGGGCACGACATGGGCGGCTTCGGCCATCAGGGCCACGCGTTCGCCCGAAAGGCGCTCTGCCGATTGGCTGATGATCGGCCAGATTGTTCGGCGTGAAGCCAGTTTCAACGGACCGAACAACCCGCAGGACCGTTCGGTCATCAGCGCTTCAAAGCTTTCCGGATTGGTGTTCAACAGCTCTACCGCGCGCGGGCCACGCTCCATCCATACAATCGCGGACGAGGGCTGACCCTGCCAGTCGGGCAGGGGAACTAGCGTGAACGGGCCGCCGGACCTGTGAATCTCGGTCGAGACGTTCTGATGCGGGATCGAGTGTGTAACCGCGAAGGCCAACGCCTTTTGCCCATAGCGCGTGGTGTGCACGTTGATCCCGGCGGCCTCTCGCATGGGCGAGTTGCGACCATCTGCGGCGATCACCAGTTTACAGCGGATGCGCGTCCCGTCGCTCAGGCCAACGCGGGCTTCGGCTGTACGGGTGAACAAGCTGACCGTGCCCGTTCCGGGGCGAAAATCGACATTGGGCAGTTCAGCGAGACGGGCCACCATTTCGCGCCGCAAGAGCCAGTTTGGCAGGTTCCAACCAAAGGGCTGGTCCGAGATATCCGCGGCATTGAAGTCGCGCACCACGCGCGGCTCGGGCACATCTCCGCCTGCATCCACAATCCGCATGATCTGAAGAGGGGCGGCATGCGCGTCGAGTTTTTCCCACAGCCCGCATTGTTCCAAAAGACCGTGGGCTGGTTGCAAAAACGCGGTGGTCCGTAAATCCGATCCGTCCACGTCTCGCTGGGTCACAGGTGGGGTAGGATCAACACAGACCACATTGAATCCAGCCGCGCCAAGGGCCGCCGCTGCGGTCAAACCGGCAATTCCGCCGCCGGAAATCAGGATGTCACACTGGTCGTTCATGGAGCCCTCTTTGGTTCTGAGCCGACCCTAGAGCGGTTCCGCTGCCTGCGCCAAGTGACATCCTGTCTCGCAGGTCAGCCGCGCGAGATCAGGATGAGGATCAGGAATATCACGGGCACCATCACGACGGCGGGGATATACAAGCCCGGCAAGCCAAACAGCATCACTGAACAGCCCCACATGCTGAAGATGGCGGCAGCGGTGTAATACCAGTCGTCCCCATCTGCATCGGCCGCATCGCGCGCCATCCAACCAAACAGGGGAACAGCAAATAGCAGGCGCTGCCAGATGGGTGAGCGCGGGGGCATTTCGATTGCGGACATCTGGGTCTCCGTTCTGTTCGTCGCAGTTGGGATATAGGGGCGGTGCCCGGGTCGCAGTACGTGCAGATCGTCGCAGTGTGACAGCCTATCGCAGGCGGGCCAGAAAGGCGGTCAGGTCGTCTGTATGATGGTGGATGTGATCGGCCATGTGCGGTTCGGGTGCGACATGAACTGTGCGCATTCCCATCTCATGCGGGGCCGCCAGATTGCGCGGATCGTCTTCGAACATGGCCGCTTTTTCTGCCTCGATTCCGTCTTGCGCAAAGATGGCCTGGAATGCGGCCTTTTCGGGTTTAGGACGGTATCCCGCATGCTCGACCCCATAGATGGCATCGAACAAACCGCTGAGGCCACGCGCCGCAAGGACGCGTTCGGCATAGGGCGCGCTGCCATTGGTATAGACAATGCGGCGACCGGGCAGAGCACGAATATGTGCCGCCAGATCCACGTCCGGGTCCATATGGCTCATATCCACCTGATGCACGGCATGCAGGTAAGGGTCGGGATCCAGATCATGTTCGGCCATCAGCCCGGCCAGCGTGGTGCCATATTTGCGCCAGTAATGGGATCGCAGCCGGTCGGCTTCGGCCCGGTCGACGCCGATGGCCTGGACCACATAATCCGTCATCAGCACCTCGATCTGATCGAACAGGCGCATATGCGGCGGGTACAGGGTGTTGTCCAGATCGAACACCCATTGGGAGACATGGCTGAAGGCAGGTTTGACCATGCCTGCCGTTTAAGCCGCGCGGCGCAGGTTTTCAATGCAGTACTTGATTGTGCGCACTGCAGACGGATAGACATGTCCGAACGAGGAGAAAAACAAAAGATGCCCCAATCCAAGCAGTCCAACAGCGACGCCTACAGCCTTATTCTCGAAGCGATTGATGTGGGCATCTACAAGCCCGGTGACAGGCTGGTCGAAAGCGAGCTGGCCGAAAGGTTCGGTGTTTCGCGCACGCCAATCCGCGAGGCATTGCAGCGGTTAGAGACCCAATCCTTGCTTGAACGCGACGGGCGTTCGCTGATTGTGGCCTCATTGGACCACAATCAGATGGCAGAGCTATATGTCGTTCGCCGTGAACTTGAAGGTCTCGCTGCAAGTTTGGCCGCCAAGCACGCGACCGAGGAAGAGATCAAGGTGCTGCAGGAAATGGTTGCCGAAGATGATGCGCTGGTGGACAATCCAAACGCCCTGTCTCGGGCGAACCGGCGGTTTCACGAACAGATCCATCTGGCCTCGCACAACCGCTATTTGGTGCAACAGCTGAACCTTGTGCACCGTACAATGGCCTTGATGGCAACGACATCGCTTGCGGTTTCCGGGCGCGGTGAGATCGCGCAAAGTGAACACAAAGGCATCGTCGAGGCGATTGCCGCCCGTGACGAGCAAGCCGCGGAACGTGCGTTGAAAGAGCATATCTCGGTCGCTTTCATGACGCGTCTCAAGCAGGATGCGGTTCGTCGCGAAAGCTGACGGTCACATGTCGAAGGTTTCTTCACTGGCTTGACCGTGTTGGGTTTTGTCCCAGAAGAACGGGTTGATAGCCAATTCCCAAAGGGCTTTGTAAGCTGCCAGCACACCCAAGGGGAAATACAACGGCATTGTCGGCACCCACGGCATCAGAAACCGTCTTTCACGGGCGGCGACAGCCAGTATCCCGATGGTCACATTCGTGATCTCTGCAAATACGAACAGAGCTATCAGTATGGTCATGACCTTGCCCGGAATGACGGGATCCAGCGGGCTGGCCAATCCGAATGTGGTAAGCCAGAACAGCCACAAAACCGGGGCCAGCAGGAATTGTCCGACGGTGCCCAGAAAAAACGCCTGAAGCCCAAGGAAGCGCAGCACACCCAGCTCTTTCAGCAGATGGATCGGCGAGCGCATGTGGACAAGATATGTGACCATAAAGCCCTTGAGCCATCGTGAACGCTGTTTGACCCAAGGCCAGGCCCGAAAGTTTGCTTCTTCGAAAGTGGCGGTATCAACCATCTCGGTCCGATAACCCGCGCGGCTGAGGCGGACGCCCAGATCCGCGTCTTCGGTCACATTATGGGCATCCCAACCGCCCAGTTCCAACAGCTTTTCGCGACGAAAGAAAAATGTTGTACCACCAAGTGGAACCACCAGTCCCAACCGGGCAATGCCAGGCAGAATGACCCGAAACCAACTGTTATACTCGATGGTAAAGCAGCGAGACCGCCAGTTGGTGCGCGGGTTGTAATAGTCCAGAACGCCTTGCAAGCAGACGACGTCTTCACTGGCTTGGGTGAAATGTCCGACGATGCGTTCGATTTGATCGGGAAGAGGGGCGTCCTCGGCATCCCAAACGCCTAGAATGTCACCACGACAGAAATCCAGCGCATAGTTCATCGCGCGCGGTTTTGTCGTCAGCCCGCTTAATGCCGGTACTTCGATCGTGCGGATCCAACAGGGCAGCTCGATTTTGGCCAGGGTTGCACGGGTTACCATATCCGTTTCTTCCAAAACCAGAATGACGTCCAAAAGAGCTTTGGGATATGTCAGACGTCGCAATCGGCGGATCAGAGCGCCAGCAATCTCTCGCTCTTTGTACAAAGGGACCATGATGGAAACGCGAGGCAGTCGAAGAGGAAGCGTGGTGGCGGTCTGACTGTGGCGTTTTCCTTTGTAACACAGAAACGAGAGCAATCCCGCGAGTCGCAATGTCAGGAATAATACAAGCGACGTAACGGCCAAAACGACCAGAGCCAGCAGCCCCGGAATGGGTTGCGCCAGGAACAGTGTGGCGAGGCCAAGCACTATGGCAATCGGCCCAATACGCGAGCGCCGAGTCCAGGATCGGCAACTCTGAGCTATTGCCACACGGGTTTCAGCCTTTTCAGCAAGGCTTTCCGAGAAAATTCTAGCGATCGCGTCGTCGATCCGGTCCGCATCGGCAAGCACGGGTATGATCGTTTGCTTTTCCTTTGCCAACTGCTTGCGAACTGCGTCGAACTGATCGGGATTGGCGGTAGCGACCAGCAGAATGGGACCGATGCGCATCCAGGGAATGATGTTGTGATCCAGCCAAAAGCTGGCGGGGCGGGTTTTGCAAAGGTCCGGATTTGGTGGATGCAGATCCAGGTCCGCGATCTGCAATCCTGTTTGTTCAGACAGCGCCGTCAGAACCTCGGACCGATCTACCCAGCCTTCGCCGACCAGGATTTCGCCCAGTGCAACATTTTGTCTGGATTGCAGGTGCAGGGCTTTTTGCAACTGATGGTTCGAAAGCAGCCCGCGGTCGATCAGGCAAGCCCCCAAAGGCTTGCGCACCGTTGCAGAAATCGGCGCGGCCGATGCGAAATGCTGCAGGTTCAGTTCAACCATTCAATCAACCCAGACGTGGTAATCTGCGTCAGGGTGGAGCGATTAAGGTTAACAGGCCGTTAAGGCTGTATGATTATGCCTGTGCCTTCCGGGCGGCCATCGCATGCGAGAACCGCTCGAACAGGTAGAAGCTGTCTTGTGGACCTGGAGATGCCTCTGGGTGGTACTGTACCGAATAGACCGGTCGATCCGTCATGCGAATTCCGCAGTTTGAACCATCAAACAACGAACGATGAGTCTCAACGACACCGTCGGGAAGGGTTTGAGCGTCTACCGCAAACCCATGGTTCATCGACGTTATTTCCACCTTCCCAGTCTCGAGATCTTTTACCGGGTGGTTCGCCCCGTGGTGGCCGTGATTCATCTTGACAGTCTGACCGCCAAGGGCCAGCGCAAGCATCTGATGACCAAGGCAAATCCCGAATACGGGTAGGTCGGTGGTGTCCAATACCTCTTTGATCATCGGTACTGCGTATTCACCCGTAGCCGCTGGATCACCGGGGCCATTGGACAGGAATACGCCGTCGGGATTATGGGCCAGAACCTCAGCCGCGGTGGCCGTTGCGGGCAGCACAGTGACATCGCACCCGGTCGAGGCAAGGCATCTCAGGATATTGCGCTTTGCCCCGAAATCCAGTGCCACAACCTTGTGTACTGGGGCCTCTTGCCGTTTATAGCCATCTGGCCAGGCCCAACGCATCTCATCCCAGCGATAGCTTTGCGCACAAGTCACTTCCTTGGCCAAATCCATACCTTCAAGCCCGGCAAAGCCACGCGCAGCCGAAACCAGAGCTTGGATGTCGAAATTGCCCTCAGGATCATGGGCCAATGCCACATGAGGTGCGCCTTGCTGGCGAATTGCGCGGGTTAACCGGCGGGTATCGACACCGCCAATGGCAATACGCCCACGCTGGGCAAGCCATGATTTCAGCTCTTCAGCAGACCGCCAGCTGGACGGTTCGGTTGGGTCCCATTTGACGACCATTCCGGCCGCGACAGGATCACCGGTTTCGTCATCCTCGGGGTTCACGCCAACATTTCCGATATGAGGGAAAGTGAAGGTCACGATCTGCCCGGCATAAGAAGGATCGGTCATGATCTCTTGATAGCCAGTCATTGCGGTGTTGAAACACAGCTCGGCCACGGTCTGGCCTGTGGCGCCGAAACCGACCCCGTAGAACAGTGTTCCATCGGCCAAAGCCAGACATGCGGTGGGCTTGGACGGGGCGTTCTGGGCCATAGCGCGACTCTCCTGCAGGGTAAATCGGCGCATACCTAAGGGGGTTATGCGCTTGGGTCAAGTGTGTTCAATTTTTGGGCTATTGAGCAATATCAATGACTTAGATGTTGAGGCCCCCGGTTGTATCACGCTTTTTGTTTCGATATGGTCGGGGTTCCTTTTGTCATGGGGATGGACAAACTAAATGGATATGCGATCACGGGTGAATTCCGCCCTGAAGCAAGCAATGAAAGACAAGAACGCCGAGCGTCTGTCGACCCTACGTCTGATCAATGCAGCAATCAAGGACCGGGATATCGCGTCTCGTGCTGCGGTCAACGAGGAAGCCAAGGGTTGCGGTGATGCCGAAGTTCTTGAAATTCTAGGGAAAATGTCCAAGCAGCGTAAGGAAAGTGCGCGTGCTTACGAAGAGGGTGGACGCCTCGATCTGGCGGAGCGTGAACTGCGCGAGATAGAAGTCATAGAAGAATTCCTGCCCGAGCAACTGGACGACGATGAGGTGACGAAAGCCATCCAATCAGCGATTACGGCTACTGGTGCCGGGTCGATCCGGGATATGGGCAAGGTCATGGGCGAGCTCAAGACACGCTATACTGGCCAGATGGATTTTGGGAAAGTTGGGCCCATGGTCAAAGATCAGCTTTGTGCGGCTGCCAGCGGCTGACTGCCGTGACATGCTGAGAGTTTACTGCGCGACTGGTTCGGGCAGTTTTTCTTTGAGGTCATCGTAAAGCGCAATCCGCTCTTCCTCGGACAGGAATGCGCCGATTTCGACTTCGCGACCTTCCCCCTTGAGGGTGACGTAGTTCGGAACCGGGCCGCCGCTCTGATGGATCTCAGGGCGGGCCCAATAGCGATTACAGGCCCATTCCTGCTGCCCCCGTCGCGGGTCATGATGTATCAGATGCGCCTGTGTTCCGGTCAGCGTCAGGACTTCGAATATGCTACGGGCCCGATAGTTCGACCGTATCGCCAGCCAAAGACCCGTTACCGTCAGCAGCAGGAAGGGCAGCAACCCCCAAAGCAAGGCCGAGCCGAGCACGGCCAAAAGCGGGAGCAGCCCGAATAGAAAGACCCCAAACACAACTCGCACCGCCCAATGGCGCGGCAGTGAGTTATGCGGCCACAGGTGCAATTCAAGTTCTGAAGTGGTGGTTTGATTCCATCTGTAGGGCATGGCCGGAAGATAGCCCAAAGCGCGTCCGAGTCGACGCTGAAAATTCAGATGACGTGCCCGACGCGGGCCCACGATAGGGCATCGTCCAGCCGATCATCCCCCCAAAAGACTTCGTTCCCCACAACCAGGCTTGGGGCGCCAAAAATGCCCAGCTTGATTGCGCGTAGTGTTTCAGCCTCAAGTGCGGCGACAATGTCGGGGCTGCGCGCGCGGGACAGGATCAGTCGGGGATCCTGCTGACTGCGGTGTAGCGCTTCGGACAGGGCGGTTTCGCTACCGGCCTCTACACCTTCTTCGAACCAGATCCGATATAGAATTTGCGTAAAGTTCTTGCCCCAGCCTTCTTCCATTCCCAACAGCGCTACTTGATTTGCCAAGGCAAGGTCAGAAATGGGGTAGGGCGCAGGAAGCTGGGCGTGCATATGGTACTTAGCCGCCCGACGCTCAATGTCGCGCCACATATAGGCGGATTTGACGGGTTTCCCTGCAAAGGGGATGTTCTTCTGCTGCGACATCACTGTGCGTACATTGAACGGCCGCCATGTGACGGACGCATCGTGTTCAGAACACCAATCGTCCAGGCGCATGATCGTTAGAAAGCTGTAGGTGCTTCCGATAGAGTACCAGAAATCAAGATCGGGCATATGAACCCTCGGGGTTGCCGATTGTTTTGCCTTTACCAGAGTACCCTATTTTGACCGATCTGGCGAATTTCCGGTGGCACGCCACTTAGAAATGAAAAACCCCGCCAAGTTGGCGGGGTTTTCTGTTGGTTCAGAGGGATCAGTGCGCGTGGCCCTTGTCCCAGTCTTCTTGCTTGGGCAGCTGCTCGAACGTGTGTTCGGGCGGCGGCGAGGGCAGGGTCCATTCCAGCGTATCCGCGTATTCGTTCCACGGGTTGTTTCGGGTCTCACGTGCGCCACGGAACAAGGCGTAGAACACGATACCAAAGAACAGCAGGAACGAGGCGAAGGATACAAAGGCGCCAATCGACGAGACATAGTTCCACTGCGCGAACGCTTCGGGATAATCGATGTAGCGACGTGGCATGCCCTGACGGCCCAGGAAGTGCTGCGGGAAGAAGGTCAGGTTGGCGCCGATGAAGAACAGCCAGAAGTGAACCTTGCCCCAGAACTCTGAATACTGACGGCCTGTCATCTTGGAGAAGTAGAAGTAGATTCCGGCAAAGATCGCAAACACAGCGCCCAGCGACATCACATAGTGGAAGTGTGCAACCACATAATATGTGTCGTGATAGGCGCGGTCGATACCAGCCTGCGACAGAACCACACCAGTCACACCGCCAACGGTGAACAGGAACAGGAAGCCGAAGGCAAACAGCATCGGTGTCTTGAACTCGATCGAGCCGCCCCACATGGTTGCGATCCACGAGAAGACCTTAACGCCGGTAGGAACCGCGATGACCATCGTTGCCAGCATGAAGTAGGCTTGCTGCTGGACCGACATGCCAACTGTGTACATGTGGTGTGCCCACACGACAAAGCCCAATACACCGATCGCAATAAGTGCCCAAACCATCGGCAGGTAACCGAAGACTGGCTTGCGCGAGAAGGTCGCAATGATGTGGCTGATAAGGCCAAATCCAGGTAGGATCACGATGTACACTTCTGGGTGGCCAAAGAACCACAGGATGTGCTGATACAGGATCGGATCACCACCACCGGCCGGATCAAAGAAGGTGAAACCAAAGTTGCGGTCCATTAGCAACATGGTGATCGCGCCCGCCAAAACCGGCAGCGACAGAAGAATCAGCCACGAGGTGATGAAGATCGACCAGCTGAACAGCGGCACCTTGAACAGGGTCATGCCCGGGGCACGCATGTTCAGGAAGGTGGTGATCATGTTGATCGCGCCGAGGATCGAGGAGGCGCCCGATACGTGCACGGCAAAGATCGCAAGGTCCATGGACATGCCGCCCTCGCTCGTCGACAGCGGCGGGTACAAAACCCAGCCGACGCCCGAACCAAGCTGGTCATTACCACCGGGGCTCAGCAGCGAGGCCACGCCCAGCGAAGTACCGGCGACATAGAGCCAGAAGGACAAGTTGTTCATCCGCGGGAACGCCATGTCCGGTGCGCCAATCTGCAACGGCATGAAATAGTTGCCAAATCCGCCGAATAGGGCAGGGATGACCACGAAGAACATCATCAGAACACCGTGATAGGTGATCATCACGTTCCACAAATGCCCGTTCGGAGTACAGAGCTCGGCACCGCTGCCGAACAAGCGGAACCCTTCCATGCACATGTGCTGTACCCCGGGCTCCATCAATTCGATCCGCATGATAACAGTCATCAGAACCGAGATTAGACCGGCCAGGGCCGAGACGATCAGGTACAGAATCCCGATGTCCTTGTGGTTGGTCGACATGAACCAGCGGGTAAAGAACCCGCGCTGGTCTTCATGGTCGTGACCATGAATGGCTGCGTCTGCCATTAGGTGCCTCCTGTTGCAACTACACCGCGCTGTCGGACCTCTCCAACGCGCGGGATTCCTGCTGGTTTTAGATTGCGTGGGGGCGACCTTCAATGGTCGAGTTTGATCTGGATCAAGATTAATTGTCGCGGGTGCCGGTTGCAGGGCTTCGAAAAAGAGCACAACTTTCGGCAAATGGAGGAGACCGGATGGTTCTGAACTACGTGACGACCGAAAAGGCTCAGGCGGCCACCGGGCTACGCATGATCGTTGTCGGAGGTGTGCCAAGCCCTTGGAGCGAAGCCGCAAAGAGTATTCTTCACGTAAAACGTCTGCCTTGGCTGCCAGTTTATCTGGACCATCAGGACCGGACGCAGACCATCTGGGCGCAAACGGACAGCGCACCGGTTGTGTTCTGGAAAGATGAGGCACCGCTTTCCGAAACGGCCGATATTGTCGCCTTGGCACAACGAATCGCGCCTGAACCAGATTTGTTGCCAGCATCAATGGCGCCCGACATTCTCGCCTTCATTGACTTACTGGCGGCCCCCAATGGATTGGGCTGGCAAAGGCGGCTTCAGAAAATCCATGCTGGTATGCGAGGCCAAGAAGGTGGGTTCCATCCCAAGATTGCCGACTATCTTGGCAAGAAATACGGTTATGATACAGAAGCAGGTGAAATGGCTGCCGGTCGCGCTGATGGAATATTGAAACGCGTCAGTAGCAAGCTCGCAGAAAGTGGTGATTTTCTGTTTGGCAACACGCTCACTGCAGCAGATATCTATTGCGCTGCCTTCATGGCTTTGTTCGCACCGTTGCCGGAAGAGTTGTGTGCTATGCGGCTGAGTACCCGAAGGGTTTTCGAGCATATATCCGATCCTGTACGGGATACTCTTTCGGCAGGTTTGCTGTTGCATCGGGACAGGGTATACCGCGATTTTCTGGAAACACCTTTGTCGCTCTGATCGCATGTGCATTGCGTCTTGACCGCCAAGGTGCGGCACCGCACAAACACCTCATGAAAAACGTCCAAACGGAGGCCGAGTATGTCTGCCTATGATCCCGATAACATTTTCGCCAAGATCCTGCGTGGTGAAATCCCTGCAAACCGGGTCTATGAAGACGACGACACACTGGCCTTCATGGACATCATGCCGCGCACGGACGGGCATCTGCTGGTGATCCCGAAAACGCCTTGTCGCAACGTGCTGGATGCCAGCCCAGAACAGCTTGCTTCTGTGATCTCAACGGTTCAGAAGATGGCGCAGGCGGTGAAAGCGGCGTTTGGTGCGGATGGTGTCACCATCCAACAGTTCAACGAGGCTGCAGGTGGGCAAGAAGTGTTTCATCTGCATTTCCACGTTCTGCCGCGGCACGAAGGCGTTTCGATGCGACCGCCGGGCAATATGGGTGATTTTGACCTGATCGCTAAAAACGCCGGTAAAATCAAAGACGCGCTGGCCTGATCACCCGCTACAGGATCAGTGCGATCCAAGGCATTTGCTACGGTCGCCAAACGCGTTCAGCACTTCACATACATGGTCGTGGGTGCCGTCACAGGCGGCTGTGATGCGTTCCAGTTCGGCCTCAAGGCTGCGCAGCAATGTTATCCGGTTGCGCAGTTCAGTCAGCTGACGATCCGCGATTTCATGAACATGGTCCAGATCCGCCCCCTGCGCCCCTTCCAAAGAAAGCAACGCCTCGACATCCGGCAAAGGCAGGCCCAGATCACGCGAGTGGCGGATAAATTGGAGGCGTTTCAGAGCAGTCTCGTCATATCTGCGCTGATTGCCCGCCGTCCGATACGGTTTGGCCAACAAGCCTTTTTCCTCATAGAAACGGATCGTGGGCACCTTGACCCCGGTTTGCCGCGACAAATCTCCGATTGAGTACATTTTGTGCTTTTTGCCTCTTGAACCTCTAGTGACTAGAGGAATTACATAAGATGGCAGTTCAAAACAAGGATCTGATCTGCCATGTCACATAACCACACCCACTCTCACATTGATCCGAATGCCGGTGACCGGAGGGTGGTCGGAGCGATCGGCGTCAATATGGTATTGACGCTTGCACAAATAGTGGGGGGCATTTTGTCTGGCTCACTGGCCTTGATCGCAGATGCCTTGCATAATTTTTCAGATGCCATCGCGCTGATCATCGCGTTTTTCGCTCGTAAGATTGCGCGACGCCCGGCAGATCCACGGATGAGCTTTGGTTATGGTCGGGCAGAGGTTGTGGCCGCTCTTGTTAACTACACCACTCTTGTCGTTCTTGCCGTTTATCTGATGTACGAAGGTGTCATGCGGTTTATCGAGCCCGAACCGGTGAATGGCTGGATTGTCGTCTGGATCGCAGCGCTGGCCCTGATCGTCGATCTGATCACGGCTGCACTGACCTATTCGATGGCAAAGGACAGTATGAATATCAGGGCGGCCTTTCTGCACAATGTGGCAGATGCATTGGGCTCGTTGGCAGTGATCGTCGCCGGGACCATGGTCATCGTGTTCAACTGGACATGGGTGGATCCCGCCGTAACCATTCTGATCTCGGTCTACATCCTTTGGCATGTGAAATCTGAAATTGGCGAAACCATTCACGTCTTGATGTTGGGTGCACCATCCGACCTTGACCCAGAAGAGGTCGCTTCGATGATCGAGGCCACCGAGGGCGTTGTTTCGGTCCATCACGTTCATCTGTGGAGTATGCAGGAGCATGAACCTGCCCTGACTGCACATGTGGTTGCGACCAGCCACGCAGACGAAGATGCCAGGTGGCTTTCCACAACCATCAAGAATGCGCTGCAGGATCAGTTCGGGATCGGCCATGCAACGCTTGAAATTGAAAGTGGGGAAGAGGTTTGTGGCCATCTGGCCCGGTTTGGACATGACAAACACGAGCACTAAAAAAGAAATTGCCGTTCCGATTTGGGGTCGGAACGGCAGACTCGTAACCAAAACACTTACCTGTTTTCCCAGGGGATACCTGCGATCACCGGCTTAACACACCACTCACTCTAGAACGGTAAATCCATACTAGGCGTTAATGGGACCCAAGTATTCATATTTGTGAAATTTAACTAGATTCCGTCGGAAACCAGACGGACCAATCGGGAATTGTTTCCAAATTTTGAAACAGAGCGGATCTGACGGCAGGATTGTAGTCGGTGCCGGGCTGTTTTTCGATTCGTGATCCGAGTTATTCCGCCCCCGCGGGCCCAAAAACCTCAGCGAAGGTTTTTCTAAGCGCGTTGTCCACATCATCCATCGCGACCGGAAGACCCAGATCGACCAGAGAAGTCACGCCATGGTTCGAGATGCCGCAGGGTACGATCCCAGAGAAATGGCTCAAATCCGGTTCGACATTGATCGAGATGCCGTGAAAGCTGACCCATTTACGCAATCGCAGGCCGATCGCCGCGACTTTGTCCTCGGCTTTTTCGCCTGCTGGCGTCAGCGGCTTGTCATCCCGTTGCACCCAGACACCAACACGGCCGTCGCGGATTTGCCCGGTCACGTTGAACTCGGCCAAAGCTGCGATCACCCAATTCTCAAGCTGCTTTACAAACTTGCGCACATCCCTGCCGCGTTTGTTCAGGTCCAGCATGACATAAGCAATGCGCTGCCCCGGACCATGATAGGTGTATTCACCACCGCGTTTTGACGTATAGACTGGAAATCTGTCCGGGTCTTTCAGGTCTTCGACCTTGGCTGAAGTGCCCGCTGTGTACAGGGCAGGGTGCTCAAGTAGCCAGATACACTCATCCGCCTCACCCGCCGCGATATCGGCCACGCGCGCCTCCATAAAGGCGATGGCCTCATCATAGTCGGTCAATCCGTCAGTAATCTTCCATTCCATGTCGGCTCCTTAGCGGCTGGTTGCATGGATGGAAAGGGCCTAGGCCGCTTCGGTCAAACAGCGCTGCAGGACCTGCGCATAGGTGTCCGCCCCCTGCGCTCCGGTCAGCAGATACTTTCCGCCAAACACCATTGAGGGCACGCCGGAAATGCCACGGCTGGTCCAGTATTGCTGCTTCTCTCGAACCGGCGCGGCATGAGCACCCGATTCAAGCACCCTGCGCGCAGCATTCCGATCCAGACCGGCAGTTTCCGCGGCCTCAAGCAGAACTTCAATATTCGAAACGTCCATTTGCTTGGTGAAATAGGCCTCGAACAAGGCCAGTTTCAGTGGATGCTGGCGACCCTGAGCCTCGGCCCAGTCAAGAAGCTGATGTGCAGCAAATGTGTTTACGATGCGACTTTCTTCATCAAAGGCGAAGGTAAAGCCCAAGTCAGCCCCGATTTGCGTCAATCGATCTCGCATCGCTTGGCTTTGTTCCGTCGAGGAGCCGTATTTCTCGGCAATGTGCTCACGCAGGTTCTGACCCTCGGGCGCCATGTTTGGGTTCAATTCGAACGGATGCCAGCGCAGCTTTGCCAGGATATTTTGCTGTTTGAGCGCCAGATCCAACTGCCGGAATCCAACAATGCACCAGGGGCAAACCACATCCGAGACTATGTCGATCTGAACGATGGGGCGAGGGTCGGGCGAGGTCATGGCGGGGCTCCTGACGGGGTCATTTGGACGACAACCTGTTAAAGATAAGAGCGCCGAATGGGAATTCAAACCAACGTGATTTTTGCCTCTTCACATCTTGATCATCAAGGTCTATACGCCCCACTACCAAGTCACTAACAGTGCGGTCGTGGCGGAATTGGTAGACGCGCAGCGTTGAGGTCGCTGTGGGGTAACACCCGTGGAAGTTCGAGTCTTCTCGACCGCACCAAGTCATTGGATTTCATTCTTTTTAGGCCGAAATTCGCGACGCCTTCGGTGCGTTCTGTCGACGTGTCAAAGCCGGTCGCCAGCCGCCCGCTGTTAAGCAAGGTAAAGGCGCTGGCAGCCAGGATTCTGACCAGGTGTCAGGTTTCTTAGGTGTCCGGCGTTGCGTTACCGGGCAGGGACCTGCAGCTCAATACGGCGGAAGATCAGTGTGATAATGCCTGCAATGATCAGATAGATCAGTGCCAACAGCAGCAGCGGCTCATAGACAACAAAGGTGTCCGCCCGAATTCTTGACGACACAGCGTAGATCTCAACCACTGTTATCGTCGCCACCAGCGGGGTTGCTTTCAGCTGTAGGATCGTCTCACCGCCTAGTGTCGGCAGCACGCTGCGAATGGCCTGAGGCAGCCAGATCCTGCGGAACATGGTAAACCGAGGCATGCCAAAGGATTGCGCCGCTTCGAGTTGACCCTTCTTAACGCTGGCAAAGGCACCGCGCATGATTTCGCCCTCGTAGCCTGCGTACGACAAGGTCAGGGCCAGAACCGCATAGGGCCAAGCCTGTCGCAGATAGGGCCACAGCTCGCTGCCGCGTATCCATGGAATCTGAGGGAAAAGCGATCCAAGCCCATAGTATAGCAGCCAGATCTGCAAAAGGATGGGCGTGCCACGAATGATCGTGCAGAACACCCGCGCCGGTGCCGACAGATACCAGGGCCCAATCGCCTGAGCGAGGCCCAGCGGAACAGCCAGCAAGAACCCAAGCACACAGGTGACGGCCAACAGCCAGATGGTTCTCCACAGACCTTCAAGTGCCAGGGGCGCATAGGTTGGAATCCAATCCCAGCGCAGTGAGACGGCGCACCAGATAACGAAAGCAGCAAAAAGTGCCATCAGCACGATCCGATGCGGCTGCATGAGTGCTCGCCAGTCCATTATCGGCTTCCTCCCTTCAACGAAGGCTGCCCACGACGGGCCCATTTCTCGATACGCGCGAACACGACACCGGAACAAAGCGTGACGATCAAGTACAAGGCACCTGCAGCAAGGAAGAAGGTGAAATAGGCGCGGGTGCTGGCCGCGGCCTGACGGGTCTCCAGCGTCAATTCGCTAAAGCCGACAATGGCCAGCAGGGCCGTATCTTTAGTTGCAATGAGCCACAGATTGGCCAATCCAGGCGTGGCAAAAGACATCATCGCGGGAATTGTCACCCGCCGCATCAGCAGCAGCGAGGGCATGCCATAGGCGCGGGCGGCTTCGATCTGTCCGGTGGGAACCGCTTTGATTGCGCCCCTGAGAACCTCGGTCGCATAGGCGCCCTGAACGATGCCCAAAACCCAGATGCCGGCAACGACGCCGCTGATTTCGACGCGGTCATACCCCATTGCCTGCGCGGCCTGATTGATCAGGTCGGTCCCGACGTAATACAGGATCAGGATCAGCACCAGTTCAGGCACGGCGCGCATTACAGTCGTATATATGCCGAGCAGGTCACGTGTGACCGGCCCGCCATATAGTTTTCCATAGGCCCCGAAAAGCCCGATGATCAACCCGAAACCGAACGCTCCAAAAGCGATCTGCAACGAGTTAGAGAGGCCACGCAGAAGGTTGCCGCCCCATCCCGGAGGACTAAGGGCAAGCAACTCCATGCTTTGGGCCAAACCCAGGCTTTCGAGGATAGCTTCCACGGCGAACCTTACTCGCTATAGATGCTGGCTGTGAAATAGCGCGAGGTGATTTCGTCATGCGTGCCGTCGGCAAGAATTGCCGCGATACCTGCATTCAGCTTTTCACGCAGCGCGTCATCGCCCTTGCGGACACCCGCGCCGACGCCGCGACCTAGGATCGAGACGTCATTTTCGACCGCGCCTTTGATTTCACAGCAGGCACCGGTGTCAGATGAGACGAAATCCGCCATGGCGATGCTGTCGGCTTGGGTCGCGTCGATACGGCCGGCGAACAGATCCTGATTTGCCTCGTCCTGAGTCTGATACACCCGGATTTCTGCCGCATCCTTGAAATGCTCGTTGGCATAGGCCTGATGGATCGTGGACGCCTGAATACCGATGATCTTACCGGCCAGAGATTCTGGTGTCGGTTCAATGTCCATCGACTTGTCGGCGACGATAACGGCCGGAGTGTTGTAGTAAGGGTCGCTGAAGTCGATCGTTTTCATGCGCTCTTCGGTGATCGACATCGACGCCATCAGGGCATCAATCTGCTGACCGGTCAGCGAGGGGATGATACCGTCCCACGCAACCGGAGTGATCACACACTCAAGCTCGGCGGCGGCACAGACCGCATCAATAACCTCGATCTCCCAACCGACCCATTTGCCAGAGGCATCCAGCGATGCGAACGGCGGATAAGGCTCGGCGGCGATCCCGATCTTGACTTCATCTGCGCCAGCCGTTCCAGCCGAAAGCACAGCAGCAGCCAAAGCGGCCACGATTAGCTTTTTGTTTTTCATTGATATTCTCCCTGTTTGATATTTTGTTTGTTCAGCCGACTGATTTTAGGAATTGTTGCAGCCTTGCGGATTTTGGATTGTCGAAAAGTTCGTCGGGTGGCCCCTGTTCCTCGATCTTTCCTTCGAAAAGATACACAACATGGGTCGCAACCTCGCGCGCAAACTTCATCTCATGCGTGACCAGCAACATGGTTCGGCCCTCGGCCGCCAGATCGCGAATTACGGTCAGTACTTCACCAACAAGTTCTGGATCTAACGCGCTGGTTGGCTCGTCAAACAACATTACGCTGGGATCAACGGCAAGAGCACGCGCAATCGCAGCGCGCTGTTGCTGACCGCCTGACAGAAAGGAAGGGAAGGTATCCGCCTTGTCGCCAAGCCCGACGCGCTCCAGCAACTGGTGTGCGCGCTTGATCGCCTCGTCCCGCGGCACTTTCAGCACGTGAACGGGCACCTCGATGACATTTTCCAGCAACGTGCGGTGGGTCCAAAGGTTGAAGGCCTGAAACACCATTGCCAGTCGGGTGCGGATGCGTTCCAGCTGACGCCGGTCCTTAGGCGTGCCATCCGGGCGCATCTCAATCGGCTCGCCGTTTACGACGATTTCTCCGGAACTGGGCGTTTCAAGGAAATTGATACAGCGAAGGAACGTGGATTTCCCCGAACCACTGCCTCCGATGATGGCGACGACATCACCCTGATGGGCAGTAAGTGAAACGCCTTTGAGAACTTCGAGCGAGCCAAAAGACTTGTGCAAGTCTGTGACCCGAATGGCTTCATCCGGCGTGGTTTCTGGGTCAGCGTTCATTTTGCAGTTTCATCCCTCTCAACCGTTTTTTTACTTGCAGCTTTAGCAAATCCCTACAATTATGCAACTGTATAATTATAATTTCTGGAAAGATAGATGTCGGATCACGCAACAAAATTCAAGCGAGAACCCGCGGAGCAGCGCAAAGAGGCGTTGATCCAGGCCACGCTGTCTTTGATCGCCGAGCAAGGTTTGCAAGGTGCGACTGTTCGGGCGATTGCCGAGCGGGCCAGTGTAACTCAGGGTCTGATCCGGCACTATTTTTCTTCGAAAGAAGATTTAATTACAGCAGCTTATGACTTTCATATGCGGCGGCTGACGGATATGACGTCGGCCCCTGCAGACGGAGATTATAGCACAGCCAGATTGCGGCTGGCGACGTTTGTAACGACCGGGCTGACCCATCCGGTGGTCGATCCGGGGTCAGTGTCCCTATGGGCGGGCTTTTTGAACAAAGTTCTGGCGGACGACAAAATGCAAGCGATCCACGAACAGACATATCGGGATTTTCGTGACCGCTTGGAATCACTCATTGCAGATGCGCTGAACGAGGTAGGCATACCAGCCAGCCCGACGGAACTGCGCAGGTTGGCTATCGCATGCAACGCCGTGGTCGACGGCTTGTGGATGGAGGGCGGCGCCCTGCCATACGCCTTTGAGCCGGATGAGCTGCCCGAGATTGGGCTTGCTTCGGTTGGGGCAATTATCGGTGTTGAATTGACGGATCTTGAGCAGAGGCAGACATGAAGAAAACAGCGATTACCGAACGCCTTGCCGGCCTGGGTGGCGCCAAATGGGAAGTTTATCTCAAGGCCAAGGAACTTGTCGAGCAGGGGCAGGATATCATCGAATTGACCATTGGCGAGCCGGATGTGCCAACGCCTACCGAACTGGTGGAAAGCGCTGTGGACGCTTTGCGCGCCGGGCGTACCAACTACTCCAATGGGCGTGGTGAGGCTGGACTGCGCTCTGCACTGGCCGACCGTTATTCGGCCAGATCCGGGCGCACGATCACGGATAATCAAGTGTTGTGTTTTCCAGGCACCCAGACCTCGCTTTTTACCGTCCTGATGGGCGTGGCCGAGGCGGGTTGCGAGGTGCTGGTGGGCGATCCGATGTATGCAACCTATCAAGGTGTGGTACGCGCAAGCGGTGCGGATATTGTGCCGGTTCCATTGCGGCCGGAAAACGGTTTTCGTATTTCTGCGGATGATATCGCGGACAGGATTACCGCGAAGACCACTGCGCTTTTGTTAACCACACCGCATAATCCTACCGGGTCGATCCTGACACGCGAAGACATAGACGCAATCGGCAAGCTGGCTATCGAGCATGATCTATGGATCATTTCTGATGAGGTTTATGAAGAACTGATCTTTGACGGATCTGTGTTTACCTCACCCCTGTCGCGGTCCGAGTTGGCGGATCGGGTAATCGTCGTCTCGTCGATATCAAAATCCCATGCCGCCCCCGGATTCCGCAGCGGTTGGTGCATTGGCCCCGAGGAGTTTACCGCGCGCCTTTTGTCGCTGTCGGAAACCATGCTGTTTGGAAATCAGCCCTTCATCGCCGACATGACCGAGACGGCTATTCGCAACGGATCATCCGTGGCCGAAGGCATGGCACAACGGTACGCCCGCCGCGCCCGGATGCTGAACGACAGGCTGCCGAACGAGACACATCTGCGTGTGCATCTTCCACAGGCAGGTATGTTTGCGATGATTGATGTCTCGGCCACCGGGATGAATGGAAACGAGTACGCCTTTCATCTGCTCGAACATGGCAAAGTCGCGGTGATGCCGGGGCCGTCTTTCGGTGACACGGTTGATAACTGGGTCCGTATCGCGCTGACGGTGGACGACGCGATCTTTACCGAAGCCTGTGACCGGATCGTTGCCCACGCGACCCAACTGCAACTGGAAAACGCATGACAAGCATTGGTGAGGCGCTGGTTGATCAACTGGTCAGGCGCGATGTGGATACCGTGTTTGGCATCCCCGGCGTGCATACGGTCGAACTGTACCGCGGGCTGGCCGCATCGGGCATTCGCCATGTCACCCCACGACACGAGCAGGGGGCAGGATTCATGGCTGATGGTTATGCCAGAGTATCCGGCAAGCCCGGCGTGGCCTTTGTGATTACCGGCCCCGGTCTGACCAATACACTCACGGCGATGGGGCAGGCTCGGGCAGACAGCGTTCCGATGCTGGTTGTGTCTGGGGTCAACACGTTGTCCAGTCTTGGCAAAGGGCTTGGTCACTTGCATGAGTTACCGGATCAACGAGCGATGGCGCGAACAGTCGCTCTGTCATCGGACCGAGTTGAAAAGTCAGTTGAACTAGCAGCCGCGTTGGACCGCGCCTTCGCCCCGTTTCAATCCGGTCGCCCAGGGCCAACACATATCGAAATCCCGCTAGACGTTGCGGGGGACGAGTTTGCTGGTCCGACCGATGCTGCGAAAGGTCCCGTCGATAAGTCTCTTGATCCGGCGCTTCTTGACCGTGCTGCCAAGCTACTGGGGTTGGCAAAAGCGCCGGTCATTCTGGTCGGCGGCGGTGCGCGCAGCGCGGGCAGGTCGATCCGGCAGCTGGCCGAAGCGCTGGACGCGCCGGTTGTTCAAACCGTGAATGCGCGCGGGTTGATGTATGATCACCCGTTGAGCGTGCCTGCAAGCCCAAGCCTGAATTCAGTGCGTGCTTTGATCGAACAGTCCGACGTGGTTCTGGCTTTGGGGACTGAGCTGGGCCAGACAGACTACGATATGTACGCCACCGGCACGATGGCTGAAATGCCATCCCTGATCTGTGTGGACCTATGCCCCGATCAGCTGAAGCGCCACGCAGCGGACATCGCCATTGTTGGTGATGCGGCAATGGCAGCGGCCGAACTTGTGGATCGGTTTGCCGCATCGCCCAAGTCGGCAAACGGTGCCGCGCGCGCGGCTACTTCGCGGCAGAACGCGGTCGAAGAAATCGGGCCAGAAATGCAGGCGTTACTGGATGTGCTGAATGCCATGCGCGATGCAGTCCCTAACGCGATCATGGTGGGCGATTCTGCTTATCCGATCTATGCAGGAAACCTGTACTACGATCATGATCGGCCCGGCGGGTGGTTTAACGCCGCGACCGGGTTTGGAGCGCTTGGATATGGCATACCCGCCGCGATCGGCGCTGCATTGGCGGACCCTGACGCTCCGGTCATTTGTATCGCAGGCGACGGCGGGGCGCAGTTCAGCCTTCCTGAGCTGATGTGCGCCGTTGATGAAAAACTGCCGATCACCTTCGTGATCTGGAACAACCACGGTTATCAGGAAATCGCAACATCAATGCAGGCGGTCGGCGTGACCGTGCTGGGATGTGATCCGACCCCGCCGGATTTTGAAAGCGTCGCCCGATCTTGCGGCATGCCGTTCTGGCGCACTGGCCCCGACCGTTTGGACGTGGCCCAAGCTTTGTCGTCTGCGCAATCCCAAGATGGCCCGCGGCTTGTTGAAATCCGCGCGCCCAATCAATCACACTCTTGATGAAAAGTGAGACCGAAAATGACTGACCCGACCTATGAATTCTCTCGTGCGATCACTCGTCGCCCAGCAGCGACCATCACCGATGGTCTGCGTGCCGAAGATATCGGTACACCGGACCTAGACCGAATGCTTGCATCTCATGCGCATTATGTCGAAACCCTCAAGAAAACCGGAGCAGAGGTTATCGAACTGGCTCCCCTTGAGACGTATCCGGATGCCGTCTTTGTCGAAGATACCACACTGTGTCTTCCTCAGGGTGCGGTGATGATGCGCCCCGGTGCACCCAGCCGCATGGGTGAGGTGGCCGAGATGGAGCCGACAATCCGCGGCGTTTATGACGAGGTTCGGCAGATCGCTGGGCCCGGCCATATTGAAGGCGGGGACATTCTGGTAACGGGTCGCGAAATTTTGGTTGGCCGGTCAGATCGGACTGATGCGGCCGGTGTCGCAGAGCTGACCGAAATCGTTTCCGACTGGGGCCACACCGTACGCGAGGTTTTTACACCACCGGGCGTGCTGCACTTCAAAACGGATTGTTCGTTGCTGGATGGGGAAACCATCCTGTCCACGAAGCGGCTGGACGCATCCGGCTGCTTCGAAGGATATCGGGTTCTGCATGTGGCAGAAGGCGAAGAAGCCGCTGCAAACTCGATCCGGTTCAACCAATTTGTCCTGGCTCCGGCCGGCTTCCCGCGTACCACCGAGATGTTGCGCCAGAACGGTTATGATGTGGTCGAAATCGACAATGTGGAATGCGCCAAACTGGATGGCGGAATGTCATGTCTGTCGCTGAGATTCTGACCTGATTCACGACGATTCAGAACCGACTAACCTTGAACCAGCCAAATGCGTCCTGCTGCAACCAAAGAAAGAGTGGGCGCATTTTGGCGTGATTAAGGTTAGCCGCTTCAACCACTTGGATATTCATTCGAAATAGTATGATCCCTACCCAGTGGGTGTAGCTTTGCACCAGTTTCGCGCAGTATTTCTTTTGCACCCAAATCCCATCTCGCCCGTGCTTGCCGGGTTGTGTATGACTTGGGCAAAGAAGTTATGGCAGGAAATACATGTCTCAGGCGCTCACCGTATTCACGACGATGAAGAACGAAGGCCCCTATATGCTGGAATGGGTCGCATTCCACAAAACACTGGGAGTCGATCACTTTGTGATCTTCACCAATAGCTGTGAAGACGGCACGGATGCCATTGCCCGCAGGCTGCAGGAATTGGGTCTTGCCACACATGTCCCGAACGAGGTCAAAGAAGGGGGAAACCCGCAGCATCAGATGCTACGGCGCGCGCGGCGTCAGCCCAAAGTGAAAGAGGCCGACTGGCTGATGTGTCTGGATGTTGATGAATTCTGGAACATCCGCTGCGGTGACAACAGCTTTGCGGCGCTGATCGCAGAAACCGAACAGCGGGCCGGAAAGCCGGTGGATGCGATCTCATTCGCGTGGAAATTGTTTGGTAGTTCGGGGAATATCAGCTTTGAAGACAAACCTGTGACCGAGTCCTTTTCGATGGGGGATCAGGAATTCCCGTATCATTCCGGCCGGGCCTATGGTCTGAAAACCCTGTTTCGTAACAACGGAAAATTTACGCGGTTCGGCCCGCATCGCCCGAAAGGGGTCGAAGAAGGGAAAGAAAGCGAAATCGCTTGGTCCGATGCCGGTGGCAGGCTGTTTCCGTCCGAGAAGGTTGGGTGGCGCGCATGGCGGAAATTTGATCATTCGCTGGGGCGGATTCATCACTATTCCGTCCGGTCTTTGGATGGGTTTCTGGTAAAAAGGGATCGGGGCCGGACCAATCATATCCGCGTAGACCAAGGGCAAGCCTATTGGCAGGACATGAATGCCAACAAAGAAACAGATCACTCGATACTGCCAGCAGCGCATCGCGCGGCCCCATTGCTGGCCGAACTGAAAGCCGATGAAGAACTCGGCCGCCTGCACGCGAAGGCATGTGACTGGCATCGCGCCAAGATATCAGAGATCAAGTTGCGGCCTGACTGGGTGGATTTCCGCCTCTGGCTTGCGGAAAATCTGGTCTGATCACCATGGCAGAAGACCTTTCAAAAGAGCAGCTCAAGCCTGATCACCCCGATCGTAAGACGGGGTATGAACGGATTCTGACAGACCCTGCGCCCCCTTGGTTTGTCGAGCTGTATCCAGGTGGGGACGGGACCGGGTTTCTGCAAAAGCTGAACAGACACTCGGTTTTGTTTCACCAAAGGTCTGCGTCCCGGCTTGTGGTCAGCTTTGACAACATTGCCAATGCCAACGACCTGTCTTTTTCCCGCGAACCCTGGGGCTGGAAGTTCTTCCGTGACGAAGGCTGGTCCCATATGGGGATATTTGCGCGGACCAAAGCCTGGTACCGCGATCCCGAGATCATCTCGTATTTTCAGACCCAAGCGGATCAGGGTTTTTTTGCACAGTTTGATCAGGTTGTGTTTGCGGGCGCTTCGATGGGCGGATTTGGAGCGCTGACATTCTCGGCCCTTGTTCCCGGCGCCAATGTCATCGCTTTCAATCCGCAGACAACGCTGGATGAACGGCTGGTCCCGTGGGAAACCCGGTATCGGTTCGGGCAGGTGCAAGACTGGGATCTTCCCTTTAGCGATGCCGCGCAAACCATTGAGAATGTGGGGAAAGCCTACGTTTTCTATGATCCATTTTTTGATCTTGATCGCCAGCAGGTGACGCGATTGAAAGGCGATAATGTCGTGCTGCTGAAGACATGGTTTTCAAACCATTTCGCGGCCCCGATGCTGCGCAAATTGGATATACTGAAGCCGGTTATGCTCGAGGCGATGGACGGCACACTGGAACCCCAGGCCTATTACCGAATGATGCGGGCACGGCGGCGACTGCCTTTGTATATGCGCGGGATCGAGGCGATTGGCGGCGAACGTCACCCACAGCTTGTTACGCAAGCAAGGCAGAGGTTCCGACGGCTGCGGCGCGCAGCCTTGGCCGAAGCAGCCTCATGAAGCCCGAAAAGGGAGTCTTTATCGGACAGCGCAAAGACCGGATGGGTGCCCGGTTGCTGATGATGCTGACCTGCATCCGGTTGGCCGAGGATTTTGACACCAGCTATCGGGTCAACTGGTTTCCCAAAGGTGCGGATGCGCCAGAGCTGGACCAGCCGCAAGAATTGTTCTCACAAGAGTGGATGGATGAGCATTTCCTGAGCACCGAATCCTTTGATGCTCTAGGCGAGGATGCCTTGCCGATATGGTCGTTTCAGGGCGATGCAACTCCGGATCGGCTGTTATCCCATTTGAATTCCGGCCGCTCTGTTGTCGTCGAGGAAGGCTTTGAGGTTCTGGCCTTTCAATGGGAAGATGTCGAGCAGATCCGTCCCCGGTACCGAGAGTTCATCCATAGGATCGGGTTCACGGATGAAATCCGGAACATTATGGAAAAGGCAGATGCCAAACTAAGTGGCAAGGGGGTGTCGGCCTATCACATTCGCCGTGGCGACATCCTGAATGGCCTGCCGTGGAAGCATACGACCTGGCCGGCAAAGATCGAACCGGAAGAACTGTATGCGGCACATCTTGAAAAAAACGCAGGGTGTGCCGCGATCATGTTTTCAGATCAGCCCGAGCTTGTGGCCCGATTCCAAGTGCAGTTTCCGCACCTTATGCAAATGTCAGATATCGCGGATCTTTCCAGTCTGACCCGTGCACAACGAGACTTTCTGGAGCTCTATACCATGTCGCGCGCGGATCAGTTGATAGCGCCGTACGTTTCCGCCTTTTCCATGGCAGCGGCGCGAATTTCAGGGCAGCAGGGAAAAGTTTTTCGCGATGTTTTGAACGAAGATGAAGTCAAACGCGCCAACGAACAAGTGATCGCACGCCTGCACCGCGGTCCAGAAGAATTTCTGAATCTCTCAGAAGCCGCTCATATCTATGCCAAGGCTTCGTTTTATCTTCATGGTTTGGGCGCGGGAGATCGGGCCGAAGAGGCATTGGAACTGGTGCAGCCGTTGATGGATGCAGGTTCGGATAATGCATTCCTTCCACTTCTTCAGGCGTTGAATTACTTTTATCTGAATCGTTGGGCCGAAGCGTTAGAGATGACTGAAGCAGCCTTCGAAAACCCGCATATCTGGCCCGAAGATTTTGCTGTCGTAACTGCACTTCAAGCCGCGATATTTGGAGGGCAGAAGAAACGCTGGAAGGCTGCGCAGGTGTTCAGCAGGGCGTTTTGGACAAAACCAATGCGCCCGGATGTCATCATATTTGGCTCTCGCCTTTTGTATCGTGAACAGATTGCGCAGCGCGCAATGCCGCCAATGGATTGGGTGATGCAGAAGGCTGTTCGGAGGCCTTGGTTCAACTACAATGCGCACGTTGCGCAGAGGAAGGTACTGGGTCGCCCGCCCTGTAATTTCGACCTGATCCTATTGGATTGGGCTAGTCTGTCCGTAGATCAAAGGGCGCGCCGTCTAACCTCCAACCGATCCCGCTTGCAGACTTTGGCTGACGGGCTAGAAAGCTCAACTCAGTTGCCCGAGGATGTTCGCATTTCCCGCGAAGACCCGCGCTTTGAAGGGGTGCAATCTTTGCTGCGTTTGCATTTGGGAGATACATCTTTGGCGCAGTCTTTGGATATTGCGCGGAAAGTGGCCAAGCGCCTTCCGGATAACCCGTTATACTTAAAGCGACTGGCCGAACTGTATGAGAAAGATGGAGATTTTGTAAACGGAAGGCTGGCCATGGCAGATGCGTTGGCCTGTGATCCGGGCAACCCATTTCTGGTCTTTGCGATGGGGCAATACCTTGAAAGGAACGGGGCCGAAGAACAGGGGCAAAACCAAATTATTCAGGCTGCGGAACTGGATGACAATACAGCGGCGATTCAAGGAGAGGCCGGCAGGATATTTCTGCAACGAGGTGAAAAGCAGAATGCGCGCGTTCATCTTTCCAAGGCCCACGCGCTGTGCCCAACCCTAAAACGATATTCCAATCAGCTGAAACGTGCGGGTGGAAAATAGACGGATTTCTCTTGGTGACCGGCTTGAATACCGGTAGTTTGCGGACAAAATCTTAAACAAATCTCCGATACCACCGGGGCAATGAAAACAAGCAGGGCAGTCAGGTATGGCCGAACAGGATCCTCGATATATCAGCGTTACCCCTATGAAGAACGAAGGACCATTCGTTCTTGAATGGATCGCCCATAATCGTGCCATTGGTGTGGACCAGATTGTGGTCATGACCAATGACTGTACCGATGGTACAGATGCCTTGCTGCAGCGATTGCATGACCTTGGCATTGTCACGCATGTCGACAACAACTCGAGACGTCAGACCAGCCCGCAAAAACGCGCCTATAACGCCTTTCTGAAAATGGAAGTGGCCCGTCCACAGGATTGGGTGATCGTTATCGACGCGGATGAACATATTAACGTCAGAACCGGCGACCATACATTGCGTGCGCTGACAGGTGCCATGCCGGATGCAAAAACGATTTCAATGACTTGGCGTTTATTCGGAAACGCCGGCATTGTTCGGTACGAGGACCGTTTCCTGTCGGATCAGTTTCGCCAAGCTGCACCTGAGCGTATTTTTCGACCGCCGCAAGCTTGGGGCTTTAAGACCATGTTCCAACGCGGCCTGTGGGATGCGCTCGGTGTCCATCGACCGAAAAGACCGACCGTTGAAACGATGGAAGAATGCCATTGGTACAACGGATCCGGTCAACCGATGCCCGAAAGGTATTTTACTGCCAGTTGGCGATCGGCGCGGGATTCCGTTGGGTACGAGCATGTTCAGATCAATCACTATGCTCTGAAATCCTGTGAAAGTTATCTGGTCAAGAAAATGCGTGGTCGGGCCCATCATCTGGGGGAAAGCCTTGGGATGGAATATTGGAACATGATGAACCAAAACGCCGAAACTGAGACCTCGATCGACTCAATCCTCGATCGGAAACGGGCTTTGTATTACGAAATGCTCTCAGACGCTGAGACGGCACGCCTGCACCATATGACCTGCGATTTGCATCGCCAGCAGGTTGCCCAGTTGCGCGAACAACCTGAGATGCAAGACCTCATGCGTCAGATGACCGCCGGGTTCTCAGCCAAGGCCGAGACCTGAGGTCGCTTGGCGAATAGGAACGTTTCATGCTTTGGCTACACATAGGAATGCCCAAGACTGGGTCGACCGCGTTACAGGGGTTTGTTCGCAAAAACGGTCAAGTGATGGCTGGGGCCGGATTACACTATATGGAAACGGGCCGCAGGCGAACCGAGGGGCAGGGGCGTCTGGCCAGCAGTCATAACCTGATTGCCTTCCACATGAACCAAACCGATCAGCCGGTCACCGCCCAGCGCGAAGCGATGGCAAGGGAATATGCTGAGCATGAGGATAAGGCATGCTTGGTATCTTCTGAGATGTTGTACTCAGTCGATCTGCACAAACTGGCCGAGATTTTCGCTGAGATCCCCGCGCGTGAGATGAGGATTGCTTTCTACTGCCGTAGATATTCTGACTTTTTCGAAGCCGACTATAAACAGAGGGCAAAGAACGGCAGGCTTGCCGGGGGCGGCTCTGAATATATTCGTACCCAGCTGGACGAGATACGTGCGCATCCTGAGCGTTTCAGCTTTGCCAGTGCTGCGGCTCGGATAAGGTCAGCTTTTCCGGGCGTCTCGTTGGTGCCTATGCTGTATGAGCGCTCTGAAATGGCTAATGGCAACATTATCGATGATTTTCTGGATCGCATCGGCGTCCAACTGCCCTTGGACAGCAAGACCGAAACATCGTCCAATCCTTCGCATTCAAGAGCCGCGTGTGAGGCGTTTGGTGTGGTCACTAGGGCTATGGGACGCAAGAAAAGTCGCCAGTTGCGACGTCGGGCTGTCGATGATCCCGTGATGATGCGTAAGAATGATGTGCTTGAACCGGATGAACGTACCTGGCTGGACTCGTTTATGGCAAATGAAGATGTGAGTTTTCATCAAGAGTTCTTTCCCGACCGGACGCAGCTTTTTGCCCCTGTCAGGTTGAGTATGCATGATCAGTCGTTTCGCCGGGACACAGCCGCGGAATATCAGGCGCTGCGCCAGGCATCCGAGATCGTGTTTCGCATGGCGCTAGAGGGTTAAGCCCTTATTCGACGGTAATTTCCTGGCGCTGCCGGCCAGTGGTTTTGTCAAAGATCAGGATGCGATTGTCATCAGTCACAACCGCAAACCAGTTGTTTCCAATGGTGACCGCCTGCGCTATTGCGCCATCGGGCAACTCAACCTGATCGGGCAGGGTGGGGGTCCGGTCCGATAGCCGGATGACAATCAGTGCGAATGTCACTAGAACCCCGCCAATCATCACCGCGGTCAGCAGCATGACCATTCTCCGCAGCAGGCGAAGCTGCGGCGTTTCCTGCGGTTCTTGGGGTTCGGAAGGGACAGTCATGGGCACTCGCCAGATTGAGTTTCAAATCGCGGCCGATCCGCCGCCCCGCCTTGATAAGGCGCTTTCCCGCGATGTGCCAGCGGGGGAAAGCCTGTCGCGGACCCGATTGGGGAAGTTAATCGAAGAGGGGGCCGTGATGATCAACGGAACCGCCACCCGCGACCCCAAGGCCAAGGTGGTCGAAGGCGCAGTGGTGGCTATCACGGTGGCCGAGGCAGAAGACAGTCATATCGGGCCCGAAGATATCCCGTTGAACGTCGTATATGAAGATACTGATCTGATCGTGGTTAATAAACCGGCGGGCATGGTCGTGCATCCTGCACCGGGTTCACCGAACGGGACTTTGGTCAATGCGTTGCTACATCACTGCGGTGATGACCTGTCCGGTGTGGGCGGGGTCAAACGCCCCGGCATTGTGCACCGTATCGACAAGGAAACCAGCGGGTTGCTGGTGGTGGCCAAATCCGACGCGGCCCATCACGGGCTTGCCGCGCAGTTCGAGGCGCATAGTGTCGAACGCTATTATCGCGCCATCTGTTACGGTGTCCCGGATGCCAATGATCCCCGGTTGCGCGGTGTCAAAGGTGTCAGTTTTGAACCTGGAAATATCATGCGGGTCACGACTCAGCTGGCCCGTCACAAAACAGACCGGCAACGGCAGGCCGTGCTGTTTCACGGTGGGCGCCACGCTGTCACGCGCGCCCGTCTGGTCGAAACGTTTGGGGCCCCGCAAGGGCTGGCTCTGATCGAATGCTGGCTGGAAACAGGCCGCACGCATCAGATTCGGGTTCACATGACCCATGCCGGCCATGGTCTGGTCGGTGATCCGGTTTATGGGGGCAAGCGGAAACTCGCAGCCAAAGCCTTTAGCGCGTCTGCCGCCGAGGCCGTACGAGACTTTCCTCGTCAGGCGCTTCATGCTGCGGTTTTGGGTTTTGAGCACCCGATATCGGGTGAAAACCTTCGCTTCGAGGCTGTGTTGCCGGATGATATGGAAAATCTGATTGAACAGCTGCGCACACCGCTGACATAATAAGCAAAGTTACGTGAATAACGTTTTCTTAGGTTTCCTTTATCAAACGTTAATTTCAAACTGTTAACGGTACCTCTTGAACGGATCGGGACGACCTCCCATATCCATGTTAACGACTTAAACATTTGTCGGAGGGACAAGAAACATGGCCAATTACGCAAATCTCCCCGCGCCGACGCCGGAAGGCGGGCTGAACCGCTATATGCAGGAAATTCGGAAGTTTCCCCTGCTGGAACCAGAAGAAGAATACATGCTGGCCAAAAGCTGGGTTGAGAAGCAAGATACTGAAGCTGCACATAAAATGGTGACCTCCCATCTACGGTTGGCGGCCAAGATCGCTATGGGTTATCGCGGTTATGGGCTGCCACAGGCCGAAGTGATCTCCGAGGCCAATGTCGGTCTTATGCAGGCCGTGAAACGGTTTGACCCGGAAAAAGGGTTCCGGCTGGCGACCTATGCCATGTGGTGGATTCGCGCCTCGATTCAGGAATACATTCTGCGGTCATGGTCTTTGGTCAAACTGGGTACAACCTCGGCGCAGAAAAAGCTGTTTTTCAACTTGCGCAAAGCTAAGGCACGCATCGGTGCGCTTGAAGAGGGCGACCTGCGTCCGGAAAACGTGGCCCGGATCGCAAATGACCTTGGTGTGACCGAAGCAGAAGTGATCAGCATGAACCGCCGGATGTCCGGTGGCGACGCCTCTCTGAATGCGACCGTCGGGTCCGAGGGTGAAGGCACCATGCAATGGCAGGACTGGCTTGAGGACGAGGATGCCGATCAGGCGGGCGACTATGAGGCCCGCGATGAGCTCGACGCCCGCCGCGAGCTGTTGGTGGCTGCTCTTGAAGTTTTGAATGACCGGGAAAAAGACATTCTGACCCAACGCCGCCTGATGGATCAGGCCGTCACACTGGAAGAGCTGAGTACGCAGTACAATGTCAGTCGCGAACGCATTCGCCAGATTGAAGTCCGCGCTTTTGAGAAACTTCAGAAGAAGATGCGAGAGCTTGCCCGAGAAAAGGGGATGCTGGCCACAGCCTGACCTCTTCGTTAATTGAACGGGCCCGGTGCGACATTGGTCGTGCCGGGTTTTCTATTTGTGTTAGCGCTAATGACACTCGGACTGAGGGCGATTACAACAGACCGGATCAAAGCCATAGGGGGTGTCAATGATGCAGAATCCGGTGAATTGGGGCGTATTGGGAGCTGCGAAATTCGCGCGGCAATATATGGCCCCTGCAATCCACGCAGCTGAGGGCGCGCGTCTGGCGGGCCTTGCGACGTCCGATCCCGCCAAAGCCGAACCGTTTCAGGCCTTTTGCCCGGATTTGACGGTTTATCACAGTTATGATGCGTTGCTGAACGACCCACAGATTGAGGCCGTTTACATCCCGCTGCCCAACCATTTGCATGTCGAATGGAGCCTTAAGGCACTGGACGCCGGTAAACATGTGCTGTGTGAAAAGCCGATGGCTATGACCGTGTCCGAATTTGCCCCATTGATCAACAAACGGGATGAGACCGGATTGTTGGCGGCCGAGGCTTATATGATCGTCCAACACCCTCAATGGAAGTTTGTACGCAAGCTGATCGCCGACAAGGCGATCGGGAAATTGGCCCATGTGACGGGTGCGTTCAGCTTTGACAGCCGGGCGGATACGGCAAACATTCGCAACCGGGCTGAGACCGGCGGAGGTGGGCTGCGTGATATTGGCGTCTATGTGATTGGCAGCGCGCGCTTTGTCACCGGGCAGGAGCCGATTCAGGTCGAATCCGCCATCCGGTGGGAGGATGGGGTCGACGCTTTTACCGAGATCCGCGCTCAATTCCCGAATTTCACCTATTCCAGCTATGTCTCGATCCGAATGCATCCGCATCAAGAGATGGTGTTTCATGGCGACCGCGGCATGATCCGGCTGACTGCGCCGTTCAATCCGCGTGTGTTCGGAGAGGCGCGTGTCGAATTGCACCGCCCCGGCCTGGAAATACAGGTCACACGTTTCCCCGCGGACGATCACTATAAGCTGCAGGTCGAAGCTTTTTGTCGGTCGGTCCGTGAGGGTGCCGAATATCCGTGCCCGCTTGAGTTTTCACGCGGCACGCAGGAAGTGATTGACCGTGTGCTGGAGAATGCAGTGGCGCTGCCATGACTTGCCACGCTTCTTGAACCGCTGCAAAATCGGCTAACACCTTTACAGGAGGCATCCCGATGGCAGGTGGCTGGGCGCGCGACGGCGCAGTAAGCGAACAGATCGAGGCATCCATTTCGGATGAGCTGGCCCGAATGCAGGCCCAGAAACGGCCCGTAGGCGAAAGCCTGACCCATTGTGCCGAATGCGAAGAACCAATCCCCGAAAAGCGCCGCACAGCACTGCCTGGCGTGAAACTGTGCCTCGAGTGCCAGCAAGAACGTGACGGGGCGCACAAAATGCGCGGCGGTATCAACCGGCGCGGGTCGAAGGACAGTCAGTTGAGGTGAGTTTATTATGTTTGCTTTGAGCCCAAAGTAGAGGATGCTGCTTTTTGCTTGAATGCGCATTTGACGCAACGTTGACCAGACAGCGAAACTCATCTAGTGACGCGTTCAATCTGAGGAGTGCCCTGTCAGTGATCAAGTAATTTCCACCTTGCACGAAGCTAACTGGCTTCATTGGAAATCATTGTACAGGAGCAGCAGATGCATCCCATTATCTATGACGTCGCCGTATCGCTTGACGGGTTTATCTCTGGGTTGTCTGGAGACATTTCGAAATTCGCCCATGAAGGGCCCGTTGTCGACGACTATGCCAATCGGCTTGAAGGCTACAAGACAGCAATCATGGGCCGGAAGACCTATGAGTTTGGCTATGAATACGGACTAGAACCCGGACAGAACCCATATCCGCACATGAACACGATTGTGGTCTCAAACACGTTTCAGTTGCCTGAGAAATCCGAGGTATTGGTTCTAAAGCGGCCAGATCCAGACGATATTCGGCAGATAGCCCGAGAATCTGATGGCCCGGTATATTTGTGCGGCGGAGGAGAGTTCGCAGGATGGATGCTCGTCGAAGGATTGATCGACAGGCTGATCCTCAAGCGAGCGCCGTGTATCTTGGGA
Organism: Ruegeria sp. CDSC081; assembly: GCF_059610485.1. Taxonomy (NCBI): domain Bacteria; kingdom Pseudomonadati; phylum Pseudomonadota; class Alphaproteobacteria; order Rhodobacterales; family Roseobacteraceae; genus Ruegeria; species Ruegeria sp. CDSC081. Next base: position 468,865 of record NZ_JBXWNS010000001.1, on the reverse strand, counting down.
ACCGGAGTTGGATTGTTTGGCAGCAATACATCGGCCTTGAGCCTGTCTCGGACCAAAACCGAAATATATGAAAACGGGTATACTCTGGATGAATTCGTAGGTTTCTGACTTCTTGAAGCGGACATTCGGACTATTTGTTCGTTTGTCCGCTTTGTCCGCGAAGCAGACATCACCGTCTCCGCTTCAGGCGGCTTCAGCCCTCCATCGCCTCCAACTCGTCAATAAAGCCCGAGATCATCGACAGGCCTTTGTCCCAGAACTTGGGATCGCTGGCATCCAGACCGAACGGGGCCAGCAGCTCTTTGTGGTGTTTTGATCCACCGGCGCGCAGCATGTCGAAATACTTGTCCTCGAACCCATCCGCGCCGCTTTCGTAGACGGAATAGAGCGCGTTCACGAGGCCATCACCAAAGGCATAGGCGTAGACGTAGAAGGGCGAGTGCACGAAATGTGGGATATAGGCCCAGAACGTCTCATACCCTTCCATGAATTCAAATGCGGGGCCGAGGCTTTCGGCCTGAACGCTCATCCACAGGGCGTTGATGTCGTCCGGGGTCAACTCGCCCTCGCGGCGGGCGGCGTGCAATTTGCATTCGAAGTCATAGAACGCGATTTGGCGCACGACCGTGTTGATCATGTCCTCGACCTTGCCAGCCAGCAGAATCTTGCGCTGCTCAGGGGTTTCGGCCTTGTCCAGCATTTTGCGGAAGGTCAGCATTTCACCAAAAACCGAAGCGGTTTCGGCCAGCGTCAGCGGGGTGGAAGACAGCATCTCACCTTGATCGGCGGCCAAAACCTGATGAACGCCATGGCCCAGCTCATGCGCCAGGGTCATCACATCGCGCGGCTTGCCCAGATAGTTCAGCATCACATAGGGGTGGACGTCAGTTACGGTGGGATGCGCAAAGGCGCCCGGCGCCTTGCCCGGTTTCACCGCGGCATCAATCCAACCCTTCGAGAAGAACGGCGCGGCGATCTCACCCATACGCGGATCAAAGGCCTCATAGGCATCCATCACGGTTTTCTCGGCGTCATCCCAGCCGACAATCTGCGTGTCTTCCATCGGCAGGGGTGCGTTGCGATCCCAGACCTGCATCACGTCCAGACCCAGCCATTTGCGTTTCAGCTCGTAATAGCGGTGGCTCAGCTTGGGGTAGGCGGCCACGACCGCCTCGCGCAGGGCCTCGACGACCTCGGGTTCGACGTCATTCGACAGATGGCGACCAGTCTGCGCGGTCGGCATATTACGCCAGCGGTCGACGATTTCCTTTTCCTTGGCCTGCGTGTTGTGAACGCGCGCGAAGGTCTTGACGTTGTCCTGAAACACGCGGGCCAATTCGCGAGAAGCCGCTTCGCGTTTGCTGCGGTCCTGCTCGGTCAGTAGGTTGAGTGTGCCTTCGATGTTCAACTCTTCTCCGTCAACATCAAAGGTCAAGCCCGCGATGGTCTCGTCGAACAGGCGTTCCCAGGCATCGCCAACAACACCCAGATCGTGCAGGAATTTTTCAAGCTCGTCAGATAGCTGATAGGGTTTCATTGCGCGGATGCGGCGGAATACGGGCTCGTAACGGGCCAGATCGGTGTTGGCGTCGAAATGCGCTTTTAGCGCGTCGTCGTCGAGGCGATTGATTTCCAGCGTGAAGAACACCAGCGGCGTGGTAAAGACAGTGATCTTTTCCTGCATGTCCGAGAGGAACTTGGCGCGCTCGGCATCGGTCGTCAGCTGATAATAGCGCAGCCCGGCAAAGGACATGATGCGCCCGGCGATCGAGTTGATCTTTTCGTTCCGCAACACGCAGGTCAGCAAGCCCAGGGCATCAAGATCCGCCAAATTGCCTTCGTAATCTGCGGCAAAGGCGGCGCATTCGGTTTCCAACCAGTCCAGGTCACGCGCAAGCTCGGCAGCGTCTTCCGAAGCATAGAGATCCGTCAGATCCCATTCCGGCAGGTTGCCAAGATTATCGGCCCCGCCGACCGCGTTTGCGTCACGTAGTGGAAAAGGAAGGTCGCGCATGGATCACCTCGAAAATCTGCTTTGGCAAACATCTAGGCGCGACCGACGAGGATCACAAGCGGACAGTCAAAGGGAAAGCGCCGGTTCCAGGGGGTGATCCGTCTATGCAGCTTTGAAATGCGCGGCGATTTGGTCAAATGCAGGGTCGCGCACCTCTGGCGGTTCCATCAGGACTTCGTGTTCACCGTCTGGAATTTCGATCAACGTGCTGTTGGGCCAGTTTGCCATGCGTGCGCGGATGGCCTTGCGGTCCACAATCTGCTCGTGGGAGCCAAGATATGTCAGGCATGGCATGGCTGGGGCAGTCTGCACCATCAACCAGTCGCATTCATCTAATGCCTCGCGCAGCCAGATCGTCGACGGTGCACCAAGGGACAGTTCGGGATACTTGGCCAGATGATCCTGCATCATTTTGTACATGGCAGGATCGCGCGTCAGGCTATTGCCTTCGAAAGGCTGTGTCAGAACATAGCTGTCCAGTGAAGTGGTCGGGGGGGTCTTTTCGCCAAACCCCAGTCGTGGGGCCCAATTTGCGGTCAACCGGCTGATGGGTTTCATAAGGGGCGTAAAGAAAATCCCCCACATCGGACCGGTAAAAACACAGGTAGCAAAACAATCGTTTTCCAAAACTGCCCGCAATCCAATGGCACCGCCCATAGAGTGGCCGATAACATGCCAGGGCCTGGGCAGATCAAGCTTTCTGGCCAGCTCTAGCGACACATCTACGTCTTGCTGATAGTCAGTGAATTTATTGATATGGCCAACCCGCGGATCGTCAAGCAACCGGTCTGCCAATCCCTGACCCCGCCAGTCGATCACCAGCACGGCAAAGCCACGCTTGACGAATTCACTCGCCGCATCTCCGTATTTTTCGATGTATTCAGTGCGACCGGGAAACAGCATGACAGTCCCGTTCGCTGTACCTTCGGGGCGCCAATGCGCCACGCGAATTCGGGTACCGTCGGCGGTGTTCAACCAATGAGCAACACCGCCAGCGGGGCCGCCAGCCACGTCTTCGAACAAAGGGGCCGACGGGTATTCCATCAGGCCAGGGCCGAGGCGAGTTTCATTGCCGCGCCCATGTCGCCGTCAATGCTCAGTTTTCCGGCCATGAAGGCGCTTGTCGGGTCCAGATCACCATTGAGAATTTGCTCGAACGTGTCCGCATCAGCGTTCAAAGTCACGTCCGTTTCTTCATCGCTGATGCGCGCGCCGCTTGCATCAACTACGATCGCGCCCAAATCCGCGATGGCAAATTTAGCCGATGCGTCGAAATCGCCGCCCGACAGTTTCTCATTCAGCACTGCTGCGGCTTTTTCCAATGAATCGCTCATGATCTTCCTCATTTTGTTAGTACGCCGTGAATGGACATCCTCGGTCGCAACGCTACACTGACACTTGTTATGAGCAATGCAATCAACAATCTCAAAGGTACCGTTGCGGCACTTTTTGTCCTAGTCATGTTTTCCTCCACTTGCCTTGCGCAGCAGGAGGATTCCCGCGACGAGGCCGAGTTGTTGCAGAACCTTGCACAGGCCACACCGGACCAGGCGACTGGAATCGACCGCCAGTTACGGGCGCTCTGGTCGCAATCTGGTTCGGCCTCCGCCGATCTGCTGCTGGAGCGTGGGCGCGAAGCACTGGATGATGGTGACACCTATGCCGCGATCGAGCATTTGACGGCCCTGACAGACCACGCGCCTGATTTCGCCGAAGGCTGGCACGCGCGGGCCTCTGCGTTTTTTGGGATCGAAAGGTTCGGGATGGCTGCCGCAGATCTGGAACATGCCCTGACGCTGAACCCGAACAACTATGAAGCCATCTACGGGCTTGGATTGATATTTGAGATTCTGGGTCAGCCCGAAAAGGCATTTGCGGCCTATTCCCATGCCTTGGCTATACATCCCCATTACGAAGAAGTAACCAATGCAGTGAATCGACTGAAAGCCCAGATCGAGGGCTCGGCCCTCTGAAAACCGGGGGCAGGGGGCAAAGGTGAGCGGGTCATCCCGAATCGTGGCCGTACTTGGCCCAACCAATACAGGCAAAACCCATTACGCAATCGAACGTATGCTGGGGTACCGCACGGGGGTGATCGGCCTGCCGCTGCGCCTGCTTGCGCGCGAGGTATACGACAAAATCGTCGCCATTCGCGGGCCGTCGGTGGTGGCGCTGATCACCGGGGAAGAACGTATCGTACCGCCGCGCGCGAAATATTGGGTCAGTACGGTCGAGGCGATGCCCGAAGGCATGGGTGCCGATTTTGTGGCTATCGACGAAATCCAACTCTGCGCCGACCCGGAACGCGGCCACGTCTTCACCGACAGGTTGCTGCGCGCGCGCGGCACCAATGAAACCCTGTTTCTGGGATCCGATACCATGCGCGGTCCCATCGCGGCACTTGTGCCCGAAGCACAATTCGTCCGGCGAGAGCGGATGTCGCAACTGGTCTATGCCGGTTCCAAGAAAATCAGCCGCATGCCACCGCGCAGCGCCATCGTCGGGTTTTCGGTCGACAACGTCTATGCCATCGCCGAGCTGCTACGCCGTCAAAAGGGTGGGGCAGCTGTGGTCATGGGGGCGCTTAGCCCGCGTACACGGAATGCACAGGTTGAGCTCTATCAGAATGGTGAGGTCGACTATTTGGTTGCCACCGATGCCATCGGGATGGGGTTGAACCTGGATGTGAACCATGTTGCGTTCTCGTCCCTGACCAAATTCGATGGCCGGCGGATGCGGCCCCTGGCCCCGAATGAGCTTGCCCAAATTGCTGGCCGCGCAGGGCGCGGAATGTCCGATGGAACCTTCGGCGTGACCGGCGAGGCGCCGCCTCTGGACGATGGTGTCGCGCAGGCCATTATGGACAGCCGCTTTGCGCCGATGAAAAAACTGAATTGGCGGAATGCCGCCTTGCAGTTTGGTTCGATTGACGCTCTGATCCACACGCTCGAGATTAGCCCGGATAGCGAACACCTGATCAAAGCCCGTCCGGCAGATGATCTGAATGTGCTTAAATCCTTGTCGCAAGTTGCCGAAATTGCGGCCCGTGCCAGTGATCCGCAATCCGTTCGTTTGTTATGGGATGTGTGCCGAATCCCCGATTTTCGCGGCATCAGCCATGCCGAACATGCCAGCCTGCTCGAAGTGATTTTTGGCCACCTGCATGAAGGTGGTTCGATCCCGGATGACTTTATGGCGCGGCAAATCCGCCGGATCGACCGAACGGATGGCGATATAGATGCACTGTCAAAAAGGTTGGCATATATTCGCACCTGGACTTACGTTGCGCAACGAAATGGTTGGGTGCGTGACGAATCCCATTGGCGTGATGAGACGCGCATTGTAGAAGACAGGCTGTCAGACGCTCTGCATGACCGTTTGACTCAGAGATTTGTGGACCGGCGCACATCCGTTTTGTTGCGCCGGCTCAAACAGAAGGAGGCCCTTTTGGCCGAAGTAAATGACAAGGGTGAAGTGACCGTCGAAGGTGAATTCGTCGGTCGTCTGGAAGGGTTCCGGTTCAGTCCGGACAAAAGCGCGCAAGGAGCCGAGGCGAAAGCCTTGAAATCGGCGTCCTTGCAAGCCCTCGCGCCGCAATTCCATCTGCGTGCCGATCGCTTCTATAATGCACCCGATACCGAAATTGATTTTACCGATCAGGGTGGCCTGATGTGGGGTGAATATGCCGTTGGCAAACTGGTTGCCGGGGCAGAGCCTCTCAAGCCGCTGGTCGAGGTTTTTGTGGACGAGGCCGCGGGCCCCGATGTTGAACAGAAAGTTCAGCGTCGCCTGCAGCATTTCATCGACCGCAAAGTGGCCGCACTGTTCGAGCCGTTGCTGAACCTGTCGCGCGATGAAGAACTCAATGGGCTGGCCAGGGGCTTTGCCTTCCGCATGGTTGAGGCGCTAGGTGTATTACCGCGCGCAGGTGTCGCGCAAGACGTCAAGGATCTGGATCAGGACGCCCGTGGCGCGCTGCGCAAACACGGTATCCGCTTTGGTCAGTTCACCATTTTCATGCCGCTGCTGCTGAAACCGGCCCCAACGCGTCTGCGTCTTGTTCTGTGGGCATTGGCAAATGGCCTGCAGGAATTTCCCGACGCGCCGCCTCCGGGTCTTGTTACTGTGCCCATCGCCAAAGGCGCACCTGACGGTTATGACACTATGTGTGGTTATCGCGATGCGGGCGAACGCTCGATCCGGATCGACATGCTGGAACGTCTGGCCGACATGCTGCGCGCTGAAGACAGCCGTGGTGGGTTTGAGGCCAAGCCTGACATGCTGTCGATCACCGGTATGACGCTGGAACAATTCGCCGACCTGATGCAGGGGCTGGGCTACAAGGCCGAACGCGCCGAGCGTGAAAAGGTTAAGCCCGCGCCGGCAGAGCTACCTGCCGCAGAGGCCACGGAAGCAGCTGCCTCCGAGGAAGTACCCGCACCAGAGGGAACCCCCGAAGAGGTCGCCGCACCCACCGAGGCGTCAGCCGAGGCCACCGAAAGCACCGAGGCAGCAGCCGAGGCCACCGCGCCGACAGCAGCAACAGATGAACCCGAGGTTGAGGTCTTCTATACCTTCACCTGGGGCCGTCAGCGTCAGGCCAACCAAGGCCCACGCCGTGAACAGCGGCAGGGGCAGGGCAAAGGTAAGCCGCGCGGTAAGCCTCAGGATGGCCGGGGCAAGCCGCAGGGCAAGAAAGGTGGCAAGCCGCAGGGTGCCAAGACCTTCTCGTCTCGTCCGCCCAGGAAAGAAAAGCCCATTGATCCCGATAACCCGTTCGCGGCCGCGCTTATGGGTTTGAAGGAAGGCAACTAAAGCCTGATGACCGAGGCCCGGCTTCGGATCGATAAATGGCTGTGGCAGGCTCGGTTCTTCAAGACCCGAAGCCTGTCCGCCAAACAGGTCAGTGGCGGCCATGTCCGCGTCAACGGAAACCGGATCCTGAAACCGGCGCAGCCTGTGGCCCCCGGTGATGTTCTGACCTTCCCTCAGGGGCGGATTGTGCGCGTTGTGCGTATCGAAAAACTGGGTGATCGGCGCGGACCGGCAACCGAGGCGCAGACACTATATACCGATTTGACCGAAAAGCAGGACACGCAGCCGCGAAATCCAGGGTTTGAGGGAAAAGGTCGTCCCACCAAGAAGGATCGGCGTGTACTTGATCTTTCTCGCAATCAAGATAGCTGAACATATCTTGAAGCTGACGCCATACTGATTTAGCTAGACGCCCAAACCGCAAACGGGAAATTCACCATGACCTATGTTGTCACTGAAAACTGCATCGCCTGCAAATACACCGACTGTGTCGAAGTGTGTCCGGTGGATTGTTTCTATGAAGGTGAGAATACACTGGTCATCCATCCCGATGAATGCATCGACTGCGGAGTATGTGAACCTGAATGTCCCGCTGATGCGATCCGTCCGGATACTGAGCCGGGCATGGATCAATGGGTCGAGTTCAATCGTAAGTTCTCCGAGCAGTGGCCGGTGATCGTGACCAAGAAAGACCCGCTGCCTGATGCAGAAGAGCGTGATGGCGAAGAGGGTAAGATGGAGAAATACTTCTCTGAGGCCCCCGGCGAAGGCGGCTAAGCGATTCGCGCTCTGAACTTGTCAGTTCAGCAGTGGGATGGCGCCTTATCTATCTGTTTCTTAACACCTTTCTTTCAAGTGGAAAGGGGCAGCCTTTCGAGTGTCTCAATTTTGTGATATACTCGGAAATTGAACGTTGATTGAGATGGGGATGACTCCGTAAGTATGCTCGCTTTGGAGTTCTGATTAGTTGAAAACACAGCAACCTGACCGGGCCGTACTGGCACGGGGTGGGTCGTTTTGTTGTCTGTCCCGCGCTCTCGTAACCAAGGAAGAACCTGTATGTCTAAGTCGAAGAAGCTTGAGTTTCGCCCCAACGACTATGTTGTTTACCCGGCCCATGGTGTCGGTCAGATCATTTCGATCGAAGAGCAGGAAGTTGCCGGATACTCGCTCGAGCTGTTCGTCATTTCCTTTGAGAAAGACAAAATGACCCTGCGCGTGCCGACCAACAAAGCGACCGAGTCTGGTCTGCGATCGCTCAGCTCGCCGGATGTCATCAGCCAGGCGATGAAAACGCTGAAGGGCAAGGCCAAGGTCAAGCGTGCCATGTGGTCCCGCCGGGCACAGGAATATGAACAAAAGATCAACTCGGGTGATCTGATCTCGATTGCCGAAGTTGTCCGCGATCTACACCGCACCGATGATCAGCGCGAACAGAGCTATTCCGAACGTCAGCTTTATGAAGCCGCGCTTGAGCGTCTGACCCGCGAAGTCGCGGCAGTATCCGGCGCAGGCGAAGTGTCTGCGGCCAGGCAGGTGGATGAGGTTCTGACCTCGCGCGCGGCAGCGGCGGCCTGAACCTGCTGAAATCAAAGTTTTAAGGCCATCCCCGCAAGGAGGTGGCCTTTTTATATTGCAGTCACCTATTGAAATCGGGGCCACTAAACCTGCGTAGCTACGGCTATAAGAAACCCTATCTCGGCCAGTTGTTGAGTAGCGCCCAGTATGTCACCGGTCTGACCCTCGATCTTGGCCTTGGCTAGCATCGCCATTGCCACCGCAGAGAAAGCGGCAATCAGCGCAGGGAAAACCACCTGCAACCCGATCATTGGCAGAGTGAGCAGCAGCGCCATGGCCCCGCCGAGTATCACCGCGGTCGATCCGGGTGCGCCCACTGAATGGCTAAGGCCCGATTGGCGGGCATTTGGAAGGACGGACATAACAACAGGCATCATAGCCCGCGAAACGATGCATGCGGCCAATATGGTGGTAAAACCCGCATTCGAAAGGATCGCGGCAATCAACGACACGCGCAGCAGTTGCGAAGAAATCAGGGCAAGGACGCCATAGGTGCCGATGTGGCTGTCCTTCATGATCTCTAGCCGCCGTTCAGGCGTGAAACCGCCCCACAGCCCGTCGGCGGTATCTGCAAGCCCATCCTCGTGCATCGCGCCGGTGGTGATGGTCAGGACAAGAACGACAAGTATGGCACACGCTATCGACGGCAGCCCCATGGCCGTTGCCATCCATCCAACGGCACAGGCCAACAGGCCGACAACAAGCCCCGCCAATGGAAAGGCCCAAACGGCACTGGCCTGACGCGAGAACACTCTGTCAGGCAGCCGCGGCACGGGCAAACGCGTCAACAGGACCAAAGCCAGCGGAATATCCCAGGCAGAAATGAGCTTGGTGTCGTTTTTTAGCACTCCTGCGCCTTTCAGGGTCTTGTCGGTTTGATCGCTTCGGTTAAACACGCAGGACCACTCTGATGCAACGAGGCTTTGGATGCTGCCCGAAATTAACAATCTGAATTCTTTCCGCGAAGCTGTCCGGCAAGCCTCCGGGCCCGATGATGCCGCTGCGCAAGGGGCGACTGACCGTAATGGGCAGCTGACCAAACCTCCGGGCGCGCTTGGTCGGTTGGAAGACCTGGCAATCTGGTATGCAGGCTGGCGCGGGGATGCCCGCCCGCAGATCACCTCGCCGCAGGTTATCGTGTTTGCCGGAAACCACGGTGTCACAGCACAGGGTGTTTCGGCCTTTCCACCGGAAGTGACCGTGCAGATGGTGTTGAACTTTGAACATGGCGGGGCGGCCATCAACCAGCTGGCCAAGGCGGCTGGGGCAACGATGGATGTCCACGCGCTGGAGCTTGAGCGACCGACCGCGGATTTCACATCAGGTCCAGCTATGTCAGAGGACGACCTGTTGCAGGCGCTGCGCACCGGGTGGATTGCGGTCAGACCAGACGCCGATCTTCTTGTTGTTGGTGAAATGGGTATCGGCAACACGACCCCCGCAGCGGCGATTGCTTGCGCCTTGTTCGGAGGTGAGGCGGGCGATTGGACTGGTCGCGGAACAGGTGTCGATGATGCGGGATTAGCAAACAAAACCCGTGTGGTGGCCGAAGGTGTTACGCTACATGGCGGTTCGGGCGATGGGCTAGAGATTCTGCGCCGTCTGGGCGGACGCGAGATCGCCGCTATGGCCGGAGCCATTGCCGCCGCACGCGCGCTGCACATTCCGGTTATTCTGGATGGCTTTATCTGCTCAGCGGCCGCCGCGTGTCTGTCTGACCTTTCAGAGAGCGCGCTGGATCACACGATCGCCGGGCACCAGAGCGCGGAAGGTGCGCATGGCGCTGTGTTGGCCAAGCTCGGTAAAGAGCCTTTGCTGAAGCTGGGGCTGCGACTAGGTGAAGGCTCTGGCGGGGCGCTGGCGATCAATATCCTCAAAAGCGCTGTTGCCTGTCATTCCGGCATGGCGACCTTTGCCGAAGCTGGCGTCTCGGACGGTTGATCTGCGCGGCCTGACCGTCAGTTGAAGGTCAGGCCGATTTTTTGTCGTTTTCTTCCGCCAATTCCAGCAGTTCGGTCTCAAGGTCTTTTTCCAGCTGCTGCGCACGCTCGATGTATTTTTTGTTCTCGGCGGTGGGCAGCCCGGGAATCCAGAGCTCTGCAAGTTCACGAACCGACATGCGATCATGGTGGTAGAAAGTCTGTTCGGCCTGCGCCGCCTCGTATTCGCTGAGACCCACATTCTCGAGCACATATCGCCCGGCCCGTAATGAGCCATCGAAAGTCTCGCGCACAATGTCGTTCGCGCCGGCTTGATACAGCTCGTACACATGGGTCCGATCCCGTGCCCGCGCGACGATGTGTAGGTCTGGGCGCTGGCGGCGCGCATAGCCGACAAGACGCGTCACCTTCTTGCGATCATCCATCGCAGCCACCAGAACAGATGCTTTTTCAAGGCCGGCCGCGCGCAACAGTTCCGGACGGGTCGGATCCCCTAGGAACCCTTTTACGCCAAAGCGACGCATCAGCTGGATGGTTTCGATGTTATGGTCAAGAACGATGGTTTTGAACCCGCTTGCCTGCACCAGACGATTGACGATCTGACCAAATCGCCCGATCCCGGCGATGATGACCGGGCCTTTCTCGTCGATCTCATCCGGTTCGGGTGCCGGTGTGCCATCCCCCATCCGGCGCGAGAGAAGATCATAAATGATGAACAAAAGCGGCGTGATCAGCATGGTCAGCGCAATGATCATCAGAAGTTTTTGTGACAGATCCCCTGGAATCACATTCTGCTGGGTCGAAAACGCCAGCAGGACAAAGCCGAACTCACCCGCTTGCGCCAGCCCCAGTGTAAACAGCCAGTGATCGCGTCCGCGCAGTTTAAAGGCGCGGCCAACCAGGAACAGAATGATCCCCTTGACCAGAATGACCAATAGGGCCAGCCCGATCAGGTCGAAGGGGTCGTCGAAGAAATAGGCGACATCGATGCCCGCGCCAACGGTGATGAAAAACAGACCAAGGAAAAGGCCTTTGAACGGCTCTAGGTCGCTCTCCATTTCATGCCGGAACTCGGAACTGGCCAGCACCACACCTGCAAGAAACGCGCCCAGAGCGGGTGACAGGCCAACCAGCGTCATCAGGAAGGAAATGCCAACCACAATCATCAACGCCAGCGCCGTATACATCTCGCGGAGGCGGGTCGCATGAATAAAGCGGAACAAGGGCCTGGTCAGGTACACTCCGGCGAGAATGACGAAACCGATCGCGGCAATGGTGACAAGCGTTACCGCCCACCCTGGCAACCCCTCGACCAATGACAAGCTATGATGCGCCGCGCCGTGGTGCCCCGTGGATATGCGGTTGATAGATCCGTCATTTGCAATCTGGGGAATGGCAGGCAGAGCCAGCAGTGGAAGCAGTGCCAGGATTGGTATGACCGCGATGTCTTGAGTCAGCAGTACTGAAAAGGTCGCCCGTCCTCCGTTCGTTTTCATCAAGCCCTTTTCCGACAGGGTCTGCAAAACAATCGCAGTTGATGACAGGGAAAGCGTCAGCCCCACTGCCAGGGCTACGGACCATGGATGATTTGCATACATGGCGACGCTGGCGATCACTGCGGTCGATAACAGCACCTGGAGGCCGCCAAGCCCCAAAAGCCTGTCCCGCATATCCCAAAGAGCGCGCGGTTCCAGTTCAAGTCCGATCAGGAACAGCATCATGACTACGCCGAATTCAGCCACATGCTGCAGGTTTTCCGTTTCCGCACCCACCAATCCGAACAACGGCCCTATGACAAGGCCCGCGGCCAGATATCCCAGTACAGAGCCCAGTCCCAGACGCGCCGAAAGCGGCACGGCGATCACAGCCGCAGCCAGATAGATCGTCGCCTGGTAAAGGAAGTTGTCCATGATCGTCCTTTCAATGCGCTCAGGTGGGCAGGGGGGCGTCGCGTTTGAGCTGATCCATAACGATTTGGCTTTGTATCCGAGCCACTGCAGGATGTGGAAGGATTACCTGATGAAGCAAGCGATTAAGCGCGGATAGATCGTCGCAATAGACATGTAGTAAATAATCGGCCTCACCTGTCATTGTCCATGCGCTGGTGATTTCGGCGCGTGTTTCGACCATACGGGCAAAGCCTTCAGATTGCTCGGGGCCGTGCGTACTCAGATGAACCTGAACAAAACCCTGCACCTGCAACCCTAACTTTAGAGGATCGAGGCGTGCGACATAGCTGGTGATATACCCTTCAGCTTCCAGCCGTTGGCGCCGACGACCAGCCTGACTGGGCGACAGGTTCAACATCTCTCCAAGTTGATGTGCTGTTAGGTGGGCGTTTTTCTGCAGCGCTGACAGCAGGCGCGTATCAGTAGAATCAAGCATGTGCGGAAAAACTCCGTGATTGGCCAATCTTGTGCGCAAATTACGCGCGCCCTTTTAAGTTATTGAAAAACTATGCGCGAAAAAAGTGCCGATTAAGACGTATTTTGAAATCAGCAAATAAATTCCTGTATTAACGGAGACGCGCCATGGGTCCTTTCCCTCACAACGCCCCGAAATCAATCATATCGGATGAAAACCCCGCCGGAACCGATGGGTTCGAGTTTGTCGAGTTTGCACATCCCGAGCCGCAAGAGCTGCGCGATCTGTTCGCAAAGATGGGATTCGCGCTGGTAGGTCACCACAAGGACAAGCCTGCGATTGAGTTGTGGCAACAGGGTGATGTGACTTACATCCTGAATGCAGATCCCGACAGCTATTCTGCCCGGTTCGTGGGCGAGCATGGCCCTTGTGCTCCGGCGATGGGATGGCGCGTCGTGGATGCGCAGAAAGCCTATGAGCACGCTGTAGCGAAAGGGGCTGAACCTTATGACGCGGCAGACAAGACACTGAATGTGCCTGCAATCAAGGGGATTGGCGGATCGTTGATCTATTTCATTGATCAATATTACGAAACATCGCCCTATAATCAGGAATTCACATGGACCGAACAGTCCAAGCCCCGGGGGGATGGGTTCTATTATCTCGATCACCTGACCCACAATGTTTACAAGGGCAATATGGACAAGTGGTTCAAGTTCTATGGTGATTTGTTCAACTTCCGTGAAATCCGTTTTTTTGACATTCAGGGCAAATTCACCGGTCTTTTTAGCCGCGCGCTGACGTCTCCATGCGGGCGTATCCGCATTCCGATCAACGAAGATCGCGGCGAAACCGGGCAGATCGTTTCCTACTTGAAGAAATACAAGGGCGAGGGCATCCAGCATATCGCTGTGGGCAGCGAGGATATCTATGCCTCGACCGATGCGATTGCCGAAAAGGGGCTGAAGTTCATGCCCGGCCCGAACGAAGCCTATTATGAGTTGTCTAAAACCCGCGTGGTCGATCATGAAGAGCCGTTGGACCGGATGATGAAGCACGGTATTCTGATTGATGGAGAGGGCGTTCTGGACGGTGGTGAGACCCGGATTCTGCTGCAAATCTTCTCGAAAACGGTCATCGGACCGATTTTCTTCGAGTTCATTCAGCGCAAAGGCGACGATGGGTTTGGCGAGGGTAACTTTAAGGCGCTGTTCGAATCCATCGAGCGAGAGCAGATTGAAAGTGGAGAAATTTCAGCAGCTTGATGCAAGAAGGTAATCCTGCGTGGTGACCCGCGCAGGCCGCCTCTTAACCACGTGGCATCTTGAGAACTACGTTTCGCCCGCGTTTCTGATAGCGCAATTCATTGTCGCTGATAGCAATGACATTGCCGCCGTCAAGCCTGTCCCCGATCTTGAGCTTTTTGTACCTGCCGCTGGGCAGCCGAACCAATGCGCGGCGATTGGATGGGCTGCCGTAAACCCCGATCAGGTTCAGTTTCCGCAGGTTGATTGCATTGTCGATTGTGGCCTGCCGTGCAACCGAAGCCGAGGATGGGATTTTGGGCGCTGTGGTTTTGGGCTGGAACGTTCCGACCTCATTGTTGAGCTGTTCAATTCCAGCTGCCGAACCCAAAGTCGCAGTACCTGCACTGGCCTGCCGGGTCAGTCCGGCCGGTCGGAGTTTGGGGCGCGGCACCCTCATTTCCGCAAGGGGCTCAGTCGATTCCGGCGGCGGCGGGGCACGCAAAAGGGATTCCGGGCGCGGTTTCGGGCGAATTCCCGACAATTCTTTCAATGTACGCCCTTGAAGCCGCTGCCGTTCAAAATTTTCGGCCAGGTTCTCGGGCCTTGGTTTCGGTCGCAATGTCGCCAGCCTGTTGTCGACCACTTCCTCAACAGGTGCCTTTTCCAGCCGGACTAAAGCCGATGGAGGGGGAGTTTTAGAAGGTGTTCCCAAATAGACAACCACCCCGTCCGGGTTCAAGACGCCTTCTTTGGTTGGTATTACCAGCCCGCGCTCATCAAGGCTGAACCTGGCCCCGGCAGCGGTTGAAAGTGGTTCGAAATCAAATGGCAGGTCGGTGTCGTATGTGTGTACTGGCGGCAATGCGATTGCATCACGCGACAGATTTGAGTCGTCTTTGGAGGCCAGATACAGCTCAATTTGCGGATCCTGCGTCGGCGCTATCAAAAGGCCCGGTGACGTGATTTCGATCTCCGGCTGTGTCGGAACTAACTGAGGTTCAGGCTCAAGCTCGATTTCGTCTACCAACGCGGGCGCAACGCTCAGCGCCTCAAGAATTGCCTGGTCGGTTGCAGACAGCTCTGGCTCTGATTCAGAGGTCGGTGCCATTTCTGGCTCTGCGGTCTCGGGCACTGTGACTTCGGCCTGTGCTGCGGGTGTCTCTGCAGGCTCGACAGGTCCAGAACTCGGTTCGAGTTGGGATATTGTTTCGTCCAGCAGGGCCAGTTCTGAATCGGCAGGGGCAGGGCTGTCTTCTCCGAAAAGACTCCATATGCCACCGGCCACCAACATCAAAGCCACCGCCGCTACAATTCGCACTGATGGCAGAGAGGTCCAGTTAGGTGCGGCCACTTTTTGGACAGGCCAAAAGCTGGTCGGAGCGGTAGAATCGGCGATCGCGTGAACAACCGGACTATCCTGCGCGGGGTCTGTAGCGATCACTTTGGGCGCGTTTGTCGTCGCAGGCGCGTCCCCAAGCGGGAAAAACGGTTCGGTCGGAAAGTCATCTGTTTCATATGCAGCGCTGAACGCGACCGGAACGAATCCGTATCCCAGCACAAACCCCCGAGCTTCCTCCAGTGTATCGCGTGGAACGACGGCGACGCATGTGGTCGCCCCGTCATCTGCCGTGACATATACCAGCTCTGTCAGGTCATAAGGGGTGGCATCGGATACAGCGTGTTGCACAGCCTGTTCGGTGTCTTCGAAGGATGATCCGGCGGTATCGACTTTGATGAATTTGACCTGATCCCTTGGGATAATGACCTTGCAGCTCAGGTCATTTTCAAGCGCAAACCCCTTGTCCCGAAGCACTTTCAACTGCTCTTCCAAGTTGGAGGCATCCAACGACACCTCACCTATGGCGAACCAGTCGCCATCGGAATTGTGGTGCAAAGAAATTCCGGTTGTAGAAATGGACAGCGCAAAAGCGGGTTTCATAATCCGGAGGAACCATAATTGTCAGTTGCAATGCAAACGATGCCTCGTCCGCAGACCGACATTAAAGCAGGATCTCGCCGAGGGAAAGAAAAAGCCTGCGTCTCCTCTTGCCCCGTGACCCGGTGCAGCCCCATGTTGAAATCAGGATAATTGGAGGGAAGATATTGAAGAAAATCGCTTTTCTGGCCGCTGTGCTGGCCATGACGTCGGTAGGGATGGTAACTGCGGAAGAACGTCGCATCATTGTTGATGCGGTAGGCATGGTGCATGCGGCCCCGGATATGGCCACCATTACCCTGGGTGTAACAAACGAAGATGCACAGGCATCAAATGCGATGCAGGCGACTTCGGACGCGGTGACCAAAATTCTGACTCGACTGGATGAGATGGGGATCGAAACCCGTGATGTGCAGACACGTGATCTGTCTTTGTCGCCGGTATGGTCTGGGCGGAACAGTTCTAGCGGAGAGCGGCCCGAGATTTCCGGCTTTGTCGCATCCAACAGCGTCGTGGTGCGTGTTCGCGATCTGTCGCAGCTGGGTACCATCATGGATGCGGTCATTGACGACGGGGCCAACAATTTCGGCGGGCTGAGTTTCGGAATTCAGGATTCTGCACCGCATGAGGCACAGGCGCGGGCCAAGGCAGTGGGTGAGGCAAGGGCAAAGGCCAACCAACTGGCACAGGCGGCCGAAGTCACGCTGGGTCCGGTTCAGATGATCCGCGAACAGGCCGGAGGATTCAATCCCATGCCGCAAATGCGTGCAATGAACATGGCAGCTGAGGGCGGCGTTCCGGTTTCCGGGGGCGAGATTTCGGTCTCGGTCAACGTGTCGATGGAATTTCTGATTTCCGACTAGGATGTGTCGCTGGTTCGGGCCATCAGGGATTGCCGCTGCTGGCCCGACTGATCAAAATTGTCCGGCGACAGCCAGGCCTCGAAAGCCGAGCGGATGCGCGGCCATTCGGTATCGAGGATTGAATACCAGGCTGTATCGCGGTTGCGCCCTTTGTAATGGGTGGCCTGCCGAAAGACGCCTTCGAAGGTAAAGCCCAGCCTTTGGGCCGCACTGCAGGACGGGGCATTCAGCGCGTCGCATTTCCATTCGTAACGGCGATACCCCAGCTCGTCGAACACGCGGCGCATCATCAGGTACATCGTCTCGGTGGATTTCGGGCTGCGCTGCAGCAGCGGTGAGAAATGGATGTGCCCAACCTCGACCACACCGGCCGCAGGTTCAATCCGCAGGAACGAGGCCATGCCAATCGGGGTGCCATCACCGTCTAGCACTGTGTGGAACATGGGATCGGCATCCATACAGGACGCGCGGGTCCAGGCGGCGAAATCTTCTTCGCTGTCGAATGGGCCATAGGGCAGATAAGTCCAGTTCCGCCCATCAGTGTCATTGGCAAACGCCCGGTACAGACCGGGCGCATGCCTGTTCACATCAAGGGGCACGACCGAGCAATAGTGACCTTCCATCGGCGTATAAGGCGGCGTCGGGCGCGGAAAATTGCCCGAAACCGGCCGGCCGATGGGCTGGCCTAGATCGTTGGTATCGTGCCCAGCCATTTGTCAGGCCGTTGCCTTGGCCAGCGCCTGATCCAGATCGGCAATCAGATCGTTGGCGTCTTCGATGCCGATGGACACCCGAACAACGCTGGGACCGGCGCCTGCGGCCTCTTGCTGTTCCGGGGTCAGCTGACGGTGGGTGGTCGAGGCCGAATGAATGATCAACGACCGCGCGTCGCCCAGGTTGGCCACATGGCTGAAGATCTCCAGCGCGTTCACCAGTTTGACACAGGCGTCATAGCCGCCCTTGACCGCAAAAGTGAATAGCGCACCGGCCCCTTTGGGGTAATGCGTCTTGACCCGGTCGTGATAGGGCGACGAGGGCAAGCCCGCATAGGTCACATATTCCACGCGGTCATCGGCCTCTAGCCAGGCTGCGATCTTTTGCGCGTTCTCTACATGACGCTCCATTCGCAGAGACAGAGTCTCGATCCCCATCAGCGTGTAATGCGCCGCCTGTGGGTTCATCGTCATGCCCAGATCACGCAGGCCGATGGCGATGCCGTGGAATGTGAAGGCCAGCGGACCGAATGTCTCGTGGAATTTCAGCCCGTGATAGGCCGGTTCCGGCTGGCTGAGCGAGGAAAATTTGTCATTCGCGGACCAGTCGAACTTGCCCGAATCCACGATACAGCCGCCAGTGACAGTGCCGTTGCCGGTCAGGTATTTGGTGGTTGAATGCACAACCAGCGTCGCGCCGTGCTCAATCGGGCGGCACAGATAGGGTGTGGCCGAGGTGTTGTCGACGATCAGCGGAATGCCGGCGCCATCCGTCACATCCGCCAGTGCGCGGATATCGGTGACATAGCCGCCCGGGTTGGCGATGGATTCGCAGAACACCGCTCGTGTATTTTCGTCGATCGCGTCCTTCACAGCATCCAGATCGTCAGTATCCACAAACTTGGCAGACCAGCCGAACCGTTTGATCGTCTGGCTAAACTGAGTGATCGTGCCGCCATACAGCCGGGTCGAGGCCACCACGTTGTAGCCAGGTCCCATCAGCGGGAACAGTGCCATGATTTGGGCGGCATGACCGGACGAGCAGCAAACTGCTCCAACGCCACCCTCAAGCGTTGCCACGCGTTCCTGCAGAACCGCCACGGTGGGATTGGTCAGGCGGGAATAGATAAAGCCGACTTCCTGCAGGTTGAACAGAGCCGCCGCGTGGTCTGCATCGCGAAACACATATGCCGTTGTTTGATAAATCGGCGTCTGACGCGCACCTGTTGCCGGGTCAGGGCGTGCGCCTGCGTGAATTTGAAGCGTGTCGAAACCGTAGGTGGGGCCGTCAGACATGGTGAAAATCTCCTGTTGGGCTATGTGTTGCAGAATCTCTAGGCGATTGGACGCGTGCGCACAACATTGCTGTCAGCGCATCCATAGACCTTTGCTTTTGATCTTGTTGCGAATGACCTGCTCGCGCTGAGGCAGGTTTTCGCGATCGAACATCTCGCGTATTTTGTGCCCTTTGCGCTGGAGCACCAGTTTCTTTATTGGGTCATAGCCCTTGAGCACTTTCTTGAACTTGTTGGGCGCAACCACAGTTTCCAGAACCTCGATCACATGGTCGCTTTCGCGGGCATATAGCAGGGGAAACAGACGGTAGTGGCACGTGACCGACCCGTCCAGCAGGCCAGTGGGCAGTGCGTCGCGGCCGCCGCCAAGGGCATGGATAACCAGCGGCAATGCGACCTGATCCAGCCATGGGTCCAGTGTTTGGCCCGCGAGTTCCAGGATATCCTCATCCCGGATGGTGCAGGCATATTCCAGGAACCGTTCGCCGAACTGGCGTGGGCATCTATAAAAGAAATAACCCGCATTGAAATACAGGTAGCGCCGCCAGTATTCGGCCGGTTGGGCCTTGTCCAATGAGCTGTCGAAATCCAGTTCGAACCGCTCATACAGGGCGCGCCAGATACCGTCATACCCCGGACCATACAGGGTCGGGCGCGGCCATGTTCCCTCGACTTTCAGCGAGGCACCGGGGCGGTCAAAATCGAAGGGCACACTATTCAGGTCTCCGGTGACAAGCGTATCGCTGTCGAAAAAGACAAACGGTTCCCCCTTGGGCAAGGCCAACAGTGCTTCGATCTTGTTTCCATAGGGATAGCTTCCACCGAAAGCCCGGTTTTCAAACGGTAGAATTTCGGCCCCAAGCTGATGTAGCGCTTTCAGGACATCCTCATCCTGAATGCTGGGATCCTGTGACCAGCGGGCCCCTGGTTGAGGAACGGCAACGAACAGGCGGCCTGCGAAATTGGGACAGCTGTGTCGTAACGAGGCTGCAAACAGCAGTGCCTCGTATTGCAGCCGATTGTTTTGGCCGATGACCACGATATTGAATTTATTGTTGACGGTCTGCATCGGGCGTCTCTCGGGTTCGTGGCGTTGGGCCAGCACTGCTCGAATTTTGGTTGGGCGTACACTAGGTAGAGACGTGGCACAAAACCAGATGTGATCATAGATCATGCATCTGAAATTTGAATTCAGGACTTGCGCAACCATCTAGAGACCAGACCAAACAGGAGAAGCCGCATGAGAGTTAACGCAGATTTCACAAAACGTGTTGCTGTGCATTTCGACCGGAACGACTGGATTGCGTCACCTGCCGCAGGTGTCGAGCGCAAGATGTTGGACCGGATCGGGGAAGAGGTCGCCCGCGCCACCACGATTGTCCGCTTTGCCCCAGGAAGCGCCTTTGCCGCCCATACGCATGATGGAGGAGAGGAGTATCTGGTGCTGGACGGTGTGTTTCAGGACGAGACCGGTGATTTTCCTGCAGGTAGTTATGTGCGCAATCCTCCGACGTCTTCCCATACGCCTTCGGCAAAAGAAGGCGCGACGATACTAGTCAAACTGCACCAGTTTGACCCTGAGGACAGGACCGAAATTCGTCGGTCGATTACTGGGGATTCGAATCTTCAGCTTTTCAAGGACTCACGCGAAGATGTTCGCGTATTGAATCTGTCACCTGGCGAAAAGCTGGATCTGGATGCAGTCGATGGGTTGGAGTTGTTTGTCATCGCAGGTTCGGTGCAGGAATCCGACGAAGAATTTTCAGCCTGGGACTGGTTGAGATTACCGCCAGGTGCGCGTTCCACTGCTTTGGCAGGAGCAGAGGGCGCGCGAATTTGGATCAAATCCGGGCACCTGTCACAGATGATCTGAGCGGTTCCGGCCCAAAAAACCAGCAATGTACAGTAAAAAACCGGGTGTTTCGGCCTGGTTATTCATTTTTTGACCATTTGGCAAAATTTACCATTTGATAAAAAATCAGATTGTGCCAAGCTGAGGCCATAACAACATATCTACAGGGAGTAGAGCGATGGCACAGGGCCAGATGGTCCCCGGCATAGTCTCCGGGAGGCTTTCCAGCGATGAGCTGACCTCGAATTTCACGGATCTGCATCCACCACTTGCCCCGCATGAGGCCGCAGTGGCCGCGGATCGTTGCTATTTCTGCTATGACGCGCCGTGTGTGACGGCCTGTCCGACAGACATTGATATTCCATTGTTCATGCGCCAGATTCAGGCCGGTCAGCCTGAAGCTGCGGGTGAAACCATCCTTGGTCAGAATATCTTGGGTGGCATGTGCGCCCGTGTTTGTCCGACCGAAACGCTGTGCGAGGAAGTCTGCGTACGCGAAACCGCCGAAGGATCGCCAGTCGAGATCGGGCGTTTGCAGCGGTTTGCTACTGACAGCGTTATGGCATCGGGCGACCATCCGTTCCAGCGCGCCGCATTCACCGGCAAAACGGTGGCCGTGATCGGGGCAGGGCCCGCAGGGCTGGCCTGTGCGCATCGGCTGGCGATGCTGGGGCATGATGTGGTCATTCACGAAAGCCGCCCAAAACCCGGCGGTCTGAATGAATATGGAATTGCCGCCTATAAATCGACCAATGATTTCGCTCAGGCTGAGATCGATTGGTTGCTGAGGATCGGCGGCATCACCATCGAGACCGGATCGGTTCTGGGCGAGGGCCTGTCGCTGGATGGCCTTGTTGACAACTATGATGCGGTTTTCCTGTCCATCGGTCTGACAGGTGTGAATGCATTGCGGGCGGGCGGCGAGGATCTGACCGGCGTGCGCGACGCGGTCGACTTTATCTCGGATGTGCGTCAGGCGGCCGATCTGGCTGAGCTGCCCGTTGGGCGGAATGTCGTCGTCATCGGAGGCGGCATGACCGCGGTTGACGCAGCTGTAAAGTCGAAATTGCTGGGCGCGGAAAACGTCACCATCGCCTACCGGCGCGGACGCGAGGCGATGGGTGCCAGCCGCTATGAGCAGGATCTGGCCGCATCGCACGGCGTCAGGATCATGACCAATGTTCAGCCCGTAGCCGTACACGGCAACGGGGCAGCCGCCGAGATCGAATTGGAGTATACTGCCAGCCATGACGGTCAGTTGAAGGGCACCGGCGAGAAAACCCGCCTGCCTGCCGATCAGGTGCTGAAGGCAATAGGTCAGACGCTGGAAGGAGCGCCCGAAGGGCTGACGTTGGACGGGAACAAGATCGCCGTCACGGGCGCCGGGCGCACATCGGTACAAGCGGTCTGGGCCGGAGGCGACTGCGCCGCAGGCGGGGATGACCTGACCGTGACCGCAGTGGCCGAGGGGCGCGATGCCGCGATGGATATCCACGCAAGTCTGATTGCGTGAAACTCAATGATCAAGATGCCTGCAAGCATCAGGGAGGCCGGATAAATGGCTGATTTGAAATCGAACTTTCTGGGAATTGAAAGCCCCAACCCATATTGGCTGGCATCTGCGCCGCCGACGGACAAGGAATATAACGTCCGCCGTGCCTTTGAGGCCGGATGGGGGGGGGTCGTGTGGAAAACACTCGGGTCCGAAGGTCCACCGGTCGTCAATGTTAATGGCCCGCGGTATGGGGCGATCTACGGCGCAGACCGTCGGTTGTTGGGTCTGAACAATATCGAGCTGATTACAGACCGCCCATTAGAGGTAAACCTTGAAGAAATGGCGCGGGTTAAGGCTGATTATCCAGATCGCGCCCTGATCGCCTCGATCATGGTGCCGTGCGAGGAAGAAGCCTGGAAGGCTATCCTGCCGCGTGTTGCCGAAACCGGTGCCGACGGGATCGAACTGAACTTTGGCTGTCCACACGGGATGAGCGAGCGCGGGATGGGGGCGGCCGTAGGGCAGGTGCCGGAATATATCGAGATGGTGACGCGCTGGTGCAAGAAATACTATGACCGACCGGTCATCGTGAAACTGACGCCGAATATCACTGATATCCGCAAGCCGGCAGAAGCCGCAAAGAATGGTGGTGCGGATGCGGTATCGCTGATCAACACGATTAACTCGATTACCAGTGTCAATCTGGATAGCTTCAGCCCTGAACCCTCGATTGACGGCAAAGGCAGCCACGGCGGCTATTGTGGCCCTGCGGTGAAACCGATTGCCCTGTCGATGGTGTCCGAGATTTCGCGTGGACAGGCAACGAACGGAATGCCGATTTCGGGTATTGGCGGTGTGACTACCTGGCGCGATGCAGCAGAGTTTATGGCATTGGGTTGCGGCAATGTTCAGGTCTGCACGGCGGCGATGACCTATGGGTTCAAGATCATTGACGAACTGACGGCGGGTCTGTCGAAATGGATGGATGAAAAAGGGTATCAGGACGTTTCGGAAATTGTCGGTCTTGCGGTTCCAAACGTGACCGACTGGCAATATCTGAACCTGAATTATGTCGCCAAGGCCAAGATTGATCAGGATCAGTGCATCAAGTGTGGTCGTTGCTATGCCGCCTGCGAAGACACCAGCCACCAGGCCATTTCAATGTCCGAAGAGCGCGTGTTCGAGGTTATGGATGACGAATGTGTGGCCTGCAACCTGTGCGTGGATGTGTGCCCGGTCGAGGGATGTATTTCCATGGTGCCGATGGACGCTGGCGAAATCGACCCGCGCACGGGACAGGAAGTGCAGCCCGAATATAGCAACTGGACAACCCATCCCAACAATCCAATGGCGAAAGCCGCCGAGTAGTCCAAGAAAATTCGTCGAATCTTCTTAGAACAGGATGTCGATGGGGGGCGTTGTGGCAGTTTGCGACATATTGGGTGGCGGTGCGGATCAGATGATATCCGCGCCTCCTCACTTCGTCTTGGAACGCCTCATGCCCCACTTCTCGCTCTACCCACCCAACGAAAGCCTTACCACGGCACCTGTGTGTGGACAGGGAAGAAAAGAGTAGCGTCATCCTAGGCTCAGGGTGAGCGGGTTCCGGCTAACGAAAACCTAAGGCGCCAGCAATTTGCGGTAGAGCGTGTCGATAAACGGTTCAGCACCTTCATACGGGTCTTCGTCGCCAAGAATGGCCCGAACCTGGACATCGAAATCCGCATAATGCTGTGTCAAAGCCCAGATGGAGAAAATAAGATGGTAGGGATGGAGGCGCGCGATTTTACCCTGTTCCATCCAGGCCGTAAGGATTGCGGTCTTCTCATCCATCAAAGTTTTGAGATCATTGGACAATGCATCGTGTATGCGTGGTGCACCCTGGACCAGTTCATTGGCAAACAGACGGCTTTCGCGCGGAAGTTCCCGGCTCATTTGCAGTTTGCGATGGATATAAGCGCGTATCTCTTCCAAAGGGTCCCCGTCGGCGTCGAGATCATGGAGGGGGGCCAGCCAAATCTCGAGAAGGCCAGATAGAAGGGCCGTGTGAATCGCTTCTTTTGAGGGGAAATAGTACAGAAGATTCGGCTTGCTCAACCCGGCCTCGGCAGCAATCTGGTCGACGGTAGCACCGCGGAAACCGTAGGCAGAAAACACGTTCAAAGCGGCTTCTAGAATTGCAGCGCGGTTTTTTTTCTGAATTCGTGTTGGTGCGCGGTCTTTGGACATGTCTTTGCCTGTCTGATTTTTGGGCTCGCAAGTGCGGAATATGCCAAAAATTCCCACCGAGCTCTGCTATTTCTTGACTGATGTCGAACCCGTGATAGCGTGAGTTTGACCAGATGGTCAAATCAAGACACCAAAAGCGAGCAAATCGCAAGCAACAGGGAAGACTAGGATGGCAGCTCCGGCGCAGAACCTCAGGATCAATGGCGACAGGTTGTGGGACAGCCTGATGGAGATGGCCAAGATTGGCCCGGGTGTTGCGGGGGGCAATAATCGTCAGACCCTGACGGATGAAGATGCGGCAGGCCGCGCGCTGTTTCAGAAATGGTGCAAAGAGGCCGGGTGCACCATGGGGCTGGACCAAATGGGCAATATGTTTGCGCATCGAGAGGGCACGGACCCCGAGGCATTGCCGGTCTATGTGGGTTCACATCTGGATACGCAGCCGACAGGCGGCAAATATGACGGTGTTCTGGGTGTATTGGGCGGGCTGGAAATCATCCGCACGCTCAATGATTTGGGAATCAAGACCAAACATCCAATCGTTGCGACCAACTGGACGAATGAAGAAGGCACGCGCTATGCACCTGCGATGCTGTCCTCGGGGGTTTTTGCCGGGATGCATACGCAGGATTGGGCTTATGACCGTGAGGATGCCGAAGGTAAGAAGTTCGGAGATGAGCTGAGCCGCATTGGCTGGCGCGGTGATGAAGAGGTTGGTGCCCGAAAGATGCACGCCTTCTTTGAGCTGCATATCGAACAGGGCCCCATTCTTGAGGCCGAGGGGAAGGATATCGGCGTTGTCACCCATGGTCAGGGTCTCAGCTGGACCCAGATTACAGTTACCGGAAAGGACGCCCATACCGGGTCTACGCCGATGCCGATGCGCAAGAATGCCGGATTGGCGATGGCGCGCATCCTTGAAAAGGTTGACGAGATTGCTTGGTCCCATGCGCCCCACGCGGTGGGTGCGGCAGGGCATATTGATGTGTTTCCGAATTCGCGTAACGTGATCCCGGGGAAAGTTGTGTTTACTGTCGATCTCCGTTCGCCCGATCTGGACGTGATCACCGATATGGAAAATCGTCTGCGCGTAGCGGCCGAAGATATCGTGGATGAGATGGGCCTACAGATCGAATTCGAGAAGGTCGGCGGATTTGATCCGGTGCAATTTGATGAAGGCTGCGTGGCAGCCGTGCGCGATGCGGCTGAACGGTTGGGTTATTCTCATACAGATATCATTTCGGGCGCCGGTCATGATGCCTGCTGGATCAACCGGGTTGCACCAACAGCGATGGTGATGTGCCCTTGTGTGGATGGGCTAAGCCATAACGAAGCCGAAGAAATCAGCAAGGATTGGGCTGCCGCCGGGGCGGATGTTCTGTTTCATGCGGTCGTAGAGACGGCTGGAATTGTGGAATAGGGGGCTCTGCCCCCGTCGTCCGTTGGGCGACTCCCCCCGAGGTATTTGTAGCCAGATGAAGCAAGCGGCGCAGACCGCATCAGGGAGATTGATATGAGCACTGTTATCAAGAACGGGACCATCGTAACCGCGGATTTGTCTTACCAGGCGGATGTGAGGGTCGAGCATGGGGTGATCACCGAGATTGGGCCGGGCCTGAAAGGTGATACGGAACTGGATGCGACGGGCTGCTATGTGATGCCTGGCGGGATCGACCCGCATACGCATTTGGAAATGCCGTTCATGGGCACCTATTCCAGCGATGATTTTGAGAGCGGAACCCGGGCGGCATTGGCCGGAGGAACCACGATGGTGGTTGATTTCGCTCTGCCCAACCCAGGTGAAAGCCTGTTGGATGCGCTCAAGCGCTGGGATAACAAGTCGACACGTGCAAATTGCGACTATTCTTTCCACATGGCGGTGACCTGGTGGGGCGAGCAGGTGTTTGATGACCTCAAGACGGTGATCGAGACACGCGGCATCAACACGTTCAAGCATTTCATGGCCTATAAGGGCGCGTTGATGGTCAATGACGATGAAATGTATGCTTCGTTCAAGCGTCTTGCCGAGCTGGGTGGAACGGCCATGGTGCATGCCGAGAATGGCGATGTTGTTGCCGAGCTCAGCGCCAAGCTGTTGGCCGAAGGCAATACAGGTCCCGAGGCACATGCCTATTCCCGTCCGCCGCAGGTCGAGGGCGAAGCGACCAACCGCGCGATCATGATCGCGGATATGGCCGGAGTGCCCCTGTATGTGGTGCACACCTCGTGCGAAGAGGCGCATGAGGCCATTCGGCGTGCCAAGATGCAGGGCAAGCGGGTGTGGGGGGAACCTTTGATCCAGCATCTGACCTTGGATGAGAGCGAGTATTTCAACCAGGATTGGGACCACGCGGCGCGGCGGGTCATGAGCCCTCCGTTCCGAAACAAGCAGCATCAGGATAGCCTGTGGAACGGATTACAATCTGGTTCGTTGAGTGTCGTGGCCACCGACCATTGCGCCTTTACGACGGATCAGAAACGCTTTGGCGTGGGGGATTTCACCAAGATCCCGAACGGTACCGGAGGGTTGGAAGACCGGATGCCGATGCTGTGGACTCATGGGGTGAACACTGGTCGGCTGACGCCAAATGAATTTGTGGCAGTCACTTCAACAAACATCGCCAAGATATTGAATTGTTATCCAAAAAAGGGCGCAGTTCTTGTAGGTGCCGATGCCGATTTGGTGGTGTGGGATCCTGAGAAAGGCAAGACGATCAGCGCGAAATCGCAGCAATCTTCGATCGACTACAACGTGTTTGAGGGCAAAGAGGTCAAAGGCTTGCCGCGCTTTACTCTGACCCGTGGGCAGGTTGCAGTGCATGACGGAGAGATCAGGACTCAGGAAGGCCATGGCCAATTTGTTGAACGCGAGGCCAATACAACCGTCAACAAGGCGCTGAGTACTTGGAAAGAGCTGACAGCGCCGCGACCGGTGGTACGCACGGGTATTCCAGCAACCGGTGTATGACAGAATATGTGGCAGATATCACGTCTTATTACGGTTTAAGTTCAAGGGGATGGAATGAATATTGAAACCGCTGCACCGCCTGTAATCGAGGCGCGGCAACTGGATCTGACCTTTCAGACCAATGACGGGCCGGTCCACGCTCTGAAGGATGTGAACCTGACCATCGAAAAGGGAGAATTCGTCAGCTTCATCGGGCCCTCCGGCTGTGGTAAGACCACCTTTTTGCGGTGCATCGCTGCGTTGGAAACACCGACTGGCGGGACATTGACCGTCAACGGTATGACTCCGGATGAGGCGCGGCGGAAACGGGCCTATGGTTATGTATTTCAGGCCGCGGGTCTGTACCCTTGGCGCACCATTTCCAAGAACATCAAGCTCCCGCTTGAAATCATGGGGTTTACAGCTGCCGAGCAGGAAGAACGCGTAAACAAGGTTTTGGAACTTGTTGATCTTGAGGGGTTTGGTGGAAAGTTTCCCTGGCAGTTGTCGGGTGGAATGCAGCAACGGGCCAGCATCGCACGGGCGTTGGCCTTTGATGCGGATATCCTGCTTATGGACGAACCTTTTGGCGCGTTGGATGAGATTGTCCGCGATCACCTGAACGAGCAGCTTCTGGCACTTTGGGCGCGGACTGAAAAGACCATTGGGTTTGTCACCCATTCCATCCCTGAGGCCGTCTATCTGAGCACCAAGATCGTTGTAATGAGCCCTCGGCCCGGACGGATCACTGACGTGATCGACAGTCCGTTGCCGAAAGAGCGGCCGCTCGATATTCGCGACACGCCGGAATTCATCGAAGTTGCCCATAGGGTGCGAGAAGGGTTGCGCGCGGGGCATTCGGATGAATAGCAGCGGGTTCAAGGCATTCTGGGCTGTATTGACGGTACTGGCCGTCATAGTAGCCTTTTGGTACGCCGCTTGTATTCCGATGAATATCAAAGGTGTTCTGACCGAACAGGAACGGGCCGGCGCCACAGTTCAGCCACCCTCGGCAAAAGATCGTCGCGATCTGTCCGAATTCAGCCTGGTTCTGGACAATAGCTTTGCCATTCCAGCCACGTGGGAACAGGATCGTCCACGGTTGCCCGCTCCGCATCAGGTGGCCGTTGAGATATGGAAGACAACAGTTCAGAAGAAAATCACCTCAAAGCGCTCGCTGGTTTATCACGGCTGGGTGACGCTGAGTGCGACGATACTGGGTTTTGCCATTGGCACCGGTCTGGGAATTCTGCTGGCTGTTGGGATCGTACATAGCCGGGTCATGGACCTGTCGGTCATGCCCTGGGCGATAGTCAGCCAGACCATCCCGATCATCGCTCTGGCCCCGATGATCATTGTGGTCCTATATTCCGTTGGCGTGCAGGGGATTATCCCCAAGGCGGTCATATCGGCCTATCTCAGCTTTTTTCCTGTCGTGGTCGGCATGGTCAAAGGTTTGCGCAGCCCTGATGCGATGCAACTGGATTTGCTGCGTACCTATAGCGCGAGCCACGCGCAGGGGTTCTGGAAACTGCGTTTGCCGGCCTCGATGCCGTATCTGTTCACATCGCTGAAGATAGGCATTGCGGCTTCATTGGTAGGGGCCATCGTGGGGGAATTGCCCACCGGGGCAGTCGCGGGGCTGGGCGCGCGCCTGCTGGCAGGCAGCTATTATGGTCAGACCGTGCAAATCTGGTCGGCCCTGTTTGCGGCGGCGATTCTGGCGGCCTGTCTTGTGGGGCTTCTGGGGCTGATTGAAAAGTCGGTCCTGAAACGGATGGGGATTGCGCAATGATACCAATTCTGGGCGCACTCGGTGTGTGGCTGTTGGGATGGTGGTTGAACAGCCGCTTGGCCAGCGGGCCCTATGCTGATACGCGGATGGTCCGGTTTCTGGCTCCGCTGATCTTTGGTCTGACTATCATCATCATCTGGGAGCTTTTGGTGCGCGGCCTTGAGGTGTCTTTGGTCATTCTGCCCGCTCCATCGGTTATCTGGATTCGGTTCTGGGACAGTTTGCCCACGCTTTGGATGGATTTCGTGCAAACCATCATCAAGGGCGCGCTGAGCGGTTACATCATCGGCTGTGGAGCCGCCTTCCTGATGGCGATTGCAGTGGACCGGTGGGATTTTCTGCGCCTTGGGCTTTTGCCCGTGGGCAACTTCGTGGCCGCTCTGCCGATTGTTGGCACCGCGCCGATTCTGGTCATGTGGTTCGGGTTCGACTGGCACTCCAAAGCGGCGGTGGTTGTCGTGATGGTCTTTTTCCCAATGCTGGTGAACACCGTCGCCGGGCTGCGCGAGGCGACAGCAATGCAGCGCGACCTGATGGAGACTTATGCCGCCACGTATTGGCAGAGCTTTCTGAAGCTGCGCTTGCCTGCCGCGATGCCATTTGTTTTCAATGGTCTCAAGATATCCACCACCCTTGCATTGATCGGCGCTATCGTGGCCGAGTTCTTTGGCTCACCGACGCTTGGCATGGGTTTTCGGATATCAACCAGCGTGGGGCAGCTCTCACTGGATATGGTCTGGGCCGAGATCGTAGTGGCGGCTTTGGCTGGGACATCATTCTATGGTCTGGTGGCCATGATCGAAAAGGCGGTGACCTTCTGGCACCCATCGCAGCGCGGATAAAAATTCAACAGACCCCAAAAATGAAAAATGGGGCGCCAACTGAAACTAGGAGATGTGAAGATGAAAAAGATACTCAGCGGGGCGGTTGCCGCCTTTAGCCTGGCCGCCAGTGCAGCCTGGTCGGCGGATGAGGTGACATTGCAGTTGAAATGGGTCACGCAAGCTCAGTTCGCAGGTTATTACGTGGCCAAAGACAAAGGGTTCTACGAAGAAGAAGGTCTTGATGTCACCATTCTGCCAGGCGGCCCGGACATAGCGCCGACACAGGTCATTGCCGGTGGCGGCGCTGACGTGACGGTCGAGTGGATGCCAGCTGCGTTGGCCGCGCGCGAAAAGGGCCTGCCGCTGGTGAATATTGCCCAGCCTTTCAAAAGCTCGGGTATGATGCTGACCTGCTGGAAAGATGCCGGTATTTCCGCACCAGAAGACCTTAAGAACCGGACACTGGGCGTCTGGTTCTTTGGCAACGAATTCCCCTTCATGAGCTGGATGAGCCAGCTGGGCATTGATACCGGTGGCAAGAGCGAAAATGGCGTCGAGGTTTTGAAGCAGGGCTTTAATGTCGACCCGCTGCTGCAGCGTCAGGCTGATTGCATCAGCACCATGACCTATAACGAATACTGGCAGGTCATAGATTCCGGCGTCAGCCCCGACGAACTGGTCACATTCAAATACGAAGATCAGGGCGTCGCGACGCTGGAAGACGGCCTGTACGTTCTTGAAGAGAACCTGAGCGACGCGGCATTTGTCGACAAGATGGAACGTTTCGTGCGGGCTTCGATGAAGGGGTGGAAATATGCCGAAGAGAACCCAGATGAAGCGGCCGATATCGTGCTTGAAAATGACGCGACTGGCGCCCAAACCGAAGCGCATCAGAAACGTATGATGGGTGAGATTGCCAAGCTGACTGCGGGCTCAAACGGATCGCTTGATCCGGCGGATTTTGAGCGCACTGTAGGGACGCTGCTTGCCGGTGGTTCTGATCCCGTTATCACCAAACAACCCGAAGGTGCCTGGACGCATCAGATTTCGGATGCAGCACTGAACTGAGTCAGGTTCACGATGGAATATGGCGCGGTCCCAAACGGGGCCGCGTTTTTTGTTGGAAGCGTCGAAAATGTGACTGCACTTGTAGGGCGTTTGTCATAGTAATTACCTGTAAATTATAGCAAACTGTTCAACATGGAGGATATTAGGTAGATAATGCAAGATTTTACAACAGAATTCAGGTCGGCGCTTGCTTTGATCCTTCATTGGGATCCGGAGCTGTGGGCGATTGTTCTGTTGTCCCTGAAAGTCTCTGTTTTTGCCGTTCTGATTTCTGCCGTTATCGGGATGCCCATGGGCGCGGCTTTGGCCGTTGCGCGTTTTCCAGGGCGGCGGATTCTGATCGTCTTGATGAATGCCTTGATGGGCTTGCCCCCGGTTGTGGTTGGTTTGCTAGTCTATCTGATGCTGTCGCGTTCCGGCCCGTTGGGGGTCCTTGAATTGCTCTACACACCGACGGCGATGATTATTGCTCAGGTCGTTCTGGTGACCCCGATCGTTGCCGCACTGACACGTCAAGTGGTCGAAATGCTGGCCGAGGAATATTCCGAGCAACTCCGCTCACTCGGCCTGTCGCGGATGGCATCGATTCCGGTGCTATTGTGGGATGCGCGGCTGTCTCTTGTTACGGCATTGCTGGCGGGGTTTGGCCGTGCGATTGCCGAAGTTGGAGCGGTTATTATCGTTGGCGGCAATATCAACCACGTCACGCGGGTGATGACGACGACGATCGCCCTTGAAACGTCCAAGGGTAATTTGGCCTTGGCGCTTGCGCTTGGGGCGATCCTGATTGCCATAGCCATCGCAGTAAACGCCATGGTCAGCACGCTTAGCCTGCGGGCCGAGAAGGAAGGGTTGCGCCATGCGTGATCTGGTGCCCGAGATGGTGAAATGTCTTTCTGTTCACAGTTTACAGATTTCCCGCAAGGGAAAGACACTGCTTCAAGTGCCAGAGCTATCCCTGATGGGGCTGGGACCAACTTTGATCCTTGGGCCGAACGGAGCGGGCAAGAGCCTGCTTTTGCGCTGTTTGCACGGGCTTATCGTCCCGGATAGCGGCAGGGTTCAGCAGGACGGGATTGCCCTGAATGCGTATCACAAATCACGACAGGCGATGGTGTTTCAAAGACCGGTTCTGTTGCGCCGGTCCGTGTCAGCCAATCTTGATTTTGTGCTAAAGCGTCAGGGCATGTCCCGTGCAACTCGCAAATCCCGGATCGACGAATTGCTGGCCGAAGGTGGGCTAGAGGGTAAGGCGCGCCAGTCCGCCAGATCGCTGTCCGGGGGCGAGGCGCAACGGCTGGCCATCCTGCGCGCGCTGGCGCTGGACCCGGAGACTTTGTTCCTGGACGAACCAACCAGTTCGCTTGATCCCGGTGCTACGCAGATGATCGAACGGATGATCTTGCGCGCTTCGAACCGAGGGGTGCGCATTGTCATGGTATCCCACGATATCGGTCAGGCACGCCGTCTGGCAGCGGATATCGTCATGATGCAGTCCGGACACGTGGTCGAACACGGTGCTGCCAAACAAGTGCTGGATGCCCCGACAAGTGACGCCGCGCGCCGGTTTGTTGCCGGTGGTCTGGTAACCTAATCAGAATATGGAGTTCAAATGATCCGCAAATTCGTCGGGGCTGCAGTAATAGCGCTTGGCCTGAACACTACAGCCGCATTGACCGAAACCCCATTTATTGTAGTCCAATCAACCACGTCGACGCAGAATTCGGGCTTGTTCGACCATATCCTGCCAGGCTTTGAAGCCGAAAGCGGGATTGATGTCCGCGTGGTGGCTGTTGGTACAGGGCAGGCGATCCGCAATGCGATCAACGGTGACGGGGACGTCTTGCTGGTTCACGCCAAACCTGCCGAAGAGAAGTTTGTGGCAGATGGTTGGGGTGTTGAGCGGTCGGACGTGATGTACAATGATTTCGTCCTTGTGGGGCCAAAATCCGATCCCGCCAAAGTGAAAGGTGGGACTGACATTATCGCGGCGCTGACCGCCGTGGCTAAGGCCAAGGCGCCCTTCGCCTCACGCGGGGATGACAGCGGGACGCATAAGGCGGAGCTGGGCCATTGGGCCTCGTCCGGTATCGACCCGACCGACGCTTCGGGCACTTGGTACCGGGAAACTGGATCCGGGATGGGGGCGACACTGAACGTGGCTAGTGGGATGGGTGCCTATGCGCTGACGGATCGGGCGACCTGGCAGAGCTTTGGCAACAAGGGAAACCTAGAGGTCATGGTTGAGGGCGATCCACTCCTGTTCAATCAATATGGGATTATTCTTGTGAACCCTGACAAGCATCCCAAAGTGCGGGCGGCCTCGGGGCAGCGCTTTATTGACTGGTTGACCGGGCCCGAAGGGCAGGCGGCCATCGCATCTTACACGCTGGACGGCCAGCAGCTGTTCTTTCCCAACGCCCAATAGGGTCAGCCGCTGGCTCCATTGTGATGGATGGTTCCCAGATCCGACAAGTCATACCCGCCGAATTCTTCTGCCCGGGTGGCAAAGCGGTCGGATTGCACAAAGCCGAGCAACCGAAGCATCGGGCCGTCGAAATAGGCGCGCCTCCAGATAGCAAGGTCCAGGCGTTCGGTATGGGTCGGGGCAAAGCCCAGATTGTACAGCCCTGCTAGCGCACCCAGGCCGAATCCGGCATCGGCTTTATTGTCATGCAGGGCTATGGCCAGCTCTTCTTCGGTACGTGCGCAGGTCGGCAGGGTATCCAGATCGTCTCGGTTCAGGCCGTGCGCCTGCAGTTGCGTGTCGAACAACCGTTGACTGGCGGCACTGTCCTGACGCAGCAAAACGCGACGGCCCCGGAGGTCAGAAAAGTCCGATATCCCAGTCACACCGGGGGCCATCAGCAACCCACGCTGGCGTTTTGCTAGTTCGAACAGAATGACGGGTGCCTCTCCCAGATGGTCCTGCAGAGATTGCGTGTTAAATCCGTCTGTCTCGTGGATATGCAGCGCCGCAGCCTGCGCTGATCGTTCTTTCAGGCGATTCAAGCCGTCAAATGAGCCGTCATAATAAGTTGCCAGGCCTGACCCGCTTTCCCGCAGAGCCCAATCCAACAGCGGATCATGACTGCCCGCCACGATCGGCGGCAGCGACGGTTCTGCGACCTGCGGTCCGCTGCGCGATGCGTTCAGCCAGGCAATGACTTCGG
Source organism: Ruegeria sp. CDSC081 (assembly GCF_059610485.1). NCBI lineage: Bacteria > Pseudomonadati > Pseudomonadota > Alphaproteobacteria > Rhodobacterales > Roseobacteraceae > Ruegeria > Ruegeria sp. CDSC081. Next base: position 434,717 of record NZ_JBXWNS010000001.1, on the reverse strand, counting down.
CCCTTGGAAACAAGAGTTTGCCCATGGCACGGACACAGGGGACCTCGCCGGATGAGGCAAGGTCATAGGCTTTACGCTCGCCAATGCGCAGCAGGTCCGCCAGTTCTTTGGTGGTCAGGTATTCTGACATTCAGTCGAGGCGCACGGCCGAACCCGCGCTGGCATTCGCCGCGCTGAATCCGAATTGGCCTAAGGCAAACGGCGCAGCGACGGCAATTACAGCCATCGTGGCAACTGCGGCTAGAAAGGCTTTCATATTTACCTCCGGTTCAGTTTTCCGGTGCCGTGACGCGGCGCAGAAAGGCGATCAAATCTTTGCGGTCATCCGCTTGTGTAATCCGTTGCATGGGCATCTTCGATCCCGGAATGTAATGGTCTGGTCCTTGGTCGAAAAGGGCATTTATCGTCTCGTCATTCCAAATGATATCAGAGTCTTGCAGCGTGTCCGAGTAGAAATATCCCGGTAAGCTGCCCGCCCGGCGACCAAACACACCGGAGAGCGTAGGTCCAGCACGTCTGTGCCCGTCCGCCGTCAGGCTGTGACAGATCGAGCATTTGCGCACGAATTGGCGTTCGCCATTATCCATCTGGTCAGGGTTCTTCAGAAAACTTGGTTCAGTCGCGGCCATCTGTTGTTGGTCGCCAAGGTCAGATACCGGCCAGCTATACATCGCCTCATCTATACCACCTGCATAGATGTTTTTACCATCGGTTGAGAAGGCCAGCGCCCAGACCGGGCCGCGCAATGTGGCCCGGAAATCCTGTGCGATGCGCCAGACGATGGTATCGACCAACATGATATGACCCTCACCATCCCCCACCGCCAGCAGGCGGCGGTCCGGGCTGAGAGCCAGCGCAAGGATTGGACGGCGGTCCAGGGTAAAATCATGCTCGTCGCCTGTAGTCAGATCACGAATGCGCGTGACGCCATCGACGGCCCCATAGGCAATCCAGTTTTCATGGGGGTTCAGGACCAGTTCGTTGATGCCGAACCCGTTATCAACCAGTCGCAGTTTTTCCTGACCGGTTGCGACATCCCAAAGACGAACCGCCCCATCAACCCCGCCGGTATACAGCGCATCTCCGTTTGGTGTGAACACAACAGCATTCACACCGCTGCCTGTGGGGCCCAATATCCTTGGCTCTGCCCCGTCAAGCGGCCAAACCCCTATCGTGCCGTCCCAACTGGCAGTGGCGATGTGGGAGTTTGAAACAGCAATATCGACGATCTTGCCCTTGTGCCGCCCGAGGATTTGGCCATCCGGCCACCGGCGCAGGGTAAAGTCGTCACCAGCAGAATAGATCGCTGTGTCGCCAAAGGCGACGCTGTTCACGGCAGCCTCGTGCCCTTCAAGCCATTGCGGCGTGCGGTCTGACCACAGGCCGACGGAGTTGTCGAAGCTGGCCGTCGCAATCCGGCCGTCCGGCGCGGCGGCAATCCCCATGATCGGTCCTCCATGACCTTTGAGCGTAAAGAACTCGGCCATTGCGGGCAGGGGGGTCAACACCAGTGCAAGGATTAGACCGCGCATCTATTCCGCAGGCGAGGCCACTGCCTTATTGGCCTCTTTTTCCTGGACCTCTTCCAGCCAAAGCGAGTGGTGCTCACGCGCCCATTGTTCCTCGACCTCGCCTGTGCCCATCGCGTCGAAAGCGCCCTCCATGCCCACCGAGCCCAGGTAGATATGCGCGATGATGATGGCGATGAAGACATAGGCGACCATCACGTGCCAAACCTGCGCATATTGCATCTCTTCTTGTGGTGACATCTGCACCGGAAGGTTCAGACCCAACATCTGCGGGATGCCGGTTGCATTTGCGATTGAGAAGGTCTTAGCAAACAGCGGCATCTCAAACGGGAACAGCAGAGACAGGCCAGACAGGCTGATCGATACGCCCAGCAGGATACAGGCCCAGAAGATGATCTTTTGACCCGCGTTGAATTTTTTGGCCGGGGGATGGCTGCCTTTCGTGAACAACCCGCCGCCGGCAGCCAGCCATTTCAGGTCGGTGCGGTTGGGGATGTTGTGGGCGATCCAGTTCACAGTGACCATGATCAAACCCAGCATGAAGGCCCAGGCGAGGTTGTTATGCAGCCATTTGCAGCCCTGCGCTATGGCCGCAAAGCCTTCTTTCCCGAAGATCGGGATCAGAAAGTCTCGACCATAAAGGGTCAGCAATCCGGTCAGGCCAAGGATCAGGAAAGAGCCCGCGAACAGCCAATGTCCGAACCGCTCAAAGCCCGAGAAACGCGTAACCGTGCGTCCCGTCTTTTCACCATCAATGCGGATTTTACCCCGGATCAAGAAGAACAGCAGAAGGATGCCAAGCATCCCGGCCAGAATATACGTGCCGTAATCGCGCAATGGGCCTGTTCGGAAATTCAACCACCACATGCCACCGTCCTGTATCAAGACGCTGGCTGCAGGGCCGTTCGACGAAACGGTCACATCCGCGGAGCCATACCGCAAAGCGCGATAGACGTCGCTGTCAGACGCAACGCCACGTGTGCCCAACTGGCCCATCAGACCTTCGGCGTTGCCTTGACCGGTGTTACCTGAGCGATAACCGTTATCGACCGTCTCGCCACGCTGCCGGGCCAAGATATCCTCGAGCGTGGTCGCACCACCCGTCGAATTGCGATCCGGAGCATCCTGAGCAAGGGCAGGAACAGTCAAAACAATGAGACAGAACAGAAGTCGCAGGAAAGTCATATGAACCTCGTAACGCGGTCATTGGCGTAGGCCCTTTTCCGGGCGGGCAGAGATTTTTCGTCGAAAAATCTTAGTGCTCCCCGGCACACGGTTTGCGCGCCGGGGAAGGTTTGGCCAAGGATCAGCCGTCTTTTTGGTCGTAGGCTGTGCCCCAACCCCAGGCGCCAGACCCGAAACCGCGCGCCACGACGCGTTCGCGATAAATGGCCGATACCACGTCGCCGTCACCGGCAAGCAGGGCCTTGGTGGAACACATCTCGGCGCAGATGGGCAGTTTGCCTTCTGCGATCCGGTTGCGACCGTATTTGGCGAACTCTGCGGTCGAGTGCGTTTCCTCGGGGCCACCGGCGCAGAAGGTACATTTGTCCATCTTGCCGCGTGATCCGAAGTTGCCTGCCTGTGGGTATTGCGGCGCGCCGAACGGGCACGCATAGAAGCAATAGCCGCAGCCAATGCACAGGTCCTTGGAGTGCAGGACGACCCCTTCTTCGTTCTGATAGAAGCAGTCAACCGGGCACACCGCCATACAGGGCGCATCCGAACAATGCATACAGGCAACCGAGATCGAGCGTTCGCCCGGGTCGCCGTCATTGATCGTCACCACTCTGCGGCGGTTGATGCCCCAAGGCACCTCGTGCTCGTTCTTACACGCGGTTACGCAGGCGTTGCATTCGATGCAGCGTTCAGCGTCGCAGAGAAACTTTGCTCTAGCCATTGTCGTCCTCCTTACGCTGCTGAGATCTTGCAGAGAGTCGCTTTGGTCTCCTGCATCTGGGTTACTGAATCATAACCATATGTCTGGGCGGTGTTGGAACTTTCACCCAGCACATAGGGATCAGCGCCTGAGGGGTATTTGTCCCGCAAATCCTGACCCTGGAAATGGCCGCCAAAGTGGAATGGCATAAAGGCCACGCCGGCACCAACCCTGTTGGTCAGCATCGCCATCACCTTGACCTTACCACCCTCAGGCCCTTCGACCCAGACCTGAGCCCCATCGCGAATGCCCAGATTGTTGGCATCACGGGGGTTGATCTCGACAAACATGTCCTGTTGCAACTCGGCCAGCCAGGGGTTCGACCGGGATTCCTCGCCGCCACCCTCATACTCGACCAGACGACCAGACGTCAGGATTATCGGGTAATCCTTTGAAAAGTCGTTCTTCTGGATCGAGGCATACAGGGTTGGCAGGCGATAGGACTGACGATCCTCATAGGTCGGATAGTCTTCTACCAGATCGCGCCGGTTGGTATAAAGCGGCTCGCGATGCAACGGGATCGGGTCCGGGAAAGTCCAGACCACGGTGCGGGCCTTGGCGTTGCCAAAGGGCGCACAGCCATGTGCAATCGCAACCCTCTGGATGCCGCCTGACAGGTCGGTTTTCCAGTTGGTCTTTGGCCCCGCAACGGCGTCAATGGCCGCACGTTCTTCGGCCGTCAGATCGCCGTCCCAACCAAGATCCATCAGCATCTGCATCGTAAACTCAGGGTATCCGTCCTGAATTTCCGACCCAACGCTATAGACCCCTTCGGCCAGCAGGTTGTCACCATCACGTTCCACGCCAAAGCGCGCGCGGAAGGTCAGGCCACCTTCGGCCACCGGTTTGGACATGTCATAGAGGTTTGGTGTCCCCGTATGACCCATCTCTGGCGTTCCCCAGCACGGCCAGGGCAGACCGTAGTATTCGCCGTCGTTTGGTCCACCTATAGCTTGCAGCGTGGTTCTGTCGAACGTGTGCTGATTGGCCATGTGGCTTTTCAAACGCTCTGGCGACTGGCCGGTATAGCCGATGGTCCAGAGGCCCGAGTTGAACTCACGCGTGATGCTTTCAACATTCGGGGTTTCGGCATCCTCCATCTCGATATTGCGGAAGAACCGATCCGCCCAGCCGAATTTGTTGGCGAACTTGGCCATGATGACCTCGTCCGGCAGGCTTTCGAACAGCGGTTCGACCACCTTGTCGCGCCACTGCAACGAGCGGTTCGAGGCCGTGACCGAGCCACGGGTTTCGAACTGCGTACAGGCCGGCAGTAGGTAAACGCCATCGGTCCGATCATGCAGAACGGCGGAAACGGTGGGATACGGGTCGATCACGACCAGCATGTCCAGCTTTTCCATCGCCGTCTTCATTTCCGGCCCGCGGGTTTGCGAGTTCGGTGCATGGCCCCACAAAACCATGGCGCGGACGTTGTTGTCCTGATCCATGTTGGCGGGGTCTTCCAGAACACCGTCGATCCAACGAGAGACCGGGATGCCGCGCTCGTTCTGCAGCGGTTTATCCTTACCGTCCTTGTCTTTGATCGAGGCGAACTGGCCGGACAGCCATTCAGGGTCTTCACCCCAAACGCGCGCCCAGTGGCCCCATGCCCCTGCGGACAGCCCATAATAGCCGGGTAGGGTGTGGGACAGAACACCAAGGTCCGTCGCACCCTGCACGTTGTCGTGGCCACGGAAGATGTTGGTGCCACCGCCCGACGTTCCCATGTTGCCCAAAGCCAGCTGCAGCACGCAATAGGCGCGTGTGTTGTTGTTGCCATTGGTATGCTGGGTGCCGCCCATGCACCAGATCACCGTGCCAGGACGGTTGTTGGCCATGGTGCGCGCCACGCGCTTAAGCTGTGATCCGGGTACGCCGGTCACACGCTCAGTTTCTTCCGGGTTCCAGTTGGCGACCTCTTCACGGATCTGATCCATGCCCCAGACACGGGTGCGGATGAACTCCTTGTCCTCCCAGCCGTTGTCGAAGATGTGCCAGAGGATACCCCAGATCAGTGCGACGTCAGAGCCGGGGCGGAACCGGACATATTCATCCGCATGCGCTGCGGTGCGCGTAAAGCGCGGGTCGCAGACGATCAGCGGCGCGTTGTTCTGTTCTTTTGCGCGCAGAACATGCAGCAGCGAGACCGGGTGTGCCTCAGCCGGGTTGCCACCGATGATGAAGATAGCCTTGGAGTTGTGGATGTCGTTATAGCTGTTGGTCATGGCGCCGTAGCCCCATGTATTCGCAACACCCGCAACAGTGGTCGAGTGGCAGATACGGGCCTGATGGTCCACGTTGTTCGTGCCCCAATAGGCGGCGAACTTGCGGAACAGATAGGCCTGTTCGTTGTTATGTTTCGCGGAACCAAGCCAGTACACACTGTCCGGTCCGGATTCTTCGCGGATGTTCATCATGCCGTCGCCGATCTCGTTGATCGCCTCTTCCCAGCTGATGCGCTTCCACTCGCCGCCTTCCTTTTTCATCGGATATTTCAGGCGGCGTTCACCATGGGCGTGCTCACGGACCGAGGCCCCCTTGGCGCAGTGCGCACCCAGGTTGAAAGGGCTGTCCCAGCCGGGTTCTTGCCCGATCCAGACGCCGTTCTGCACCTCGGCCACTACGGTACAGCCGACCGAGCAATGCGTGCATATGGATTTGATGTTTTCAACGGCTTGATTGGCCGCTGACTGGGCACTGGCTGGCGTCACGGTTCCACCCGTGGCGCTGATCGCGGCCAACCCGCCGATCGTCAGGCCCGATCCGCGCAGGAATGCGCGGCGATCGACGGTTTTCTCGCCGACCTGGGACAGGATACTTGTCCGCTGGGAGCGTCTCGCAACCCCGTTGGTCTTTTTCCTAAGCATTTCTTTCCTCCCTTGCTGGCCATGTTTTCCATGGCTGGCTTGGTCCTGTTGGTGCCGACGTCAGGGCCAATCGCAACCGTCAGTCGGGTGGTGACAACGTCCGGGGTTCAGAACCGGGCGCTGTCCAGATATGCGCGCGTATGCGCGGTGTCCTGAATGCGGGTTTCATCCGTCGGTAGCTCGGCTGCTTCGGCTTGTCCGCTCAGGCTGGCGGCGGCGACTGCAGCGGGCGCTGCGGTTCCGGCCAGTTTCAAGAAGTCACGGCGCGTGGCGCCTTCTTCCTTGGTTTTGCTCATGGGATCCTCCTTTCCCAATTGCGATCTAGCGCCTTTTGGGGCGCTGGCGAATGGCGGGATCATCCCGCCGTCATTCGAAAGGCTTCACGCTCGATTTCCATGAAAACCCGACCGGCGGTGCCGACCGAGGCATAGAAAACCGAGTTTTCCGCAGCTTCCAAATCTGAATAGAAATGTGCGGCCCAGGGGCCGATGTGTTTGTTCCAGAACGCTTTTTGATCTTCCAATGAGGCGGGCGCGCCAAAGCGACCGACGATCATGCCCGCCATCATCTCCATCAACGAGGCGATATTGTCTTCGGGTTCAAACACGTTCTGCGCCCGTGTGATCTGACGAACCGCCATGTCGTTGCGCAGTTGCGCCAGCGGTTTTTCGTTCAGGAAACCAGTCAGGTAGAAACTGGCATAGGGCAGCAGTTCTCCGCGTCCTAGCCCGATGAACAGGGCATTGAATTCGCGTTCGGCAGCCGCGGGTTTGGTCACCTTGGCGACCCGCGACATGGCCTTGATAGCCTGACCCAGATCGGTTTCATTGCCGGTCAGACCAGTAACCTGAGACAGCAGCATCTGATCCGGAGGCGCCGCAAGCAGCAGCCCAAGGAAGTTATAGAAATCCGCGCGCAGACGATCCTCGGCTGAGACGTCCAGGTTTTGCGCGTTGCTTGCGGTCATACGGTTATCCTTCGTATTCAAACTTCATGCGGCGTGGGGCAGGCGTAAGCTCTGCCTCTTCCGGGTCGTCGATTTCAGAAATCATTACAGGTTCTGCCGAGTGTACCTCGGGCGTTTCGGGCAACTCAGGCTCAGGCTCTGGTGTTGGGTCTTCAACCTCAGGCGCTGCGTCTTCCTCTTCGGTCTGAGCGGCCAAAGCCTCGATATGGGCCAGCATTCCCTTGCCGACCTGATAGGCGGTCTGGATATTTTCGATCACGCAGGCGGCGTCGGTATAGTCCTCGCCGTAATCCACCAGCCCATCGACATTGGCCAGAACCGGGTTTAGGCGCCAGAGCTGCCGAAGGGCGCGGCGGCGCAATCGGTCAGGCACTGCCTTGGCCATAAAACCCGAGACGTCGTCACCAACTTGCAACTGATCAGGGTCGGGCAAATTGAATTCCGCCAGAATTTCAGCGTCAGTCTTTTCTTCCAGCTCGCCCCGCTGTTCAGCGAAAGCCTGTTCTTGTGCTGCTACAACCTCAGCTTTGGCCTCAGCCTGAACGGCGGCCTTGCGGCGCGACCAGAAATCGCGGGTTTCGGTCATTGCACGATCCTCCGCGGGGCGCGGAAAACATCCGAGTCCTGCCGGATGCGTACATCCCCTTTGCCGTCCTCAACCAGATCGGTGCGTTTCTTATCACGGCGGCGCTTGACGAAGACTTCGTTGCGATGATGCTCCATTGCGAAATCACGTACCCAAGCGATCAGCCCATCAGTCATTGGGATTTTCTCGACAAGCTCTTCGCCGGTATCGGCGTAGTCCTGTCCTTCGAAGGGTGAGGCGGTCACCAGCACAGCGTCCATCGGCTGTGTTCCATCCAGCGCATCGCGCAGGACCAGATAGATCGAGGGTTGCCCGTCCGACAGGTTGACCATGTAGGCTTCGGCCTCATCTGACCACAGGGTCAGGGGCAGGGTGGCCGCGTGGTATTCGACCGCTTCGCCCTCGCGCCGCATCTCCAGCCAATCGGCCGGTCCAGCGCCGGGCAGCACGGCGACGGCGCGCCAATTCCATTGCGCCCAGCGTGTAACCCCGGGTGTTTTGCGCACGACGACGCCGATTGGCATTTCAATCTGGCTGGCGGCCTTGGCCACTAAGTCCTCCCTGGAAAGCTCTCCCCTGCCTTCCTCAGGGTCTACTATGGTACACAAAGTAGCTTCCTGCCAAGTCCTTGGGTGGTCGAATATGTACCCCTCACCGATTGTTTACGGTCCTCGCGGCTATTATCGGGCTTTGTTCCGGCGATCCGGCCCCCACGGGCATTGCTACTTTCTTCAGAGGTTCTAAGCTGACCTTGGACTGGGGAGGACATCCGGGGGAGGTTATGGGTACGAGATTGCTGCTATGTGACTGTGCGGGAACGCAAACCATTGACGCTGAGAAGCTATCGTCAGCTTGCGATGTCGCCTGCTCCAGAATTCACACCGCATTATGTACGAAAGAACTGGAATCCGCCGCCAAGCCGCTGCAAGAGGGCAACGTCGTAATTGCCTGTATGCAAGAGCAGGATGTTTTCCTGGCATTGGCCGATGAGTTAGGTGTCGAGGCGCCGGGCTTTGTCGATCTGCGCGATCGGGCCGGGTGGTCTGAACAAGGGCAGGATGCCGCCCCCAAAATGGCCGCGCTAGCTGCTGAGGCGGTATTGCCTCAGCCGATCACACGCAGCGTGGATGTGGTCAGTGAAGGGACATGCTTTATCGTCGGGCCCGGCGCGCTGAGCTTTGAAGTGGCAGAACGCCTGTCGGACCAGTTGGCCGTGACGGTCTTGGCTACTGATGACATGGACCCCATGTCGCGCAGCTTTGATGTGGTGCGCGGGCGCGTTCGTACTGTGAAAGGTGCGCTGGGCGGGTTTTCGATAAAGCTGGATGCGTTGCAGCAGCTTGAACCCGGAGGACGCGGGGCCTTTGGCTGGACCGAACCGCGCGATGGGGCGAACTCCTCATGCGATATGATTGTGGATCTGACCGGCGGCACGCCTCTGGTTCAGGCCCCAGCCAAGCGCGAAGGGTATTTGCGAGCTGATCCCAAAGATGCGGTCGCTGTCGAACGGCTGGCGTTTGAGGCCATGCAACTGGTCGGGACATTTGAAAAGCCTCTCTATGTCCGGTTGGAAGAATCCCTCTGTGCGCATTCCCGTGCCGAACAGGTCGGGTGTACGAATTGCCTGGATATCTGCCCGACGGGGGCGATCACCCCTGCGGGCGAACATGTAGCCATCGACCCTATGGTTTGCGCGGGATGCGGAGAATGCGCGGCAGTGTGCCCTTCGACTGCGATCACATACGAGGATCCGCCCGTTTCTGCGCTGCTGTCACGGATGCACATTCTGTCGCGAACCTACCGGCGTGCAGGCGGGCAAGCACCCCGGCTATTGGTGCATGACGCGCATGGGGCCGAAATGATCCGTCTGTCCGCCCGTTTCGGACGCGGGATTCCGGCGGATGTGATCCCGTTGGAGCTGAACGTGATCTCGGGCTTTGGCCATGCCGAGATGCTGGCCGCGCTGGCACATGGGTTTGCGCGGGTTGATGTGCTGCTGGCCCCAACAACCGAAAGGGATGCATTGGACAGAGAACTGGCGCTGGCGCTGGCGATCGCTGGCGCGTGCGGTCTGGCCCTAATCGACGAGGCAGACCCCGATGCTCTGTCCGACCTGCTTTATGCGCAGGACGTGCCGGCCCCCTTGGCTGACCCGGTTCTGCCGCTGGGAAATCGCAGGCAGATTACGCGACTGGCCGCACAGGCGCTGAACCCGCAGGCCGCAGCCCCGTTGCCCTTGCCCGAGAATGCACCCTATGGGGCCATCGCGGTAGATACGGACGCCTGTACATTGTGCCTCAGCTGCGTGTCCCTTTGTCCGTCAGGCGCTTTGGCCGACAACCCGGATATGCCGCAGTTGAATTTCCAGCAGGACGCCTGTCTGCAATGTGGTCTGTGCCGGACACTCTGCCCCGAGAATGCAATAACTCTGGTTCCGCAACTGGATTTAAGTGATGCGGCCCTGTCTCAGGACGTGTTGAACGAAGAAGACCCTTTTGCATGTGTGGAATGTGGTGCCCTCTTTGGTGTCAAATCGACCGTCGAACGTATCATGGAAAAGCTGTCTGGTACGCATCCGATGTTTGCGACATCCGAGCAGGCGCGCATGATCCAGATGTGTGACAACTGTCGCGTGAACGCGCAGTTCCAACACAAGGACAACCCGTTTCAGTCAAACCCGAAACCCAAAGTCGTCACGACCGAGGACTATTTCTCGAAAAGAAAGGATCATTGAAGCTGTAGCGGCGCGCCCAGATCTGCTGCCTTGATGGCCGAGACAAAGGCCAGAATGGCCTCTAACTCCTCTAGCGTCATCTCGACCGGGTGGATTGGAGGGGGACGCAGAGGATCGAAGGGTGGGGTTACGTCCTCAATCTGCGTGAAAGCAGGATGAGGGTTCAGGGCAAAGAAGGCCTGAAACCTATCAGACCAGTCTGGCATCGCCCGCAGCACAGCGAATGAGGGGGTGGAGCCAAGCCCGTTCATTTGGTTCTCTGGACCGATCACATGGCACCGCCCGCAATGGGTCATCGACAATTCCGCACCCAGGACAGCGTCGCCTTCGATCTTCGGACCCTCTGTTGCGGCTTCGACAGTGAAACTGGCCGAATAGGACGGGCCGCTATCGGGGCTAAAGCTTTCAACGGTGCGTTTGCCGATGTCAGAAAGCAGCCACTCCCGAAACCGAATCTGCCTTGGGTCGTCCACAATGCGCAGGTGATAGGTGACGCCATGACGCTCGAATACCGGATCACCTGGCGGTGAACCGCCCAAAGCCATAGCGCCGGTATCGTCCGCAACGACGCGTATCCCGGTCTTGAGAGAAAAACGCGGAAGAATATGTTGCAACAGACCAGAGTCTGTAACCTCATCCGGGGCGGCAAGCCCCAGCGCCTCTTGCGACCAAGAGGGGGTAGCAGAGAGCAGCAAGCTCAGGCAAAAGAAGGTAACCCGCATGGAGGCAGCTTATCGGCCTGCGCCCGAATGCGTCAAATGAACGAAAAAAGACGGAGACACATGCAATGAAACATATCCCAACGACCGGGCAAACCAAAAGGGTAATGGCATGAGTGTTCGTGACGCGGTTCTGGCGAACCTGAAGAAAATCACCGATCCGGTTTCAGGCCAGGATATCGTCAGCGCCGGAGTTGTCCGCGCGTTGAATGTCGATGGCGATACAGTGCGGTTTGTGCTTGAGATTGATCCGAAACAGGCAGAGCGGATGGAGCCGGTGCGCGCCGCCGCCGAGCAGGCTGCGCAGTTAGTGGAGGGGGTCGACAAGGTTTCCGCCATGATGACCGCGCATTCCGAAAAGGCCCCGCCCGAGCTTAAGCCCAAGCCGAAACCGTCGGAGACCGGGCCGCAGGCGGTTCCGGGCGTGGATCGGATCATCGCTGTGGCCTCCGGTAAGGGCGGCGTTGGCAAATCTACCGTATCCGCAAATCTGGCCTGTGCTCTGGCAGCGGAAGGGCGTCGTGTTGGTCTGTTGGACGCGGATGTCTATGGCCCCTCACAGCCCCGGATGCTGGGTGTGTCGGGCCGTCCGGCCAGCCCAGATGGCAAGACGATCCTGCCGCTGCGCAATCACGGCGTCACGATGATGTCGATGGGGCTGATGACCAACGAAGGTCAGGCGGTCGTCTGGCGCGGCCCGATGTTGATGGGGGCGCTGCAGCAGATGATGGGGCAGGTGCAATGGGGCGCATTGGATGTATTGATTGTCGACCTACCGCCGGGCACCGGCGATGTGCAACTGACGCTCAGCCAGAAGTTCAAGGTGGACGGGGCCATCGTGGTGTCGACCCCGCAGGACGTGGCCCTGATCGACGCGCGCAAAGGGATCGATATGTTCAATCAGCTCAAGACGCCGATTATTGGGATGATCGAGAATATGTCGACCCATATCTGTTCCAACTGCGGGCATGAGGAACATGTGTTCGGACATGGAGGCGTCGCCGCTGAGGCCGAGGCGCTGGGCATTCCGCTGCTTGGTGAGATTCCGCTGCATCTGGATATCCGGGTTGCGGCGGATGGGGGAGCGCCCATCGTTGTCAGCAAGCCGGACAGTGCACAGGCCGAAGCTTTCCGCAAGATTGCCCGCGACATGATCACCAAGGGCAATGCATGACCCAGCCGGTCTTTCCTCCGTTGCTGACTGGACATGCCGTTCAGGGCGGGGAAGACCCGTTCGAACGCGCCCAGGCGATGGCAGCGCTGGGCTGTGATGCGGGAACGGTGGTCTACAACATTCAGGCAAACCGTTTGCGCGTTGCCATTGTATTTGCACCTGAGGTTTCATTGCAGGACGCCATGGTGATGTTGCCGCTTTGCGGAGTTGGGTTTCAGAATGCGCTGGGCGCTCTGGCCCCGCCCGAGGTTGCCGTTCATCTGGACTGGGGCGGCCCTATCTGTGTGAATGGTGCGACCTGCGGCAAGTTTCAGGTTGCTGCGTCGACTTCAGACCCTCAGATTGAGCCTGACTGGTTGATTGTCGGCTGGGAGCTGGCCTTGCTACAGACCAGCACCGCGCCAGGCCAGACCCCGGATATCACAGCGCTCTACGATGAAGGTTGTGCCGAGGTCCAGCCTGTCCAACTGATCGAAAGCTGGTCGCGCCATATGCTGACATGGCTCAACCGCTGGCAAGAAGACGGCAACGCGCCGTTGCACAGCGAATGGTTGGGTTTGTTGCGTGGTGTTGGCGAACCCTTTGGCGAGATCGGGGTCTTTTTGGGCACTGATGAACGGTTTGGTATGCTTATCCGCAATGGTGCGGACACCCGCCTGCACCCGCTGACTAACTTACTGGAGAACGGATAATGAAATTGGCCCGTGCGATCCATTTCGATGAAAGCGACATGAATGTGTTTCATTCTCCGGCGAGAACGGGTGAGTGGTGCATTTCCGGCGGGTTCGAGTTTTCGAATTGGGGCGAAGGCGATTTGGAGGGTAAAGCCCGCCAGGCCTTTGCGAATGGTTGGTTAGGGGTTGAGACATTCGGCCGGGTGACCTTTGTAGCGGTGACGCAGGTTGAACAGGCCGAGATCGACCAGATTGCCCGGAATTTGGCGGAACATTTCGTGCAATTCTACGGAGCCCCATCGGTCGAGGCCGCCATGGGTGTTGCGCAGGAAGAGATCGCGCATATGGCAGAGCTATGCGATGATCGCGCCGCCAATACCTTGCTGACGGTCGCCCGTGAGCTGTCTGAAACCGGGGTGCTTGAGGCGTTTCGCATCATCACACCGCAGAAAACCCAGCTTGAGGCGCTGGCCGTCCACGGATCGCTGGACGAATAGGGCTTAAAGAAGATCGGCAAACCCGCCGAACTGACCGCGTTTGAAGATCAGACCTTTGCCGGTGCGGTACATGGCCTGTTCTACTTCACCCACGATGATCAGATGATCCCCTGCCTCGTGCCGGGCATGAAGCTGGCAGTCGAACCGTGCCAGACAATCCGCCAGACGAGGGCGACCACGGTGATCTGCGGCCCAGTTGGCATGTGAAAAATCCGCACCCTCGCGCGCGAATTTTAGGGCCTGTTCCTGCTGTTCCTCAGCCATCACATGGATCGAATAGTGATCGCAGTCTTTGAAAGCGTCGAACCGGTTTGAATCCTTCGCCAGGCACCACAGCACCAGCGGAGGCGTCAGCGAGACCGAGGAAAACGAATTGACCGTGATTGCGCGGGGCCCCAGCGATGTTTCGGTGGTGACAACGGTGACGCCGGTTCCAAAACACCCCAATGCCTCGCGAAACGCGGTGCTGTTGTCCGGGGTTGGGGTGAAGGTGCGGTCCGTCATCTCACGCTCATTCTGTGGCCGCGCCTCAGGTGCCATGGCAAGCCGGGATTGTCCATGAAAAGCTGCGCTTGAGGTGCATATTTCGCCCTCAGTTCAGGTCCTCAAGCAGACGACCATGCCGGCGGGTTGCTTCGATGACCTCGCCAAACGTATTCATCCCGCGCGCTTGCAGCATTGGAAGCATCCGAACCAGCGCCTCGGCGGTGGCAACTGCATCACCCAATGCCGTATGGCGCAGCTCATGCGGAATTGTAATGTCCAGCCGTTCGCACAGCGCGTCCAAAGTGTGCGTGTCGCTGGCGCCGAACAGGACCGCAGATAGCAGGACCGTATCCAGTACGGGATGCGTCCACTCAACTTTCATACGGTCGGCGTGGCGTCGCAGAAACGCCATATCAAAAGGTGCATTATGCGCCACGATTACGGCATTTCGCGCGAATTCGTGAAAGATACGCCCGGCTTCGGCGATTTCCGGCGCGCCTTCGACCATTCGATCCGTGATCTTGTGAACCTTGGTCGAGGCGGCAGGGATCGGCATGACCGGGTTCACCAGCATATCCAACCTTTCGCCTTCGACCATCCGTCCATTTACCACACGGACTGCGCCGATCTGGACGATCTCGTCTTTGTGCGGCAGCAGGCCTGTGGTTTCGGTGTCGAAGACAACAAAACAAAGCTCGCGCAGAGGCAATGTCTCGAATGATTGGTCGGTGGATGTGTTCAGCAAACCAAAGTCATAGACTAGAGGTCTGGCAGCCTCAGGCGCTATATTGGCGGCGCTGTCATCTAGGATTAGCATATAGCCGGAAGTTTCCCCCAGCGGTTTCATGCGGGCTGAATAGGTCTGCGCCCCATCAATGCTGGTCAGCGAACAGGATGCCTCCATCCCGGTCTTGGCCAGTTTGGCATAGGCTTTCTGCAGCGCGTCTGGCTGGAAGTAATCGAACAGTGGCGCATTCAGGCGTGGATGCGAAATCTGTGCCAGAACCTCGGCCGCCTGTCCGTCATACAAAACGAGCCTGTGAGAGGGGCTAGCCAGCAATATGGCTACAGGAATTTCAGTCAAAAGCGCCCTAAGCCTTTGCTGTTCCACAGCCAGATGCTCGGTTTCAGCAGCGACAGCCTCTGCCACGCCCATGGTCTTGTCGGACAGTTGGTTGGCCAGACCGGCAGCCGCAGGGGCCAGGTCGCCAAGATACCGCGCGGCTTGCAGATCGAGGTCGCGGCTGACACCGGCATGCGCTCGTGCGCGCAGTTCAGCGGAAAGCCTTTCGATCGGCTTGGCGACATTATCGTCGAACAATAGCCAGACAGCGGCGATCAGGGCCAGCAGACCGAACCCGATGACGATCTCTGCAAAGATGAACGCGTCGAAAAGGGTCGGATCCGCCGCCCGCCTGTAGCTGACCCAAAGCGCAACCGAGCTGACGGCAACCCCGCCGACCGCCAGCAGGCAGAAGAACAGGAAAATCCGCAGGCGCAGGCTTAATCGGGTCAGCATGTTACACTCCGCAAGTGGCCTCGATGATCGGATCGTTGGTAGAACCTGTTACCCAATCGGCGTTCAGCAACTGGCCGTTGTCACCAAACTCTGCCCCATCCGCCAGATTGGCGCGTTGGTTCTTGTCGCAATCCACAGCGACCGGCAATTTTGAAACCGGTGCCCAACGGCCAAAGAAATACAGTTCAACGAGGCGCTGTTCAGGCACTTGGTCATTGGTGCGCACAGATAGGGTGTCGATTGCGGCAAAACGATCAACAAAGGGCATCGCATAGGTCCAGGGACGGTACAAAGCGCGGCTTTCGACCTCTTGAATGATGACCAGACCATCTGGAAGCGTATCGCGCGTGCGGTCAAACCATGAATACTCGCTGTTGATCGTCATCCCGATCATGCCAATGCCCGCCGCGACTGGTGCGGACCAACGAGGCAGGCGTCCACCTGTCAGTTTGTTGATCACCATCACGATGCCGGCTAGGGCGACGCCTGCAAATATCGTGCCGATCAGTTCTAAGAACATGAATACTCTCCAAGGTTCCTGAGGGTTTAGCCCAGCATTCCTTTACCGTGGCCGACCGCCGATTGCATTGTTTTTACCACGACAAAGGCATCTCGCAGATGACTTCGCTCAAAGTCCGAAAGATCGGAAGGGGGCAGGAAATTGTCCGGCTTCTTGTTGCCTTTCACCAGGCGGGCCTGATGGTCCAGCCGCGTTTCGGCGATCAGATCGTAAGCGTCTAGCAGGTCGCGGGTACCTGAGGGGCTAAGGACGCCTGCCGCCCCAGCTGCTTTCAGGCGGGCACGTGTATTGGCCTGGGACAGTTGCCCCTGAAGGCTGTATATCCGGGCCAGGTCAACCACAGGCACGACGCCATTATGCTTTAGATCCAGCGTGTTGCGATGTTCACCCGAGCGTACCGTGGCAAACCCGCGTAACAGGCCCAGCGGCGGCGTGTGCTTTAACGAGTTCGAGATCATATGCGCCACAAAAATTGAATTCGCTTGGGCCGCGGCCAGCGTTTCGGCCTGCAGGTCATCGAACAGGTGAAATGCGCCGCAAATGGGGCGCAGGTCGAACATGACCGAGGCCAGCATCTGCGCCTCGGGGTTTGGTTTGGCGATCCACCCGCGAAAATGATCACGCCAGACACTTACCGGTTGGCACCAGCGTGGATTTGTCGCCATCATGTCGCCCGGGCAATAAAAGTACCCACATTTATCCAGCCCGTCCGACACGATTTTTGCCAGTGCCTGGAAATATAGCATGTCGTCATCGGTTACTTTGTCATCCAGCATCAAGCAGTTGTCCTGATCCGACACCCCGGTTTGTTCCTGTCGTCCCTGCGATCCGCAGGCCAGCCATAAGTAAGGCACAGGTGGTGGTCCAAGCTGTTTTTCCGCCATTGCCAGCAAACGTCTGGTGGCTGTGTCGGCGATATCGGTAATCAGGCGTGTAACGATCTCGTGGCGATTTCCGGCAGCGACAAGCTGGACCAGAAGCCGGGGAATCTCTTCGGTCACTTCTGCCATCTGCTGCGCGGTTTGCGCATTTGCTATCCGGCGCACCAACTCGGCGGAATTGACCGCCTGATAGTGGGTCAGGTCTGTCTGGGTGACAATTCCGACCAGACGCCCAGCCTCGGATACCGGAATATGGCCGATGCCGCGCTCCATCATGATGTGAAGAACATCCGATCCGATATCCGACGGCGACAGCGTCACCGGGTTTGCCGTCATTATTGCCGATACAGGGGTATCCACAGACATCCCATCGGCAACGTATTTGCCCGAGATATCTCGTAAGGTGGCGATCCCCAAAAGAATGTCCCCTTCGGTGATGCAGAGAGAGGAAATATGTCTGTCCCTCATCATCTGCGCCGCTTCGCGAACGGTGGTATTAGGGGGGCAGGTTGCGGGGTTATGTGCCATCAGAACGTCGATAGCGCTGGTTGCAAGGCTTTGGGGGCTGGAGCGTTCCGTGCGGGTCCGATCAAAGAATTTGGCGACGATTTCATGTTCGTCAATGAGGCCTCGGATCAGGTTGGGCGGGATCACCAGAAAAACCGAGTTTGCGTGCGCCCGCGCTTTGGTCGCGGCTTTACCGTCTTTCAGTAAACCGCGTTCCCCGAAAGAATTGCGCAGTCCCAGATGAGAGACAATCGCGCCGTTCCTGTCAGTGATTTCAACCTGTCCTTCGTAAATGACGAATACGCCGGGCAGGGGCGCGCCCAGTTGATACACCGGGGATCCTTCTTCGACCTCCCAAACTTCGATCTGATCAGACAGCGTTGCCAGATCATCGGCGGGCAGGGCGTCATAAGGGTGAACGGATTTCAGAAACCGCGTGATCTCGGCTTGGGGCAGGGGCATCGGATACTCCTCGGTTTCTATTCGAAAAATCCCGCCCGGTGGAATGCCGGGCGGGAGTAGTCAGTCGAAAGACACGGCCTTTGGCAAGGTGCTCAGGGGCCGCATCTCTACTCAGTGATCCTGAGCGGCACCCGCGCCACGGGGAATGCGGACGCTTTCGACCAGATCCTTGATCTCTTGCGGGGTTTCTTTGGTCATGCCAGCCACCACATAGGCGACAGTGAAGTTGACCAATGCACCGATCGCGCCGAACGAAGTCGACTTGATCGTACCCAACAGAGGATCAGCATCCGTGAACGAGTTGGTATCCGGAATGAACAACCAGCCCTTGTGCAGGAAGATGTAGACCAGGGTCACAGTCAGACCAGCCAGCATACCAGCAACCGCACCGGTGTTGTTGATGCGGGTCGAGAAGATCCCCATCATCAGCGCCGGGAAGATCGAGGCAGCTGCCAGACCAAACGCCAGGGCAACGGTCTGCGCTGCAAAACCCGGAGGGTTCAGGCCCAGATATGTCGCCACAACAATGGCCACGCCCATTGCGATCCGCGCCGACAGAAGCTCGGATTTTTCCGAAATCTGCGGGTTGATCGCGCCTTTGATCAGGTCGTGTGACACCGCGGACGAGATCGCCAGCAACAGGCCCGCAGCGGTCGACAGAGCAGCCGCAAGACCACCGGCAGCGACCAGACCGATCACCCAACCCGGCAGGTTGGCAATCTCGGGGTTGGCCAGAACCAGGATGTCACGGTTGAACTTGGTCAGCTCGTTTCCGACCCAGCCCTTCTCTTCCGCAAGCGCCTGCATGTCGGCATTCTTGTCGTTATAGTACTGGATCTTGCCGTCGCCGTTCTTGTCTTCCCAGTCCAGCAGGCCGGTTTTCTTCCATGTGGCCATCCAGTCATAACGGGCGTCGTTGTCGATATCTTCGACGGATACGGCGCCACCTTCGATGCCGCCATTTGGCCACATCATGTCACTGATGTTTAGACGGGCCATTGCGCCAACCGCAGGGGCGGTCAGGTACAGCAGTGCGATGAACACCAGCGCCCAACCGGCAGACCAGCGGGCATCAGCCACTTTCGGCACGGTGAAGAAACGCATGATAACGTGCGGCAGACCGGCCGTACCGATCATCAGCGACAGCGTGAACAGCACCATGTTCAGCGTGTCCGAGTGGTGGGCGGTGTATTCGTTAAAGCCCAGCTCGGTCACGATCGCATCCAGCTTGGTCAGCAGCGGTTCACCGCTGGCGGTATCACCAAACAGACCCAGAGCCGGAACCGGATTGCCAGTCAGTTGCAGGGAAATAAAGATGGCTGGGATTGTGTAGGCGGTGATCAGCACGCAGTACTGAGCGACCTGTGTGTAGGTCACGCCCTTCATCCCCCCAAACACCGCGTAGGCGAACACAACGGTTGCACCAATTAACAACCCGGTGGTGTTTGACACTTCAAGGAAGCGGCCAAAAGCTACGCCAACGCCGGTCATCTGGCCGATCACGTAGGTCACAGACGCTACGATCAGACAGATCACCGCCACGATACGCGCGGTCTGGCTGTAAAAGCGGTCGCCGATGAACTCTGACACGGTGAACTTGCCGAACTTACGCAGGTAAGGGGCAAGAAGCAGCGCCAGCAGCACATAACCACCGGTCCAACCCATCAGGAAGGATGAGTTGTCATAGCCGGTAAAGGCGATGAGGCCCGCCATCGAGATGAACGAGGCCGCAGACATCCAGTCTGCCGCTGTCGCCATACCGTTGGTGACCGGGTGAACGCCGCGACCGGCGGCGTAGAATTCTGATGTGGACCCAGCACGGGCCCAGATCGCGATGCCGATGTAAAGCGCAAAGGACGCGCCCACAAACAGCAGGTTGATGGTAAACTGGTCCATAGGGCCTTACTCCTCCTCAACGCCGTATTCAGCGTCTAGCTTGTTCATCCGCCAGGCGTAGTTGAAGATCAGCAGCAGAAAGACCAAGATGGATCCCTGCTGAGCGAACCAAAAGCCGAGATCGGTTCCGCCGACGGAAATGCCGGACAGAAGTGGACGCAGCAAAATGCCGAATCCAAACGACACCAGCGCCCAGATTACCAGGCTGATGTAGATAAGACGCAGGTTGGCCTGCCAATAGCCCTTATCGGCTTCGGCAGTCTGCGCGGAGTGTGTTGATTGATCCGCCATCGCGGGTTCCTCCTTCGCTTCCTCTTTGAGCGGCCCGTTGTCCTAACCCTCCAGCGCGCGGGGCCACTTTTCTATATGCTTGATGCCAGGTGGCATCAGGCAAGACTTCTCTGGTCCGCCAGAGCGGGTCCTTTGAAGTTTTCCTTTAGGAATTCGGCCCTTATTGAGGGCGGGCCATATTCCCCTAGTTCATTGTGTCACTGACGATCCGTTCCAGATTGCCGGCGATGTCTTCGATATTGCCCATTGCGTTCAGACCTTTCAGAACGCCGTGGTCTTGGTAATAAGTGATCAGCGGCGCGGTCTGCGCGTGATAGGCAGCCAGCCGTGAGGCGACGGTTTCAGCATTGTCATCTGCGCGGCGCTTGAACTCGGTCTTGCCGCATTTGTCGCATTTGCCTTCGACTGCGGGCGTTTTGAACCGATCATGGAACCCTTCGCCACATCCGGCACATGTGTAACGGCCGGAAATACGGATCACCATTTCAGCATCTTCAACCTCAAGACTGATGGCTGCGTTGATCTGCTGACCGGTCTCTGACAGCAGCGCGTCCAGCGCCTGAGCCTGAACCGTGGTGCGGGGGAAGCCATCCAGAATGACGCCCTTGGCGCAGTCCGGTTCGGCCAGACGATCCCGCAGGATTGCAATTACGATATCGTCACTGACCAGATCACCTGCCTCCATGACAGCTTTGGCGGCTTTTCCGGCTTCGGTTCCCGCGGCAACTGCCGCCCGTAACAGGTCACCCGTGCTGAGTTGGACAAGCCCGAACTTGTCTTCGAGCATACGGGCCTGTGTACCCTTCCCGGCGCCCGGGGGGCCGAGAAGGATCAGTACGGTGGGTGTAGTGATCGTGGCAGCGTCCATCACATCCTCACTTGCTTGCGCGGTTTTCGATCAAGTTGTCGACCACGGACGGATCAGCCAGGGTCGATGTGTCACCGAGCGATCCAAAATCATTCTCGGCGATCTTACGCAGGATACGGCGCATGATCTTGCCCGAGCGGGTTTTTGGCAGGCCAGGAGCCCATTGGATCACATCCGGGCTGGCAATCGGTCCGATCTCGGTCCGAACCCAGGTGCGCAGCTCTTTCACAAGCTCGTCCGAGGGTTCGCGATCATTCATCAAGGTGACATAGCAATAGATGCCTTGCCCTTTGATATCATGGGGATAACCCACAACCGCGGCCTCGGCCACGGCGGCATGTGCCACCAGAGCGCTCTCAACCTCGGCCGTACCCATGCGGTGCCCCGAGACGTTGATCACATCGTCCACACGTCCGGTGATCCAGTAATCGCCATCCTCGTCCCGGCGACAGCCGTCACCGGTGAAGTAGTAGCCTTTGTAGTCCGAGAAATAAGTCTTCTCGAACCGTTCATGATCGCCCCAGACCGTACGCATCTGACCCGGCCAGCTGTCCTTGATGCACAGCACGCCTTCGACTCCGTTGCCTTCGATCTCGACCCCCGATTGCGGGTCAAGAACAACGGGCTGAATACCAAAGAAAGGCTTCATAGCCGAGCCGGGCTTCATCGCGTGGGCGCCGGGCAGGGGAGTCATCAGGTGACCACCGGTTTCGGTTTGCCACCAGGTGTCCACGATCGGGCAGCGCCCACCGCCGACAACGTCATTATACCAGTTCCACGCTTCCGGGTTGATCGGCTCACCCACAGTGCCCAGCGTGCGCAGATCGCTCAGATCGCATTTCTCGACCCATTCATTGCCTTGCCCCATCAGGGCGCGCAAAGCGGTAGGGGCCGTGTAGAATTGATTGACCTTGTGCTTTTCACAGACCTGCCAAAAGCGGGATGCATCCGGATAGGTCGGAACACCTTCGAACATCAGCGTGGTCGCGCCATTGGCAAGCGGGCCATAGACGATATAGCTGTGGCCGGTCACCCAACCGACATCGGCGGTACACCAATAGACGTCGCCTTCATGGTAATCGAAGGTGATCTCATGCGTCATTGCCGCATAGACCAGATATCCGCCGGTCGTGTGCACGACACCCTTCGGCTGACCGGTCGAACCGGAGGTATACAGAATGAACAGAGGGTCTTCGGCGTCCATTTCCGCAGGCGCGCAATAGTCATCCGCCTCGAGCGCCATCTCGTTATAGTCGTAGTCGCGCCCGTCGATCCATGTGGTCTGGCCGTTGGTACGCTTGACAACCAAGCATTTCACCGTGTCCTTGCAGTGCAGCAGGGCCGCGTCTGCGTTTGACTTCAACGGTGTCTTACGGCCGCCGCGAGGGGCCTCATCAGCTGTAATCAGAACCTTGGCGTCGCATCCGTTGACGCGTGCAGCCAGGGCATCGGGGGAAAACCCTGCAAAAACAATAGAGTGGATTGCGCCGATACGTGCGCACGCCAGCATGGCATATGCAGCCTCGGGGATCATCGGAAGATAAATGACCACACGGTCGCCTTTGCGCACGCCCATGGAAACCAGGATATTTGCCATCCGGCAGGTACGGCGGTGCAGTTCGGCATAGGTGATGTGTTGGGCGGGTTCATTCGGGTCATCAGGTTCCCAGATGATCGCAGTCTGATCGCCGCGTGTATTCAGATGACGATCCAGGCAGTTGGCTGAAACGTTCAGAGTGCCATCCGCATACCAGTTGATCCCGACCGAGCCCAAATCATAGCTGACGTCTTTCACTTGGGTATAGGGTTTGATCCAGTCAACGCGTTTGCCCTGTTCGCCCCAGAATGCAACGGGGTCGTTTATAGAAGCCGTGTACATTTCGCCGTATTTCTTGGCATCGACATGCGCACGCGCAGAAATTTCTGCGGATGGCGGATAAACTTTGGCATCTGCCTGAGCAGCGGTTGTCATTCTGAGGTTCCTCCCTCTGGACTTAAATTCACTGGGACAATCTTGCCCGCTGAACAGGCAATGTCGACCTGTTTCCTCCCGATGCAGGATAATACGGAGATCAGAAAACAAAGAAATAAATTACAGAAATAGCAGGGTTTATTTGTTAATAAATTTCATTCTCTCTGGGGGGGTTGTAAAGGAAATCGTAAGATAGTAAAAAAACATATTTAAAACAGCAATATAGATGTTAACCACATTTCAACTGTTTTCAAAGTGCTCGCCCGTGAAATTTACACATTTCATATACACCTTATGATTGTTAGCGCTGGCGGGCGGATTGCAGATTTTGATGGGTGGTCTGGCAGGGGTTGGCACATATCGATGTTGGCGCTAGCTTTACGCGCAAGCGACCCAAAAAAGGGGGCGCATCAATGGGAGAAATCACTATGACTAAAATGTTGAGCGGTGCCGCCGTCGCCGCCCTGACTGTTGCATTCGTTACCGAAGCTGCAGCAACAGAATGGAATGCTTCGGTCTGGGGCAAACGCCGGGCCTTTACCGAACATGTCGAGAAACTGGCTGAACTGGTCAGCGAAAAAACCGGTGGCGAATTCACGATCAATGTCAGCTATGGCGGGCTGTCAAAGCCGAAAGAGAATCTGGACGGGATTGAGATCGGTGCATTCGAAATGGCGCAGTTCTGCGCAGGCTATCACCGCGACAAAAATCGGGCGATCACTGTACTTGAGCTGCCGTTCCTGGGCGTGAACAATTTGGAAGAAGAGGTGGCCATCAGCCACGCTGTATATGATCATCCCGCCGTTAAGGATGAGATGGCTCAGTGGAATGCCCGGATCATCATGACGTCGCCAATGCCCCAGTATAATATCGTTGGAACCGGTGATCCGCGCTCAACGCTTGCCGATTTTGACGGCATGCGTGTACGTGCGACTGGCGGGCTGGGCAAGGCGTTTGAGGCCGTTGGCGGTGTTCCAACATCGGTGCCCGCGACCGAGGCGTTTAATGCGATGGAATCCGGTGTTGTTGATACAGTGGCCTTTGCTCAGCACGCACATTTGTCTTTCGGCACCATCAACGAAGCCGACTGGTGGACGGCCAACCTGAACCCCGGCACTGTAAACTGTCCGGTTGTGGTCAATATCGACGCCTACGAAGCTCTGCCTGCGGAACATCGTGAAGCGCTTAACAGTTCTGTCGACGAGGCCATAGCCCATTATCTCGCCAATTACGGCGGTCTGCTGGAGCAGTGGGATGGTGTGTTGACCGAAAAAGGCGTGCAGAAAGTTCAGATCGACGAAGCCGTGCTGGAGGAATTCCGCACCAAGGCTGCTGATCCGATCCGCGAGCAGTGGATCGCTGACATGTCCGCGCAGGGTCTGCCTGCGCAAGATCTATATGATCTTGTTCAACTGACGTTGAAACAACAGCGTGGCGGGAACTGATCACGCGTTCCGGGTACCCAGCGCGGTACCCGGACACTGATTCCAATACAGAGAGGGCCAGCGGAATGGCAGGACAGGCGACGGTGCTTGCGGATGATAGCCGTCTGAGCAGGCTGGACCAGCTGCTGTTAAGGGCCGAGCGTACGCTTGCACTGATCAGCGGAATTGCCGTGTTCGGGTTAATGGTGCTGGCAGTTGTCTCGGTTAGCGGGCGCAACGCCTATAACGCGCCATTGCCGGGCTATGTCGATTGGATCGAGCAAGCCATGCCTTTGATTGCGTTTCTAGGTATCTCTTACGTACAACGCGATGGGGGCCATATCCGGATGGATATTGTCATTTCGCGGCTACACGGACGGGCTTTGTGGCTGTTCGAGTTGATTTCGGTCGTTCTCATCCTGGTGCTCATGTTGGCATTGGTCTGGGGCAGCTGGTCCCATTTCGACAGATCATTCGACTTTGGCGCACCTCTGTGGAGCCGGGACAGCTCGATCGACATTGGCATCCCGCTCTGGCCTGCCAAGTTACTGGCACCTATTGCGTTTTCGGTACTTTGCTTGCGGCTTGTGCTGCAAATCTGGGGTTATGGACGGGCCTTTGTGCTGGGCCTACAAAACCCAGTTGCGGTGCCGATGATACAGGACGCTGCTGCGCAGGCTGCCGCTGAAGCCGAACAATTCGAAGGGCAGGACTAGTAAATGGACTCGATTGAGATTGGCCTCTGGGTCACCGGTGGTCTGCTGGTTCTGGTTATCACCGGAATGCGTGTGGCTTTTGCCGCGGCTTTGGCGGGGCTGATCGGTCTGGTTTGGATATTCTGGGCCAAATTCGGATATGATCCTGACCGATTTGGCAAGGCGCTGACCGTTGCGGTAAAAACCGCAGGGCAAGTGCCGCATTCCAAGGTTGCAGCCCATACGCTCAGCCTGATCCCGACCTTTATCCTGATCGGTTACCTTGCCTATTACGCAGGCCTCACGCGCGCGCTGTTCGAGGCGGCCAAGCGCTGGGTGGCCTGGGTTCCGGGTGGGCTTGCGGTCGCAACCGTGTTCGCCACCGCTGGGTTTGCTGCAGTCTCGGGGGCATCGGTCGCGACATCTGCGGTATTTGCCCGGATCGCGATCCCGGAAATGCTGAAGGTCGGGTACAACAAACAATTTGCGGCGGGCGTAGTTGCTGCAGGTGGCACTTTGGCCTCACTGATCCCGCCCTCGGCGATCCTTGTGATTTATGCGATCATCGTGGAACAGGATGTGGGCAAACTGCTGCTCGCCGGGTTCATACCGGGAGCGTTTTCGGCGGTTATCTATGGTCTGCTGATCGTCGGCATCGCCGTTGTGTTCAAAAATGTCGGCCCGCCGGTCACTGGCTTTACTTGGAAACAGCGTTTTGCCGCGCTGCCTGGTGCCCTACCGATTGTTGCGGTGATCCTGATCATCATCTGCTTCGTCTATAACCCGTTTGGTGAAAAAGCCTGGGGCACGCCAACCGAAGGCGGGGCAATCGGTGCCTTTATCGTGTTCTGCTTCGCGCTGTTCCACGGCATGAGATGGGCAGAGTTGAAATCCGCACTGCTTGAGACCGCCAAACTGACCGCGATGATCTTTTCGATCATCTGGGGCGTGCTGATCTATGTCAGGTTCCTGGGTTTCGCCGATTTGCCAAGCGCGTTTTCCGACTGGATCACGTCGCTGACAATGTCTCCGATGCTGATCCTGATCTGTATCCTGCTGGCCTATGCGGTGCTCGGCATGTTCATGGATGCCATCGGGATGCTATTGCTGACTCTGCCGGTTGTCTATCCGGCAGTTATGGCGCTGAACGGGGGCGAGGCCGTCACCGCTGCGGAAAGTACGTTTGGGATGTCCGGTCCGATGTGCGCCATCTGGTTTGGTATTTTGGTGGTGAAAATGGCCGAGTTCTGCCTGATCACGCCACCGATCGGTTTGAATTGCTTTGTCGTTGCCGGCGTCCGCCCTGATCTGAGCGTTCAGGACGTGTTCAAGGGCGTGACGCCGTTTTTCATCGCCGACGCCGTGACGATTGCGCTGCTGGTCGCCTTTCCGGGCATCGTTCTGTACCTGCCTTCGCTGGCCGGGTAATTGGCATCTGGCGAAGTCAATCTTTGGTGATACCTGCCCCCGGCTGGCGCACGGGGGCAGGGTATCTCTATTTCGCTCGCATCAGCATTCCGTACAGATCGCGCGGGTCGTCAGGGTCTGCCAGCATGTCCAAGGGTTCGTAGTAATCTGTGCCCCGGACTGCGGACTGGATGTAGCGCAGGGCTGAAAAATCCTCGATCGCGAAGCCTACGCTGTCAAACAACGTGATCTGACGATCATCTTTGCGACCCTCGGCCTGACCCGTCATGACCTGCCACAACTCGGTGACGGGATGATCGTCTTCAAGGGCCTGAATCTCGCCCTCAATACGGGTTTGCTCCGGGTATTCGACGAATATTTCAGAGCGTAGCAGGATATCCCTGTGCAGTTCGGTTTTGCCAGGACAGTCGCCGCCGATCGCGTTGATGTGGACGCCTGGGCCGACCAAGTTATCGGTCAGGATCGTGGCATTTTTCTTGTCCGCCGTGCAGGTCGTGATGATATGCGCGCCTTCGATGGCGTCCTCAGGGGATTTGCATTTCACGACCGAGAGGCCAGAGCCCGCCAAGTTGGCCGCACATTTTTCGGTAGCAGCCGCGTCGGTATCGTACAAGCGAACAGTATTAATCCCGCACATGGCCTTGAAGGCGAGGCACTGAAATTCGGATTGCGCGCCATTCCCGATCATTGCCATGGTCGAGGCCGATTTGGGCGCAAGATAGCTGCCGACCAGAGCAGAGGTTGCTGCGGTGCGCAATGCAGTCAGCATGGTCATTTCGGTCAGCAGGGTCGGATAGCCTGTGTAGACGTCTGCCAGCAATCCAAATGCGGTAACGGTCTGTAGGCCTTCGGAGGTGTTCTTGGGGTGGCCGTTGACGTATTTAAACCCATAGGCCTCACCGTCTGAGGTTGGCATCAGTTCAATCACCCCATGCGGCGAGTGGGCAGGGATGCGGGGTGTTTTGTCAAAGCTTTCCCACCGTTTGAAATCAGCTTCGATTTGCGCCGCAATATCGGTGATCATACGTTCGACGCCGATGTGGTGGACCAGTCTCATCATATTGTCGACAGACACAAACGGCACCAGGGCCTTTTCAGATGGTTGCATTAGGGGCTCCTATCGGCGGGACAGGTGGATGCCCGCAATCATGCAGCGCACGGATCCACCGGCAGTTTCAATGGTGGGAATCGAAAACGGCAGAGGTGTCGCGCTGGCTTCGATTGTAGCGATTTGTTCCGGGGTCAGGGCGGCAAGTGCCCGGCTGGACAGCGCCAGCACGGGACCATTCAGGCCGCTCAGTTCGATGGCGTTGCCAGCAAATTCAGCGATCTGATCATGGGTCAGGTCGATGACTGTGCGACCGGATTCTTCCAGCCTGGCTTTCACTGTCGCGCGGCGTTCGGGGTCCGCGATCATATCAAGACAGATCAGCGCGTATTTGGAGCCGATGCCCATCAGAACATTCGTGTGATAGACATCACGTCCTGCGGCATCATGCGCCTCGAATGCGATGGGCTCATAGTTGAAATGGGTGCAGAAACGCTCCAACAGAACGGGGTCGGCGCGGTTGGATTTGACCGTGTAGGCCACGCGGCCAATGTGGTCCAGAACCATCGCTCCGGTGCCTTCCAGCGCCAGTCTGTCCTGTTCAAGCCCGGAATAATCGATCACGTCCTGAACACGATACTCCTGTTTCAACATTTCTATGACGTCGGCGCGACGTTCGCGCCTGCGCGACGGCACAAACATCGGATAGATAGCCACATGCCCGCCGGGATGGGTCGAGAACCAGTTGTTCGGAAATACGCTGTCTGGTGTGTCGAGGTCTCCGAAATCGTCGAAGACATGAACCTTAACACCCGCATCGCGCAGCAGCGCCACCGCCTGATCATGTTCATCGCGTGCTTGGACAGACGTGGCCGCTGCCGAGCGGTTGGCCAAGGTCTGGAACGCATTGTCGTCGCGTGTCTCGGGGTTCGAAGCAAACGCATGGGGCCGGATCATCACAACGGCTGGTGGGGCTTGTAGAGATTGCATCAGAAGCTCCGGGTGGGGCGGTCAAAGATGCGGCGGCCCAGCAATGAGGCGGCCAGATCGACCATCAACTTTGCAGTGCGGCCGCGTTCGTCCAGAAACGGGTTCAATTCTACCAGATCCAGCGAGCAGACAAGACCGCTTTCGTGCAGCAGTTCCATCACTAGATGGGCCTCGCGTTCGGTCGCGCCACCTGGAACTGTTGTGCCAACTGCAGGAGCAATGGACGGATCAAGGAAATCCACATCCAGCGAAACATGAAGGATGCCATCCACTGCCCGGACCCGCTCCAGAAAGGCCATCAGCGGTGCTTTGATGCCGTTTTCGTCGATGCTTCGCATATCGGCCAGCATTGCGCGATCCTGTTCCAGCCGAGCCCGTTCGGCTGGGTCGACCGAGCGCAGACCGATCATGCCGACCCGGTCGGTCGGAACTGGCGATGAAACCGGTGGAAAGTCGTCAAATCCGGGCTGTCCGGTGAAATAGGCTACGGGTGTCCCGTGCAGGTTGCCGCTATCGGTGCTCTCGGGTGTGTGGAAATCGCTATGCGCGTCCAGCCAGAGAACGAACAGTGGGCGTTCGATCCGCTCGGCGTGCTGAGCCATGCCCAAAACCGTGCCCATCGAAAGCGCATGATCGCCGCCCATGAAAATTGGCAGGCCTTGTGGGGCGACATCCTGCGCGACACGGCTGAGAGCTTTGGTCCAGCCGACACACTCGGGCAGGGCGAAGAGATGCGAATGTTCGGACATATCCGGAATGTCAGGTGTGATATCGCCGAGATCCCGTAGGTGAAGGCCGAGATCGGAAAGAGCTGATTGAAGCCCCGCAACCCGATAGGCATCGGGGCCCATCCGGCAGCCTTGTCGACGCTTGCCCGAATCCATCGGGGCGCCAACCAGAATTACGTTGTTTGTATCCATATGGAATACTACTCCGGCAATGTGGCTTGCGGATAGGGATCAAAATGCTCAAAATGGAACCGCAAGTGACATAACGGAAGTATTGAATGGACGATTTGGATGGCAAGCTTCTCAGCGCTCTGCACCGGGATGCCCGTGCTTCACTCTCGGAACTGGCTGAAACACTGGGGGTCACGCGCACAACAGTGCGCAGCCGTCTGCAACGTTTGAAGCAATCCGGCGAGATTGTGGGCTTTACGGTTCTGACACGGCGGGATGTGGCGCAAAGCCCGGTCAGAGGGTTGATGATGCTGGAAATCGAAGGGCGCGGCACCGAGCGCACCATGGCCCAAATTGCTGCCATGCCACAGGTGCGTGCTGTCCATTCGACAAATGGCGGTTGGGACTTGATTGCCGAGATAGGGACCGAAACCCTGGCCGAACTGGATGAAATCCTGTTTCGCATCCGCAGGATCGAGGGGATTACGCGATCTGAAACCAACTTGCTTCTTTCTACTCGGAAAGGCCGCGTCTGATTGCTGTAGTGCTTTGAGCAGCAATGAATATGTGTAAAAGTTGCGATGCGTTCGCCACCCGCGCAAAGGCAGCTGCAAACCTGAAACAGGGAAATCACATGACTGATCAGGATACAGGCAAAGAACTCTGGGCCATCCGACTTGCCGAAAGAGTATCCGGTTTTCTGGAACGACCCCTGGTCAGAATCGCCATTCCCGTAATTGTCATGCTGGTCGCCCTGACCGTGCTGCATGAACTGTCTGCACATGTGAAATGGTCATCCGTTCAGACGGATGTGGCGAACACCTCTTGGACGCTGTTGTTCATCGCCTTGTGCTGGACCGCTTTTAGCTTTGTTTCCCTGTCTTTATACGACGTCTTTGCAGTCCAGAGCGTTGCCGACGGTGAGGTCCCTTTGCCGGTTGCGGGCATGGCCGGGGCCTGTGGTTATGCGGTGTCAAACTGCCTTGGGTTTTCCTACATCACGGGCACGGCGATCCGGTATCGGATCTACGCATCTTTGGGGCTGGATCTGGGGCGCGTCGCTGGGGTTATTGCGACCTCGTGGATCGCTTTCTGGTCTGGCATGACCTTGCTGTTGGGGGCTTTGCTGACCTTTCATCCCGACGGGATATCGAAGGTTTTGCCAATCAGCGATACGGTCGAGACGGTCATAGGATTGGGCCTTTTGATCGCTCTGGCAACGCTGTTCATCTGGCTGTCGAAAGGCGGGCGCAGGCTGGCCTATGGCGGGGTTGGATTTAACCTTCCCGGCGGCAAACTGGCCGGGTTGCTGACGCTGGCGGCCTTGGGCGATGTGTTTGGTGCGTCGATGGTTTTGTATGTGCTGCTGCCAACAGACCTTGGGATCGGCTACCCCTATTTCTTCACCATCTTTATTGGCGCGATTGCGGTCGGTATCCTCAGCCATGCGCCGGGTGGAATTGGCGCCTTCGAGGCGACTATGATCGCGGGACTTGGCGCGTCAGGCCGGTCGGATGTCATTGCCGCGCTGCTGCTGTACCGCCTGGTCTATACGTTTCTTCCCTTCCTCATCGCCACACTCTCGATCGCTGTGGCATCGGCATTGACCCATCGTCGACATATTACTGGTGCAGCCACTTGGGTTTATCGAGTGATCCGTCCGATCGTGCCCATGGTGGCCGCAGGCGTGGCCGCAGTGGCCGGTGTGATACTTCTGGTCTCCGGCGCGTTGCCTGCAAGCAGCGGTAACCTGGGTGTGCTACGGGATTTCCTGCCCCTGTCCTTTGTCGAAGCGTCCCACCTGGCCGGAAGCGCGGTAGGGGTCTTGCTAATCCTTGTGTCACGGGGGCTGTTTCGCAAGCTTTACCGGGCTTGGGTTGTGGCCATGCTGTTGATGCTAGCCGGTTTTGTCGCTTCGCTGACCAAAGGGCTGGATACGCACGAAGCGCTCAGCATGGTGGGTAGCATCGTTCTGCTGGCCATGTTCCGGGATGCGTTCTATCGGGTTAGCGGCGCGTCGATCTTCAGGTTGAACATACCCTGGCTGGTCAGCGTTCTTGCATTGCTTGCCGTGATCTTTTGGGTGGGTCTGTTTGCTTATTCCCATGTCGAATATCAAAATGCCCTGTGGTGGGAGTTTGCCTGGAACGGCGACGCCTCGCGTTTCCTACGATCCAGCCTTGTGGTTGCGGTCATCCTTGGGGTGGTTGCCGTTAGCTCACTGTTCGGGCGCGAGATTCCTGTTCCAGTCCGCACAGAAATCCCCGAAGTAGTCGAGCGTCTGGTGATGGAAAGCGAAGACACAGAATCCCAGATATCTTTGACCGGGGACAAACAATTCCTGATCGCGCCGGATGAAACCGCTTTTCTGGCCTATGCCGATACCGGCAACGCGCTAGTCACCAAAGGTGAGCCAGTAGGGGATGAAACCGCCGGTAAACAGCTGATATGGCAGCTGCGCGAGATGGCGGACCGTGAGGGTAAACTTTGTGCCTTCTACAGCGTTTCCACCAAATACCTGCCGACCTTTCTAGACCTTGGCCTGTCGATCCTGAAAATTGGCGAAGTAGCGCGGGTGCCGCTGAAAGATTTTTCGCTGGACGGAAAATCCCGCAAGCGGTTCCGTCAGGCCAAGAACCGGGCCGAACGCGAAGGGTATGTTTTCGAGATTATTCCAAAACAGGAACTAACCCTGATCCTGCCCGAGTTGCGCAAGATTTCGGATGACTGGCTGGCACAAAAAGCTGGGGCCGAGAAAGGTTTTGCGCTTGGCGGATTTGATGAAACCTATCTGTCCTATTTCGACCACGCGGTGCTGCGGAATGGCGAAACAGGTGAGATCGTCGCGTTTGCTAACCTGTTTCAGGGCGGGCAAAAATCAGAACTGTCGCTGGATCTGATGCGGTATGAACCAGATAGCCCAAGTTTTGTTATGGACGCGCTGTTTGCCGAGATGATGTCATGGGGGGCCGAGCAGGGGTTCCACTGGTTCTCGCTGGGGGCGGCACCGTTTTCCGGGATCGAAAACCGGCAACTGGCATCGCTGTGGAACCGCATTGGCGGCTTTGTCTATGAACATGGCGAACAGTTTTATCACTTCGAGGGGCTGCGCTCGTTCAAGCAGAAATTCGAACCAGAATGGAGCCCGAACTATTTGGCCAGCCCCGGAGGACTGGCCGCGCCGCGTATTCTGTACGAGGTCAACATTCTGATTTCGGGCGGTTTGCGCGGTCTGACGAAATAGCGCTCAGTTCAGGCTCGCTTGGGTCGGAGCCTGTTGCAGCAGGTCTCCCCAATCGGTGCGATAGGCCATTTCGGCCAGCACGGTTTCCGGCAGGAACTCCTGATTTTGCCGGATTTGCCAACCACCGCCTAAACCTTTGTAGACTGCAACCAGATTGCTCGAAACCTGTTGGCGGGCTTCGATCAGGTTGGCCTGTGATCGCAGCAATGCGGTTTGCGTGTTCAGAACGCGGGAATAGCTGGCGATGCCATCCCGGTATTGGTTCACCGCTATCTCGGCAGCTTTGCGCGATGCGGTGACGCTGTTTTGGTAGAATGTCACCTGTTTGCGTGATTGCGTATAGGCGACCATAGCACTTTCGACCTCGGAATAGGCGGTCAGGACGGTGTTTTGATAGTTGGCGATCAATGCCTGATAAGCTGCGTCCTGGGCGCGGACATTATTCTTGATCCGCCCATAATTCAGCACATTCCAGACCACTCCGGCACTGGCCAGCCCAGTATTGCTGGCGGATGAAAACAGGTCCTGACTGCCCGAGGCCTGCAGGCCGATCGAACCGGACAGGATGAACTGGGGATACAGGTCAGCAATCGCGATCCCAACTTGCGCAGACTGTGTGGCAGCGGCCAGTTCTGCGGCGCGTACATCCGGGCGTCGGCGCAGCAATTCCGCTGGTACTCCAACGGCGACGTTGGATCGGGCCGAAGGGATACGACCGGAATTACCCAGCAACCCGGCCATGCGCGAGGGTGTTGTTCCCAGTAAAACAGCCAAAGCATTCTTGGTCTGCTGAAGATCGCTTTCAATTTCCGGCACCAGCGCCATGGTATTGTTCAGCAGGGCGGTGGCCTCTTGCACATCCAGTTCAGTGGTGACGCCGTTGTTGAAACGCAGCTGGGTCAGATCAACCGAATCCTGCTGCAGTTTGATATTCTCTCGTGCCACGAACAGAGTTTCTTGCAGCGCGCGGAAGCTTACATATAACGCTGCTACATCGCCGGTCAGCGTGACCAGAGCGTCATCGTAATTAGCGACCTGAAGTGCCAGATTGGATCGTGCGGCCTGCACACCCCGGCGTTGCTGCCCCCACACATCCAGTTCCCATTGGGCGTCGAAGCCAACCTGAGAGGTCGAGAATTCGGTATCCAGAGGGATGATCCGATTGATATCGGAAATCGGCCCGATATTATCGCTGATCTGGCGCCGCTCGATCAAACCTCCGATGGCCTGCGATTGGGGGTAAAGCTCACCAAAGGCAATCCCAAGCTGTGCGCGGGCCTGTAATACGCGTGCACCGGCCACCTGTAGCGCCAGGTTCTGGGCATAGGCTTCGGCGATCAACCGGTTCAAAGTGGCGTCGTTGAAGGTCTCCCACCATTTTGCCACAGGGGCACTACGCGAGGTGAGGCCGCTGGAACCGACTGAGGGGTTGTTTACCTCGATCCATTCCTTCACGACCGGAGAGTTCGGTCGCACAAAATCAGGACCGACAGGTGCGCATCCCACCAGCAGCGCGGCACACAGGGCTGTGCCCATCAAACTGCGGTTTAGCCTGGCCCGTGTCATACAGCGTGTCCTTAAATGTCCAGTGGTCGGATGAAGTTTGCGAAGGAATAGAGGCGGATATTGATGCGCCGCAGGAACTCAAAGCTTTTGCCCTGGCCGGTATAGATTGCCACCGCGGCATGTCCACCGGCGGGAAAGACGTGGCCATCTGGAATATCGACCGAAATCTGCACGGCAATATGTCCAGGAATTTTTGGCAGTTCAAATCCGGGCAGGCGGCCTGATGGCAGATATTGACCCTGGCGGGTTGCCCACCAGATTGCCTCGACTTTGCCGGTCAGGATTTCTCCGGGATATAAGTCCAGCGCGACCTCAACCTGTTGCCCGGGTTTCACAAATTTCAGGTTCTGCTGCCGGTAAGTGGCGAGAATATAGGGGTTTTCCTTGGTCACAAAGCTGGCGATTGCGCCCAATCGGATATCACCGACAACCAGACCCGGGCGTGCCTGTTGTGAAACGATCATACCATCTTCGGGCGCGTAGATCGTAGTATTGTCCAGAAAGTACCGGGCCTTTTCCAACTGAGCCTGAGCTTGAACGATTCCGGTATTGACCCCGTCGATCTGCGAATCCAGCGCCAGCTTTGCCTTTTCCAGATTGGCTTCGGCCTCTTTTATCTTGGCCTGATCTTCCGTGACCTGCTCGTTCCAGCGATCCAGCTCATCCTCTCGGGCACCACCCGCAGGGACAAGGTTTTCATACCGTGCCTGCTGGGTCAGTGCATATGCCAGTTGCGCGTTGGCTCGCTCGACGGCTTCACCCGCGACGATCACATCCTGTTCCAGAATTTTGGCGTTCTGCTGGGCTGCAACCAACTGTGCGGATGCCTCTTCGAATTCAAGCGCAAAGACGGTGTCGTCGAACCGATACAGCGGATCCCCTTTCTTCACCTCTGTATTCGGCTCGACCAGAACCTCGGAAAGGATGGTTGGTTCAGTCAGGCGCGGTACGATCTGTATGGTTGAGCGAACCACGTGGCTGTCGATCGAAAATGGCTGGAAGAACCGCAGCGCAACCATAAAGATCAATAACAGATGAGCACCCACCCAGAAGGAAACGATGCCCCAGGCGATACTGAACTTAAGCCATTGTAGTTTGAAGAAGATCAGCCAGACAAAAATGATGTAGAAAAGCGTAATGCCAAGAGCGACAAACATATTGTGGGACTTCCTTTAGCCTTAGCTTTTTTGTGTTTCGTCCGGGTCCAGTGGATCGCGATATTCTTCGGTCAGATCACCGCCTAACCGTTTGATGTCCTTCCGTATCGCATCGCGTTCATCATCAGGCATACGGCGGATATCGACAGTGGCTGCATCGTGGAAAGCCCACATAAAGGCGTGAATCCAGGGAACGACGGCCAGAAACCCCATCCAGCCCATGATCTTGACTGCCTCGGCATGGGGATGGTTGCGTTTGATTGCGATGCGGCCGGGCAGTCCCATTATGAACAGAAACAGCGCCATTACAGCGGCCAGCAGCAGTATAAGTGCTATAAATGTAAGATAGTCATAATAGCCTAGCGGCTGCCCCAGTAGTCCCATTCCGATGCCTCCATGAGGGAAGGTTTATCCATCCTCAGTTGTTGGTGTCCAGTTCGTCAATCAATTTGTAGCTTGTCGGCGGGTCAGCGCAGATACCTGGGCCACATTCCAACAAGGTCGACCCCGCATTCAGCGCGGCCAGCCCTAGCATCACAAAGAACGCGGTTTTGGCCAGCGTACTGCCCCCGAACCGTGGTTGATCGACGGTTGTGTCCTGATATTGACGGTCGAAAAGCAGCATGATTGCCGTGCCCAGCAGGATCAGAAAAAAGCAGATCGCGGCCCATGTGTAGTAGTGATACCCAAAAACAGGCGAACCATAGTGGCCGGTACCCGGTACGATATGCAGCAAGATCTGGCGAACGGAAACGCTGATCCCAAACAGTGCCGCAAGCAACATCAACGCATAATGCTGGGGCCGGGCTCCGTATAGCAGGTTCAGGCCCAAACCAACGCCCACCGCTACGAACCCGACCCGTTGCAATAAGCAAAGCGGGCAGGGCAGTTCGTTCAGCGCCAGCTGGTATCCGAAGGCCAGCACAAGAACGAGGCTGACCGCCAGGGTTCCCAACGCGTTCAGGGTGCGGGAAAGCTCGGGTGTCATTGTGGCCTCCTACAGCTGAATGGTCAGTTGGCTGGTGGCATGAAACTTCAGCCAATAAACACTTAGGGCCATGGTGATGAAGAACACAACATTGGCCGCTTTGGTTTTTCTATAATAATTCAGCCCCATAGTGGCTGTGAGTAACGCAAATAAAAGCGCGATCATGGCCCGGATCTCCCCCTTGCCGTGCACTGATTGCAATATGTTGCGATACTGTCAGGGCCGGTCGCCTATGACAAGAACCACGTTTGGAATTACGCGTTTAATGCGAATCTCCGGTGGTTCGGCAGCTGTATACGACCCGCGTTCCCCATTCCTTGCATTTACGTGCAAGCCCACTTGGAAGAGGTTGATCTGTAAAGAAAACGTCAACTTCGGACATCGAGGCAATACGGGCAGGGGCCGAGCGCTGAAATTTCGAATGATCGGCAACCAGAAAGCTGTGTCTGGCCTGTGCAATGATAGTCTGGCTGACACGGACTTCTTGGAAATCGAAATCCAGAAGATCACCATCGGCGTCCAGTGCGGAACACCCGATTACCGCATAATCGAACTTGAATTGTTCAATCGTTGAATTGGTCAGGTTGCCGATCAGACCACCGTCCGACCGGCGCAGAACACCACCGGCGACGACGATCTGGCAGTTCGTGTTTTCCACCAGGATACGCGCGACATTCATGTTATTTGTTACCACCATAAGATCTTTGTGGTTTAGCAACTGATGCGCTACAGCCTCGGTCGATGTACCGATGTTCAAAAAAAGCGATGCACCATCCGGTATGTTGGCAGCGCAAACCTGTGCGATACGGGTCTTGATTTCAGCATTCAGGGCGCGCCGGTCCTCGTAACCGATATTCGAAACGCCGGATCGCAGGACCGCGCCGCCATGAACCCGGTCCAGCTTGCCCAATTCCGCAAGCTCGGAAAGATCGCGCCGGATCGTTTGGACCGTGACACCAAACTGCAACGCCAGATCCTCGACCATGACGCGACCATTCTGCTTGGCGATTTCTATGATGTCTGACTGGCGGAACGAAAGAGACAAGGGAAGCTCCGGTTATTGGGTTCTTTCGTTTTTGTTCCTTTTTTCGCAATATTGCAACCGGCAGAAATCAAACATCGTTTGGACAACAACAAAAAATCGCTAGTCTTGTTCGTTACGCGAAAAAAAACGAAAATCCACATTGACGAACCGAGTATCGAACGGGTTAATTGCCGCACGTTTTCAGCAAAAGGACTGACCTGCAAATGGCACAGCAGACTGGCCAGGTTACTGACCTATTCATCATCGGTGGCGGTATTAACGGTTGCGGGATCGCGCGTGATGCGGCCGGGCGGGGATTGTCGGTGACATTGGCCGAGATGAACGACTTGGCATCGGCCACGTCCTCGGCCTCGACCAAACTGTTCCACGGCGGCCTACGGTATCTTGAGTACTTTGAATTCCGACTGGTCCGCGAGGCGCTGATCGAGCGTGAGACCTTGCTGCGGGCAATGCCGCATATCAGTTGGCCGATGCGCTTTGTGCTTCCGTACCACGATGGGATGCGCTTTGACTCGGACACGCCGACCTCGCGCCTGCTGAGCATGGTGATGCCCTGGATGCGCGGTCGTCGCCCGGCCTGGCTGATCCGT
The DNA here is from genome assembly GCF_059610485.1 of Ruegeria sp. CDSC081. NCBI lineage: Bacteria > Pseudomonadati > Pseudomonadota > Alphaproteobacteria > Rhodobacterales > Roseobacteraceae > Ruegeria > Ruegeria sp. CDSC081. The sequence continues at coordinate 396,555 of NZ_JBXWNS010000001.1, read as the reverse complement.
CTGGGCCTGTTCATGTACGATCACCTTGGAGGGCGGAAAATTCTACCCGGGACCTCTGCGCTGAATTTGCGTTCCGCACCTGAAGGTGTCCCGCTGCAAAACAGGTTCGAAACCGCCTATGAGTATTCCGACTGCTGGATCGAAGATTCCCGTCTGGTTGTTCTGAATGCCCGTGATGCCGAGGCCCGTGGCGCCGATATTCTGGTTCGGACCGAAGTTCTTTCAGCCGAGCGGGTGGATGATGTTTGGCATGTGACGATCCGCGATAACCAAAATGACGAAACCCGTATCGTCTTGGCAAAGATGTTGATCAATGCCGGTGGGCCCTGGGTTGGCGATATCATCCAGGAAAAAATCCACGTGAACTCGCGCGAGGGGGTTCGGTTGGTCCGCGGCAGCCATATCGTAACCCACAGGTTATTCAACCATGACAAATGCTATTTCTTCCAAGGTGAAGACGGACGCATCATCTTTGCCATTCCCTATGAGAGAGATTTCACCCTTATTGGAACAACTGATCAGGATCACCCAGACCCATCGGTTCCTCCAGTCTGTACCGAGTCTGAACAGGAATATCTGTGTGCATTTGCGTCAAAATATTTTGAGCAGCCTGTGACCCGCGAAGACATCGTTTGGACCTATTCCGGTGTGCGCCCTCTGTATGACGATGGGGCCAGCAGCGCAACGGCCGCGACCAGAGACTATACTCTCAAGGTCAATGGGCTTGGCGGCGCTCCGGTTTTGAATGTTTTCGGCGGCAAGATTACGACCTATCGCAGATTGGCCGAAAGTGCGCTTGAGAAAATCGCTGAGTACTTCCCGGATTTGCCCGGTCCATGGACCGCTGGTGTTTCTTTGCCGGGTGGCGATTTCCCCGTTAGCGCAGTGCAAGACCTTATTGCCGGTCTGGAATTCGACTATGCCTTTTTGAATCGCACATGGGCGGAACGGCTGGTGCGCGCCTATGGAACCGAGGCGCGCGCTATTCTGGCCGATGCAAAGACCGCTGAGGATCTGGGGGAAGAGTTCGGGGCGACTCTGACCGAACGCGAAATGGAATGGCTGGTCACCAAGGAATATGTGCGCTGCGCTGAAGATGCCATCTGGCGCAGAAACAAGCTGGGCCTAAGACTTGATGCCGATCAGATCGCTGCCATCCAGCGCTGGATCGAAAAGCGCCTGGCCCATTAAAGAAAAGCCCCGCGTTTTTGGCGGGGCTTTTTTTGATTTATGCGGCTTCTTCCGAAGGGTCGGGGTCGTTCTTTGTCCCTTTGAGCCATTCCCTCAGCCCCTGCATCAGGGCGTAAAGTACCGGCACAAGGATAACGCCAACCAGAGTTGCCGCCAGCATTCCGCCAAAGACGGCGACACCGATGGCCTTCTGGCTAGCCGCACCCGCGCCATTCGCGGCAAGCAACGGTACAACACCCAACAGGAAGGAGAGGGCAGTCATCATCACCGCGCGGAAACGTTGATGGGCGGCTTCGGCTGCAGCATCTTTGATCGAAAGGCCATTGGCACGCTGTTCCATTGCGAATTCAACGATGAGGATACCGTTCTTCGACGCAAGCCCCACCAGCATGATCATCCCGATCTGCGTGTACAGGTTTATGTCGCTGCCCACGATGGCCACCGCCGCAACCGCCCCGAACAGGGCAACAATAACCGATAGAAGAATGGACACCGGCATCGACCAGCTTTCGTATTGCCCCACCAGGAACAAATAAGCGAACAGGACAGCAAGCCCGAGGATAATGATCACAAGGCTGCCGGATGCAAGCTGCTGTTGTGCGGTGCCTGTCCATTCAAACGCGTATCCCGAGGGTAGGGCGTTGGCGGATTCTTCTGTCATCACAGTGATAGCATCGCCACTGGACAGCCCTGGCGCAGGTACAGCTGTAACTGTTGCCGAACGGAACAGGTTATGCCGTTTTAACAGGACTGGCCCCAACACGTTTTCCACGTCGATCAACGTACCCAATGGAACCATATCGCCCTTGGTCGAGCGCACATACAGGTTCGAAATATCTTCGACCTTGTTCCGATAGCTCCCCTCGGCCTGAATCATCACGCGGTAGACGCGGCCAAACAGGTTGAAATCGTTCACATAGTACGAGCCTAGTTGGGCTTGCATCGTCTGGAAAATCTCAGCAACAGACACTTCCAGGGTTTTCGCTTTCTCACGGTCCAGATCGACAAATAGCTGAGGAACATTGGCCCGGAATGTTGTATAGGCCTGACCAATCTCGGGTCGCTGGTTTGCAGCATAGACGAAGGACCCAACGGCCGAGGCCAGATCCTGAGGCGTACCGCCCCCGACTTGCTGAACCTCCATTTCCACACCGGCTGACATGCCGAGGCCCTGAATCGGTGGCGGGTTGAAGGCCACGATCGAAGCTGCGGATTCGCCATTTGCAATCGCCAGAACCTTGCCCAGAATGGCATCGGCAGACAGGTCGGGATCTTGCCGTTCGTCCCAGTTGTCGAGGTTCACAAAAACGGTCGCTCCATTTGTGGTTGTGCCGTTCAGCAGCGAAAACCCGTTGATCAGAACCGTACTGGCGACCCCCGAGATATCGCGGATCTGGTCGTCGACCCGACCTGCGATAGTCTCGGTGCGTTCCAGCGTTGCCGCATCTGGCAACTGGATGTCCACAAAGAGATAGCCGTTGTCTTCAAGCGGAATAAAACCGCTTGATGTGTTCGACATGATCGTCCCTGTACCCATTGCCAGAACAACGATGACGCCCAGTCCGGCGACTGGCAGAATTAACAGTTTGCGCACAATGACAACATAACCGTCACGCAGCGTTCCGATGAAACGCTCAAACAGGGCCAGAATACCTTTGGGCGGACCCGAGCGTGCGCGCAGAACCAATCCGCAAAGCGCCGGAGACAAGGTCAAAGCGTTGATTGACGAAATCACGACCGCAGTCGAGATGGTGACTGCAAACTGAGAATACAGTCGCCCCGAGATGCCAGGCATAAAGGTTACGGGCACAAAAACGGCCAGCAGAACCAGTGTGGTTGCGATGACGGGTCCGGTGATTTGGCCCATTGCTTTCCGTGTCGCCTCAGGCGGGGACAACCCTTCGTCGGCGATAATGCGTTCAACGTTTTCAACCACCACGATGGCATCATCGACCACGATCCCGATGGCCAGTACAAGCGCGAACAAAGAAATTGTGTTCAGGGACATCCCAAACGCCAGCAGGAACGCGAACGTGCCAATCAGCGAAACAGGAATAGCAACCGCCGGAATGATCGTGGCACGCCAACTGCCCAAAAAGACAAATACGACCGAAATCACCAAAACGAACGTCAGCATCAGGGTGGAAACCACGTCGTTCAGAGATTGTTCCACGAAGTCTGTCGTGTTGAAGGGTACCTGATATTCAACATCTGTTGGGAACGAACGCGACAGCCGGTCCAATTCGGCCTGAACACGATCTGAAACAGCCAACGCATTGGCACCGGGGGCTTGATAGATACCGATAACCGTTGCGGGTTCTGCCTGGAAATAACCCGAAGCCGAATAGAACTGCGCTCCAAGTTCGGTTCTGGCAATGTCCCTTATGCGTACGATTGCCCCTGCATCACCAGTACGGATGACAATATTGCCGAATTCAGCGGCCGAGGTCAGCCGGCCCTTGGTCTTGATCGTATATTGAAATGTCTGTCCCTCAGGGACAGGCGGCGAGCCTATCGAACCGGCAGACACTTCGATATTCTGTTCTCGGATAGCGTCTATGACATCACCCGGTGAAATCGACAGGGCGGTCATCTTGTCGGGATCCATCCAGATCCGCATTGCATATTCAAGGTTGGTCAGAACATCGGCTTTACCAACACCCTGTACCCGCGCCAACGCATCTTTCAGGTTGATCGAAGCGTAGTTCGACAAGAATACACTGTCATAGGTGCTTTTGGGTGAGGTCAGCGTGACCAGCATCAGCATATTGGTCGATGCCTTCTGCGTAACGACACCCGACGAAGTCACCTCTGACGGAAGCGAAGACATGGCCTGCGCAACGCGGTTCTGCACGTTGACGGATGCAATGTCGGGATCGGTGCCGACTTCGAAGGTAATATTCAACGAATACGAGCCGTTATCCGAAGAGGTGGACGTCATGTAGATCATGTCATCCACGCCGTTGACCTGCGCCTCGATCGGCGCGGCGACGGTGTTCTCGACCGTTTCGGCATTGGCACCGGTATAGGTGGCGGAAACGCTGACGACCGGTGGCGTAATATCAGGAAACTGGGCGACCGGCAGAACCATATAGCCGATCCCGCCCATGATCGTCAGGACAAGCGAAATAACTAGGGCCAGCTTGGGCCGGCTGATGAACAGGGATGAGAACATCTGTTACTCTCCCGGCTGCTCGGATGCGGTGACAGCATCCACTGCCACACCCGGGCGCACGCGCTGAAGGCCCTCGACGATCACGCTTTCTCCTTCGCGCAGGCCGTCCAGAACAATCACAGCAGTTCCGACATTGTCGCCGGTGGTGATATAGCGCTGTTCGACCATTTGCTTATCGTTAACGACCAGAACGAAATCACCGCGCTGATCACGTGACAAGGCCGCCTGCGGGATCAGAACCTGCAAGGTCGGCTCCAGCGCTTCGATATGAACGCTCAGAAACTGACCATCGAGGATCAGCCGGTCGGCATTTGTGAATTCGGCCCGCATTGCAATCGTTCCAGTTAGCGGGTCGATACGGTTGTCAACGAAAACAATCGAACCTGTTTCGCCCAAGTCCGATCCATTGGGCAGTGTTACATGCACATTCGGGCTTTTGGGGCTTTCGGCCAGCGACGATGCATTCTCGCCATATTGTTCAAGAACCGAGGTAAACTGTTTCTCGTTCAACGAGAAATTCACATACACTGGTGCCTCGCTGACGATATTCACCAATGGTGGGTTGTTCGGGCCGACAACGTCCCCGACGCTGATAGCGACCCGCCCGATACGGCCGGTGAACGGTGCGTGGACCTTAGTATAGCTCAGATCAAGTTCGGCCTGTTGGATCGCGGCTTTCGCGGCTTTGACTTCGGCAATGGCCACAAGTTCGTTGGCACGGGCGATATCCCGTTCGCTTTCCGGAGTGGCATCGCGTTTGTAAAGTTCTTCTTTACGGGCCAGGTCAACTTTGGCGAGCTCAAGATTTGCTTCGGCACGGTCCAGATCGGCATTCCGTGCATCTAGTGTCGCCTGATACAGGTCCGGCTCGATCGTGAACATAAGGTCGCCTTCATTCACCATCGCGCCGTCTTCAACATTCTGACTGTCCAGAAAACCGCTGACCCGGGCGACGATATCGGCCTTGTTCAGCGCCTCAGCTCGACCGATGAAAGTCGCCTCGTCCGTGATTTCTTGTGTGTAGGCCGCTGCGATGGACACTTTGGGCGGTGGGGCGTCACTTTTATCCTGCGCGGCAGCTGGCACCACCAACCCACATAGGGCCAAAGCTGCGGCATACCAAACGGATTTGGCTATGGGGTCATTCGGTCGAAAGCTGAAAAGTGTTGATGCAAGGATCATGGCAGAAGCCCCATTGAAACAAAAACTGGACACAACTCGGGTCGCCGCCAGCGGTCCGAGTCGCCTAAACTCTTTGTGAGGATGGCTGGTTTTGGTAGGTTTCTCAAGCGTGTTAGCCCGTAAGGCAATCGCTTACCCAAGGATATTTTTCTGTAGGGTGGCAGGTTTACGTAAATCGGCCAGGGCTAGTTTCCTGATCTGGCAAGGGCGTTTCCGGCAATCTGGATCAAATGCAAAATGAAAAAGGGGGCCGTTAAGCCCCCTGTATTTTTTTCCCGGTCGGGTGTCTTAGGTGCGGACACCTGCAAAACGGTCCTGCCAGTCTTCGCGCTGTTCGTCGGTGATCTTGGCGAACAGAACATCGGGAACGGCAAAGTCGTGGCCTGCGGGCAGGGCGGACAGGGCCGCCGCAACATCGTCAGGCCAGGCGGTATCCAGCGTGTTCATCGCGCTCAGCATACGGGCGCTGGTTTCGGGAATGAACGGCGCACTGAGCACGGCATAGAGCCGGATCAAGTTCAGACCCAGACGCACCTGTACCGCGGCCTGTTCGGGATCTTCCTTGAAGGTCGACCAGGGTGCCGCGGATTGAAGATACTCGTTCCCGGCAACCCAGATGGCGCGCAATTCCTGGGCGGATTTGCGAACTTCCATCGCCTCCATGAACCCTTCATAGGCGCGGACGCGGCGGGTCAGCTCCTCGATCAGGGCCTGCTCGCGGTCGCCATAGGTGCCGCCTTGGGGCACCGCCTCGCCGAATTTTGAGCGGCAGAACTTGGTGATCCGGCTGACGAAGTTGCCCAACACATCGGCCAAGTCCTTGTTCACCGATTGCTGGAAGTTCTCCCAGGTGAATTCGCTATCGCTGCTTTCAGGCGCATGGCTCAGCAGCCACCAGCGCCAGTAATCGGCGGGCAAGATGTCCAGTGCCTGATCCATGAATACGCCGCGACCTTGGCTGGTCGAGAACTGGCCGCCGTCATAGTTCAGGTAGTTGAAGGATTTCAGATGGTCGACCATCTTCCACGGCTCTCCCGAACCTAGAATGGTCGCCGGGAAGGACAGGGTATGGAAAGGCACGTTGTCCTTACCCATGAATTGAACATAGCGCACGTCATCGGCACCTTTGTCAGTGCGCCACCAGCGCTCCCACTCGGCATCCGGCTTGCCGGTCGCATCAGCCCACTCCTTGGCGCAGGCGATGTATTCGATCGGCGCGTCGAACCAGACGTAAAAGACCTTGCCCTCCATGCCGGGCCAGTCCTGATCGCCCTTCTTGACCGGCACGCCCCAGTCCAGATCGCGGGTAATGCCACGGTCTTGCAGGCCGTCGCCGTCATGTAACCATTTCTTGGCGATCGAGGTGGTCAGGATCGGCCAATCGGTCTTGGAGTCGATCCAGGCGTTTAGTTGATCCTTCATTGATGACTGGCGCAAATACAGGTGCTTGGTTTCGCGCACCTCAAGGTCGGTCGAACCGGAAATGGCCGAGCGCGGCTCGATCAGGTCGGTCGGATCCAGTTGCTTGGTGCAGTTTTCGCACTGGTCGCCACGTGCACGGTCGTACCCGCAGTTGGGGCAGGTGCCTTCAATATAGCGGTCAGGAAGAAAGCGCCCATCGGCGTGGGAATAGACTTGTTTCTCGCTCACTTCGCGGATCAACCCGGCGTCATCCAATTTGCCTGCGAAATGCTGGGTCAGCGCCTTGTTCTGGGGGCTGGATGAGCGGCCAAAGTGATCAAAGCTCAGGCCAAAGCGCTGTGCGATATCGGCCTGCACGCCATGCATCTCGGCACAGTATTCGGCGACCGGCTTGCCTGCCTTGGCGGCGGCCAGCTCGGCGGGGGTGCCGTGTTCGTCGGTGGCGCAGAGAAACATGACCTCATTCCCCCGGCCGCGCTGATACCGCGCATACAGGTCGGCGGGCAGTTGCGAGCCGATCAGATTGCCGAGGTGCTTGATCCCGTTGATGTAGGGGATCGCCGAGGTGATGAGAATCCGAGCCATGTTCCGTTTCCGCGTATGTAACTGCAGGCCCGTCTATCTTATGTCACAGCCCAGCAAAAGCCCGGCTTTTGCACGGATGCAACTTTCCGGCCCCATGCACGGAAAAATCCCCAAAGAACGGGTTTCCCGACTGCCGCTGTGTCACCGTGTCAATTACCCATAGGTTGAAATATAGAATCACAACCTCTTGAAACTTTGTCATGACTCCCCATATTTACTGCATACCATCGTATACAATAACGGAGACGGCCCACTGATGTTCAGTTTTCTACTCGAGGGTGCATTTGTGCCCTTTACCATCGCGATTGCTCTGTTGTTTGGCCTTTTGGGGCTGGAACTGGTGGCGCTGATGCTGGGTGGAAGCCTGATGGCGGGTGAGGGCGACGTTGACCTTGATCTGGTTGACGCTCCGGAATTGGATATCGGTGATTTCGAGCTTGATCTGGACGCGGATGTCGATCTGGGTGAGTTCGAGCTGGCCGAGGTTGCGGCGGAAACGCCGGTTGTGACCTCGGACGGTCCTGCAAGCTGGCTGGGCTTTGGCAAAGTGCCGTTCATGATCTGGCTGGTGGTTCTGCTGGCTGGTTTCGGCCTGTCTGGCATCGGCTTGCAGCTGGGCCTGCGTGATGTGATGGGCTTTGATCTGCCCTCATGGATGGCTGCGATCCCGGCTGGGGCCTTAGGCATCTGGTTTGCGCGTGGCTTTAGCGCGGTCTTTGCCCGCCTGCTGCCGAAAACCGAGACCGAGGCTATGTCCGAACGGATGCTGGCCCGCCGTCGCGGTTTCATCTCGCAAGGGACAGCATCGCGTGGCCGCCCGGCCGAAGTGCGGGTCATGGATCGCTTTGGCAATGCGCATTACCTGCGCGCTGAGCCCCTGCAGGACAAGGATACGCTGGAACAAGGCACTGAAGTGCTTGTCCTGCGCGACCGACGGCAAGACCGGTTCGTTCTGGTCGGCTTGTCAAACTAACTAAATATCAAACCCCAATCTCGGAGGAATTTGCATGGAACTTACATTCCTAGCCGTCACAGTTGTGACCATTTTAGCGGTCGTTATGTTCATCGGCCTTGTACTGGCCCGACTCTACCGCCGCGCAACCCGCGAGGTGAGCCTGGTGAAAACCGGTGCTGGTGGTAAGAAAGTCATCATGGATGGTGGCGTCATCGTCGTGCCGCTTTTGCACGAGGTCAGCCCCGTCAACATGAAGACCCTGCGTCTTGAGGTGCAGCGCAGCGCCGAGGCCGCTTTGATCACCAAAGACCGGATGCGTGTTGACGTGGGGGTCGAGTTCTATGTCTCGGTCATGGCCACGGAAGAGGGCATCGCACGCGCGGCCCAAACCCTGGGCGCCCGTACATTCGATGTCGAACAGCTGCGTGAGATGATCGAAGGCAAGCTGATCGACGGTCTGCGTGCCGTGGCTGCGCAGATGACCATGGACGGTCTGCATGAAAACCGCGCTGACTTTGTGCAAGAGGTGCAGAATGCGGTGTCCGAAGACCTTCTGAAAAACGGCCTGTCGCTGGAATCGGTCTCGCTGACCGCGCTGGATCAGACACCGTTCGAAGCGCTGGATGAAAACAACGCCTTTAACGCCGTGGGTATGCGCAAGCTGGCCGAGGTGATTGCGACCTCGAAAAAAGAGCGCGCGCAGATTGATGCGGATGCCGAGGTGGAAGTGCGCCGTGCAGCGATGGAAGCTCAGCGTCAGAAGCTGTTGATCGACAAGGACGAAGAGCAGGCCCGCATCGAACAGACGCAACAGATCGAAACCCTGCGCGTGGCGCAAGAGGCCGAGATCGCCGCGCGGACCGAGGATTCTGTACGTGAAACCGAGCGTGCCCGGATTGCGCGCGAGGAAGCAATTCGAGCGGCTGACATTGAACGCGAGCGTAAAATCCGTGAGGCCGAGATCTCGAAAGAGCGTGAGTTGGAGGTTGCCGAGCAAGAGCGTCAGATCATCATCGCGCAGAAATCCGAAGAGGAAAGCCGCGCCCGTGCCTCTGCCGATCTGGCCCGCGCTGAGGCGACCAAAGCGACCGAAGCGGTGGTTACCGCCCGTCAGGTGGCCGAGGCCGAGCGACAGAAGCAGATCGTTCTGATCGAAGCGACGCGTGAGGCGGAACGTCAGGCCACAGCCATCCGTCTGGCCGCCCAGGCCGAGAAAGAGGCCGCCGCTGACCGTGCTGAGGCGCGCCGCGAAGAGGCGCAAGCCGAAGCGGATGCGCTGAACATTCGGGCCGAGGCCAAGAAGAACGACATGCTGGCCGAAGCGGAAGGTAAGCGCGCGATTGTCGAGGCTGACAATGCCCTGTCCGTCGATCAAATCCGTCTGAAGGTTGATCTGGCCCGGATTGAGGCGATGCCGACGATCATTGCGGAAATGGTCAAGCCCGCCGAAAAGATCGACTCGATCAAGATCCATCAGGTCGGCGGGATTGGAGCAACCGGTGGTGGTGGAGCCGCGAGTGGTGACAAGCCTGTTGTGAATCAGGCGCTGGATTCGATCATGGGCATGGCCGTTCAGATGCCCGCGTTGAAAAAGCTGGGCGAAGAGCTGGGCCTGTCGATGGAAAACGGGGTCGGGGGCATCGTCAACGGCGCGCTAGAGCCCACTGTTAAACCAGCAGATGAGGCCGAAGTGGTTGATCAGAAACCTCGAACCGAACACTAAAAGAATGGGCCGGGAATTTCCCGGCCCTTTTTACTGCTTCTCGCGCGAACGTTTCAACAGGCGCCCGATAGTAAAAGAAGTTCGTGGCGAATAGACATAGTTGGTGCGCTCTTCGGGGGTCGGACGTGAGCGCATCCGCGCCAGTCCAAAGATGATCAGGAAGACGTGGCCAAGTGCCACAAATGCGAAAAGCGCGCCGGGTCCGAAGGACTGAATAAGTGTGGATGACAGATAGGGAGACGCAATCGCTCCGAGCGCATACCAGAACATCAGGGCGGCCGACAGCTCGACCCTTTGTTCGGTTGTCGCAAAGTCGTTGGCATGCGCGGACGAGACCGAGAATATTGGGAAGGTCGTAAAGCCGAACAAACTTGCAGACAACATAACACCAACGGTACCGGTGTTACTGGCGGCCATGGTTACGCCACAGCTTAGGACTGCGGCAACAGAAAGCCAGATCAAAACCCAGCGCCTGTCATATTTGTCTGCTAGCCATCCCATAGGATATTGAGCCAGCGCGCCGCCCAGGACAAAGGAAGCCAGGAAGAACGCGATCTGATCGACGCCAAGCCCCACTTCTTGCCCGTAAACAGGACCAACCATCCGAAAGGACGCGGAACTCAACGCGGCAACAATCACGCCGGCCACCGCCAGCGGAGAGCTATTCCATGCCAGTTGGGGGCGCAGGCGCGGGGCGTCTGGTGTTTCTGGTTGGCTAGCGCGTGTCAGTGTCAGTGGTAAAAGGGCAGCGCAGCACAGGATCGCCAGCAAATTATACGAGACATATGATGCTGGCGGCAGAACTGCGATGATCAGCTGGGCGCAGAGGGACGCGCCCATATCGACGATGCGATAGGTGCCCATGGCGCGCCCGCGCGTCTCATTCGTGACCTTTGCGTTCAGCCAGGCCTCGATCACTGTGTAGCACCCGGCGACACAGGCGCCTGACGCGATCCGAAGCATCGCCCAGATATAGGGGTCGTCGGTCAGTGTGTGCCCCAGCAACCCCATTGCGCCCAAAGCTGTGCAAACGGCAAATGCCCGCGAATGGCCGACGCTTCCCATCAGGCGCGGGGCCCACCAGCATCCGACAAAGAAGCCAATGAAATGGGCCGAGCCCAACAGGCCAATCTGCCCGGTGGTGAAATTCAGGGTCAGGCCGGAAATCGCATCCAGCGGGCCAACGCCACCGGTGGACAGTTGAAGCAGAATGACGGAAAGAAATAGGGCGGCAAAGGAAATGATCGTGCGCATGATGGGCTCAGATTGCGATATTTCCAGCGCGGTGCGCGCGGCTTATCGACTTTGTGGCGTCGTTTTTGATCTATCCAGTCTTTTTGATCTTGGCCCGGATATCAAGGCCAACAGTTTCCTTTACGAGGTCGGAATAACCCGAGGCGCCAAATTCGTGACGGTTCAGTGAACCGCTGAGTTGGATGGAGAGGTTATTCAAGTTGTCTCGGGCGCTGCCGGGCGGGCGAAATATATTGGCGCGCAATGTGATTGGTCGCGTTACGCCACGCAAGGTCAGATCTCCTGTGATCTCGGCCCCGTTCGAGATACGCCCACCGTTGCCAAGCTGAATATCGGTCGAGGTGAAATTAATTGTGGGAAATCCTGTGGCGTCCAGAACCCCAGCGCTGAGCATCGGTTTGCGGGCGAAGGGCAGGTTGGTGCGCGCCTTGGCGACGTTTAGCGAGACATCCACCCGGCTGTTGGCCAGGTCGGTCATGTCAATTCGGATATCTGCAGATTGTATCGGCATGGTTCCGGACTGTGTGATGCCGGACAGCTCGAACGTAAAATCTACGGAAGTGCCATTGCGGACCAGTTCATAGGGACGCAACCCGGCCAGAGCCGGGTGCGCAAATGGAAGGGCGGTCAACCCGGACAGTACAGCGCGCCTTGTCAGTTGGGTCATATCATGACCTCCTGCCTGCGGGGCCGCGATCGCCTTAGCAACATCAGCAGGATAGCGATGTTCAGCCCGTTCCAGAGGATGCCATTGATAAAGGCCAGTTGATAATTTCCGGTTAAGTCGTAAATCCAGCCGGACATCCATCCGCCCAGTGCCATGCCCATGATGGTCATCATCATGACAAAGCCAACGCGTGCTCCGGCCTCTTGCGGGGGCATATATTCACGTACGACCAGCGCATAGCTGGGGACAATGCCGCCCTGCGCCAGACCGAACATGAGGCTGACAATGTAAAGTGAGGCCATCCCGTCATAGGGAAGGAACAGAAATAGGGCGATACATTGCAGGAAAGAGCCGACCAGCAATGTCATCAACCCGCCCAGCTTGTCGGCGACCAACCCCGAGATCACTCGGCTGACCACGCCGCCCAGCAACATCAGCGAGAGCATCTCCGCCCCGACCGCCGGGCCATATCCGAGCCCGACGCAGTAGGACACGATATGGACCTGCGGCATCGACATGGCCACGCAACAGCCGATTCCGGCCAGACCAAGAACGTATTGCAAGCTGCGCGGCGATATTCCCACGCTGCGCGCGTTGATCTGGGCATTGGCGGCGGCGGTCTGATGGGCCTCAATCGGGACTTGCCGGCGCAGCAGCAGAGACAGGGGGATGACAACGAGCAGCGTTATGACCGCCAGCGTCAGATAGACCTGCTGCCATCCTTCACGTGCAAGGATGCCTGACAGAAGCGTTGGCCAGATCGCCCCGGACAGGTAGTTTCCGCTGGCAACCAACGCCACCGCAATCCCGCGGCGTTTCATGAACCAGTGTGAGATGTCCGCGATCAGAGGGCCAAAACCAACAGCCGTGCCCAACCCCAACAGCAGATGGGCCAGTGACAAGAGCAGCATATTCGGCGCCCATGTTGCCAACAGATAGCTGACCGCGCTCAGAAGGGCGGCACCGATCAGTGCCTTGGTCACGCCCAACCGATCAACCAGTTGCCCCAGCCACATGTTCCCCAGTGCAAACCCGATCATCGACAAGACATAGGGAAATGAGGCTTCGGCCCGACCGGCGCTGAATTGCGCCTCGATCGCGGGCATCACGACGATTACCGCCCACATGCCCACATTCGCCACCGTAGCGATTGCGAGGGTGATCAGAAGGCGAAGCCAAGAATAGCGGCTGTCATGGATTGGATGGCTCATACCGGAACGCTAGGGTTGGATGTGGCACTTGGCTAGTCACAAGTGCCGTGAGCCGCGTAACTTATTCCCCCCAATACACATCTTGGGCCTTGATCCGCGTCAGGTTCAGCCCGGCATGCGTCTTGGTCTGGGTGGCCTGCCAGCTGACCGGGGGCAGGGCGCGGGCGCGACGGCGGGTCAGGGTCCAGCAGGGAACCCCGGCGTGATGATCCGCAGCCATGTGCCAGCGGGTTTCAACCCCCTGTGCGCCGCCATCGCCAGGGGTCAGTAACAGGCCCAGCGGGGCTGGCCCCATCGTGCCGCCTTGTTCCGCGGCCAGATGCATCCGTCGGACCGGCGTCAGGCCGGGTGCCTCGGGCAGATCGCAGATCACCAGTGGGGTTGCCCCGCTGCGCAGCGCTTCTTCCATGCACCACAGCAGGTCCTCGGCATGGTTGGGGCGGGCAAACAGGAACCGAGCAGGATCGGCAAAGGCCATCATCCCGCCTGGGTGCAACTGGCTTGCCTCCCACGCGGGGGAAATCCACAACACCGGCCCCTGTGCCTGACCGGCCAGCCACATGGCAAAGCTGCGCCGGGCGGGGCCGCAGGCCTCGTGCACGCGGGCCAGTTGCAGGGTGATCTGCGGATGGAGCTGCAGCCCCGCCATTTGTCGTGCAGGCTTGCGGCCAAGAAGATGTGTGGACATGCTATTACTCTAGCATGTTCTCATTATGTTCTCAATATCGAGAGGGCATCAGCGCGACAGGATCAGACGCCCATCCGCGAATTGAATATTCGAGAACCGGTGCAGGTAATCCATGCCCAGCAAGGACTGATCTAGCGCCCCTTCATTCACCCAGGCCGAGACATTGCGATCCGTGATGGGCCCCAGTTCAAGGCTGTCCAGCCGTATCGGGGCGGTGCGCACCTCGCCATTGGCCGTCAGGGCCCGCCCGAAATAGTTCAGCTGATCGGGGTCAACACCGATGCGTCTGGCATCCGCCTCGTTCAACACAATCTGGCTGGCGCCGGTATCGACCAAAAAGGTGATGGGTTCTCCGTTGACCAGAACCGGTAGATAGTAATGCCCGTCATAGGCGCGCGGCACTTCAATGCTTTCGCCGGTAACGGTCATCTGCGGGGCAGGGCCCACAGTGCTGCGGATATCGCCCCACAGTCCATAGGCGGCAATGATACCGATAAAAATAAACACCCAGGCCAGAGCCTGTTGCAACGTTTTGTTCAGGCTTTGCCGGTTCTGAGAGATAAACCAGGCCACGACCGCTGCGCCCAGCAATCCAAGATAGGCCAGATTTGCGATGCTGTCGCCGTCCATACCGCTACCTTACTGCGTCACTCGAATCCAATATGGGGATTTATGACGCAAATCCAAAGGCTTTTAGCCCATCCAAGATAAACTGAACTGACAAGGCCGCCAGCAGCATGCCCAACAGGCGGGTCAGCACATTCAGCCCGGTCTTGCCCAGAATTCGTGCCACCGCGCCTGAAGACAGGTAGGTGACGAACACCATCGCCACTACGATCAGCATCATGCCGATCACCACGGCCAGACCCTCTATGCCCGGATGCTGCCCGGCCAGCAGGATCATTGTGGCAATCGCGCCGGGTCCTGCAATCAGAGGAATACCCAGCGGAAACACCGAAGGATCAGGATGCTCTTCTTCTTCGGCGCTGTTTTCGCGCCGCTTGGTACGCCGTTCGAACAGCATGTCCAGCGCTGTGAGGAACAACAGAACGCCGCCCGCAACGCGGAACGCCTCCATCGAGATGCCAATAAAGCCCAGAACCGCCTCGCCGAATGCGGCGAACATGGCCAGAATCCCAGCCGCCGTCAGACAGGCGCGCACCGCTATTGTATAGCGCGCATGCCGGTCCATGCCTTGTGTCAGGGCCACAAAGATCGGCGTTTGTGCTGGCGGATCAATGACCACAAGCAATGTTGTAAACGAGGTTATGAGAAAGGCTGTATCCATCATGCTGCGGTCTCCGCCTGTTCCAGCCGCTCTGCTGCAACCACCCAAAGTGCCTCGGCTTTTTGCATGGCCTTGACCACCTCGGCAAATTTCCGGTTCCAGATTGCCAGGTCGTTGATCTTGTCGTCTTCATACAAACTGGGGTCCGCCAGTTTGGCCGAGAGTTTTTCGTGCATATCCGTCAATTTCTCGATCCGTTCCTCACATTTGCGCAGATCGGCGCGCAGGGTCAGAACCACCTCGCGCGATGGGCGTTTGGGCTTGGCCGTCAGCGGCTTTTCCTTAACAGGTTTGTCGCGGCCCAGCAGTAGGGACCGATAAGATTCCAGATCCCCGTCAAACTGTTTGACGGATCCGTCCGAGACCAGCCAGAGGTGGTCCGCCACCAGCGACAGTAGGTGCATGTCATGACTGACCAGCACTACGGCCCCGGAATAGGCGGTCAATGCCTCAACCAGCGCCTCGCGGCTTTCGATGTCCAGATGGTTGGTCGGTTCGTCCAGAATCAGCATATGCGGGGCGTCGATGGTGGCAAGCAGCAGCGACAGGCGCGCCTTTTGACCGCCGGACAGCCGCCCGACCTTGGTTTCTGCCTGATCGGCATTCAATCCGAACCCGGCCAAACGCGAGCGCCACTTGCCCGGTGCTTCATTCGGGCGCAATCGGCGCAGATGATCCAAGGGCGTCTCGTCCACATGCAGCTCATCCACCTGATGCTGTGCAAAATAGCCGATGCGCAGCTTGGTGCTGCGGCTCATCTTGCCAGCCATCAACGGCAGACGATCAGACAGCAGCTTGGACAGGGTCGATTTGCCCTGACCGTTCTTGCCCAGCAGCGCGATACGGTCATCCTGATCAATGCGCAGGTTCAGTCTGCGCAGCACCTCGGTCTCGCCGTATCCCGTCACACCGCCTTCGATCTGAATGATCGGGGGCGACAGTTCTTCGGGTTCTGGGAAGGAAAAAGCGCGCAGAGCAGCCTCTTGCGGGGTCGAGACCAACTGAATGCGTTCGATCATCTTCAGGCGCGACTGGGCCTGAACTGCTTTGGACGCCTTATAGCGAAAGCGATCCACGAAGCTTTGCAGATGCGCGATGCGCGCCTTGGCCTTGGTGTTTTCCGATTCCGCCTGTGCCAGACGTTCAGCGCGGCGTTCGGCGAATTTGTCGTAAGGCACCGCGTAATAGGTCAGCTTGCGGTCTTCCAGATGCAGGATCGACCCCACAGCGCGGTTCAGCAAGCCGCGGTCATGGCTGATGATGATCACCGTGTGCGGGTATTTCGCCAGATAGCTTTCCAGCCACAGCGCGCCTTCCAGATCCAGATAGTTGGTCGGTTCGTCCAGCAGTAACAGATCAGGCTGCGAGAACAGCACCGCTGCTAGCGCGACGCGCATGCGCCAGCCGCCGGAAAAGTCCGAACAGGGTTTCAGCTGATCCTCGTCATCGAACCCCAACCCTTTGAGGATCGAGGCCGCGCGCGCTTCGGCCGACCAGGCGTCTATATCGGCCAGCCGGGTCTGAATATCGGCGATGCGTCCGGGGTCCGTGGCACTATCGGCTTCAGTCATCAGTGCGCTGCGCTCGGTATCGGCGGCCAGAACGGTATTGATCAGTGAGGCATCGGACGAGGGCACCTCTTGCGCCACGCCACCAATACGCGCCCGTTTCGGGACAGCGATACTGCCCGATTCCAGCGCCAGTTCCCCCCTGATCAAGCGAAACAGGGTGGTCTTGCCGGTGCCATTGCGCCCCACTAGCCCAACCTTGTGGCCATCGGGGATGGTTGCGCTTGCGCCCTCGAACAAAGGGCGGCCTTCAACGGCATAGGTGATGTCTTGAATCCGTAACATATGCTGCTCTTAGCAGAGCCGTTATGCCGCCGCCAGCAGCTTGCATGTTCAACCGGCATTCGATGTGTTAGCGCTGATTTGCCTGAAGTTTTCACACGGTTCCATTATGCATACAGCCCGAACACCTCCGTCGTTGGTCACGCTGGTCTTTGCCACGGCGTTGTCGGTACTGACGCTGAATATGTTCCTGCCATCGCTGGCGCATATGAGCGTGGACTTTCAGGTGGATTACGGCCTTATGAATCTGGCGGTTGCGGGATATCTGGCGGTTTCTGCTGTGCTGCAACTGATCATGGGTCCTCTGTCGGATCGATATGGGCGCAGACCGGTCCTGTTGATCTGCATGTCGATCTTCGTGGTCGCATCCATCGGCTGTGTGCTGGCTGGGTCAATCTGGATGTTTCTGGGTTTTCGCCTGATGCAGGCCGTGGTTGTCGCCGGTTCGGTGCTGTCCAGCGCTTCGATCCGCGACCGCTATTCCCCGAACGAGGCCGCAAGCAAACTGGGCTATGTCGCAATGGCCATGGCGCTCGCGCCAATGCTGGGGCCGATGCTGGGCGGCGCGCTGGACATGCTGTTCGGCTGGCGCTCGGGGTTTGTTCTGTATTCCGTACTTGGCACCGGTCTGCTGGCTTTGCTGTGGTTTGATATGGGAGAGACCAATATAAACCGCGCCCCAACATTCGCGGCGCAGCTGAAGGAATATCCGCATCTGTTCCGCGCCCGAAGGTTTTGGGGTTATGCCCTATGCGCGGCATTTTCGATCGGCGGCTTTTTCAGTTTTATCACCGGTGCACCGTTGGTTGCAGCTGCTTGGTTTGATCTGAGCCCCGCGATGCTGGGTCTTGGGATCGGCATTATCACCGGCGGGTTCATGGTCGGGAATTTTGTCACTGGCCGATTGGCGGCGCGGACGCAGTTAACAACGATGATCCTGATAGGGCGGAATGTGGCCACGGCAGGGCCGCTTTGCGGGCTGCTTCTGTTTTGGGTCGGGCTTGGTACGGTTTGGGTCTTTTTCGGCTCGGCCATCTGTGTCGGTTTCGGCAATGGACTGACCAACGCCAATGCATCGTCGGGCGTGATGTCGGTTCGTCCCAAACTGGCAGGCAGCGCGGCGGGCCTGTCAGGTGCAATGATCGTTGCGCTGGGGGCGGTTCTGACGACGATCACCGGCGCCTTTGTCAGCCCTGAAAACGGACCTTTTCTTGTGCTTGGCATGATGTGCGGGTGCAGCTTTATCGGCCTTCTGGCCGTGCTCTATGTTCGTAGGATCGACAGTCTGGACCCGTTGCCCGGCACATTGTGACCGGCAAAGCGCCGGAGCAGGGCATCATAACACTTTTCATAAGCTACAGACCATGATACGCGGCCCGCGATGGATTTCGGCGCGGGCCCCGCGCCCTATTTTAAGGAGAGGCCGACATGGCACTGGAACGCACATTCTCGATCATCAAACCCGATGCAACCCGCCGCAACCTGACTGGCAAGATCAACGCCAAGTTTGAAGAGGCCGGTCTGCGCATCGTAGCGCAAAAGCGCATTCACATGACCAAAGCACAAGCTGGCAAGTTCTATGACGTCCACGCCGAGCGCCCGTTCTATGACGAACTGTGCGAATTCATGTCGTCCGAGCCGGTTATTGTACAGGTTCTGGAAGGCGAAGGCGCCATTGCCAAGAACCGCGAAGTCATGGGCGCAACAAACCCCGCAGATGCGGCCCCCGGCACCATCCGCGCCGAGTTCGCTGAATCGGTTGGCGAGAACTCGGTCCACGGTTCAGACGCACCGGAAACCGCAGCGGTTGAGATCGCCTATTTCTTCTCGGGCATCGAACTGGTCGGCTAATCTGCCGTAAGTTCAAGTGTTTAAAGCCGCCTCCGCTGTCGGGGGCGGCTTTTTCTATGCGGGTTTCAAATCATCCGAGGACACCCGAACGCCGATTACATCCAGGTCCGCAATCATCTGCGTCTCAGGTGCTGCGCTGTTGCTGGCTTTGATCGCGTCGAACCTTTGCCGCAGGGCCTTTTTCTCATCGCCTTTGCAATCGTTCCACGGGCGGCCTTGCAGTCCCATCACCAGAACATAATAGCCGATGAAATGAGGGCGCGATCCTGCCTGCAAGAGTTTTGCATAGGCCGCGTCGGGGCCTATCTCGCGCAGTTGCTGGGCCGAGTGGATACCGGCGCGCGCGCAAGCCTGTTCATAGGCCGGGCCGAGATTACGGATAGTTGAGATCGGGTCAGACATAATCGACGTTTTAACCGGTGTCAGAATTACTGTCACCCGATCCTTTTTTACCTTTGCGGTTCATGATCACCGGATCAGGGTTTGCGCGACAGACGAATAGTGGCTTCAAGGCCCGGATCACAGTTGCGGGCGTCGAACATGCCTTTGTGCATATGCGATATCGCTGCGACCAAAGCCAGGCCCAGACCTGCATTGCGCTCGGTCCGGGCGGGATCGAGTGTCACAAAGGGCATCTGCAGACGGGCCAGATCGTCCTGTGGTACACCGGGGCCGTGATCCCGCACGCTGAGGTTGGTATACAGGCCGTCATCCGCAATATTGATCGTGATGGTCGAACCATCAGGCGCGTATCGCAGAGCATTTTCCAACAGGTTGGACAGTGCCTGAGATAAAAGGGGGCGGTGGCCGGGAAGGGGGGCAGTTGACCCCGTAACTTCAAGTGTTACGCCCTGATCCGTGGCAACCGGATCATAGAGCTCGACCACGTCCGCCACGAGTTGCTTAAGGTCGACATCTTCGAACTGCTCTCGCCCGACACCTGCTTCGGCACGCGAAATCTCAGTCAGTTGGCCCAGAACCCGCAGGACATGATCAACCTCGGTCGTCGCGCGCGCGATGTCGATTTCGCGATCCTGTTCGGATTTGCGGCTATCTGACAGGGATTCGACCCGCTGCTTCAAACGCGACAAAGGAGAGCGTAGATCATGCGCGATCGAATTCGAGGTTGTCCGTAGATTGCTGACCAACTCCTCGATCCGGTCCAGCATCGTATTGAGCGTACCTGAAACCTGATCGAATTCATCACCGGTCCCGCGCAAGGGCATCCTGCGCGACAGGTCGCCTGAAACGATATTTTCTGCGGTCGAGGCGATGTCAGACAGGCGCGAAAAGACGAGCCTGGTAAACAGCCAGCCTGTCAGGACGCTCAGCGCCAGCGCGATTGCCAGCGCGAAGCCGACCGAGCGTAAAAGAACACGGTCAAACTGCTGTCGTGCCAACGCATCCCGCCCGACTAGCAGGCGTTCTCCGCCCGGCAGACGAATGGATGCAGCCGAGATTGGCACCAGCTGTTCGCTGTCCGAGCGTCGCAGCTCAAGTTGGACCCAACCACTTCCGGCAGTGATGTCATCGGGCCATTGCCTCAGGTTGCCAGCCAATTTCGTCCCGTTGCGGTCGGTCAATAAGTAAAGGGCATCCCGTTCAGAGGCGGTGGGAATACGGCGTTCGATGGCTGTCAGCAAACCGATGAGCCCGCGCCTTTCGTATTCATCGGCCAGACCGGTCAATTCCGCGGAAACCACCGAGCGGGTTTCGCTTTCGATACTGCGATTTGCGGTGACATAGACAAGGGCCAGCACGGTGGCTGTCAGCAATGTGCTCAGAACCATGCTGGCCAGAACCAAACGTGTTCTGGAATTATTGAAAGAAAGCCGTAGGTTATCCATCAGATATCATGTAACCTGCGCCCCGGACTGTTTCAATCAACGGGATCTCTCCGCCTTCATCCAATTGGCGGCGCAGTTTCGAGATATGGACGTCAACCACATTGGTGTTCGGGTCGAAATGATAATCCCAGACACCTTCCAGCAACATAGTGCGTGACACTACGCGGTTCTTGCGTCTCAGGAAGAATTCCAAAATCTGAAATTCACGCGGTGTCAGGGTAATCTCTCGCCCGTTGCGGGTGACTTTGCGGGTCAGCAAATCCATATCCAGATCGCGGCAGGTAAGGGTCGGGTTTTCCTCAGATTCCTGCGGGCGTCTTAACAGAGCTTCGATCCGCGCATGCAGTTCCTGAAAAGAGAACGGTTTGACCAGATAATCATCTGCACCGGCCCTCAGGCCTTTGACTCTCTCATCGACCGCGCTCATTGCGGTCAACATCAGAACCGGAGTTTTCAGACCCGCGGCGCGCATGGATTTGATCAGTGACAGGCCGTCTAGACCGGGCAGCATTCGGTCCAGAACGATGGCGTCAAAGCCACCATCTGTGGCGTGATACAGCCCTTCGCGCCCATCCGCGGCCTGTTCGACGACATATCCTTCCTCGCTGAACCCTTTTGCTATGAATTCCCGGGTGTCTTCATCATCTTCAACGATCAACAGGCGTCGGCTCATGATCTGAAATCCTTTCTACCGGAACTTAAACACAATTTTTCAAACAAAGTACAAGATTTGACCGGTTTAGATGCCGGGTGCGTCGTTGCGCACCCGGCTGCTCCGGCAGATTGCGGACAATTCAATCATGCCAGAGAGGCGCCCGCCAGATCTCCCCATCACGTGGCGCGCGCAGGTGTTCGATCAGGCGATTTCCACCGCAACAAAGATCTGGTTGCCGCCACGGTTGATCAGGACAAGCGCGGGATCGGTTTTTTCGCTGTCCAGCGCGTCTTTCAGCGCGTCAGGAGTGGCCGTATCCTGGTTGCCCAGCTTCACGATCACGTCGCCACGCTGAAGACCGGCTTTGGCTGCAGGGCTGTCCGGTTTCAGGTCCGTGACGATCACACCGTCAATATTCTCGGCCACGCCCAGTTCCGCACGGTTGGTTTCTGTTAGCGGTGCAACGGTGACGCCCAGGGCGGTGCCCGAAATGCCTTCATCCACTGACTTGTCCATTTCGGCCGATGCGGACTGATGTTGTCCAATCGTCAACTTTATGTCTTGCTCACTGCCGTTGCGTAAAACTGTAAGCGTGCTTTCTGTTCCAACCTTGGTAGTCCCGACAAGGATCGGCAGGTCGCTGCTGGACGCGACGGGTTCGCCGTTAAAGGTCAGGATGACGTCGCCCTGTTCCAGGATGCCTTCGGCAGGGCTGTTGGCAACAACGTCCGAAACCAACGCGCCGTTTGAGGCATCAATTCCCATCGCCGCAGCGATCTGAGGGCTGACATTCTGGATTGACACACCCAGCCAACCTCGGCTGACTTGGCCATCATCGCGCAGATCCGCGGCAATATGGTCCACAATGTTCGACGTGACGGCAAAACCTAACCCGACCGACCCACCGCTCGGGGAATAGATGGCCGAGTTCACGCCGATAACCTCACCATCCATGTTGAACAGCGGGCCACCGGAATTGCCTTTGTTGATGGCCGCATCCGTCTGGATGAACTCGGCATAAGGTCCCTGCGAAATATTGCGGTCCTTGGCCGATACAATCCCGGTCGTCACGGTCGAGCTGAGGCCAAACGGGTTCCCGATGGCGACGACATCCTCGCCCACACGGATTACATCGCTATTGCCAAGCTCTACGGCCTGAAGTGGCTCGCCCGCGTCGATCTTGAGAACCGCGATATCGGTCAATGGGTCGGTACCGATCACCTCAGCCTCAAAAGTTCGGTCATCATTCAGGCGCACGGTCACGGTCGCGGCATCGTCGACCACGTGATGGTTCGTAATGATGTACCCGGCTTCATCCAGAACAAAACCTGACCCCAAACCCTGAGACGGACCACGACGGGGGGCATCGAACCCTTCAGGCACGCCAAAGCGTTTGAAGAATTCACCGAATGGTTGGCCTTCGAAATCAAACTGCTGTCCGGTTTCCGGGCCCTTGGCGGCGTTTTGTTCCGCGATGATGGTCACGACAGAAGGTGACACGCTCTCAACTAAATCAGCCAGCGCTTCGTCAGCTTTCGAGGGCAGGGCGGTCGTCGCCAACAAAGCCGCACTCAGCGCTGAGACGCCTATCCAGTTTGATGTGCGTGGCATAAGAAGAGAGGATTTACGGATGCTCATTTTGGTCTCCTGATTGAAGCACGCGACACTGGCCGCGCCTTGGATCAAGAGATGCTGCATCAGTCTGTGACTTTCCTGATTGGTTGGTTAATAAATCTTAATTTTGCCACAAACGAGAGGCTCTATCCCGGCGTCGGGTGGCAAAGATTCGCGGAAATCTTCCGAATCATAAGGTTAGAATCGGTGGATTGTTGCCTGTTCGGCAGTCAAATGATGATTTTAGTTGAATTAAATCTGTTTGATAAACAAAGCGAGCTCTCAGAAATTGATGGATTTATGACACAGCCATTGGTTGTGAGTGGATCTGGTGTCATAGGCTGAATTTGCCGGAAACATATCATATTATGAACATGTTATATATATGGTCTGTGATAATTGGAGTGTACTCGCTTTTAGATTTTCTCGGACGAACAACCTATAGTAGAAACGCATTGAGAGAGATGTTGCGTAAAAACCAAACTGAAACATCAGAAAATGCAAGTTTGGGCCAATTTTACGTTGTTTGAGAGCATCTGATAGGTGACGATGGTCTTGCCCAAGCGAAGGGAAGTCGGCGGCACTAGGGGGTGCCAACGGCTTGTCACAGTCTCTGGAAGCGCTGAGCGGCATGTTAACGAGGGGGTCTTGTTTAGGTTCGGTTGCGGAATATTCGGAATGCCTAGTGTGTTCTGGACGCGCTTTCAGGATCAGTGAAAAGTGGTAGTCCTTAATTGGGTAACCGGCCCGGTCTTCATTGACCGGGCCGTACTCGTTTTAACTGTTGCGATATTTTGCCCAGATATCCCATGCTTCGGGCGTGTCCAGATCCAGCACGGCATGTTGGCCGGGGAGCACACACAGATGGACCTTGTCCCGATGGTCCCGAACCACAGATTGTGCGCCTTCGTCTCCGGTCAGGCGGCTGATCTGATCAAACAGGAGACGGCTGAAGATCACAGGGTGGCCAGGCTGTCCTGACGCCGTCGACCCGCGCCAGATCAGCTTATCCGGATACGCCTTAGTCGCCTTGATCAGCGTCTGAAGGTCATCCAGAGTGATTTCAGGCAGGTCAGCTAGCAGAACCATGGCGGCTTCGGCCTCTGGCCCAACAGCAGACAGGGCCCCTCGTAAGCTGGCATTCATACCTTCCTCCGCATCTGCGATTTCGACCAGATGCAGGTCCAGCCCCTGCAACACGTCGTACCTGGGATGAGGCTTGGACGGCAGGGCAACAATAACCGACGATGCGGCCCGTGCTGTCTGGGCGGAACGGAGCAGCAGCGGGCAGCCATCAATCTCTTGCAGCAGCTTATCTGCGCCTCGCATACGCCGGGATTGTCCGGCGGCCAGAAGGATGATGGGTATTTGCGTCATGCGCCGACAATGCAGACGTATGAACGCAGTGTCATCCCCTCATACGCGCGCCCTCGGCGTCGAATAACGGTTCTGAGATCACGCGTGCCTTGCACAACTGGCCAAGTATTTCGATTTCTACTTCCAGCCCGTCCACAGCGCGGTCTGTTGGCAGAAACCCCATGGCAATGGACTTGCCTGCATAGTGTGAATAGCCACCCGAAGTGCAGAACCCGGCGACTTTTCCGTCCAGCCAAATCGGCTCATACGCGTTGACATCAGCGTCCTCGGCATCAACCTCGAACGCGACCAGTCGGCGGGCAGGGCCAGAGGCGCGTTCAGCCTCGGCAGCTGCGCGGCCAATGAAATTGGCGTTCTTAGAGAAGGAAATAAACCGATCCAGACCGGTTTCCGCGGCTGTGTAATCAGGCGAGAATTCTCGCATCCAGGAGCCAAAGAACTTGTCCAGACGCAGGCTCATCATCGCGCGCATGCCAAATGGAACGATGCCGCGTTCTTGCCCGGCCTGCCATAAGGTCCACCACAACTGCCTTTGTGCCATGGGATCGCAGTAAATCTCGTACCCCAAATCGCCGGTATAGCTGACGCGCTGGACGATACAGTCGGTCATCCCAACGGTCATACGGCGCAGATCGAGGAACCGAAATCCGCTCAGGTCATCACGGGTGCAGGCCGCCAGAACCTGCGTGGCTTTTGGGCCTGCGATCTGGAACCCGTTCTGCCGATCGCTGATGTTTTCGACAGTCACGCCATTCTGCGCATTTTGCAGGAACCAGCGCATGTGAAACGCCTGAGAGCCGTAGGAGGCGGTCAGGCGGAACTCGGTCTCATCAAGACAGGAAACGGTAAAATCACCGATCAGCTTGCCCTTTGGTGATAGCATCGGGGTTAGCGACACGCGGCCCGGTTTCGGGATTCGGCCCGCCATGATCCGATCCAGCCAATCACGGGCAGCAGGTCCAACAATGCGGTATTTGCCAAAATTGTGCACTTCGTTGATGCCAACACCTGATCGCACGGCCCGAACTTCGCGCCCGGTGGCATCGAATGCGTTGGATCGGCGGAACGAGGGCGTTTCATAGCCTGGTTCATCCCCCTGGGCGAAGTAATTGGGCACCTCAAGCCCGTATTGCTGACCCCACACAGCACCAAGATCGGTAAAGATATCATACATCGGCGTTGTGCGGGCTGGGCGGGCTGCCGGCAATTCCTCGTTCGGATAAGAGACGCTGAACCGCTTCTGATAGTTCTCGATGACCTTTGGACGGGTATAGCCCGGGCTGATCCAATCCCCGAACCGCGCCACGTCCATCGCAAAGACGTCGCGCTCTGGCTCACCCTCAATCATCCATTGCGCCAGTGTCAGACCAACGCCGCCGCCCTGGCTGAACCCGGCCATCACGCCGCAGGCCGACCAATAGTTGCGCAACCCCGGAACCGGCCCGACCAGAGGATTGCCGTCCGGTGCAAAGGTAAACGGCCCGTGGATCACCGATTTCACACCAGCCTCGGCCAGAACAGGAAAGCGGCGATAAGCGAATTCAATACTATCGGTGATCTTGTCGAAATCATCGGGAAGAAGCTCGTGACCGAAATCCCACGGGGTGCCGTCGACAGCCCAGGGCCTGCAGGTTTGTTCATAAAAGCCGATGCACAGACCGCGTCCCTCTTGCCGCAGATAGCTTTCGCCGGCGGGATCCATGACATGGGGATGTTCGCCACCTGCGTCGATAATTGCCTCAATTTGGGGGATCGAGTCGGTGACCAGGTACTGATGTTCCATCGGATGCAGCGGGAAATAGACACCGGCCATGGCGCCAACCTCGCGCGCCCAGAGCCCACCAGCGTTGACCACATGTTCAGCATGAATCGTGCCCTTGTTGGTGACCACATCCCAGGTGCCATCGGCGCGCTGATTTGTTTCGTGCACCATGCAATGGGTTTCGATTGTTGCGCCGCCCATCCGCGCCGCTTTGGCATAGGCATGGGTGGTTCCGGACGGATCAAGATGCCCGTCCAGCGGATCATAGAGCGCGCCGATGATGCCGTCGGTATTGGTGATCGGTGCGATTTTCCTTATCTCTTCAGGGCCTACGATTTCGGTCTCTAACCCCATAAAGCGGTGCTTGGCACGTTCGGCCAGGAGCATGTCAAACCGGTCGCGGTCGTCGGCCAACGTTATGCCGCCAACGTGGTGCAGGCCACAGGACATGCCGGTGATCTCTTCCAGCTCTTTATACAGCCGGATCGTATAGCCTTGCAGTGCGGCCATATTGGTGTCGCCGTTCAACGTGTGGAAACCACCCGCCGCGTGCCAGGTCGAGCCACTGGTCAATTCGGACCGCTCCAGCAGCATCACATCCGACCAGCCCAGCTTGGTCAGGTGATAAAGAACCGAACACCCGACAACGCCGCCACCGATTACAGCTACCTGAGTTGTTGTCTTCACGTCACGGACTCCCCTTGCGATATAGTCAAAGCCTGCAATCGCAGAACCAGGGATACTGTTCCGTTCACGACAAAGGCTGTCGCAGCGAGAGGATCAGAGGGGACGGATCTTCAGCTCTGTGATCCTGTTGCCTTCGCGCGCGACGACTTCGAATCTGAAACCGTGGAACGAGAATACCTGACCCGTGATCGGGATCATCTGCGCTTCGTGGATGACCAGACCGGCCACGGTATTGGCCTCTTCGTCGGGCAAAGACCATTCCATCGCGCGGTTTACATCGCGGATCGTCATGGCGCCTTCAACAAGGTACTGGCCGTCTTCGGTTCGCGTTACCGGGACGTCCTCATCAATGTCAAACTCATCAGCAATCTCGCCGACGATTTCTTCGAGGATATCTTCAAGCGTGATTAGACCCCTGAGTGAACCATATTCGTCGACCACCAGCGCAAAATGGCTATGCATCCGCAGGAATTCCCGCATCTGATCGTCCAGAGTGGTCGTTTCAGGCACAAAATAAGGGGCGTTCGCTACCTTTGAGACATCGAACTCTTTCAGTCGGTTGTTTTCACGTTCGCTGCTTCCTGCATGGGCATACATAGCGCGGAACAGGTCTTTGGCGTGAACAACCCCAACGATGTTTTCTGGTTCGTCCCTAAAGACAGGCAGGCGTGTATGGGGGCTTTCAAGGCATTGTTTCAGGATCGCCTCGGGAGCGTCATCCGCATCAACCATCTCGATATTCGAACGATGGAGCATGATCTCTTCAACCGCACGTTCACCCAGATCCAAGGCGCCCAGAATACGGTCACGGTCTTCCTTCTCGACCACGCCTTCGGAATGGCCCAGATGCAGGGCCCCAACGATTTCGTCGCGCACGGCCAGAATGTTGCTGTCCGGGTCGATCTGTACACCGAACAGGCGTAAAACTCCCCGTACCAATAGGCGTACGGCCGAAACGACCGGTGAGAATAGGGTGACAACCACGCTGATGATCGGAGCAACGGCGGATGCCGCTTTTTCCGAATTGGTTATGGCATAGGTCTTGGGCAAAACTTCAGCAAAGATCAGAACCAGCAAGGTCATGACCAGGGTTGCCAATGCTACGCCGCTTTCGCCAAAGAGGCGCGTGAACATCGCTGTGGCCAACGAGGCCGCAAGAATGTTGACCAGGTTGTTGCCCAGCAAAACCGATCCGATCAGCCGTTCGTTGTCGTCGGTGATGTCCAGCGCCTTCTGCGCCCCGCGCGACCCTTTGTCCGCCTGCGCCCGCAGCTTGCCGCGTGACGAGGCCGTCAGAGCCGTTTCAGAACCCGAGAAAAACCCCGATAAGAAGAGCAATAGCAATATGGCACCGGACGTAAGCCAGAATGTGCCGTCGATCAGAGAAGTTGAGGGTTCCATCGGTCCTTAGCTGCTTGTGTTTCTGCGTCTGTTATGGGGGCGCGGCTTGACTGGATCAAGGAGTTAGCCCTTTTCAACTGGATCTTTAGCTAATGGGTGATGCTGCAACACCAGCTCAGCCAGCCGTTCTTCCAGGACATGAGTATAGATTTCTGTGGTCGCCACATCCGCGTGACCAAGCAATGTTTGAATCGATCGCAAATCGGCACCGTTGGCAAGAAGATGTGTCGCAAAAGCGTGACGCAAGGTGTGCGGTGTAACCTTTTCGGGCGAGACCCCACCGTGAACCGCCAGTTCCTTGATCAGATGATAGAACATATGCCGAGTCAGATGCCCGGCCTTGCCACGTGAGGGAAAAAGAAATCGGGAACTCTGCCCACCCTTTGTAACACGCTTTTCCTCAGTCTCATCCCGAGCCGCCAACCATGCCGAAAGCGCCTGTCGAGCCGGAGGGGACAGTGGAACCATCCGCTCTTTGCCGCCTTTTCCCAATACCAAGAGCATCCTTGGATCGCCGCGCGCCGATGACACCGGCAACGATACCAGTTCAGTGACACGCATCCCGGTGGCATACAGGATTTCCATCAGGCAGGTATTGCGCAGCTTTTCAATGTTGTTTCGCCCGCTTTCGCGCGCAGCAAGCAGTAACCGGTCCACCTCGGATACATCCAGAGTTTTCGGCAGCCGCTTTGGCCGTCCTGGGCCTTTGATCTTGATCGCGGGGTTTGTCGAACGCCAGCCTTCCTCGAATGCGAACCGATAAATCTGTTTTATGGCAGACAAACGGCGGGCGCGGGTGGATTGAGCCAATCCCTGTGCGTCGCAACTGATCAGGTAATCCTCAACCTGCTTGGCGTCGGCCTCGGTAAACCCAGTTTTCCGGCGCCGCAGCCAGGCCGCAAAATCCTTGAGATCGCGGCCATAGGCAACAAGCGTATTTTGGGCAGCGCCTAACTCGGCGGCCTGTGCTTCCAGAAAGGTCGAAATCCAGATTTCGTCAGAGCCCGGAGACGTCATGATCACTTGCCCTGCAGGATCAGCAGGTTCAGCGCGGCGCGGCGCGCGGTATCTTCTAGACCGACCCGGCGCAGGGTTGCCATGGCTGCTGTCAGGTCGACCAGATTTCCCCGCGATCCATGGGCAAACAGGACCATCGTCTCCAGAAGCGCCTCACCGAGGCGGCCTTCGTCCAGCATGTTGCCAATATCGGTTGGCACCGGCGCCGCCCATGCAAACCCCTCTGCGATGGCATCCGCCAGCGGCGAAGGGGAGGGCGCGCGCCCCGGATCACCCTGAGCCAGCGCAGCCAGAAACTGACTTTCTTCAGAATTGTCCGGAGCCGACAACGCCGCTGTTTCATATAGATCTGACAGCAACAGAATGCGCCAACGCAGATCCTCGGCCGCGGGTTTCTGTAGTTTGACCTGAGAGAGACGCCCGGCGAAAAGTTCAGCGAATGGCACTTCCAGGCCGATATTGCGCATCTGGTTCCAAACCACCGGCAGAGCTTTGGCGATCTTTGCCGAATTGCCAGAATCCAGTGCTTTTTCGAACCGCTGTATCGACGATACCCGGTCCCATACGGCTCCAGACGCCGCCGGAGACCGTTCTGTATAGAGCCCCAGAAGTTGATTTGGCGTAAGCGCCCCAACGCGGGTCAACCGTTCTGCGGCTTCGACCTGAGCCTTCCAGCCCGCAACATCCCGCAGATCCGCATTTGCGAATACGCGGGGCAAAGCAGCCGAGGGCAAACGTTCGCCAATAGCTTCGAACAAGCGGAACATCAGGGGCGAGGGGTCGTCCGGTTGCGGCAGATACTCGGCGTCTTCGTACAGTTCGGGGCTTAGAAACCTGTCCAGAACCTCCAGCTCTTGTGGTGCCAGAACCTGTAGGGCATGGGCTGCCTCAAGTGTGAGAGCGGCCGAGTCCCAATCCCCACGCCGGGCCTTGCAGAAAATCTGAGCGGCATAGTCCCGTGACAAATGCGGCTGAGCAATCAGCGCCGTGCAACTGCGATCTTCATCCCCGGTCAGAAGGGTGGCGTCGAACCAGCGTTGAAATCGGTCAAGACTGTTCGTCGGGCCAGCCAATTGTACCAGCGATTGCGTGGGGTCTGCCGCGCCAAGCTGCATAAGGCGGTCGAGCCGTGCCAACAGCAAGATCTCTTCCCCTTTGCTGGACGCCGGAGCCCGCGCTTCGGTCAAAAGCAACGTGAACAGCAACCGCTGCATGGCGGGGTTGTACTTGACCGGGACGCTTTCGATCAGTTCGGACAGGCGTTGGGGATCGCTGTTCTGCCACATGTCGACAGGCAATCCTGTGACAGTCGAAGCAACCAGGCCCAGGGGTTGTGACAATGCCTGAAGCGGGGTTACAAGAACATCGGGCTGACCGCCAGGCTGCGCCACGGGTGGCTCAAGCAAAACCGTCCCCGGAAGGTTTTCCGGAGGATTGGCCAGCCATTCAATAACAGAAAGGGGTTCCTGCTGCGCCTGCGCTGTTCCTGCAAGAAACAGTGCAACCACCGCCACTTTATTCGACATTCAGTATTACCGGCTCCCTGACCTCGCTTTGCGGCGCAGAGAAATCCGCACCAAAAAACTCACCCAGGTAGACATATCCCACCAGCCCGATGAAACACAGGCAAATCAGATATATCAGGAACTTGATCAGACGGCCCATGGTCAAACGCTGCCTCAATTTTCTCTTTTGACCAAGTTATAACTGGCATTTTTCCTAAGATCACGTCATTCACGATGAAATGAGCGAAATTAAGCATAACACCCATGCGGCATCTGCCGTTTCGGACTATACACTGCACAAAACAGTGGTGCTTGTAGGTATGATGGGGGCCGGAAAGACCGCCGTAGGCCGCGCATTGGCCGCTCGGTTGAGGGTTCCTTTCCTCGATAGCGATGCCGAAATCGAATCAGCGGCCAACATGACCATCCCCGAGATATTCGAGCGTGATGGCGAAGCCTTTTTTCGCAGCAAGGAAAGCCAGGTCATCGGGCGGCTTTTGGTCGAGGAAAAAGGTATCCTTTCTACTGGCGGCGGTGCCTTTATGACTGAACAAAACCGCGACATGATCACTCAACGCGGGGTGTCCGTTTGGTTGCGCGCCGATTTGGGTGTGTTGTGGAACCGCGTTCGCCACAAGGATACGCGCCCGCTTTTGCGCACCGAAAATCCGTTTGCGACCCTTCGTGCATTGTACGATCAGCGTGTTCCGATCTATGAACGCGCCGATCTGGCGGTTTCGTCCGACGGGGATGTCTCGATTGAAGATATGGTAGAGCGTGTCGTCAAAGCTCTGATGACGCGACCTGATGTTTTGGAACGGAAATAGATGCACCAAACCGTACATGTTGAGCTTGGGGATCGGTCCTATGATGTTGAGATCGGCCCCGATCTGCTGACGCAGGCCGGTCAGCGCATAGCGCCTTTGCTACCGCGACCCAAAGTAGCGGTTCTGACCGATGAAAACGTGGCGAGCCTGCATCTTGACGCGTTGCGGGATGGGTTGGCCAGCGCAGGGATCGAAATGTCCGCATTGGCGCTGCCCGCGGGCGAAGCGACCAAAAGCTGGCCGCATTTTGAGCGTGCGGTCGAATGGTTGTTAGCCGAGAAAATCGAGCGGCGTGACGTGGTGGTTGCGCTCGGAGGTGGGGTTATAGGTGATCTCGCCGGATTTGCCGCGGCCGTTTTGCGCCGGGGCGTACGGTTTGTTCAGATACCAACTTCGCTGCTTGCGCAGGTCGACAGTTCGGTCGGCGGCAAAACCGGGATCAACGCACCGCAGGGCAAGAACCTGATTGGCGCATTTCATCAACCCTCACTGGTGCTGGCGGATACTTCGGTTCTGGGCACAATGACCGACAGGGATTTCCTGTCCGGTTATGGTGAGGTCGTAAAATACGGGCTGTTGGGGGATGCGGCATTCTTTGAATGGCTCGAGGGCCATGGCCCCGATGTCTCGGGCGGGGATATGGCCGCGCGGGTTCGGGCCGTCACCCGATCCGTTCAGATGAAAGCCGACATCGTCGCTCGTGATGAGACCGAACAGGGGGATCGCGCCCTGCTGAATCTCGGGCATACGTTCTGTCATGCGCTTGAGGCTGCGACCGGGTATTCTGATCGTTTGCTGCATGGAGAAGGCGTTGCGATTGGATGCGCACTGGCATTCGAACTGTCGGCGCGACTTGGTTTATGTTCGCAAGAGGACCCAAGCCGGGTTCGGGCACATCTGCGTGCGATGGGCATGAAAACCGACATTTCCGATATCCACGGGGATTTGCCCGACGCCGAAGCGCTGGTCGAGCTGATGGCGCAGGACAAGAAGGTTATCGATGGCCAGCTGCGTTTCATTCTGGCCCGAGGCATCGGGCAGGCATTTGTCACGTCGGATGTTCCGCGGGATGCGGTTTTGAGTGTCCTCAAGGACGCGCTGGGTTGATCAACGTCCGCGAATGATCATTAACTCGCCAATATTTTCACGGGTAATATAGCCGACCATCTGATCTGACCGCGTGCAGACGGCAACTGCGGGGGCACCCCCGTGGAACTGTTTCAGAACCGCTTCCAATCCGCTGCTCAGGGTCACTGTCGGGATATCCTCGACCATGATTGAACTGGCCAATTCTGACCGGGGAATATCTTTGGCGAGGGCAGCAAACAGCCGGTCGCGCGTGACAAAGCCCTGCAGTTTCCCTGTTGCATCCAACAATGGAAATTCATGCTGAGTGGTGTGAATAACTGCTTGAGCGGCGGTCGCAAGCGTGTCGCTTGGCGATAGGGCGTGAAACTCGGTGATCATGGCGTCGCGGGCCAGAACCTGACGCGCCACTGATCGCATTGCGACGTCCTGGCTTTCTGCATTGGCGGCAACGAATACAAAAACCGCGATCAAAACCAACAACGGATTGCCTGTGCTTAGCCCCAGAAACCCCAATCCTACCGCCACTATCTGACCGGCAAATGCGGCAATGCGCGTGGCCTTGACCCGATCCATCCTCAGGCAGAGCAGTGCGCGAAAAACGCGTCCACCATCCATCGGGAATGCGGGGATGAGATTAAAGGCAGCCAGAAGAAGGTTCACATAGGCGAGGCGGTTCAAAAGCCCGGTCTCGGGTGAATCAATATTGGCGAGTGTTTCAAATGGCATTCCTGCGCCCAAAAAGACGAGGATGATCCAGATGATGACGTTTACCGCAGGACCGGCCAAAGCCACCGATACCTCTTGCATGGGGTTCTCTGGCATCCGTTCCAATCGGGCAAGACCGCCGATCGGCAATAAAGTAATGTCCGGAGTTTTTATGCCATAGCGCCGCGCCATCAGCGCGTGACCAAACTCATGCGCGACCACACATGCAAAAAGGGCAAGCACGAAAATCAGATTCCCGATCGCGGCCTGCATCCCTCCGGTAGAATAGGCAGCGAATCCAACCCATGCCAACAAGAGGAAAAAGGTGACATGGACCTTCAGTTCCGACCCCAATAGTCGGCCGAGCGAGAAGGACCATGTCATGATGTGTCTCCGGTGTGCTTAGAACGGAATCTCGTCGTCGTCTATTCCACCAGATGCGGGTGCCGGGGCGCTGGATTGTCCGCCATAGGGGTCCCCATAGCCACCACCTGCCTGGCCGCCACCGTAACCGCCGGATTGACCACCGCCACCGCCGCCGCCTTCTCCACGCGCATCCAGCAAAGTCAGCTCGCCGCGATAGGGGCGCAAAACCACCTCAGTGCTATAGCGGTCCTGACCGGACTGATCCTGCCACTTGCGGGTTTCCAGCTGACCTTCGATATAAACTTTGCTGCCCTTGCGCAGATATTGCTCGGCAATGCGGGCCAATGGTTCTGAAAAAATCGCGACCGAGTGCCATTCTGTCCGCTCGCGGCGTTCGCCGGTGTTGCGGTCTTTCCAGGTCTCGGAAGTGGCGATGCGCAGATTGCAGACCTTGCCACCGTTCTGGAACGACCGTACCTCGGGATCGCGCCCCAGATTTCCCACCAGAATGACCTTGTTGACAGAACCCGCCATGTATTTCCCCGTTCTTAACTGACTTGAGTGCGCCCGAATCTGGCGCTGTGTATTTCTGAGACCCTATACGCCCTGAACCATGGTTGGAACATGGATCATGAGAAATGAACTGGTCGGGAGTTTGCACAGAGAAAATTTACCATGCTTTCATTATTGGCTGAAATACATATACTCACTCGGGTTCGTGACAGTGCGGGACAGGCATTAATGCGTTTCAGATTTGGTTTTTTATCGGTTCTATGCTTTGCGTTGACCTGTGGACTCGCTGCGGCGGATACGCTGTCTACCAAAAGCCGTAAGGACATCTTTCTGAAGCAATCCAAATATTTGGACGGCCGTGCGGCCACCCAGTACCGCGATTCAGATCGGTTGAAACCTAAGACGCCTCAACCACAATTCAGTAAGCGATATTCCGGCAACTATCGGGGTGAGTACCTGACGATGGCGCGGCAAGCGGCTCGTAAACACGATGTTCCCGAAGAGCTGTTCCTGCGCCTTGTTCAGCAGGAAAGTGGATGGAATCCGCATGCCGTGTCACATAAAGGCGCGTTGGGTCTGGCCCAGTTGATGCCCGGGACCGCGCAATTATTGGGCGTGAACCCGCGCGACCCGAAACAGAATCTTGAAGGTGGGGCCCGGTATTTGTCCTGGCAATACCGCAAGTTCAAATCCTGGCGGCTTGCGCTGGCCGCCTATAATGCCGGACCTCAGGCTGTTGAAAAACACGGTGGCGTACCACCCTACAAGGAAACCCAGAATTACGTGAAGGTGATTTGGGGCGGTTAGGCCGCCCGATGAATTGCCGGATCAACAGGTGATGCGGCTTGGCCAAATCAGCGCGTTCAGTGACTGGCTGCTCGAGGTCGTGTCGCTTAATTAGGGCGCCGGAACCACCTTACCGACGCCCTTGTTGCGTACCCAATCCCATTACTCAGCGGCGATTTTTATGACGGGTTCCATACGTGCCAGGATGTCGTCTGCCAGATGGCATTTGACCTGATGACCGTCTGCCAGGGTTTTCACGGGTGGGACATCTCTTTCGCAAAGACCGTTGGGGACTTCGGATTTCCAGCGACAGCGGGTCTGAAACGGACAGCCAGGAGGCGGGTTCATCGCTGATGGGATGTCGCCTTCCAAGACGATGTGCTGCTTCTCGACCGATGTATCGGCGATGGGGACCGCGCTCAGCAGGGCTTCTGTATAGGGGTGATAGGGCGGCGCAAACACTTGATCAGTGGTGCCCAGCTCGACCACATGGCCCAGATACATCACCATCACCCGGTCGCTGAGATAGCGCACGATCGACAGGTCGTGGCTGATGAACAGCAGTGTGGTTTTGTGCTCGCGTTGGATCTCCATCAGCAGGTCGGTTACCGCCGCCTGCACCGATACATCCAGCGCCGAGACCGGCTCATCCGCCACCACGATCCGCGCATCCCCGGCAAAGGCGCGGGCGATACCTACACGTTGTTTCTGACCACCCGATAGCTGTCGCGGCATCCGCTCGGCAAAGGCGCGGGGCAGTTTCACCAAGTCCAACAGTTCGAGCATCCGCTTCTTGCGCTCGGCCTCGGACTTACCGACGCCAAAGATTTCCAGAGCGCGGATGATCTGACGGCCCACGGTCATCGAAGGATTCAATGTGTCGAATGGATTCTGGAACACCATCTGAACCTCGCCCACCGTCTTGGCGTCGCGCTCTTCGATGGGCACGTCCTGGATATTGCGGTTGTCCAGCAGGATCTGCCCGTCCGTGGCCGTCTCCAACCCCATAAGAACTTTGGCAAAGGTGGATTTGCCGCAGCCTGATTCGCCCACTATGGCGAGTGTCTCGGATTCATGCGCCTCAAAGCTCAGCGTTTCGTTGGCTTTGACTACCTTCGCTTCGCCGCCGCCGAACAGTGCATTTGCCGCAACCTCATAGTATTTCTTGAGATTTTCCATCTTTAGAACAACGCGGCCAATCTCACCTTTTTCCTTTTGCTCGGCCAGAGTGATGGGCGCGTTCCAGTCGATCTCCTGAAATTTCAGACAGCGGGTATGATGCCGGTCATTGCCTGGCACGGCCTCCATCAGAATGTTCTGCGCGTCACAGCGACCTTCCTCGAAATAGTCGCAGCGTGGGCCAAAGTTGCAGCCCGGAGGGCGCTCATGGGGCAGGGGGAAATTGCCCGGAATGGCCACCAGCGGGCGCGCGTTCTTGTCCGCACCCGGCAGTGGAATCGACCGGAAGAGCGCCTGCGTATAGGGGTGCTGCATTTCGTCGAACACATCCTTGATCGAGCCGCGCTCGACCGCTTCGCCGGAATACATCACGCACAGCCGGTCGCAGGTTTCCAGCACCAGCCCCAGATTGTGGCTGATGAACAGCATAGAGGTGCCGTATTTCTTGCCCAGATCCTTGACCAGCTCGACCACCGCGGCCTCGACGGTCACGTCAAGCGCGGTGGTGGGCTCGTCCAGGATCAGCAACGATGGCTTGGACATCAGCGCCATCGCGATCACGATGCGCTGTTGCTGGCCTCCCGACAGCTGGTGGGGGAAAGAATTCAGCATCCGTTCAGGGTCGGGCAGGCGTACATCGGTGACCACTTCCAGCGCACGGGCATAGGCCTCGTCCTTGCTGACGCCCTCGTGGATCATCGGTACTTCCATCAGCTGCCGACCGATCTTCATCGCGGGGTTCAGGCTGGCCATAGGTTCCTGATAGATCATGGCTATTTCATTGCCGCGAATATCGCGCAGTTCTTCGGCCGTCATCTCGGATAGGTCACGACCCTTGAACTTGATGGATCCGCCAACAACACGCCCGTTCTTGCCCAGATCCTGCATCACGCCCAACGCAACGGTGGATTTCCCGCACCCCGATTCCCCAACCAGCCCCACAGCTTCACCAGGCTGCACGCTGACCGAAAAATCCATCACTGCAGGGATCTCGCGCAACCGCGTGAAAAACGAAATCGACAGCTTGTCGATCTCCAATATCGGGCCCTCATAGGACGCAAGTTTGGTCATCTGTGTTGCTCCTCACCAGATCCCGGGGATCCCCTTCATCTGGCCAAATATACCTCGGGGGTCCGGGGGCAGGGCCCCCGGCCGCTCATACATCAGTCCTTCAGACTTTCTTCGCGCAGGCCATCAGCCAACAGGTTCAACCCAAGAACCAGTGTCAACAGCGCCAGCGCAGGTGGCAGGGCAGGGTGCAGATAGATCGACAAGAGCTTGCGCCCTTCATTGATCGTCGACCCCCAATCGGGACTTTCGGGTGGTAGCCCGAGGCCAAAGAATCCCAAGGTTCCCAAAAGGATGGTCGTATAGCCAATGCGCAGACAGAAATCGACGATCAGCGGCCCGCGCGCATTGGGCAGGATTTCCCAAAGCATGATGTACCATGGACCTTCACCACGGGTTTGCGCTGCGGCAACATAATCGCGGGTTTTGATGTCCAACGCCAGGCCACGCACGATACGGAATACCGTGGGTGAGTTTACGAAAACCACCGAAACGAACACGACCAGAATGCCGCCGGGGATATTGAACAGGTCCAGATAGGTGGGCAGTCCCCAGATGTTGTAGCTGTTGGTTTCGATGATGTAGCCGTCTGTTGAAATCAGAGATAGATAGAGCCACATCGCGATGCCCAACACTCCGATCAGCAGAGGTGTGCGGAAATTGGGCCGCGTATAGAACCGCGAATTCAGCAGGACGCAAAGAAACAGGATCGGAAAGACGAACAACACAGCTGCCATATAGTTCGGCACACCGGTTGCCACGATCTCGGGCGTGACCAGCAGATAGAACAGCAGGATTACCGGGAAGGCCAGGATCAGGTTTGCCAGGAAGGACAGGAACGTGTCCAGACGTCCGCCATAAAACCCCGCAGGCAGGCCCAAAGTAATCCCGACCATGAAGGCAAATATGGTTGCCATCGGTGCGATCTGCACCACGATCCATGCCCCTTTGACCATCCGGCTGAACACATCGCGGGCCAGATTGTCCCCACCTAGCAGATACCAGGAATATGTTCCGTCCTCAGTGCTGGGCATTGGAGTTCCGGGCAACTTGTTCTTCATACCTGAAACTTGCGCCAGCGGATCATGCGTGACGATCAGGTCCAACGCACCAAAAATGCCGGTAAAGACCCAGAACATCACAAGGCCAAAACCGATCATGCCGATGGGGCTGTCGAACAGTTTGCCGTAAAGGCCCAGCTTGCGCTTGAAGGCGATCGACATTGCAAACAGGATGATCAGCGACATCCAGACAGGTAAAAACTGCCGAGAGATCGCTCCGATAATCCCGGCGCTTGTCCCCATCAAAATGCCAAGCACCACATATGCCAGACACAGCGCAACGCAGGCGAAAAAGCTGTATCTTAGCGCGATCTGCGTCAGGCCGCGCAGGCCGGTATCTGCATTGATTGTGCCGTCGATATTCACGACGACCGGCGTTTCGGGCAACACGATGCTGCCCAAGATCCAGACGATGATTGATACCCCTAGTGCAACCAGTGCGATCATCAGCAAGGGGTTCAGAATGGCGATAGAGCCGGTCCAGGTAAGTGGTTCCATGTTCTGTCCCTCCTTACGAAATTCGGATGCGTGGGTTGAGGTAGACATAGCCGATATCCGAGATCAGCTGCGTTACCAGCACCACAAAGACCGACACGACCGAAATCGCCAGCAGCAGCTGGATGTCGTTATTGCCTGCTGCCTGAACCAGCGCCCAGCCGAACCCTTTATAATTAAACAGGGTCTCGACGATCACCACGCCGTTCAGCAGCCAGGGAAACTGCAGCATGATGACTGTGAACGGTGCGATCAGCGCGTTGCGCAGCGCGTGCTTCATGACAATATTCGGGAAGGAAACGCCCTTAAGACGCGCGGTACGGATATACTGCGCCGTCATCACCTCGGTCATCGAGGCGCGGGTCATGCGGGCGATATAGCCCATCCCGTATAGCGCGATGGTCAGTACCGGTAGAAAGAAGTTCTCAAAGGTCGGGTTCTCCATCGCCTGTGTCGCGGTGCCTTTGAACCATTTCAGGCCAACGGCGGACGAAGTGAAGATCGCGATAAAGATCACGCCCGAGACATATTCAGGGGTCGCTGTCGTCGTGATGGCGAATGTTGAAAGGGTCCGGTCGGTGGCCGATCCTTCTTTCATACCCGCAAGCACCCCAAGGATCAGCGCCGAAGGGACCATCAGCAACATAACCCAAAGCATCAGCCGACCGGTTAGGGCCAACCGAGTGCCAACAACTTTCGAAACTTCCTCTTTGAAAACGGACGAGTATCCCCAGTATCCCTGCAGGATGCCGCAGAAACTTGGCGAGCTTTCTGCAGTTTCGCCGGGCAGGATACATCTTCCTTGCACACTACCGTCGTCGTTGGTGTGCCGATAGGATGGCAGCACGCCCAACCATTCGCCGTATTTGATCGGCGTCGGCTGCAGATACCCGTTTTTCAGCAGATAGCTTTCAACCTGTTCGTCGGACATACGAAAATTACCCTGCGTTTTCGCAAGCTTTTCGAGGTTTGGATACAGGTTGGTGAGGAAAAAGACCAAGAATGTCAGGCACAAAGCTGTGATGAGCATGATGCCGACACGCTTTAGAATGAATAGTCCCATATTAGCCCCTGTTGGTGGCCAGTGCAGGTGTCAAAAGCCCCACACTTCGCTGTTTTTTGGTCGCCACGATGCGGACGAAAAAGCCGCGCCCAATCGGCGCGGCTTGTATCTGTCGGCTTAGGAAAGAATGCCGAACTTATAGATTTGTGGCAGGTCGGCGATGTGCTTTTCAACCCCAACCATATTGTCCCGGTGGTGACGCATCGCCGTCCGCCAATAGGGTTGGATGGTCACGCCTTCTTCGATCATGATCGCCTGCAGCTTGGCCATGACTTCGCGACGTTTGTCGACATCCGCGATCGAGTTTGCCTCGGCCAGAAGCGCGTCGAACTCGTCATTGGCAAAACCAGCCTCGTTCCAGGCTACGCCCGATTTGTAGGCCAGCGCCAGAACCTGTGTGCCAAGCGGGCGGTGGTTCCAGTTGGTCGACGAGAAGGCGTATTTCGTCCAGTCGTTCCAGAAGGTCGAACCCGGAAGAACCGTATGACGTGCCTTGATGCCAGCATCGTTCAACTGAGCGACCACGGCCGCGGTCGTGTTGCGGCGCCAGTCGTCGTCGATGGACTGAACCTCATGCTCGAAGTCACCCATTCCGGCCTCGTCCATCAGCGCTTTGGCCGCTGCGGGATCAAAGGGCAGGCGGGTCACAGCCGAGTCATATTCCGGGTGCATCGGGCCAACATGGCAGTTGTCGGCAGGAATGCCGTATCCCGACATGCCCAGCTCCAGGCAGACGGCGTTGTCGACGGCCATGGCCAGGGCCTGCCGCACACGTTTGTCGGCGTAGATCTTGTTGCCGTCGGCATCTTCGGCCAGCTGGTTCGGGCGGATGACGATTGTAAAGCCCGATGGGATCTCGGACCGTGTCAGACCGATGCTGTCAAAGATGTCGACGAATTCGCCGACCGACTCCCAGTTCATGTCGATCTCTTCGGCCTCATAAGCAGCCAGGAAGGCCGCAGGGTCGGTGCCGTAGTCGATGAATTCGATCCGATCGATATAGCCACCCTTGCCCGCAGCATATCCCCACCAGTCGTGCTCTTCATTGCGGACCAGTACACCCTTTACGCCCACTTCGTGGCTTTCAGGGATCATGAAGCCAGTGCCAATCGGGTTGGCCAGCATATTGTTGGGATCGTGGCTGCTGTGCACGATGGCTGCGGGGTAGTCGGCCATACCAGGAATGATCGTGATATCGGGCGTGTTGCAGGTCAGCTTGACCGTGTGATCATCGACCACAGTGATTGCACCTTCACCCGCTTTCTGGGTTGCCTCGTCAACCAGGGATGACATGCGCGATGCCATCGAGTTCCCCTCGACTGCCGCGTCACACCACATTTCGATGTTGCGGGCGACATCCGCTGCGGTGAAGTCATCACCGTTGTTCCACTTGACGCCTTTGCGAACGTTCAGCGTGTGCTCAGTCGCGTCATCGTTGGATTCCCAGCTTTCCAGCAACATCGGCTTGAACGAACCGTCATTGTTGTATTCGACCAGATATTCCAGCCAGCCAGCCGTGAAGGTCGCAATTTGCGTCCAGTCATAAGTACGTGGATCTTTCAGGCCGCGCACTTCCATCTGATAGCGGATAGTTCCACCGCGCGGTGGCTCTTGTGCTTGTGCCGGAGACGCCAGGCCGATCATTCCATAGGCGGCGGGGACGGTAACCCCCAATGCCGTCACGCGCGCCAGAAACTCGCGGCGGCTTAGTTGCCCGTCGCGGTACTCTTGCGCGTGCATTTCCGCGGCACGATGGATCGGCGCTCCGGTAATGGTTTGGTGTTTCATTAATGTCTCTCCCTGTGACATCGATTTTGATGAAGTAGCTCTGAACCGCTCAGACCAGTTGGTGCCAGGCAGCAGGTTCGTGTGTTCTTTTTTGGATATGCAGCATCCCCATGGCGTCATTCGGCACCAGATTTCCCATGAGGTCAATGTCGGAAATCGTCATCAACTGCACAAAAGCGACATGTTGGGGCCGAAGTTTCCGTCATCGCGGATGCTTAATCTGTGCTCTAGGTAATTCAAATAAGTGACCGCCAATCAGATTCGATCACTTCGAATCTTCGGTTGGTGTCCTGAAAATGGGTTTGTAACGACCTTAAGTATCACTTTGATAAATCAGCGCGAATCCAGTTTTTCATGCGTGCGCGAAACCACGTGCGCTGACGTTTGGCAAATTGACGGGTCGAGATTGTGGCGCGCTCGCGCGCGTCATCCAGTGTGATACGGCCTTCAAGATAGGCTACCAACTCGGGAACGCCGATGGCCTTGAAAGACGGCAGCGAGGCGTCATACCGGTTTCGCATCGCCTCAACTTCTTCCAAAGCACCGCTTTTCAGCATCAGGTCAAACCGGCGTCTGATCCGATCCAATAGCCATTCTTTGTCGACATCAAACACAATGGGCACGGCGTCTTGCGGGTTCAGAACCGGAGGAGGGGTGTCAGCTTGCCAGTCCCGCAAGCTGCGCCCGGTGGCTTGCTGAACTTCCCACGCACGTTGAACGCGGGCCCGATTCCGGGTGTCAATCCCGGCCAGGGTTTTGGCATCGACCCCATCAATCAGTGTAGCTAGGTCCAGTTGATCCGCGGCAGCCCGAACTTTGGTCGGAGTCGCCGGGATATCGGCCATACCTTCGGTCAGGGCAGAAAAATACAAACCTGTACCGCCCACAATGATGGGGCGCTTTCCGCCGGACAGCAATGGCTTGACCTCGCGCAACCAGTGGCCAGTCGAATAGTTCTGATCATAAGGCACATGACCATAAAGCAGATGTGGCGCGCGGGCTTCTTCCTCGGCGGAGGGACGCGCCG
Organism: Ruegeria sp. CDSC081; assembly: GCF_059610485.1. Taxonomy (NCBI): domain Bacteria; kingdom Pseudomonadati; phylum Pseudomonadota; class Alphaproteobacteria; order Rhodobacterales; family Roseobacteraceae; genus Ruegeria; species Ruegeria sp. CDSC081. The sequence continues at coordinate 353,681 of NZ_JBXWNS010000001.1, read as the reverse complement.
AGATCACGCGCCAGCAATCATAAACCTGGCTTGCGTCTGCATTGACGATCACGCCGCCGAACGTTTCGGCGATCTTCAGCGCCAATGCTGATTTCCCCGATGCGGTGGGCCCGGCGATCAAGACGGGTTTGTCGTCAGGAATAGGGGGAAGGCGGTCCCAAAACTGCGTCATCTTGGCATTGGCCATTCAGGTTGCCTCATTCCTCATCATCCGCATTGAACCCGCGGAGCTTTTGCTTCATTTTGCGCCGGAATTAAACCCGTGCCAGCCCGGAGCGCAACATGACCCTTTCCCCCACAACCGACACTGTCGATACAACCAAGGCGAAATACAGCCGAGTGATGCTGAAGATTTCGGGCGAGGCGCTGATGGGAGATCAGGGTTTTGGCCTGCATCCGCCCACCGTTCAGCGCATCGCGCAAGAGGTGAAGTCAGTTCACGATCTAGGGGTCGAGATTTGTATGGTCATCGGTGGTGGCAACATCTTTCGCGGTCTCAGCGGTTCAGCTCAGGGGATGGAACGGACGACGGCGGATTACATGGGTATGCTGGCTACGGTAATGAATGCGCTTGGCATGCAATCGGCGCTTGAGGAGGTTGGCGTGTTTACTCGTGTGATCTCGGCCATTCGTATGGATGAGGTTTGCGAGCCTTACATCCGCCGCCGCGCTGTGCGGCATCTGGAAAAGAAACGGGTCTGCATCTTTGCCGCTGGAACAGGGAATCCGTATTTCACCACAGATACCGCAGCGACACTGCGCGCCAATGAGATGGCTTGCGAGGCGATCTTTATGGGTAAGAACGGCGTGGACGGTGTCTATGACAAAGACCCCAAAGAACATTCGGACGCGGTGCGTTATGACTCGGTCAGCTACGATGACGTGTTGGCAAAGCGGCTGAAAGTCATGGATGCATCGGCCATTGCGCTAGCGCGCGACAATAACCTGCCTCTGATCGTATTCGGATTGGATGAGCCGGGCGGTTTCCGCGGTATCCTGGCCGGTGAGGGAACCTACACAAAAGTTCAAGGCTGACACCCGAACGGTACTCATTTTCAAGGCTGGGCATGATTGCCCGGCTTTTTCTTTGGTTCAGGGCACAGTGTTCTTGACGATGGCAAAAGCTGTGGGCAATTTGTCGGCGTACTTGCGCGGCAAAGGCGCAGGTTCTGCGGGCACCTGAACGTGTCGGCTGGGCTGGAAGACCTGCCATGATTTCTGAGGGTTCCGAAATCATGCTCGGGCACCTCTTGGATAGGCAAGCATGATCAAGGAGGCACGTGCCATGAGCACTCTGGATATCAATTTCGTTCGGTCGCAGTTCCCAGCTTTTTCCGAACCCAGCCTACAGGGACAGGCATTTTTCGAAAATGCTGGTGGATCATATACTTGCAAGCCGGTGCTTGATCGTTTGACGCGCTATTACACCCAGCGCAAGGTTCAGCCCTATGCCCCCTATGATGCCAGCCGTCTGGCCGGAGAGGAAATGGACGAGGCCCGCGCCCGAATGGCTGCGATCATGGGTGTGGATGCAGATGAACTGAGCTTTGGCCCGTCGACCACGCAGAACACCTATGTTCTGGCGCAGGCATTCCGACAGTGGATGCAGCCGGGTGATGCGATTGTCGTGACAAATCAAGATCATGAAGCCAATTCGGGGCCTTGGCGCCGTCTTGCTGATGAAGGCATAGAGGTTCGCGAATGGCAGATAGACCCCGAATCCGGGTCTCTGAACCCGCAGGATCTTGAGGACATTCTGGACGAAAAGGTGCGTCTGGTCTGTTTTCCGCATTGTTCGAACGTGGTCGGGGAAATCAATCCGGTTACCGAGATAACTGCGATTGCACATGCGGCAGGCGCGTTTGTCTGCGTCGACGGTGTCTCTTACGCGCCGCATGGATTTCCGAATATCGGTGATCTGGGACCGGATATCTATCTGTTTTCGGCGTATAAAACCTATGGCCCTCATCAGGGATGCATGGTGATCCGCCGGGCATTGGGTGAGCTGTTGCCCAATCAGGGGCACTATTTCAACGGCGATGTTCTTTATCAACGCTTTACCCCTGCAGGGCCGGATCACGCACAGATCGCCGCCAGTGCGGGGATGGCGGATTACGTCGATCTTTTATGCGAACATCATGACGGACCCGGAACTGGTGCTGCAGCGCGGGGGGCGTTTGTCCACGACCTGATGCGCGGGCACGAGATCGCCCTGCTACAACCGGTTCTGGATGCGGTTAAAGATCGCAATGCAGTCCGTCTGATCGGAACCTCTGATGCCTCGCGGCGTGCGCCAACGGTCGCGCTGGCGCTGAACCGAAATGCTGAATCTGTTGCTGCCAGTCTTGCATCGCATGGGGTTATGGCCGGTGGCGGAGATTTCTATGCCGTGCGTCCTTTGCAGGCCATGGGTGTGGATCTGGATCAAGGTGTTTTGCGAGTCAGCTTTACGCATTACACATCGAAACGGGAAATTGATCAGCTTTTGAATGCGTTGGACGCTGTTTTGTGATCCAGTTCTGGCACTGCTGCGTAGAAAGGTAAACAATACGGAGCAGTCATGGGACCCAAGAGCCCGCCGATAATTATGTGGTTCCGACAGGATTTGCGACTGTCGGACCATCCTGCACTCAGCGCTGCTTCGGCAACGGGGCGGCCAATCATTCCGGTCTATATTTTCGACGATCTCGGGCAGGCCTTGGGTGCGGCTCCTAAATGGCGCCTCGGCAAGGGCCTTGAGGTGTTTGACCGCGCGTTGGCGCAGTTGGGAAGCCGTCTGATCTTGCGGCGCGGGGATGCGTTGGAGGTTATGCAAAACCTGATCAAGGAAACCGGATCCACCGAGGTCTATTGGTCTCGGGCTTACGATCCGGACACGATTGCCCGAGATACAAGGATCAAGACGGCTCTGACCAAACTGGGCGTACAGCCCAAATCGTTTTCCGGGCACCTGCTTTTTGAGCCCTGGACCGTCCAGACCAAGACCGGAACGCCTTTTCGCGTGTTTACACCAATGTGGCGATCGGTACAGAGACGCGAGGTTCCATTTCCACATGCGCGACCCGCCGCGCTGACCCCACCGAAGGAATGGCCGCATACAGATACTCTGGAGTCGTGGGGAATGGCCGCGGGAATGAACCGCGGGGCATCAGTTTGCGCCCGCTATGTACAGCCAGGGGAAGACGCAGCGTTCAAAACGCTCCATCGGTTCTTGGAACGGCTTTCGGGGTATCCCGAAGCCCGGGATCAGCTGGCCGAGGATGGAACGTCGGGCATTTCCGAATATCTATCGCTTGGTGAGATTGGACCGCGTAGCGTCTGGCACGCCCTTCAGGGCGCAGAGATGTTCGGCATGTCCGGAACCCAAGCCTATTTGCGACAGTTGGTTTGGCGTGAATTTGCCTATCATTTGATGTTCCATACGCCTCATTTGTTAAGCAACAACTGGAAACCGGAATGGGATCAGTTCCCTTGGGGCCAGAACGTCTCTAGCCCCGAGATCATTGCTTGGAAGCAGGCAAGGACAGGCATTCCCGTGGTCGATGCTGGGTTGCGACAGATGTACGTCACAGGTCGCATGCACAATCGCGCCCGGATGATTGTCGCCAGCTATTTGACCAAACATCTGATGGCGCACTGGAAAATCGGTATGGGCTGGTTTTCCGATTGCCTGACCGATTGGGATCCGGCCTCAAATGCGATGGGTTGGCAATGGGTTGCTGGGTCCGGCCCAGATGCGTCCCCGTTTTTCCGTATCTTTAACCCCGAGGCGCAGCAAAAAAAATATGATCCCCATTGCGACTATGTACGGAAATGGGTGGCCGAAGGACAGTCAAACCCGCCCTCGAGCGCACTTGATTATTTTGAAGCCATTCCCTGCAAGTGGGGTCTTGATCCGTCTGCGCCATACCCAAACCCTGTTGTGGGTTTGGCCGAAGGACGCGCGCGTGCCTTGTCGGCCTATGAGGGCCGAAAAAGCCGGTAAAGAACTGAAAACTTGCCAGAAACACAAACTCGTTTTAGCCTTCTATAACAACCGCACAGGGGAGAGCGGATGGTTCTAACTACAATCGAAGGGCAGACAGACCTGCCAAGATATTTTGCACATGTTCTGAATATGCTGAACCAGATGGAGCGGGGGCAGCTTGATATTGCCTTGCCAGACGGTCGTGTATTTCGAACCGAAGGCAAACGCCCTGGGCCTGTCGCACGGGTCGATATTCACAATCCGGACGTATTTGCACGACTTATCCGGGAGGGTGAGCTGGGGTTTTCAGACGGATATCTGGAAGGCGATTGGAGCACACCAGATCTGCGTGCCTTCATGGATCTAGTGCATCTGGGTACCGAGACCGTGTACGACGATTTCACCGGGAAATTTCTGGTACAGGCCTATGAACGCCTGCGCTTTTGGCTGCATCGAAACAACCGTCGACAGGCTAAAAAGAATATCTCTTATCATTACGATTTAGGTAATGAATTCTATGGGTTATGGCTGGATGATACCATGACCTATTCCAGTGCATTGTTCGAAACCGGACAGGAAAGCTTGGAAAAGGCACAAACCGCTAAATACGCCAGTCTGGTTGATGAAATGGGTGCCAAACCCGGTGACCATATTTTGGAAATCGGCTGCGGATGGGGTGGTTTCGCCGAATATGCAGCAAAAGAGCGTGGCCTGCGGGTCACAGGCTTGACGATCAGCAAGGAACAGTTGAGCTTTGCCAGACAACGTATTGAAAAAGAAGGACTTACAGATTTAGTTGATCTGAAGCTGCAGGATTATCGTGACGAACGGGGCCAATATGACGGGATCGCCTCTATTGAGATGTTCGAGGCGGTTGGTCAGAAATATTGGCCGGTTTATTTCGACACTATCCGTGATCGCTTAAAACCTGGCGCACAGGCAACGTTGCAAATCATTACCGTTGGCGATCATCGCTGGGATGTGTATAAGAATGGTGTTGATTTCATTCAGAAATATATCTTTCCGGGTGGGATGCTTCCGGCTCCGACAATTCTGCAGGAGCAGGTGGCGAATGCGGGTCTGACCGTGGTGAAGTCAAAAGAATTCGGCAAAAGCTATGATCTGACACTGCGCCGCTGGTACGAGACGTTCAATGACAAATGGGACGAGATTTCGGGAATGGGGTTTGATGAGCGTTTTCGCCGCATGTGGAATTATTATTTGACCGCTTGCGGCGCGGCCTTTGACACCGGCAACTGTGATGTGACACAGATCACCATAGCGAAACCTACTTAGTAAACGGACCTTTGGAATGCCCAGCGCCTCACGTCTTGTCGCAGCCCTTTGTCTGGCGGTGGTGGCATTTCTGGTTTCCAGTATGATCATCGCAAATGGTGAAGAAGGCAAAAGCTATGGCTACTTCACTGTCGTCAACATGGCACTTGGGGTCGCGTGTGGTTGGAAAATCATGGGTAAACGGACCGGCAAAGGGTGGACCGCTGCCGTCAATAACGGACTGACAGGCATTGCCTCGCTGGTGTTTTGGGGACTTTTCGTTCAGGGCACCTATGAGATGTTCCGCTTGGCCATGCGCCACCGTTATGATGGACCGTTCGAGGCCCTTACTGCGATTTTCAAAATCAGCGTTGGCTATGGCGAACAGTTGTTAGCTCCGGAAATTCTGTGGACTTTGGCTATTGGCGCTCTTATCGCCGGTTTGGCGACGGAAGAAGCAAGCCGCCGCTGGCGCTAGCACCCAAACACCAACGCGAGATACCCTTGTGAACGATCTGTTTTTCTATGGCACGCTTCGGCATTTGCCACTGCTGCAACTGGTGCTTGGCCGTCCGCTGTCACGCCTGACTTTGTCAGAGGCCAAGCTGAAGGATCACGCGGTTTACGGCGTGCGCGACGAGGCATTTCCGATGATCAAGCCAGAACGTGGGGCCGTTGCGGATGGCCTTCTTGTTCAGGGCCTCGAACCCGAGGATTTCAGGCGACTGATTTTCTATGAAGGGGGGTTTGATTATGATCTGCAGCGGCAGCCCGTTGAATTGCCCGATGGCTCTGTTGTCGAAGTCAGCGTGTTCTTTCCCGAGCCTGACCTGTGGTTGCCCGGTGAGCTATGGTCCTTGCAGGACTGGGCAGACGCGTGGGCGGATCTGACCCTAACCGCCGCTCAAGAGGTCATGGGCTATTACGGCAAGGCCGATGCCCTCAAGATCGCGCGCAGTTTTCCGTCGATCCGAACCCGCGCTTGGGCCAAGCTGGCTGCACGCAAACGCGGAACCGGTGACGCGCGTGATCCGAAGAAGGATGTGATCGTACACGAGCATACCCATGCCTATATTGACTATTTCGGCATGCAGGAGGTTCAGCTTCAACACCGCCGGAATAACGGCACAATGGGGTCGGTGCTGAACCGCAACGGCTTGATGCAGGGCAGTGCTGTGGTGGTTCTGCCATATGATCCGGGGCGTGATGCGGTGCTTTTGGTTGAACAATTTAGGACGCCGGTTTTCCTGATCGAAGACCCCGAGCCGTGGATGTGGGAACCCGTTGCAGGCATGATTGACCCCGGTGAAACGCCGCAACAGGCTGCGCGGCGTGAGGCGATGGAAGAGGCCCAGATCAGCCTCAAGTCGCTTGAATTTGCCGGAGAGGCCTATTCGTCCAGCGGATCGTCCACCGAATACGTCTATCTTTACGTAGGGTTGGCCGATCTTGAGAAAACGATAGACGATGGCGGGTTGGCCTCGGAAGGTGAGGATATCCGCACCAAAATCATTCCCTATGCTCAGTTCATGGATCAAGTCGACGGGCATGGGTTCAAGGATTTGCCGCTATTGTCACTGGCGCATTGGCTGGCTCGGAACAGAGACAGGCTGCGTGGGGCGTGATCGCGGCTTGTGGTTGTTGCGTAGCATCTGTAAATCTTCGTTGATACGTAAAGAAATGAGGGCGCCATGCGCATTGCGAAAGACCTTGCCGACGCAGTAGGGAAAACTCCGTTGATCCGGCTGCGCCGTATCAGTGAGGAAACCGGGTGTGAAATTCTTGGCAAGGCCGAGTTCATGAATCCTGGTCAATCGGTCAAGGACCGTGCCGCTCTTTATATCATTCGCGATGCCATAGCACGGGGCGACCTGAAACCTGGGGGCACCATCGTTGAAGGCACCGCTGGAAACACCGGTATCGGTCTGGCGCTTGTCGGGGCGTCGATGGGCTTCAAGACCGTGATCGTGATCCCGGAGACCCAGTCCGAAGAAAAGAAAGACATGCTGCGTCTTGCGGGTGCACAGTTGGTTCAGGTCCCGGCAGCGCCGTATCGCAACCCGAACAACTTTGTACATTACTCTCGCCGTCTAGCTGAAGAACTGGCGCAGACGGAACCCAATGGCGCAATCTGGGCCAATCAGTTCGACAACGTCGCCAACCGTCAGAGCCATGTCGAGACCACCGGCCCCGAGATCTGGGAGCAAACCGGCGGTAAGGTCGACGGCTTTGTTAGTGCGGTTGGTTCAGGTGGCACGTTGGCCGGTGTGGCCGAGGCCCTGCAGCCCAAAGGCGTCAAGATCGCATTGGTCGATCCGATGGGGGCCGGGTTGTATTCCTATTACAAAACCGGTGAGATCGCGATGGAGGGAAGCTCGATCGCGGAAGGTATTGGGCAGGTGCGGATCACCAAGAACCTTGAGGGGTTCAAACCGGATTTCGCCTATCAGATGACGGATAACGAAGCGTTGCCCTATATCTTTGACCTTCTGCGCGACGAAGGTCTGGTCATGGGCGGATCGACCGCCATCAACATGGCTGGCGCCGTGCGCCTGGCCAAGGATCTGGGTCCGGGCCATACCATTGTTACGATTCTGTGTGATTATGGCACGCGCTATCAATCCAAGCTGTTCAATCCGGAATTCCTGCGCGAAAAAGAATTGCCTGTTCCTGATTGGATGACCGAGGCGCCGCGTAGCATTCCGGGCGTTTTCGAGGACGTATGATGTTGCGGCAGGTCCGCCTGTTTCTGGCCCTTGTTTCACTTTTGTTTGCAGTTCTGTCTGGCCCTGCAACGGCCCAGCTTTCGGATCGGCAAAGTGACTACTATCAGGGTTGGGTAAAAACGGCGGATCGGGCCGAAGATGTGATCGAGGCCAATCGGGCCTCGAACGCTTCGCTGGAAAATCTGCGATCGGAAATTCATACCTATCGAGATGTTTTCAACAGCGCGCGTGGTGCAAATACCGAACGTATCCAGACCCTGGAAAGCCAGATCAAGGCTTTGGGTCCCGGACCGGAAGGTGATGCAACCGAACCGGAAGACATTGCTACGCTGCGTTCACATCTTGAAAACCAACTGAACGCGCTGCGGGTGCCGCATATCATTTCCGACGAGGCCTTCAGTCGCGCCAACGGATTGATTGCAGAAATTGACCAGATCCTGCGAAATAGGCAGAAAAAAGAGCTGTTGGAGCGCGGCCCATCGCCACTGAACCCCAGCTATTGGCGACCAGCCTGGGTTGACCTGACTGAAGCCGGCCGAAGCCTTTTCAACGAGGCTGTGCAGAACTACCAAACAGACGTGGTGCATGAGCAGCTTCGCAAACAGGGGCTTGGAATTCTTTTGCTGGTCTTCGTGGCCATTGTTTTGCTGGGCTATGGAAAACGTTGGTCCGAGGCTGCCGGGAACTATCTGCGTACCATAGGGGGGCAGGGAACTGGTGTATGGACATTCCTGACATCGCTGTTTCGGATAATTCTGCCATGGCTGGGTGTTTTGTTGCTGGTAAAAGCCGTCGTATTGACGGGGATATTGGGATTGCGGGGAACCCTTCTGATAGAAAACGTACCGTTTTGGGCGGCCATTGTTCTGTACTACGACTGGATTGGTCGTCAGGTCTATGTAATGCAGCAGGCGCAGGGTTTCAGAAAGCTCTCGCCAAAGCGGATCACCGAGCTTCGAATCTACCTGGATCTGCTTGCCGTTTTTCTCATTTTGCACGATCTTGGGAACCTTTTCGAACAGATCGAGAATACTTCGGATGCGACGCGCGCGGTTGTGGGCTTCCCAGTTATTCTTGCAACTGCTCTGGTTCTGTTGCGTGCGCGGCAGATACGGCTTGCCGAGGTGCAGGCAGAACCTGATGGCAATGCCCGTGGAACCGGTGTTATCCAGCTGGTCGAATTCTTGCGCCGAGCATTGTTCCTGTTGGGAGTTGTCAGCCCAGTTCTGGCCGCCATCGGTTATAACAACGCGGCTGAGGCCATTGTTTTTCCAGCAGTAAAATCGTTGATCCTGATTGCCGCACTGATCATCCTTCAACGATTCCTGACTTCGGTTTACGGATTGATAACCCGCAAGGGAGAGGCAGCCCGGGACACATTGTTTTCGGTTCTGATTGGCTTTGCCATGGCCATTTTGGCCCTGCCGGTTCTGGCGCTGATCTGGGGCGCACGCGAGACCGATTTGTTAGAGGCATGGTCGCGGCTCCTTTTGGGGTTCGACATTGGGGGCGTGACCGTCTCGCCCAGTAATTTCTTTACTTTTCTGGTGGTCTTCCTGATCGGATACGGGCTGACACGCGCCCTGCAGGGTGGGTTGCGGACCTCATTGCTGCCAAAGACGAGCATTGATCCCGGTGGTCAAAACGCGATTGTTTCTGGGACGGGGTATGTCGGTATCTTCCTGGCAGCCTTGGTCGCCATCATGGTTGCGGGTTTCGATCTGTCGTCTCTGGCCATCGTGGCCGGGGCGCTATCTGTCGGGATCGGATTTGGTCTGCAAACTATTGTCTCGAACTTTGTGTCCGGCATTATTCTTTTGGTCGAACGTCCGATCTCAAAAGGCGATTGGATCGACGTAAACGGGATGATGGGTTATGTGCGCGACATCTCGGTACGCTCGACCCGAATTGAGACCTTCGATCGAACAGATGTCATTGTCCCGAACTCGGACCTGATCAGCGGTGTTGTCACCAACTATACCCGTGGAAACACGATCGGACGCGTCATTGTCCCGGTCGGGGTAGCCTATGGTACCGATACCCGCGTGGTCGAGACAATCCTGGGCGAAATCGCCAACGCACATCCGATGGTATTGGCGAATCCGGCACCCAGCGTAGTGTTTCAGGGGTTCGGTGCGGATTCTCTGGACTTTGAAATCCGCGCCATTTTGCGGGATGTGAATTGGGTTCTTTCGGTGAAGTCCGACATGAACCATGAGATCAATCGCCGCTTTGTCGAAGAGGGGATCGAGATACCGTTTGCTCAGCGTGATGTCTGGCTGCGAAACCCCGAGGCCCTTCAATCGTCAGGTAACGCGCAAATGCCCCCATCTGAGCCTGTTTCAGAGACAAAAGCGCCCCCGGCCTCTTCGCCCGCCGAATTGACCGAGGCTGATCTTTCCGACGGTGATGGTGACGAACCCTGAGGCAAGTTCGGGCCTGAATCGAGCCAGAGAATTTTACACTAATCGGGCCTTGCAAATCCCCAGGCGATAGTCCAAATAACGCCCGCACGGAGAGGTGGCCGAGTGGTCGAAGGCGCACGCCTGGAAAGTGTGTAGGCGGGAGACCGTCTCCAGGGTTCGAATCCCTGTCTCTCCGCCACAACACCAGCTCTTGTCTTGGACGCTTAGGTGTTTCACATCTCAGACATTGTTTTGGAGCCCGGAGCAAAAAAGGCTCGGTAAGCGTTTCACAAAACCCATGTTGAGCGAAATTATCCAATTTAGATGGCCCCGAATTACTGTTTCTTTCAGGCAAGGGAATTTCAGGATGCGAGGCAGTCAAAATGTTGGTTAGGGCCTATTCCTGTGTCGGTTGGGTAACTACAGGTGAAAACTCGGCGCTCGGCTTGTTCGCTGATGCGTCTGTTGGGATATCAATACATCTACAACGCCAAGTGAACGCTGTTCCTTGGCTGGTCCGTTTTGCGATAGGTGCGCCGCAAAATTGCGCCCGGAGGTTAGATGTTACTGTCTGTCGTCATTCCATGCATGAACGAAGAGGAGTCGATCCCCTTACTGGTGGAGCGCCTGATCGCTGCGACTGAACAGTGGAACGCCGAATCCGAGATTATTCTGGTGGATGATGGGTCTAATGACGAAACATGGCGCGCAATCTGTGCCCAAAGCGAGTTTCACCCGCGTATTCGCGGTTTGAAGCTATCGGGTAACCGCGGTCACCAGATCGCTCTGACAGCGGGGCTGAATGCAGCCCTAGGGCAGCGGATTTTCATGTTGGATGCTGATCTGCAAGACCCGCCGGAGCTTTTGTCGGACATGATGGCGATGATGGATCAGGGTTATGATGTGGTTTATGGGCGTCGGAGTGAGCGAAAAGGCGAAAGTTGGATTAAGAAAGTAACAGCTCATGGTTTCTACCGCATATTGAACCGGCTTTCGGACGTACCCATTCCAAATGACACGGGTGATTTCCGGCTTGTTAGCCGTCGGGCGCTGGATGCGGTTCTGAGTATGCCGGAACGCGCGCGGTTCGTTCGGGGCATGTTCGCTTGGGTTGGTTTCCGTCAAATCGGGATCGAATACATCCGCGACCCACGGATCGCGGGCGAGACCAAATACCCGATGTCCAAGATGATCCGCTTTGCGCTTGATGCACTGGCGAGTTTTTCGATCAAACCGCTGCAGATCGCCACACGAATGGCCTTTCTGACACTGATTATCGCCGCGCTGATGGCGGTCTACGTCTTTTGGTCCTTGATCCTTTACAACGCAGTTGCGGGTTGGGCGTCGACGGTTCTGGTGATCAGTTTCTTCTCGGGTATCCAGCTGTTGACGCTTGGAATCATGGGGGAATATCTCGGACGTCTGTATATCGAGGCCAAAAACCGACCACTCTATTTTGTAGATCAAGAGACCTCAGAGATTTTGGACACCATAGTAGAAGAGAAGACCGCGCAGAAATGAGCGAACGGCGCCGCATAATCCGGTTTGCCATCGTGGGCTTATGCGTGGCTGGTTACTACATGCTGGCTTATCTGGGCCTGTTGCGCGTGTTTCATTCGCCCTGGATCGCCAATGCATTGGCTTTTGGGTCCGCAATCCTGATCCAATATATTGGGCAAACAGTCTGGACCTTCGGGCAGGCGCTGGTGGTTCCTGCACAGTTTGGGCGGTTTCTTTGCATGGTCGGAATTGGGCTGCTGGTTTCAGCTGCGATTACCGGACTGGCCGGCCCTCGTTTTGGCCTGAGCGAAGTTGTCTCGGCCGCTGTCGTTGTAGTTGTTCTACCTGTGATCAACTTCGCGTTCCTACGGCTGTGGGTCTATAAACCGCAGAATTCAACCTAGAGATTGGCAATGTCGCATATCTATTCAAACGAGTTCTTTGACTATATTGACCAGGGCGCCCGGCGGTCCGCAAACAGGCTAATTGCTTGCCTTCTAGGAAAAATCTCTGCGGACAGTGTCGTGGACTTTGGCTGCGGGCGGGGTGTGTGGCTGTCGGAGTGGCAGGCCGCGGGTTGCAAGGATATTGCCGGTGTCGATGGCGACTATGTGGATCGTGACAAGCTTGCGATACCGGCTGAGGCGTTTATCGGTGCAGATCTGTCCGAACCGGTCGAGCTTGGACGCCAGTTTGATTTGGCTCAGTCGCTTGAGGTCGGTGAACACTTGCCGCATGACGCGTCGGCCAGCCTGGTTCAGAGCCTGACCACACATAGCGATCTGGTCCTTTTCTCAGCCGCCGTTCCGGGGCAGGGCGGCGAGTTTCACATAAATGAACAGCGCCTGTCCTTTTGGCAGGGTTTGTTCGCTGAACGGGGATACACGGCCTATGATTGTTTGCGGCCTGAGATGTTCGGGGATCAATCGATCGAACCCTGGTATCGGTATAATTCTGTCCTCTATGCGAACCAATCAGGGGCAGCCCGGCTGTCTCAGGACGTGCTGGATACCAAAGTCGCGCCCGGCGCGTTGAAAGAGGTCGGCAGTTTAGGCTGGACCCTACGCAAGCTGGTTGTGCGTGCCTTGCCCCGGTCGGCTGTCACCGCTATCGCTCAGGTCCGGGCCTCTGCTATTGCAAGGTCATATGGCGACAAATCATGACGGAAAAAACACCTCGGCAGGAGTTTCTTTTTCTGTCCCTGCTTTGCACCGCTGCGTTGTTCCTGATCAACTGGCCACAGCTTTTCGACCCTTTCGTACGTCATGATGATTTCCCGGCGCTGCTGGGCTGGACCGAGATTGCCTACCACAAGGCCTTGGATGAAGGTCGTTGGTTGAACTACTGGTGGCAGTTCCGGCCATTTCTATGGCCCTCACAAATAAGCATGTATCTCTATAACATAGCCTGGGGCTTGTTCTCGGCTGCGGCGGCAGTCGCGATCATGGAGCGTTCGGACCCGATCTGGTACAAAGGTTATCTTGCGCTATTCATTGCGTTTTCGGTTCCAGCATTCCTGATTTCATACTGGTTCAACACGTTGCTGCCGGGGATCTGGGTTATCACCTTGTACAGCCTGGCAGTTCTGTTTCTTCCGCATCGTGTGTCGCTGGCCCTGTTGGTTCTAGCAGTGCCCTTATCCTTCATGGCCTACACGACCTATCCGTTCCTGTTGCTGACACTGATCCTGCTGTCAAACAAGGCACCAAAAACCTATACAAACGTCGCTGTTACGTTGATCATTTTCTTTGTCAGCCTGGTTCTGGCGCTCCTGTGTGTTTACACCCTGAACTACTTCTACCATGGCATATTCGGTATTCCGGTTGCTGAATGGCGTGGGCCGAACGAAGTAAATTCGGTCGATGACCTGCTGCTGAACCTTACCAAGGTCAAAGTATTCCTCCGATCCATCATCTATACAATGGGCGGAGGGACAATCAGCTATGGCTTGATGCTCTTGGCCCTATTTGCAGGCGCCTGGGGGTTCCTGTTTACCCGAAGACGGCTGTTTGCCGTCGCGATCCTGATGGCTGCAATTGCTGGCCTGGCACCGCTTATCCTCAAGGCGATGATGTCGGGGGTGCAGGTCCCTGTCCGGGCATTGAACTGGCTTTGGATCTTGTTTGGGGTCGTGCTCACCACGTGTGGGGTTCAGTTTCTGCAGTCTTCAAAAAGATGGTTAAGTGTTTCGCGTATCTTGTTGATGTGCGTGTTGATGATCAATTTGATGCTCATTGGCAAAACATCGTTTATGTTCATCCCGCCTTGGCAAAAAGCAACGCGCGCATTGGCGCAAAGCCTGCCTGAACAGGCCGAAACCGTGTATATTTATGGACATTTTCTTGGCGTGAATGGTGCGGCAGACGCCAGAGTTCAATTCGAACGGGGGCTGCGGTTGCGGTTAAACTATCTGACCGGGGCCGAGATCATCATGTGCTGGAAGCAGCCCGATAGATGCGATGGGATTACACCTCCGTTCGATCCAGGCGACTGGGTCTCGACGCCTGTTGTCGTATCAACTGGTGACCAGGCCTTTATCCTTTTGCCGCGTCCCAATCTTGGGCCCTGATCAAAAGGTGAGTTGTAACAGGTTTGAGAAAATTCTATGAATGCGCCCACTTGGGCTGTCCGGCATTCAAGGACACATACCCCAACCCCTGTTGGAACACCCGGACATGATTGACCTGAGCGACCACAAACCCCTGCGAAAAAGTCGCAACTATCTGATTTATCAGCACCCCGAGGTCGAAGGGGCGCTGCTGAAAGTGCGGGTGGACGAACCTGTGCGTAGCCATTTTTTGCCGCGTTATGCCGAATGGCGCTATGGCAATCTGCGCCAATGGAACCGCGAAGCAAACGAATATCTGGCGGCGCTCAACCGTGGATGCCCTGAGATCGAAAGGTTGGCGCAATTCATGGGATATGCGCCAACATCAGCGGGCCCGGCGATAGTGGTGGAAAAACTGACCGGCCCGGACGGAGATCTTGCGCCAACCCTGCATTCGGAACGCGTCGCGCTGGCCAAGGATCACGCCGGACGTGAACGTCTTCATGCTGAATTGATGGACCTGTTTGACGATCTCGAAAGCGGCCGGATCATTGTGGGTGACATGGGGTTCGAAAACATCGTTCGTGCGCAGGAAAGAGGCGGCAAGCTGACCGTGATTGACGGCGTTGGCGAGAGGGTTCTTTTTCCGCTGTCACTGGTCAGCGAAACAGCGTTTCGCAAGTCAATCGACCGTCGGCGACAGAGGATGTCGAGTGGCTTTGGTTTAATGAAGACCTGACCACTAAACTGCTACGCGCAAGGGAAACGCGCGTTCGACCTCTTTTGCTATCTCCGCAATCAGCGCTTTTGTCACGGCGTTGCGGTTGTTCATCTGAACCCGCGCGACATAGGCAAGCTCTGGAGGGGTCGGAAAGACATCGTTGATGACTTCCATGTCTGGCGTAATGTGCATCCCGTTCAATAGCGCTATGCCCAGCCCTGATCGAACAGCCGACTGGATTCCTGCTGCACTTGGACATTCCAGGATATTGTCAAAACGGTGGTCCTGCTGCTGACTGTCTTCCATTCCCCACCTTCGGTAGAAACACTGTGTGTCAAAGGACAGAAACGGAACCGGTTCTGACAGATTCAGGCGATAGTCGGGTGATTTGACCCAATGAAGGGAATCCTGAAACAGGATCAGATCTTCGGGCTGCACGTCGTTGCGAAATATCTGAATCACCGCCAAGTCTAATTCACCGGCCTTCAACCAATCCTGAACATTCAGGCTTTGACCAGTGCGGGTTCGTACGCGAACATCGGGGTACAGCCGCGTGAAACGTCCAAGAATTTGGGCGATCCCGCTGGTTGTCGCATCCTCGGTCATGCCAAGCCGCAAGTGGCCGGTGAGCGGCCTGTTACCAAGTGAGGCCACCGCTTCGTCATGCAGAGTGGTAATTCGACGGGCGTATTCACAAAGACGCAGCCCGTCTTCGGTGAACAGGGGGGCACCTTTGCGGCGAGTCAGCAGTTTGCAATTCAGTGCGCGCTCTAAACGGCCGATCTTATGGCTGACTGCCGATTGCGAAAGCGCAAGGTGTCGGGCCGCACTGGTCACACCACCATAGGTCGCGATTGCTAGCAGCGCGCGCAAAGCGTCTATTTCCAAACGTTCGTTCATGAATGCCCATGACAGATTTTGATCATTGAATGATAATCATTCATTTGCGGCAAAGGCAAATGTCAGATTAGGTATCGCGAACACAATGTTCGCGGAGCTTCGAAATGAACAATCTGTACCCGGAGGATATCACAGACTTCGAACATCAGTCGGCATGCAAATCTGGTCCGCTGACGCTGTCTTCTTCTTTCGGCAAAGGTAAGTGTAATTGATGACGGAAGAAAGAACAGCTAACCGCCGCCTGACAACACTGTTTGAGATCACCGGATCGGTTCTGGCAATGGCTTATGCCTTGCTGATTGCTTCGAATATTGGCGCTGAGATTCTTGGATTCTCCCTACTGTTGGTGTCCTCGGCGCTGTTTGCCGCATGGGCATTGATTGATCGGCGCTGGACGTTTTTGCTGTTGCAGGCGTTCTATGCGACCTCTGCCATTATTGGACTGATCCGTTGGGCATAAACTTGGTGTAGGGTTGCCGCCAGGAACTTGTTAGGACGGATCTATGACGGATCAGGACAGAATCGATATCGGCTTTCTGCTGTTTGATGGCTTTCCGATGGCTTGTTTGACATCGGTGATCGAACCCCTGCGGGCGGCCAATGAAATCGCAGGTCATCAAGCGTTTAGATGGTCGCTGGTTTCTGAACGTGGTCAAAAGGTTCAGTCAAGCGCAGGGGTTGGGTTCGAAGCAGATCGCGCGTTGGCGGATTGCAGGAATATCGACATTCTATTCCTGCTCAGCAGCCCGTCTTCGGTCTTTGACAACGCTGTTAGCGGCAATGCCTTGCTGCGTGGTCTTGGGAGGCACGGAACAGTTCTGGGCGGGATCAGCGGTGGCGTATTCCCTCTTGTGCGATCCGGTGCAATGGCAGGTCAGCCGGTCTCGGTCCATTGGTGCTATGAGGCGGCATTTGAGGCCGAGTTTCCCGATATGGACGCCCGGAGCGAAGTGATCGTGCGCACCGTGACGCGCTATACCGCCGCCGGTGCAGCGGCAGGGTTCGACCTGGCACTGCATTTGGTTCACGATCGCTTGGGCGGTGACATTGCGCATGAGGTTGCGTGCTGGTTTCAACATCCGATGATGCGCGGTGCGGCAGTGCGTCAGCAGGTGCCCAATGCGACAGCGCCAAGAACGGGAGACCGCCTTCCACCGCTTGTTTCACGCAGCGTTGAAATGTTTGCCGCCAATATAGGTCAAGCGATCTCGATTGCCGAAGTTGCGAAACAAATGGGCGTCACGCCCCGTCAGATCGAGCGGGCATTCAAACAGGCAACCGGACACAGCCCCAGCCATTATTACCGCGCAATGCGGATGAAGGCGGCGCGTCAGATGGTGGTTTATACCAAAGACCCCATTTCCCAGATCGCGGCCGCTGTCGGCTATGGATCTGTTGCGCCCTTGGTGACACATTACCGGTCGGCTTTTGGCCTGAGCCCCAGCGAGGACAGGCGCCGCATCAACCGTTTCCGGGTTGAGGATAACGCCCCTTTGCCCTCGGTCTAGGCGCTGACTAAAGCGCCGATCGCATCGCCGTCAGGATCGCATGGTGCAGAGATTTGGCGGACGAGCGCGGACCGTACAGGCTGTAGTGATCCGAACTACGACACAGCACGAAACAGCCAATATGGTGGATCGAGCTGCGCGCCGCCGTTCCCATAGTCAATATGCGCAGATCCAACTGGCACAAAAGCTCCAGCACTGCTTGAATGTTCGCACCAGCCAGGTCGAAACGCACCCAGGCATCGGTCTGTTCAGTGACAGAGGCCGCAGACCCAATGGCAGATTTTACTTGCGTAGCAAGGTCCTCGTGCGTGTCATGCGGTGCTTCAACCATCCATTGCCCTGGCCCCGCCCAAAAGGCGGTGATTGCGGTTCCTTCAAACCTCTGGACCTTTGGTGCCTCAGCGCCAATTAATTTCTTTAATGCGGCTTTGGCCGCTGTTTCCTGACCGAGCCGCGCCGCGACTGATGCCAACGCCACGTCCGGTATCTCGGAACAGGTGACAGGCCCAACCGTGTTTACCCGAGGGTCAGCCGCGCCGAGGGCGGTTATCGCAACCAGATTATCCACGCAGACGTTCTCCTTCCGGGTCAACGAAATGGGCCGAGACAATTTCCACCTCGACCGTCAGGTCCGTCAGCGGAGAGACAAGGCGCATTTTTTCGCCCAGCCTGTCGCCGCCGTTTTTCAACAGTCCCAGCCCAATGCTACTGTTCAGAATGGGTGAGTAGACGGCTGAGGTGACATAGCCCTGATCATGGGCTGCATCGACCGGGCCGTCAGTGTTCATCAGGTGGCCACCGGCGGTTACCTTGTTTTCAGGCTCCAACGGTTTGATCCCCACCAGCATCAGCGCGTCCGGTTGGATCAGTGCCTCGCGTTCCGACAGGGTTGATCCGATGCTGTCCTTCTTTTTGGACACCATGCGGCCCATTCCCAGGTTCAGGGCGGTTGTGGTGCCGTTCAACTCGCTGCCTGCAGCATGGCCTTTTTCGACCCGCATGACGCCCAGTGCTTCGGTGCCATAGGGGACAACGTCGAACTCTTCGCCCTCGGTCATCAGCCTGCGCATCAATGCGTCGCCATAGCGAGAGGGAACCGCGATTTCGAATGCCAGCTCGCCTGAAAAGGAAATCCGGAACAGCCGCGCCCGAAGGCCGCCGCACACGGTGATGGTTCCACAGGCCATAAAGGGAAAGGCCTCATTCGAGATGTCGAATTCCGGGTCGATGATTTTTCGCAGCAGCTTACGGGAATTGGGCCCGGCAACGGCATATTGCGCCCATCCTTCAGTGGTGGATATCAGCTGCACATCCATGTCCGGGCACAGGCACTGGCGCACGAATTCCATGTGGCGATAGACGACTACGGCATTTGCGGTCGTGGTAGTGACGACGAAATGATCCTCGGCCAGCCTTGCCGCTGTGCCATCATCCATCGCCATGCCATCTTCGCGCAGCATCAGGCCATAGCGGGTTTTGCCGACTGCCAGCTTGGCGAAAGCATTGGCATAGACGCGGTTCAGGAACGCTGCCGCATCGGTGCCCTGGACGTCGATTTTGCCCAAAGTCGTACAATCGCACACCCCGACCGAGGCGCGGGTCTGGCGCACTTCACGGTCCACGCTCTCGCGCCAATGGGTCTCGCCGGGCAGGGGGAACCACTGCGCACGAAGCCAGTTTCCAACCTCGACAAACACCGCGCCGCGTTCTTCGGCCCAGTGATGTGAGGGCGTCAGGCGCGTAGGGTGGAACTCTTTGCCCTTCATCCGGCCTGCGAAAGTAGCAATCGGGACGGGGGTATAGGGCGGGCGGAAGATGGTGGTACCGGTCTCGGGGATCGACTTACCGGCCAGCTCGGCCATGATCGCCAGCCCGCCGATATTCGAGGTCTTGCCCTGGTCCGTGGCCATGCCCAGCGTGGTATAGCGTTTCAGATGCTCGACCGAACGGAAGCCCTCCTGATAGCTGAGACGGACATCCTTGACCGTCACATCGTTCTGTTGGTCAAGCCAGGCGCGTTTGCAGCCCTGGACGTACCAGAATGGTGTCTGCGCGATGGGCGCGTCCTCGGCCTCGGGCAGATCGGGTTTGGCACTGGTAAGGTCCAAAGCGGCGATTGCGGCCTCGGCGCCAGAGCGCAGCGCGCCGTGGGTCGACATATCGCCGTTTGCCGCGCCGGCAACGGACATGCCCACCGGCAGGTCCGCGCCGGGAACAAAGGCGGCCAGCGTCTCATCCCAGGTGGGGCGGCCCCGCTGATGACAGGTCATGTGGACATTCGGGTTCCACCCACCAGAAACGCCCAAGGCACCACATTCCAATGTCCGGGTTGAGCCATCGGGCAGGGCGACTTCGACAAAACTCAGCCCCAGACGGCCCTTGGTATTTGTGACCTGAGCGCCCTGTAGAACTTCGTATTCGTGGCTGATTGGCGCGTCCTTGCGTACATCGATCACCGCGGTGATTTTCACACCTTTGGCGTGCAGATCAGCTGCGGTGCGGTGACCGTCATCGTTGTTGGTAAAGACCGCGACGCGCTGCGATACCGCTGCTCCAAACCGGTTGGCATAGGTCCGCAGGGCGCTGGCTGTCATGATGCCGGGGCGATCATTGTTCTCGAATGCGATTGGCCGCTCGGTCGCGCCTGCGCACAGCAGCGCCTTTTGGGTATAGATGCGCCACAGGACTTGCCGGGGTTTGCCTGCGGGCAGGCTGGGCAGGTGATCGCCCGTACGCTCGACCGCGCCATAGATGCCGTGGTCAAACGCGCCAATCACTGTGGTGCGCGGCATCAGGCGCACATTGGGAAGCGCGGACAGCTCGGCCACAGCCTGCGCCGCCCAGTCAGACGCCGCAGCATCGTCTATGGTGAGTGTTTCGCTGTTCAGGCGACCGCCCAGGGCGAAATCCTCATCCGCCAGAATTACATCCGAGCCCGCACGACCCGCGGTCAATGCCGCCATAAGACCGGCTGGTCCGGCACCAATGATCAGCAGATCGCAATGGCGAAAACCCTTGTCGTATTCGTCCGGGTCCTCTTGCATCGAAAGCGATCCAAGCCCGGCTGCGCGACGGATTGTAGGCTCGTACAGCTTTTCCCAGAAGGCTGCAGGCCACATGAAAGTCTTGTAGTAGAAACCCGCAGACAGGAAGTTGGAAAACATGTCATTCACGGCCAGCGCGTCGAATTTCAGGCTGGGCCAGCGGTTCTGTGATCGCGCCTCAAGCCCCTCGAACATCTCGATGGTTGTTGCGCGGGTATTGGGCTCTTTGCGGGGGCCCGAGCGCAGTTCGACTAGGCCGTTCGGCTCTTCGGATCCTGCGGTCAGCAATCCGCGCGGACGGTGGTATTTGAAAGACCGCCCGATCAGACGCACATCATTGGCCAGCAGGGCAGATGCCAAAGTGTCGCCGGGATGGGCGGTATAGCTGCGCCCGTCAAAGCGGAAGTTCAGCGTGGTGTTGCGGTCAATCTGTCCGCCATTCAGCCGGTTCACCTGCGTCATTTGGAGCGCCCCCGTTCGCGGGCCACATCGCGGGCCAGTTCCACCTTTGAAATCTCGTGGGTCAGCGTGTTGCGCGTGACGACCAGCCAGGATCGGTCACCTGTTTCATGGTACCAAAGTTCACGGTGCTCGCCTGCCGGGTTGTCACGCAGATAGGCATAGTCGTGAAAGACCTCGGCGGCATTTTCCGCCTGCCAATCGGGGCGGTCAATCAGCGCGGCGTCGCCCAGATAGGTGAATTCCGATGCATCGCGAGGCCCAAGAAGGGGGTGGTTGATTATCATGTCTGGTGTCCCCTTTAATGCAGGTTGGGCTGATTGCCCGCGCCTTTTTCGTCGATCATCCGGCCGGTGCGGAACCGGTCCAACCGATAGGCCGTTGCGACAGGGTGCGGTTCGTCCTTCGCAAGCAGATGTGCAAAGCAATAGCCCGAAGCCGGAGTTGCCTTGAACCCGCCATAGCACCAGCCCCCGTTGAAATAGAGGCCCTCGACCGGCGTTTGGTCAATGATCGGTGAGCCATCCATCGACATATCCATCACGCCGCCCCACATCCGCAGCAACCGGGCGCGTCCGATCATCGGCATCAATGCCATGCCACCTTCGCAAACATCCTCGACCACGGGCAAGTTGCCGCGTTGGGCATAGGTGTTATAGCCGTCAAGATCGCCACCGAACACCAGTCCGCCCTTGTCAGACTGACTGACATAAAAATGCCCCGCGCCATAGGTGATGACACTGGGCAGGACAGGCTTTAGCCCCTCAGATACAAAGGCTTGTAGAACGTGGCTTTCGATAGGCAGGCGCAGTCCGGCCATCCCCATAACGCGCCCCGAACTGCCCGCAACGGCGCATCCGACTTTGGAGGCGCCGATAAAGCCTTTGGTTGTTTCGACCCCAAGACATTTGCCATCTTCGATCCGCAGCCCGGTAACTTCACAGTTCTGGATAATATCGACGCCATGCAGGTCGGCTGACCGGGCATAGCCCCAGGCCACTGCATCATGGCGCACGGTACCGCCGCGCCGTTGAACAAGGCCGCCCTTGATCGGAAAGCGAGCGTCGTCGAAATTCAGATAAGGGTGTTCGCGCCGCACCTGATCTGCGTCCAGCAATTCGGCATCGGCCCCGTTCAGGATCATCGCATTGCCACGTCGCGTATAGGCGTCACGCTGTCCGTCTGTATGGAACAGATTGACGATACCGCGCTGACTGACCATTGCGTTATAGTTCAGGTCCTGCTCGAGCCCTTCCCACAGCTTCAGCGAGAACTCATAGAACGGCTCATTCCCATCCAGCAGGTAGTTCGAGCGAATGATCGTGGTGTTTCGGCCCACATTTCCGCCACCGATCCAGCCTTTCTCGATTACGGCAACATTTCGTTGGCCGTAGATTTTGGAAAGGTAATGCGCGGTTGCCAGACCATGCCCGCCGCCACCGATTACGATGATGTCGTAATGGGCCTTAGGTTCAGGTTCACGCCAAACCGGTTTCCACCCTTTGTGGCCGGTTAGCGCCTCTTTGATAACTCGAAAGCCGGAATATCTCATGAATCGGACCTTTTCTTCCAAACTTCATTATTTTCGGGCGCGGCGATATCCCCATATGCGACATGGGTGTGTCTGAATCAGACCCTCAGGCACAAGAAATAAGGCCGGAAAACCAATCGGTGAAATCCGATACCTCGGCTGAGTTGCGAAGGACGGATAAAAAATAGCCCTCACTGGCGGGTGCGGAATCTTTGCTGGCAAGGCGGACTTTGCCTGATTTCAGGGCTTGCTCTGCGATGATAGAATTCACCAGCGCAACACCGCTGCCTGAAACAGCAAGTTGCAGGGCGAGGCCATAGGAATCCACAAAATATGATGGCTTGCGCAGTTTCTGGCCGGTGATTTCACCCCATGACGCCCAACTGTCCGATGTTCCAACGGATTCGATCAGGGGCAGTTCAAACCAATTGCCGCTTAGATTCGGCGACACCACCGGGACAAGGCGATTGGGATTCAACGGTTTCGCATTTTTCCCGACTTGTTTTTCTGAACCAAAGCGTACCTCAATATCGGCGCGCGATGCTGCGTATTCGTCAGGCCAGATCGTGCTGACAAATCGGAGTGAGGTTTCCGGGTGCTGGGCCTGAAATTCGGGTAATGCCGGCGAGATGACCCATTC
Source organism: Ruegeria sp. CDSC081 (assembly GCF_059610485.1). Taxonomy (NCBI): domain Bacteria; kingdom Pseudomonadati; phylum Pseudomonadota; class Alphaproteobacteria; order Rhodobacterales; family Roseobacteraceae; genus Ruegeria; species Ruegeria sp. CDSC081. Next base: position 330,457 of record NZ_JBXWNS010000001.1, on the reverse strand, counting down.
GATGATGCTGATAGAGGCAGCCACCGTGATATGGCGAGCTTTTTCTTCGGCCAAATAGGGTGAGGCTGCGGAGTGCAGCATATCCAAGGCTGCCTCGACCTGTGGCAGCAGCTTCCGCCCTTCATCCGTCAAAGAAAGACCGCGCGCGTGGCGGTGGAACAGAACGACGCCCAGACGGGTTTCCAAGGCTTTGATTTGTTGGCTGACTGCGGATTGCGTCAACCCGATTTCATCTGCCGCCGCAGTCGAACTGAGCCGCCGTGCGGCCGCTTCGAACGACCGAAACCACGTTAGAGGAGGGAGTGTTTTTGCCATCGGTAACTGACCTATTAGTGCTATTAATACCTAAGGCTCAAGTTCTTTCGTTTGTCAAAAGATGTTTCTAACGGTGATATTTCCTCAAGCAGATTTGGGGAGACGGCAGTGCAGCCAAATATCAGAAAAATAGTGACTTTCGACGAAGAGGTTCTGGTTGAAGGATTTCGGGCAGCGGAACGCCCGTGGCGCATGTTTGCCGTAGCGGCGGTTGTGTCGAACCCCTGGGCTGGCCGGTATGTCGAGGATCTGAGGCCGGAAATTCTGGCCTATGGACCTGTGCTGGGGCAAATGTTGACTGACCGGATGGTCACGCTTGCAGGCGGCGGCGAGGTGATCGAAGCCTATGGCAAAGCGGCGGTCGTTGGGCTGGATGGCGAGGTCGAACATGCCTCGGGCCTGATCCACACGCTGCATTTCGGGAATTACTATCGTCAAGCGGTTGGGGCCAAGTCCTATCTGTCCTTCACCAATACCCGCGGTCCGGCGAACACTCCGATCATGGTGCCCATGATGGACAAGAATGATGCCGGGCGTAGATCGCATTATCTGACGCTGCAGTTTGCAATCCCCGACGCACCGCGCGCGGATGAAATTGTGGTCGTGCTGGGTGGCGCAACCTCGGGCCGTCCCCATCATCGGATCGGCGACCGTTATCAGGACCTCAAGGATTTGGGCCATGACGTGGACAACCCGGCCTCGGTCTGAACTCAGCACCCTGGCGGTGATTGATCAGGGCCAAGGGCCGCTGGTTATTCTGCTGCACGGGGTTGGCCTGCGGGCCGAGGCGTGGGGCGCGCAGATCGACGCCCTGGTCGCGGCGGGGTATCGTGTCTTGTGCCCGGATATGCCAGGACATGGTCAGTCGAGCTTTGATCATCCGACTGGCTTGGAGGCCTACGTGCACCGCACGGCGTCCGTGCTGACAGAGCCCGCTGTCTTGATCGGCCATTCAATGGGCGCCCTGATAGCGCTCCGACTGGCGGCGGATGTGCCAGATAGCGTTCTTGGCGTTGCGGCATTGAATGCGATCCATCGGCGTCCGGTTGCCGCGCACAAGGCCGTCGTCGCACGTGCCTCGGCCTTGGAGGTATCGGGGCCAAATGATCCCACGGTCACGTTGCAACGTTGGTTTGGCGAAGCCTCGTCCGCCGAGCGACAGGCCTGCAGGCGCTGGCTAACTGAGGTTGATCCGGCGGCCTACAAATCCGCGTATACCGCTTTTGCCCAAACGGACGGTCCTTCCGATGATGAACTGGCCCGTATCGCTTGTCCCGCCTTGTTCATGACCGGCGCGGATGAGCCGAATTCGACGCCTGAAATGTCTCGGGACATGGCGCGTTTGGTTCCCTCGGGACAAGCGTCAATCATCGCAGGTGCCGCACATATGTTGCCGATGACTCATCCCGCCGAAGTAAACGCACAGCTGTTGGAATTTGTGGGGGGGTGCCAGCCATGACAAGTATGGACCCCCGAGCTTTGCGTGACGCCTTTGGCAGCTTTATGACCGGGGTGACAGTGGTGACGGCACGGGATCCGCAGGGCGCGCCAGTTGGGTTCACCGCAAACTCGTTTTCGTCCGTATCGCTTGACCCGCCATTGCTGCTGGTGTGTCCGGGGAAGTTTCTGTCCAGCCACGATATTTTCGCCAACTGCACCCGGTTTGCGGTGAATGTGCTTGCAGATGGACAGCAAGAGATATCGAATACTTTCGCTGGGTATAAAGGGGACCGGTTTGCAAAGGTCGCGCACAGCAATGGTCTTTATGATCTGCCCCTGATCGACGGTGCGCTGGCGCAGTTTTGCTGCGAGACCCATCAGGTCCTTCCCGCCGGTGATCATACCTTATTGATCGGTGAAGTGGCAGAGTTCTCGCACTCGGTCGGGCAGGGTCTTGGATATGTCGGAGGGTCGTATTTCAGCCTGGGGCTCGAACGTGAAATCGACGCCATGGTACCGACGATATGCGGCGCGATCATCCGCAAAGATGACAGTGTTTTGCTGGAGCAGAGCAACGGTGCCTATCGTCCCGTTCAAATCGCCGGGGTCGAGCGGGGTGGGCAGCGAAACCGGTTGACCCAGGGCCTGTCCGAACGCGGGCTGAAGGTGCAGGTCGAACAGGTCTATTCCTCATTCGACGATGCGGAAACAAAGCAGCATTACACCTATTTTCTGGCCAGCTGTTCCCGACCAACGCCGCTTGAGGGCGCCGAATGGATCAGAACGGATGACCTTCCGAACCTGAAATACGTGTCCGGCGGTGTCCGCCACATGATGACCCGCTATGCGATGGAAGCCAAAGAGGGGGATTTCTCTCTCTACCTAGGTGACGCCTCGCAAGGCGACATTCACAGCTTACGATAAAGGAGCAGGTCAATGGAATTTTCCCTGTTTGCCCATATGGAACGTTTGTCGCCAGATCAGCCGCATGACGTTCTGTATGACGAATTCGTCAGCCTTGTGAAAATGGCGGACGAGGGCGGGATGCGCGCCGTCTGGACGGGTGAGCATCACGGGATGGAGTTCACCATCGCGCCCAACCCCTTTATCTCGCTAGTCGATCTGGCTCATCACACCCGGAATGTACGGCTGGGGACGGGTACGGTAGTCGCCCCGTTCTGGCATCCGATCAAATTGGCCGGAGAGGCCGCCGCGGCAGATCAGATTACCAAAGGCCGGATCGAACTGGGGATCGCACGCGGCGCATATTCGTACGAGTATGAGCGCCTGATGCCGGGGATGGATGCCTGGGAGGCGGGCCAGCGGATGCGCGAAACCACCCCTCTGCTTCCGCAAATCTGGCAGGGCGATTGCGCGCATGAGGGTGAGTTTTATTCCTTTCCGGCGACCACATCTGCGCCGAAACCGTTTCAGAAAAACGGTCCGCCGATCTGGATCGCGGCGCGGGACCCCAATAGTCATGAATTCGGTGTCCACAACGGGTTTAACATCCAGGTCACTCCCCTGTGGCAGGGCATGGAAGAGATTGAAACGCTGATGGACCGCTTCAATGCAGCCTGCGACAGCCATACCGGACCGCGCCCTAAAATCATGCTGTTGCATCACACATATGTCGGCAAAGACGCAGACGATGTTGCGCAAGGCGTTCAGGAATTGCGCCGGTATTACAACTATTTCGGTGCCTGGTTCATGAATAAACGCCCGGTCGCACAGGGTTTGATCCAACGGATCACCCAGGACGAGATGGATGCAAACCAGATGTACACAAGTGATAAGCTGGCGCGCGACCTGACGGTTGGTACAGCGCAGCAGGTTATTGACCGGATCAAACGTTATGAAGATTTGGGCTATGATGAGTTTTCGTTCTGGGTCGACAGCGGGATGACGAACGAGCGAAAACGTGCCTCTTTGGCGCGGTTCATCGACGATGTCATGCCAGCCTTTCAGTGAGGAACACTATGGGAAATCTACTGCATTTTCAGCTTTTCATTGATGGCGCCTGGTCTGAGGGGGCGACGTCTCAGGTTATGACATCTGCAAATCCCGCAACTGGGCAGGGGTGGGCTACGTTTTCCTGTGCGGCACCTGAGGATGTCGACAGGGCAGTCGCCGCCGCCAAACGTGCGCTTGATGATCCGCAATGGCGCGACATGACGGCCACCGCGCGCGGCAAGCTTCTTTATCGCCTGGCCGACCTAGTTGCCGAAAACGCTGCACGGCTTGGAGAATTTGAGACAACAGACAGCGGTAAACTGCTGGCAGAAACCTCGGCGCAAACTGGGTATGTCGCGGACTACTACCGCTATTTCGCAGGGCTTGCGGATAAGGTTGAAGGGACGGTTCTGCCCATCGACAAGCCGGATATGCATGTGTTTACCACGCGCGATCCCATTGGTGTTGTCGCGGCTATTGTGCCCTGGAATGCACAAATGTTCCTGACGGCGACCAAGTTGGGCCCGGCGCTTGCGGCTGGGTGTACCGTCGTGCTGAAGGCATCCGAAATCGCGCCGGCCCCGATGCTGGAGTTCGCGCGTTTGATTGAACAGGTAGGATTCCCCGCGGGCGTTGTCTCGGTCATCACCGGGGATGCGGAAAACTGTGCAATTCCACTGACCCGCCATCCCGATCTGGATCGCATCGCCTTTACCGGTGGCCCCGAGACAGCGCGCCATGTGGTCAGGAATTCCGCCGAAAACTTCGCCGTCACTTCGCTGGAGCTTGGTGGCAAGTCGCCGATACTTGTTTTTGAAGACGCGGATCTGGATGGGGCCGCAAATGGCCTGATCGCCGGAAACTTTGGCGCGTCGGGGCAAAGTTGCGTTGCGGGCACGCGCGGGCTGGTGCAGCGATCCGTTCTGCAAGATCTGATCGGCCGCATCAAAGAAAAGGCGGGTGCAATCGTTCTGGGTGACCCGCTGGATGCCGGTACCCATGTCGGACCGCTATGTACCATGGCGCAAGTGAACAAGATCGAAGAGACCCTGGCCAAGTCAGCGGAGCAGGGGGCCGTGGTCCATTTCGGCGGGCAACCTGCGGATCGGCCCGGCAATTACATGAACCCAACACTGGTCGAGTGCATATCGCCCGAGACCGAGACGTTGAAAGTTGAGATGTTTGGCCCGGTTATGTCTCTGCTGCCCTTCGATACCGAAGAAGAGGCCATAGCATTAGCCAACAGCACGGTCTTTGGGTTGGGGTCTGGCGTGTTCACGCAGAATCTGGCGCGGGCGCATCGGGTGTCCAAGCGGATCAAGTCGGGGATTTGTTGGGTTAATACCTATCGCGCGATCTCTCCTATCGCGCCGTTTGGCGGATTCAATCAATCAGGGTATGGCCGTGAAGCCGGGGTTGAGGCGATCCTGGATTACACCCGGACCAAGACCACCTGGATCAGCACCTCGCAAGAGCCGATGGCGAACCCGTTTGTGATGCGCTAGGTCTGTTGTCAGACAGATATCGGAGCGCGGTCATGAAGTTGAAACATCCGAATTTTGAACCTCCGGCAGACGCAAATGACCGGAGGGCGATCCCTCCAGTCATTTGCTATCCGCCCGAAACGATACCGCAACCTGATCTGGCTGCGTTGACTGACCTGAGGCAGCGCGCGGTGAAAACCGCCGAAGTCATAGCAGCCCCGCGTGATGCGGCCTGTATTGAAGTGCCCGCGGGGGCCTTTATTCGGGTGGTGTCGGTCGATGGCGCGCAGGTCGGTGATCTGAACATGTGGTACAAGCACGACCTGACCGAACGGTTCTATTCCGGCAAAACCCGCGCGCTGCATGGCACGCATCTGTCGACCGGGGATCGGATGTGGTCAAGTTTTCCGAATATGCGGCCCATGGCGACCATCGTTACGGATACTCTGGATTGGTATGGGTTCGATTCATACGGCGGATCCGTGCATGACGTAATCGGGACCCGCTGTGACCCCTATACCGGGCGACTGCTGTCTGGCGATGACTACCATTATTGCTGCCATTCCAACCTGACACGGGCATTGGCCAGCCATTGTGGCCTGCCGCTGCATGAGGCCGAAATGCACGTCCACGACGTGTTGAACGTCTTCATGTGCACCGGATTTACGCAGGACACAGGCCAATACTTCATGAAGGCAAGCCCGGTGCGTCCGGGTGATTATCTGGAATTCTACGCCGAGATTGACCTGATCGTCGGCCTTTCAGCTTGTCCCGGGGGCGATTGCTCGTCCGAGCATTCCTCGGACGCAGCCGCCTGTTATCCATTGGTTATGGAAGCCTATGACCCCGGTGAAGACATCCGAAACGCGCATATTCAGCCCAAGCGATCTGCTTATGATCGCACTCATGGGGCAGGTTAAGAGGTCAGGCGTTGCCCAAGCCGGTCCAGCATCCGACAGCATAGGTCGAGCTGTTCGATCTCGACGTACTCATCTGCTTTATGGGCCTGTGTGATCGAGCCGGGACCGCAGACAATCGCGTGGGTGCCAAGCTGCTGAAACAGGCCAGCTTCAGTGGCGAATGACACAACACCTGTTCCGTTCGCCCCGGTCAGCTCGGCAACCAGTTTGCGGGCGGCGTTTTCTTCCATGGGCTCAAGGCCTGCAACCTCGGCCGTGATATCCTGCGTGATGCTGGCTTCACTATGGACGGCCTGCATTTCGGGCAGCAGGCTGTGCGTCACATAGTCAGTCAGGGTTTGCTTGACGAAATCTGCATCGCTGGCCTGAACCGGGCGCATTTCCCAGCCGACATCGGCTTTGCTGGCAATGACGTTATGGGCGACGCCGCTATTGAAGAACCCCACGTTTATAGTGGTCCAGGGTGGCTCGAAGGGGCTGTTTGTTGGCGCGCGGGATTTCAATATCTGGCGCAGTTCCAGAAGTTTTCCTACATAGCGTGCCGCGTATTCCGCCGCATTAACCCCATCATCGGGGGCCGAGCTGTGTCCTTCGAGCCCGACAAATCGTGTCGTGTATTCATAGCACCCCTTATGCCCTTCGATCAGGCACATTTCGGTGGGCTCTCCGATTATTGCGATATCTGGCACAATTCCTCGTTCGGAAAGATCGTTCACCATGTTCTGCGCGCCCAAACATCCGGTTTCTTCATCATAGGTGAAGGCAAAGTGCAGCGGTTGGGTCAGTTTTCTGGCATCCAGCGTTTCGGCAAGTGCAAGTGCGGCGGCGATGAAGCCCTTCATGTCACAGGTGCCACGTCCGTAAAGTCTGCCATCTTTCTCGGTCATCAAAAACGGGTCTGATGTCCAGTTCTGATCCGCGACGGGAACCACGTCCGTGTGGCCGGATAACAGGATGCCGCCGGGAATGTCTGGGCCTATGGAAGCAAATACATTGGCCTTGGTGCCAGTATCATCCTGGGTTTCGATGCAGCGTGCACCCAAGGCCTGCAACCTGTCCCTTAGATAGCTGATGATCTGAAGATTGCTGTCTGCAGATACCGTTTCAAACGCGATCAGATCGGCGAGGATATCTTGGGTTCTTTGCAGGGTCATGGCTTTACAAACAGCTTTCTTGGGCGGTTACAGTAACATTCGGCAGGACCGGTATCGGTTATCAGGATCGACTCGGTGATCTCTAACCCCCAGTCATTCAACCAGAGGCCAGGCATAAAGTGAAACGTCTTGCCAGGTTCCAGGATTGTCTCATCCTCGGGACGCAGAGATATCGTGCGCTCACCCCAGTCCGGGAGATAGCTCAGACCCACTGGATAGCCGCAGCACGCGCGGCTTTCAATGTGGACGTATCTGACAATCAGGCATCCACACTGTATGTCGTTCCCCATTAGTATCCTGATTGCGTCCCCACTAGATCGGGTCTGCGTCATGAAAGACCAAAACGCCCTGATGGACGTAGAACGACCACCCCTCGTATCCGGTTAGCCACGTCATGTTCGAAGGGGCTTCGAAGAACAGCGCGTCCAGCCCGGCCTTGGCCATGGCTTTTCGTGTTTTGGACAGCTGGCGGTTAAATTCCCCCCGTGTGAATGCCGGATTCACATAGCTCATCGGATCCTCGTGTCGTGATTAGAGACGTGTTGACAGAACTTTACGAATCCGATCACGTCAATGGACAACTCAGGAAGGAAATACTGTTGAAACTCAGTTCAAACCCACACCGCGGCAAGGAAAAATTGATTCCTGATGCTCCATTTCCTTCGATAAACGCGGCTCGCGTAGCTGATTTGTTAACAGTATGCCCTGCAGCAGCAGAAACCAATCTGGTTGAAGCCAAGGATTTGGCCAATGTCGCCGATCTATGGGTCAAAGATGAGCGTGGGCGCATGAACCTCGGGTCATTCAAGGCTTTGGGGGCTGCCTATGTCATCGCCCGTCACGCTGCTGATCTGGCGCAGACACCGGATGAGTTTACTTTACGCGGGATAACCTATGTCACCGCTAGCGCGGGTAACCACGGGATGAGTGTAGCAGCAGGTGCACGGATATTTGGGGCTGATGCAGTGGTCTATATCGCCGAAACCGTACCTGAAAGTTTCGCGGAACGCCTTCGTGCGCAAAAAGCCAGGGTCGTTCGTCAAGGCACGGATTATGCCGCCAGTATGGAGGCTGCTGGCAAAGCGGCGCAGGCTAACGGTTGGACATTGCTATCTGACAGTTCGTGGGACGGGTATTACGAGCTGCCGCACACCCTGATGGAGGGGTATCTGCAGATGGCTGCAGAAGCGGTGCGCCAATGCCCAAATGCGCCCACGCATATCATTTTGCAGGCCGGGGTAGGTGGGCTGGCAGGGGCGGTTGCAGCTTATGCGCGCCATGCCTGGGGGGATGGACCCAAGATCATTGTCGTGGAACCCGAAGCGGCCCCTGCGTTGCAAGCCAGTATCGAAGCAGGTACCTGCGTCTTTGCGGATGGGCCTGACAGCATCATGGGGCGGCTGGACTGTAAAGAACCCTCGCTGATCGCGCTGAATGGTCTGGCGCGGGATGCAGACTGTTTTCTGACGCTCTCGGATGACGACGTGGTGCGGTATTTACCGGCCATGGCAGAGGCTGGGTTGGCGACAACTGCTTCGGGCGGGGCGGGCGTCGCAGCAGCGATGAATGCAGATGTCTGCGAGGCCCTGAACATTGGGAGCGATGCCCAAGTTCTGTGCATTTTATCCGAAGTGCCGGATTGAAGAAGGTCAAGAAACATCTGAATCCTGCCCCGGAATAAGCGCAGGAAGCCGCAAGTTAAGAGGGTGCAACTGCCCCCAAAGGCAGAATCCGATTGCGCCTGAAAACGGGAGGTGCGCAAATCCGAACCTCCGCCCTATCAAAATGAGATTAATTGCCCCCCAAAGCGCGGTTTTTAGATTGGATTGCGCCAGATAATTTTGGCGTTTTCCAATCGGTCGAGGAATTTCGACATGCGAATCTCTCAGCACCTCAGTATCGATGCCGAGGTCTGGGTTGCGAGATGTGGTGGTTTAGGTTGTAATTATAACCTATTAAAAATATTATATTAATGTTGTGGGTGAGGAAGTTGAATAGAGGCGAATGAAGCAAGTTAATTACGCTATTCAAGGCCTTGCGTTGCGGGCGAGATATCGAAATATCAGTTGAGCAGAAGTGAATTTCAGGATTCTTTGTCGCCTAGCTGTCACATTTATGGTTGCGTGGTTGGTCCCCCATGTCCTTAAATAGGGTGGACTGGTCTTTGAGATCCGGATGAACCGGGCAAGCAAAGACCGCACAGGGGAGCCAAGTTGGTAATGTCAAATGACGCAGCGTTCGTCGAATTTCAGCGTGTTCAAAAATCTTATGACGGCGAGATACTCGTCGTAAAAGATCTTAACCTCTCAATGCCAAAGGGTGAGTTTCTGACAATGCTGGGCCCCTCTGGGTCTGGCAAGACAACTTGCCTAATGATGTTGGCCGGATTTGAAACCGCTACTCATGGCGAAATCATGTTGGACGGACGCCCGATCAACAACATTCCACCACATAAGCGCGGGATTGGCATGGTGTTTCAAAACTATGCATTGTTCCCGCATATGACTGTGGCTGAAAACCTTTCGTTCCCGCTTGAAGTGCGCAACATCGGCAAAAGCGATCGGGAAGAAAAAGTGAAGCGTGCGCTGGATATGGTCCAGATGGGCGCCTTTGGCAGCCGCCGTCCGGCGCAACTGTCCGGCGGTCAGCAACAGCGGATCGCCTTGGCCCGTGCCTTGGTGTTCGAGCCCGAGCTGGTCTTGATGGACGAGCCACTGGGCGCGCTGGACAAGCAACTGCGTGAACATATGCAGTTCGAGATTACCCGTCTGGCGCATGAGCTGGGGATTACGACAGTTTACGTGACCCACGACCAGACAGAGGCGCTGACGATGTCGGATCGCGTGGCCGTGTTCGACGACGGACGCATCCAGCAGCTTGCGCCGCCGGATCTGCTGTATGAAGAGCCCGAAAACAGCTTTGTTGCCCAATTCATTGGCGAAAACAACACGTTGGAAGGCGTTGTTAAATCAATCAGCGGCGACTCCTGCGTGGTTGCTCTGGATGATGGGTCAGAAATCGACGCCAAACCGGTCAATGTCACTGCAGCCGGTGAACGGACCAAGGTTTCAATCCGTCCCGAGCGGGTCGAATTCAACAAAGATCGCCTGCATGCTGATGCGCATACGCTCAAGGCGACTGTCAAAGAATTCATCTATATGGGTGATGTCTTCCGGTTCCGCCTGTCCGTGGCGGGTAATGAAGACTTTATCATCAAGACCCGAAACGCCCCTGACGCGATTCGGTTGTCGCCCGGCCAGGAAGTTGAAATCGGTTGGTTGGCCCATGATTGCCGGGCACTTGACGCCTGATGCAGAACGTCCCCTGGTGGATCGCTGGGGGTAAATGGCGGCCGGGTTGCCCCGTGATCCGGTCTGTTCAGAAATTTACGGGTATAACAGGGAGTTAACAATGAAAGTTAAGACCACTTTGATGGCAAGCGCCATTGTTGCCGTGGCCGGAGGCGCCATGGCCGAGGAGATGACGATTGTCTCGTGGGGCGGCGCCTATTCCAAGTCACAGCTGAAGGCGTATCACGAGCCCTATTCTGAAAAGAGCGGCATCACTATCCTTAACGATGACAGCTCGGCCGAAGCGGTTGCCAAGCTGCGCGCGATGAACGAAGCGGGCAACATCACCTGGGACGTAGTGGATGTTGTTGCTGCGGACGCAATTCGTCTGTGTGACGAAGGTCTGGCGATGGAGATCGACCCCGACACCATGCTGGCCCCGGCGCCCGACGGCACTTCGGCTGCCGATGATTTCGGTGACCTGCTGGTCAGCGAATGCTTTATTCCGCAGATCGTGTATTCGACCACATTTGGCTATCGTACGGACCTGGTTGGTGACACACCTCCGACAGATGTCTGTGCCGTATTTGATCTGGAGGCCTATCCGGGCAAGCGTTCACTGGAAAAGCGCGCCATCAACAACATGGAATGGGCGCTGATCTGTGATGGCGTCGCCAAAGATGACGTTTATGACGTTCTGGCGACCCCTGAAGGTCAGGATCAGGCGTTGGCGAAACTGGGAACCATCAAGGACAACGTCGTCTGGTGGTCCGCGGGTGCCGACACGCCGCAGCTTCTGGCCGATGGCGAGATCATCATGGGCTCGACCTATAACGGCCGTCTGTTCAGCGTGATCGAAGAGCAGAAGCAGCCCGTTGCCATGCTGTGGGACGCGCAGATCTTTGACCTGGATGGCTGGATCATCCCCGCCGGTCTGAGCGAAGAGCGTCAGCAGCGTGCGCTGGACTACATCATGTTCGCAACGGACACGCAGCGTCTGGCGGATCAGGCCAAGTACATCTCGTACGGTCCGGCCCGTGCCTCGTCGGCTCCGCTGGTTGGTCAGCATGCCGAGCTTGGCATCGACATGGCGCCGCACATGCCGACCGATCCGGAAAACGCCAAGAACACGTTCCTGTATAACTACGAGTTCTGGGCGGATTACCGCGATGACATCGAAGCGAAATTCCAGGCTTGGCTTGCGAAATAATCGTTTGATTTCATGAAACAGTCGGGGGCGGTGCGCCGCCCCCAGACCCAAGCAGAGTCAAGGGGCACAGATGACTGACGCAAGCCAAAATGCGGGGCCGATGCTGGCAGCGGACGGAACGCCGCTTAAGCAATCGCTGGCACGTTCACTGCGGCGGCAGAAGTTACGAGCATTGATGCTCGTCGCTCCGCTTCTGCTATTTGTCATGTTTTCCTTTATCGTGCCGATTGCTTCAATGCTGTTCCGCTCGGTTGAAAACAGCATGGTTTCAGAGACCCTCCCGCTTACGGTGGAAGCCCTGCAAAGCTGGGACGCCCAAAGCGGTGAGCTTCCGGACGAAGCAGTATACGACGCATTCGTTCGCGACATGGTCGTTGCCGTTGATAGCAAAACCCACACCCGCCTTGGCTCGCGTCTGAACTACGAGGAGACTGGCATGTCTTCTTTGTTCCGCCGCTCTGGCCGGAAAATGGGCAAGCTTGACCCTGAAACCGATGGACCCTTTAAGGAACAGATCATCGAGATTCACGAGGGCTGGGGTGATCCTAAGACGTGGGCCGTGATCAAGACCCATTCGCCAACGGTTACCAATGGTTATTTCCTGAACGCGGTCGATATGCGCCGCACGCCCGAAGGCGCGCAGTCGCAGCCTGAAGACAAGCAGATTCTGATCAAGCTGTTTGGCCGCACATTGTTCATGTCGCTGGTGATTACAGTGTCCTGTATCCTGCTGGCCTATCCGGTTAGCTACCTGCTGGCGACCCTACCGATGCGGGTGTCGAACCTGCTGATGATCCTTGTCCTCTTGCCTTTCTGGACCTCACTTCTGGTGCGGACCTCGGCGTGGAAAGTGATGTTGCAACAGCAGGGCGTGATTAATGAAACATTGGTCTGGCTTGGACTTGTGGCCGATGATGCACGACTGGTGATCATCAATAACCAGATCGGCACGATCATTGCGATGACGCATATCCTGCTGCCGTTCATGATCCTGCCGATGTATTCAGTGATGCAGACGATCCCGGTGACTTACACGCGCGCGGCGAAATCAATGGGCGCGACCAATTGGACGACGTTCTGGCGCATCTACTTCCCACAATCCATTCCGGGTATCGGAGCGGGCTCGATCCTCGTATTCATTCTGTCGATCGGATACTACATCACGCCTGAAATCGTTGGCGGCACAAAGGGTGTCTTCATCTCGAACCGGATCGCCTATCACATCTCGTCCTCGCTGAACTGGGGACTGGCTGCGGCCTTGGGTACGATCCTGCTGGGTGTCGTCATGCTGCTCTACTGGGTCTACGACAAGATCGTGGGCATTGATAACGTGAAGTTGGGATAATCGACATGGCTGCACTTACACCGATATCCCGCAAACCGCTCTCCATGGTTCTGCCCAGTGTCGCCTTGGCGGGTGCCTTCGCCGGTGTCTTTGTCGGCGCGGGCAACGGCTCGATCCTTTTGGGCATTCTGGGTGGCGCAGCTCTGATCGCCGCGCTGGCCTGGGTCTACATCAACGTTCTGAAGAACGAAAAACTGGCGCGCTGGATCAATATCCTGGGTTTCGGCATCATCGGTTTCCTGTTGTCAGGTCCGATGGGTGGCATTCTGGGCCTGTTGGGCGGTTGGTTTTTTATCTTCTTTATCTATTGGCTCTATGAAGGCCGGTATCGCCGTAAACTGCTCAGCTATCTGACGCCAAAACAGGTATTCTATCACTATCTGTTCCGGGTTATCTGCGGTGCGATCTTCGTGTTCCTGATCACCCCGATCCTTGTGGTTCTGCCGCTGTCGTTCAACGCGCAGGACTTCTTTACCTTCACCCCTGAGATGCTGAGTCTGGACCCCGAAGGGTATTCGCTAAAGCATTACCGCGATTTCTTCACCAACAATGAATGGCAGCGCAGCTTCAAGAACTCGCTGATCATCGCGCCGATTGCGACGATCATCTCGGTCTCGCTGGGCACGTTGGCGGCCATCGGCCTCAGCCAGAGCCACGTACCCGGCCGCCGCGTCATCATGGGCGTCCTGATCTCGCCGATGATCGTGCCGTTGATCATCTCGGCCACCGGCATGTTCTTCTTCTACAGCGATATCGGTCGCTTCATGGAAGGCACGCTGGGCATGAACAAGAACTTCGTGGGCTATGTGAAAGTTGTCCTTGCCCACGCCGTTCTGGGCATCCCCTTCGTCATCATCACCGTGACTGCGACGCTGGTGGGCTTTGATCGCTCTCTGACGCGGGCGGCGGCGAATATGGGCGCGGGTCCGGTGCGGACGTTCTTCAAGATCCAGATGCCCTTGATCCTGCCGGGCGTGATCTCGGGCGGCCTCTTCGCCTTTATCACCTCGTTCGATGAGGTGGTTGTGGTGTTGTTCGTTGGCTCTGCCAGCCAGAAGACACTGCCATGGCAGATGTTCACCGGCCTGCGCGAACAGATCAGCCCGACCATTCTGGCAGTAGCGACCATCCTTGTGGTGATCTCGATTGCGCTGTTGACCACGGTAGAACTGCTGCGGCGGCGGTCTGAACGCCTGCGGGGGCTCAGTCCCGCTTGACGCGACTCACAAGGTGATTTAGCGATTTCACCATGCACCCCGGTCACGATGGCGTCGTGACATCTAGGCGGGTGCATGGCTCTCGGTTCCCGAGGCCGCTTGTCCTGAACGCCGGGACTTGTGGCCGGGCTTTGCCTGTCCGGCATCGAGGAGAGACCAAGATGAATGATCTAAACAATCGCCCCGAATTCTTTACCTGCCACAACGGTGACAAGGCGCCTTTGCCCTTTAGTAAGGCGGAATATGCACGCCGTCTGGCCAGCTTGCGCGCCACGATGGCCGCCCGCGATATTCCAGCAGTTCTGCTGACTTCCATGCAAAACATCGCCTATTACTCGGGCTTCTTGTATTGCTCGTTCGGGCGTCCTTACGGTTGCGTTGTCACTCAGGACAAATGCACCACTGTGTCGGCCAATATCGACGCCGGCCAGCCTTGGCGTCGCTCGGTTGAAGACAATGTGATCTATACCGACTGGAAGCGGAACAATTACTGGCGCGCGGTGGCTGATCTGATTGAATCAGCCGGTCGGGTCGGGATCGAAGGCGATCACATGACACTGGCAATGCGCGACACCGCACTGGATATGCTGGGCGGGCCGGAATTGGTGGATATTGCACCTGACACGATGGCCGCACGTATGGTCAAGTCAGCTGAAGAGATCGAGCTGATCAAAGGCGGCGCACACACTGCAGATGTGGGCGGCGCAGCCATTCACGCGGCGATCCGCGAAGGCGCGACCGAGATCGATATCGCCATGGCGGGCCGTGACGCGATGGAGGCCGAGATTGCTCGTGCTTACCCAGAAGCCGAGTACCGTGACACCTGGGTCTGGTTCCAATCCGGCCTGAACACTGATGGCGCACATAACCCGGTCACCAAGCGGGCGCTGGAAAAGGGCGATATCCTGTCGCTGAACACATTCCCGATGATCTCGGGCTATTACACTGCGCTGGAACGCACCTTGTTTCTGGGCGAACCCGACGCTGACAGCCTGCGCATCTGGAAGGCAAACGTCGCCGCGCATGAGTTGGGGCTGAGCCTGATCAAACCGGGCGCGACCTGCTCGGGGATCACGGCTGAGATCAACCGTTTCTTCGCCGACGAAGGCCTGCTGCAATACCGGTCCTTTGGCTATGGCCATTCCTTCGGCATACTCAGCCATTACTACGGTCGTGAAGCGGGTCTTGAACTGCGCGAGGATATTGACACGGTTTTGGAACCCGGCATGGTCGTGTCCATCGAGCCGATGCTGTGGATACCTGAAGGTCAGAAAGGCGCCGGAGGCTACCGTGAGCACGACATTCTGGTGGTCGAAGAGGCCGGTGCCGAGAACATCACCGGCTTCCCCTATGGGCCTGAGCACAACACGATCAGCGCCTGATCACATGGGCAGGAGGGGCGATTAGCCCTTCTTGCCCCGTTCGTGAAAGATGAAGCCGATAAAGTTCAACAGCAGCTGTGCCGCCAGAATCTGCGTGCTTTCGGTTGGGTCGTAACTTGGGGCGACTTCAACAAGGTCGATCCCGACCACGTCACCGCGTTTCGCCAGCCCCTGAAGAATTTCCAGCACATCGTAATACAAAAACCCGCCATGGCTGGGCGTACCCGTGCCAGGTGCGATTGAGGGGCAAAACGCGTCGATATCAATCGTAACGTAATACCGCGCGCCCTCGGGGATGCGCTCCAATACACCCTCGGTGCCCAACTTGCGCACCTGTCGTACGGACAAGATGTCCGAGCCGCGAGCGCGGGCATCCTCATACCCTTCCTTGGCGGTTGATGACACGTTTCGGATCCCCAACTGGGTCATGCCGGCGACATAAGGCTTTTCAATCGCCCGCCGCATCGGATTGCCGTGGCCAGCAGTGACGCCATGACGCTCGTCAACGAAATCCAGATGCGCGTCGATCTGGACCACATGGATCGGACCGTTCTGCGCGCAATCTGTGGCAAAGGCGTTGATGCAGGGGATATTCACCGAATGATCGCCGCCGATGGTGACGGGCAGGGCGCCTGCGGACAGAATACGTTCGACGCCGTATTGAATATTGGCGTGGCTCTCATCTGTCTTGGTGTGGATAATATCGGCATCCCCAATATCGACCATCCGCTCCGATCCATCCAGATAAGTGGCGTCATCCTCATGGTCATAGGCCCCGGCATGGCCAAAGCTGAACAGGGTTGAGGCCTCGCGTACAGCACGCGGCCCAAAGCGCGCGCCGGACCTCCATTGGGTGCCAAAGTCGAAAGGCGCCCCCATGACTGCGACATCCGCGTCGATATTGTCCCAATCCTCGACATACGGCGCTTTGCCGAAGGTCGAAATGCCGACGAAAGGCAGATTAAGCCGCCCACCGCTATACCCATGTGATGACATGGCGAGTTTCCCGTTTCTTGCTGTTCAACGGCAGCTTAGACAGGAATTCCAGGCGGCGATAGGTGGGGGTGATCTGTGGGCTTGATTGTCCGATTGTGCGATGTGTATCTGGTGCAGGCATTAAAAAGGAACAGCCGTGGGCCATCATGAACTGCCACCGGGAACGGGTGTCTACTATATCAATCTGGATCGGGTACCCGAGCGGCGCAACTTTATGGAGGCGCAGTTCGCCCATACCGGGCTGATTGGGGCCGCGCGTTTCAGTGCGACCGACGCGCAACAAGAAGGCGCACTGGATGGTCACGGCTATGTTGCCGGTTCTGGCAGCCGCTGGGGTCTGAAACAAAGTGAAGTCGCTTGTTTCGAAAGCCATCGCGCCGTTTGGAAGCGTGCCGTTCAGCAAGACCTGAAGGCTGTTGCGATCTTTGAAGACGATGTCGAAATGTCGACCCAAGCTGGCGGTGTGATTGCCAGATTGCTCGAAGCAGGGTCAGGGTTCGACTTCCTAAAGCTGGACTATTCCCCCCGGTCGCTGAGGTTTGGCCCGGAACAGCAGATATCCGGCGTACCGGTTCGCCCGATGCTGGAAATGGCACCCAGCGCGGCCGCATATATCCTGTCGCAGGCGGCCTGCCGTAAATTGCTGAAGTGGTCCGAGAAATACTCGGATCACCTGGATGATTTTGTATCTATCCCCCGCCCGGATTGGCAAATGTATCAGTGTTTTCCAGCAGTCGGCGTTCAAATGATCTGGTCGAAACAGCAAGATCAGGCTGAAGATACCGTGAAAGTCAGTGAACGTTCACAAAACAGAAAGACCAATAGCGGTCTGGATAAGGGACCCCTATGGTTTCGCATTCGTCGCGAATTGCAGGCCGCGAAACGCAAGTTGTATTGGCGCCAGAGAGGCGAAGCCCGATTGCTTGAAAGCGGGGGTTATGTCGGATTTATCCCCTGTGCCGAAGACCTGAGGGTTTAGTTTAGATCGTAGGCTGATCACGGCTTTCCAACCAAGCAAAAATAGTAATTCTCGATAAGCGTTAACAAAACTGTCAAATTGATATAATCTTCCAGTGTTGTTGGTGTTTTTCCGGTTTGGGGTTGGTGTGGGTCAGACAATCTATGAGCATTATGGCGGTTTCAAAACGATCAGCCGGATCGTTATGACCTTTTACGAAATGGCACTGGAGTCTGATCAGATCGGTGACCATTTCGAAGATATCGACATGCCAAGGCTGATTGATCACCAGACCAAGTTCGTATCGTCTCTGATCGGTGGCCCGACATCTTTTAGTGATGATCGAATTGAAGCGGTTCACAGAAATCTGAACATCTCGCACGCAGATTTCGACGAAATGGCAGATCTGTTTGGTGAAGCGCTGGCGTTACATGGAATGGAAGATCGGCACGTAAAGATTGCCTTGGGAGCGATCGAATCCAAACGTGCAATTATTGTTACGCGCGATGCGGCATGAGCATTCTTGCGATCAATGAACAACTGCTGCGCGCGATCGGTGTTGGTGTCGCAGTGGTTCGGGCTTCGGATCTTACATTCGTATTCTGCAACGGCCCTTTTCAGGAATGGTTTGGCCCTCCGGCTGATGGACAGACATTGTTGGATATTTTTCCTGACCTTGATGCGCGTGAACTTGAAGACGTAAAGCAATCTGGGCTCAGATACTCGGTCGAATTGCAGATCAAGCCGAAACGCAGGACACTGGTTTTCGCAACGGCAGTTTCTCTGGCAAACGGTCTTTCGGAACAGGTTCTGGTCATCGAGTTTCAGAACATCACCAAAATCCGCGAACTTGAAAGCATGATTGACAGCTACTCGACTATGGTCGAACGCAACACGCGCGAGTTGGAGCGTGAGAAGGAGCGGGTTGAAAGGCTGTTGCTGAACCTGATGCCGCGCGCTGTTTATGAAGAATTCAAGACATTCGGTGTGGTCACGCCGCAGCTTTACGATCAGGTGTCAGTTGTGATGCTGGACTTTGTGGGGTTCACGGATTTTGCCGCCAAGACGGACCCGACGGTTACCCTAAGCGAGTTGAATGACATCTTTACGGCCTTTGACCGGATCGTCGAACAGTTCGGATGTGAGCGGATCAAGACTATTGGCGATGCTTATCTTGCGGTGTCAGGCATGCCGGATGCTACGCCAGATCATGCGACTGCTGCTGCCCATTGTGCAGTCAGGTTCCTTCGCTATCTTGAGCGGAGAAATGAAAGCCATCCGCACAAGTGGCAGGCACGTGTGGGGCTGGGTATGGGGCCAGCGGTAGGATCTGTGGTTGGTATTCAGAAATATGTCTATGATGTTTTCGGGCCCGCCGTGAACATCGCTTCCCGGCTACAAGTCTTTGCAAACCCAATGAATATTGTTGCGCCTGAAGAAATGAAATACGCCCTGATTGACGAGTTTCAGGTCTCTGATATCGGGCGTGTGGACATCAAGGGTATGGGTGAGATGGATCTGATTAATGTCACATCCGGTCTCAGCATACCGCAACGGAAACCGGTGTTCTGACGGCCTTATTCGTCCGGAGGCACCAGCCCTAGTCCCCGCAAATAAATACCGATCCCCGTTTCCAAAAGATCTTCGGGCGGGAAGGGTGCGGTGGCGCCGGTGTTACGGGCAAACAATTCGACTACACCGTGACTCAGCGCCCAGATATGTGCGCTGAACATTGAAGCCGGCGGACGTTTTTCCGGCGGAATATGTTGCGACAGATCGGCTGCAGCTTTTTCTAGAACATCTCTGGCCCGGTTTGCAGCCAGGGCAAGTTCTGGGGTGCGGTTGACGGAAATCCCACTTTCGAACATCGCGATATAGTGGCCAGGATTCTTGCGAGCAAAGGCCAGATAGGCGCGCCCGGTTGCTTCGAATGCAGCCAGCGCCGAAGGCTGGCCTTTGTCATAAGCGAATTGAATTAGATCGGCGAACATCTCGAACCCCTGACGCGCCGCCTCGGCGATCAGGTCCTCGCGCCCGTGATAGTGGCGATAAACAGCTGCAGGCGTGACGCCTGCCGCTTTTGCAGCCTCTGACAGGGTGAACCCGGTCGGACCCTTTTCCTCGATCAGGGACAGAGCTGCGTCGATCAGAGCCTGTTTCAGGTTGCCGTGGTGATACCCGCGTTTTGTCATCCCTGATTCAGACGCCTTTTTTGTACAATTCTTGAGGAACTAAGACATAAACCGGTAGCACGTATTCGTCCAATCTTTGTGATGATATTGGCCGGCAAGAAAGATCAGGCATCCCAGATATCTGGCCCGCCACATATCTTGGTGTCGATATCGCCAATCGCATTTTTGTCCTTTTCATCATAGTCCAGCGCATGAAGCACGGTTCGGATTGCTGCCAGCCTTGCCCGTTTCTTGTCGTCGGAACGAACTATGGTCCAGGGGCAGGCTTCGCTGTGACTGCGTGTAAGGGTTTCGGAAATCGAAGCAGAGTATTCATCCCATTTGTCCAAACCAGCGATATCGATTGGGCTTAGTTTCCAGTGTTTCAACGGGTCCGTTTCGCGCGCAAGAAACCGGTTCAACTGCTCGGCCCGTCCGACGTTCAACCAGAACTTGAACAAGCGGATACCATCGTCACACAGGCCGGTCTCTAACGGCAGAACCTGTCGGAAGAAGCGTTCACGCTGTTCTGTGTTGCAGAACCCAAACACATTTTCCACCACGCCGCGGTTATACCAGCTGCGGTCAAAGAACACGATTTCTCCGGCTGCGGGCAGATGTGGGATATAGCGCTGAAAATACCATTGGCTGCGCTCTTGATCCGATGGCTTGCTGAGCGCAACGTTCCGGGCCCCACGCGGGTTCAGGTTCTCACGGAACCGCTTGATTGTCCCGCCTTTTCCAGCGGCATCGCGGCCTTCGAAGATAACAGCGACACGCTGGCCGGTTTCCTTCACCCAAAGCTGCATTTTCACAAGCTCGATCTGCAGGGACTGCATTTGTTTCTCATACGCCTTACGCTTCATGCGTTCGTCATAGGGGTATGTAGGGTTCAGAATGTCATCCTTATCGGCCTCTTTGATCTCGTTCCGGACTTCTTCTGGTGCACGTTTTTTGTAATATTCCTCGATGGTGCCTTTGCCAGTTCGTGTCATGAGTCACCTCGCGATAAAATCCATATCTTACTATGGATTAGCCTCGGAATTAACGCAAACCCGCCCGCTGAGCAGCCCGGATGATTGCGGCCGCTACTTCGGGTGCGGCAACGATCTGTGGCATATGGCCAATTCCCGGCAATTCGATCAGTTCAGCGCCGGGGATTTGGTCGATCAGGGGTTCCGCATGCCATTCCAACCCGACCGTTGTGTCGGCGGTGCCATGCACAACCTCGGTCGGGACCGAAATATACTTATAGCGCGGCTGCAGCGCACGAACTTCGTCCAACAGATTGGCGCGTTGCATTGCGTTGGCATGCATCGAAGCCGGGCGCATGGTCAGCCCGGGGCCGAAATGTTCGGCATAGCCTTCGGGTGCAGTTTGGGGGGAAAAGACACCGTCTAGGGCCTGCTCGACATACCAATCGGGGACAAAGGCGTTGATCAACGGCAGCACAAGCGCGTTTCCGGGTTTGGTCGCGGCCATTCGGTTGAAACCATCCAGCGGCGTTTCCCAAGGGATCGCGGCGGGGGCAATCAACACCAGCGCCGAGATGTGTTCGGGCTGTGTAACCGCCCAGGCCAGCGACACCGACCCGCCATAGCTTTGCCCTGCAACAATGGGTTTGTCCGCGCCCAGCTTGACAGCTGCACGGCGTAGGATTTCGGCTTGTTCTTCAAGGGTTTCTCCGTCCGGATTGAAGCTGTCGGAATACCCCAATCCGGGCCGGTCAAAAACAATGACACGGAAATCTTCTGCCAGAATTGGGGCGAGGGCAAAAGTCATGTCCCGAGTGTTGCCACTGGACCCGTGGATCAGCACGACATCGGGCCCGTGCCCCATGACTACGGCATGAACGCTGACTCCATCGACGTCGATCAGCTGACCCTCGGGTGGGAAACTGGCCTCGGCTACAGCTTCGTTCCGTGACACGCGCCAAGTTGTTACGGTGGCCAGGCCAGCAATCAGCAGGGCAAGAGCTATGATGGTTTTAAGAACCAATTTGATCCATATCGAACGGTGTTGTCTGATAGATTTCGTTAATCCAGTTGCCATAGAGCAGGTGCGCATGGCTGCGCCATCTGTTCTGAGGCCGGCGCGAGGGGTCGTCGTCTGGATAGTAGTTCATCGGCACGTTTATCGGTGTGCCGTTGTCGATATCGCGATCATATTCCTGCTTGAGCGTATCACTGTCATATTCAAAGTGGTTGAAGATATAGATCGCGCGATGGTCCTTATCTTCGACTAAGCAGGGGCCTGCCTCATCACTACCCAGCAAGGTGGTCAGGCCCGTAGCGTTGTCGATTTCGGACTGCTTCATCTCGGTCCACCGGCTGACCGGGATGACGCAATCATCGGAAAACCCGCGCAGAAACGGTGAGGAGGGGGCCAGATTGCGGTGCCGGAAACATCCGAAAGCCTTGGCGTCCAACATATGCTTACGCACCCCATGGAAATGGTTGATCATCGCCATTCCGCCCCAGCACACGCCAAAGGTCGAATGGACATTTGTCTGGGTCCAGTCAAATACTTCGCTGATCTCTTCCCAATAGGTGACATCCTCGAATTCAAGATGTTCGATAGGGGCGCCGGTGATGATCAGGCCGTCAAATTTTTGGTCCCTTACCTCCTGAAACGGGCGGTAGAACTCGGCCATGTGCTCGGCTGCGGTGTTCTTGGTCCGATGTTCGGTCATACGGATCAGCGACAGGTCGATCTGCAGAGGGGTTGCACCGATGAGTCGCGCGAACTGGTTTTCGGTCTGAATCTTCTTGGGCATCAGATTCAGCAACCCAATCCGAAGGGGGCGAATATCCTGACGCATTGCCTGATCCTCGGACATGACCATGACGCCCTCATTGGTGAGAACGTCATATGCGGGCAGGTCAGAGGGAATCTTGATCGGCATCGGATGCAAGCCTTTGGTTTAAGAGTGTAAGTGCCGTAGTTAATCGCGCTTTGGCCGGGTCTCAAGTGCACGTTCGATCAACTCATCGAAATCACCGTCGTCGCGAATACTGTGCATGTCGCTGGCAGCGATCGTCAGACCCCAGTTGTCGGCCATTGCCCTGTATCTCGGTTGCCGGTGCGCAAGAGCTTTGGCATAGGTCCAGCGAATGAATGCGTTGGGATCGACCTGTTCGGCGGAACAGCCTTGTTGGATCAGATATTCGTCCCAGACACGTGTCAGGAATTCGGGCTGATAAGACATGGGCTTGGGCGCACGGTCAAAGCGCCTGATCAGCTCGGACGTGTGGTCGTCATCACCTTTGATCCAAATCATCAGCGTTTGGCGCGACAGCTCAGTCAGGACCTGATCCCGCGGATCATTGGGGTCAACCCATTCGCTTATCGAACCGCCAGTATCGCAAATGAAATGCGGGTATTGGTACAATCTCTGCGCCCGATCCACGAAATACTCGGTATCCAGCAGAGCGTGAATTTCTGCCAAACGGAATTGTTCCTGACGGCGTTTATACTCTGTCAGCTCCATGCCGCCCTGTGCCGGGTTGCCCGGTTTTCCCAGATAAGCGGCGACAGGGGTCAAGTTCTCGAACGAGATATTTGATCCGATGTAAATGGAATCAGACAACAGCAGGTCACGCAGGAAAGGGACCCTCATGGCCTCGGCTTTGGCGTTGTCGATGATATACTCGCCCATGTATCGTGTGCCGATCCGGTAATCGACCGAATAGTGGAACCAGTCCCCGGAATCGCGCAGAACGTTAGACACATAGGTCTTTCCCAGGCCTGACATGCCAAAAAACAGCACCTTTTTGCGCGCGGCTTCCCGCCAGTCTTTTGCCGAGTTGTAGATCATTGTCCACTATCCCTTTTCCGACCTTGCTAAAACGGGCGGGGGGCGGCGTCAATCGCGCGTGCAGCGGTTGTTTAGAACCAACAGTCTTGGGCACAGGTTTCGTTATGCCAGAATGGGAGTAGATATCTGTTCCTTGCCACGCAGGACCGCATCATCTCAATTCGTGATCATGCGGATCTATGCAAAAAAGGCTCCGCCGGAGGGCGGAGCCTTGTGAACAGTTTTGCCGCTGATCAGTTCAGAGAGTAGGTCAACTGAAGGCCGACGCTCCAGGCAGAGTTGCCGCTGAATTCACCACCCGTGGTGGTTGTCGCATCGCCAATGTCCGTATAACGGACACCGCCCGAGATCTGAGCATTTTCCACGGTGTAAGTACCGCCTACGCCAATGCTCCAGAAACCGTCAGTCGGCCCCAAGTTTGATACTTCGGTACCATTCGACTTTTCGTAAGATGTGGATATCGCGCCAGAAAAAGCCTCTGAGAACTGATATCCCATTCCAAGAGTATAGGTGAATGTGTCGTCGTCAAAGTCGACGAGGTTGTCCCCAACGATCCCGACATAGGCGGCAGGTGCCACTACTGTCTGAGGCCAGTCAACCCAGCGGATCGATCCGAACACCAGCGTTTTTGGGGCAACCCCGGTCTGGAAATCCAGGTTGATGGATTGCGGTGTCTCGACCCTGGTCGTGTCATCGATTGTTTGCAGCCCGGCGGGGACGGGCGGCACTACGTTGAACGACTCGGTCGACGACAGATCGTGAGTGATCTTGGAGTTGTAGACCAGCGAAACACGAGCTGCGATTTCAGGTTTTTCCCAGGCAACCCCGACGAGATAACCAAAGTCAGTATCGGCATCCGCGTCAAATTCGTATCCGGCTGCTGCCGGTACAACGACTTTTGCGCTAGCACGTTGCGCGCGAATACCGCCAATGGCGCTGAAGCCACCGTCAAGCTTGTAGCGCAGCAATGCGGTGAGGGAGTCGACATCAGCGCTGGCTCTCAGAATCCCGCTGCGTCCTCCAAACGCTGCAGTTGGATTCTGCGACAGGGGATAGTCGGCGGAATACCCAATATCCGCACCGAATGGTTCGTCATAGATCAGCGCAAAGTCCAGTTTGTCAGTAAATGAACGTTTGTAAGCCAGGCCCGGTGAGAAGAAAGCATTCGACACATCACCTGATTCTACGCCATTTTGTTCACCGCTTACGTCGGGTGACGCATATCCAAGACGAAGTTGGACCACGGATCCCTCTTCGAAAATGATATTGATTCCCTGTCCACTACGGTCCAGACCACCGGCTTGAATGCTTGTTGCGCCCACGCACAAAGCACACGCCTGTAGAAGCGTCTTCTTCATCCATTCCTCCCAATTATATCGCTAAGTTGCGCGAATTTGTGGTGTCTGCGCACAACCGAGTTATTCTTACAGGTGGATTTCACTCTCTCTACAATAGCTGGTCAACGGGTGACTGAACGTTACCCTTAGTGAGTGTTGCGAGAATCTGTTGCTAAACTGTTACGGTTTTCCGACTGAACGTTAAGGAAGATACCCACAAAAATGACAGCAGCCCCCACGAGCGTCCACTGATCGAGAGCCTCATGATAGAAAAGCATACCGACAATCGCGATTGTAGGAAGGCGCGCAAAATCGAATGGGATCACAACCGTAGCCGGTGCGATTGAGAGTGCATTCGTAATGCAGAAATGCGCTAATAGGCCTGCAAGCCCTACAAGCAAAAGCCAAGGCGCGGTTGCCATCGTTGGTAACGCAAGTTCTCCGTCGATCGCAGAGGCTGCCAGCCCAAGACCAGCCTGTATAACGGTAAGCCAGAACATGATGCACCCGATGCTTGCAGAACGCGTGAGTTTTTTTGTGGAAATTGTAGTCAAAGCGAAGAACACCGCCGACATTGCGGCGGCGACAATTCCTGCGCTTAACGGAACAGCCCCCGGTCGTGCGACTATAAGGATACCAGCAAAACCGATAAGTGCTGAAAGGACCCGCACGACTGTCAGCCGTTCGGCCAGCAGCATCGGGGACAGCAGGATCACCCAGATCGGTTGCGTAAACTCAAGTGCAAAGACCTGTGCCAGTGGTGCCACGGAAACAGCGTAGAACCAGAGATTCTGACCGGTGAAATGCAGGGTATTTCGTACCCCGTGGAGGCCAATCCGTTCGGTCGATACCTGATGCCACTTTCCCGAAACCGTCAGGACAAGGCTGACCACGCACATGCCGACCAGGCTGCGATAAAACATGATTTCAAAGGTGTCATGGGTGACGCTCAGCTCACGTCCGGCCACGGCCATAGACGTAAAAGATGCGATTGCCCCGATCATCCACAGCGCGGCTTTGCCGATTTGGGGTTTGCTGCTTTCCATTGAGTTGCCCGCGCATTAGGAGTTCTACGATGTTGATTGGTAACTAAATATTTGTGTCGCAGAAACAAAAAAGCCGGGCACTGGCCCGGCTTGTTTTCATTCCCACTCGATTGTGCCCGGAGGCTTCGACGTGATGTCATAGGTGCATCGGTTGATGCCTTTGACCTCATTGATGATCCGGGTGGCGGTTTCGCCCAGGAATTCATGACTGAACGGGTAATAGTCGGCGGTCATTCCGTCGACTGAGGTAACTGCCCGCAGGGCGCAGGCATAGTCGTACGTGCGGCCATCGCCCATGACGCCGACGGTTCGAACCGGTAGGATCGCCACGAAGGCCTGCCAGATATCATCATAAAGCCCATGTTTGCGAATCTGGTCGATATAGATCGCATCGGCTTCGCGCAGGATATCTAGTTTTTCGCGGGTGATTTCACCGGGGCAACGGATTGCCAGACCAGGGCCGGGGAAGGGGTGGCGGCCGATAAAGCTTTGGGGCAAGCCCAGCTCGCGTCCCAATGCGCGGACTTCGTCCTTGAACAGTTCGCGTAGCGGTTCGACCAGTTTCAGGCCCATTTTCTCTGGCAGACCACCAACATTGTGGTGGCTTTTGATCGTGACCGAAGGCCCGCCCGAGAACGAAACGGATTCGATCACATCGGGGTAGAGGGTACCTTGGGCCAGGAATTCGGCCCCGTCGATCGTGTCGGCATGTTTCTGGAACACGTCGATGAATAGCTTGCCAATTATCTTGCGCTTGGTTTCCGGGTCGCTTTGCCCCTCAAGCTCACCTAGGAACAGATCGCTTTCATCCGCGTGGATCAGCCGAATATTATAGTTGTCGCGGAACATGCCGACGACTTCGTCAGCCTCGTTCTTGCGCAACAGGCCGTGATCAACGAACACACAGGTCAGCTGGTCGCCAATCGCCTCGTGGATCAGGATCGCCGCGACCGAACTATCGACACCTCCGGACAGACCGCAGATCACTTGTTTATCGCCCACTTGTTCGCGGATTGTCGCGATCATCTGCTCACGATAGGCACCCATGGTCCAATCGCCGCTGAACCCGGCGAGCTTTACAAAATTCTCATAAAGCTTGGCGCCCTTTGGTGTGTGGTGCACCTCGGGATGGAACTGAACTGCATAAAAATGGCGGGACGTGTCTGCGGTGATCGCAAACGGTGCGTTGGGCGAGGTGCCATAAACCTGAAACCCTGGCGCGATTTCACTGACATGGTCGCCGTGACTCATCCAGACCTGTTCATCGCCGTCGGTGAACCAACCATCGAGAATATCCAGTTGGCTTTTGGGGGTCACAAAGGCGCGGCCGAACTCTGCGGTGCCATGGCCGCTTTCGACCTTGCCGCCCAACTGGTGCATCATCACTTGCTGCCCATAGCAGATACCAAGGATAGGAACGCCAATGTCAAAGATTTCCTGCGGGACCCGCGGAGACCCTTCTCGTGTCACGCTATCGGGGCCGCCCGAGAAAATAACGGCCTTTGGGGCCATTTTCCGAACAAAGTCCGTGGTAACATTCTGATAAGGATGGATTTCACAATAAACATTCAGCTCACGCAGGCGGCGCGCAATCAGTTGCGTTACCTGGCTGCCGAAGTCGATGATCAGAAGGCGGTCATGGGTGTCTTGGGTCATGGGTCTGCTACTAGGTTGCGAAGATGATAAGCGCAAGGGATTTCAAGTGGTATAGACACGCCAGTTAGTCGCGGTTAGGGCACGCTAGTCTGGTGGTCGGTCTCGAAACGAATGACGAAGACCCGCGCGACTTTAAAAACATGTGCTGGGTTATTTGTGGCGGTTGTCCCCGACATTTTGTCGCTTTTTCCCCTATAGCGCCGTTATCCACGACTGCCATTGCGGCGGGTTCCTGTAACACACATGTAAATTCAACAACTGATACGGGATTTTCTCATGACAGAGGCAAACACCCGGCGCAGGGCGAGAGGTGGCGGTGGCGCTGCCCGCCGGGCCGAACGTACAGCGGTTCGTATCGAGACCGCAAAGTACATCGAACGCAATATTCCGAATTTCGAGGTTCTCAACGAAGAAGCGTTGCAGATCATCGAAACAAATGCGGAAACGCTTCTGGCCGAAGTCGGCGTCAATTTTGTCGACAACCCTGCGGCGCTGGAACGTTGGAAAGACGCGGGCGCCGATGTGGATGGCGAACGGGTGCGCATCCCACGCGGCCTTGCGCGCGAGTTGATCAAAACTGCGCCAAGCGAGTTCACGCAGCACGCAAGAAACCCTGAAAAGTCCGTGGTCATCGGCGGTCGCAATCTGGTTCTGGCGCCGGTCTATGGCCCTCCGTTCGTGCGTGATGCGCAGGGTGGCCGTCGCTATGCGACCATGGAAGATTTCAACAAGTTCGTGAAACTGGCTTACATGTCAAAGTGGCTGCACCACTCGGGCGGTACTGTGTGCGAACCCACAGACGTTCCGGTGAACAAGCGTCACCTGGACATGCTGATGGCGCATATGACCTTATCGGACAAGCCATTCATGGGCTCGGTCACCGATCCCAGCCGCGCTCAGGATTCGGTGGAAATGTGCGAGGTCCTGTTCGGCAAAGAGTTTGTTCAGGAAAACACGGTCATGACTTCGCTGACCAACATCAACTCGCCGATGACCTTCGACGATGTGATGATGGGGTCGCTGGAAGTCTACGCCAGGAATAATCAGGCCTGCATCATCTCGCCGTTCATCGTCGGTGGTGCGATGGCGCCGGTTTCGATAGCGGGGACATTGACACAGGTTCTAGCCGAAGTTTTGGCCGGTGTCGCGTACAGTCAGATCATCCGCCCAGGAGCGCCTGTTATCTTTGGTGCGTTCGTTTCGTCGATCGACATGAACTCAGGCGCGCCAACCTTTGGCACGCCCGAGGCGTCAATGGTCACCTATGGTGCGGGACAGCTGGCGCGGCGTCTGGGTCTGCCGTTCCGCTCAGCCGGGTCTTTCTGTGGCTCGAAACTGCCCGATGCGCAGGCCGCTTATGAGACCGCGAACTCGCTGAACATGGGGCTGATGGCGGGTGTGAACTTCATGCTGCATTCCTGCGGTTGGCTTGAAGGCGGCCTGGTTGCGGACTTTGAAAAGTTCGTCATGGACGCAGATCAGCTTGGCGTTCTGCACGGTCTGGCCAAGGGTGTGGCCTATGATGAGAACGCTCAGGCCATGGACGCAATCCGCGAGGTCGGCCCGGGTGGCCACTATCTGGGATGTGCCCATACGCAGGCAAACTTCAAAGAGGCGTTCTGGAAGTCCGACCTGCTGGACTACAAACCTTACGAAACCTGGGAAGACGAGGGCGCGCGCGATACGCGACAGTTGGCCTCGTCTCGGGTCGAGCATTTGATTGCCAACTACAAGCAACCGGAACTCGACCCGGGAATTCACAGCGCTTTGGCCGAATATGTTGAAAAGAAAAAGGCCTCTATGCCGGACGCTTTCAGCTGATAACTGAAAACTGTGAGGCGCGGCTGGCTTTGTACAGCTGCGCCTCACCCAATAGCGCGATCAGAAGGTCCAAATGACGGACCAGCGAATAGCCTGCATCTTCTGCCAGTCTCTGCGCGTTAACCTCTCGTTCAATATCCATCAAACGCATCAGCGCCGCACCCGACCCAGGTAGCGATCCGTACCCAAGTATGCGTTGCAGGTGGCGGTCCCGATCATAGTCCTGCGCGCCGTGTTTGGCTGCCCGCGCCAATAGGCGGGGGCGGCGGAGGGCGGAAATCATGGTCATCAGGTCCTGCATCTTTGGGCTCCACTTGTCGGATTAATGTTGCCCAATTTGTTACACAACCTAAGCGGGTGTTGCCTTAATCGGGTTCTCCCCGAACTCTCGCTTCATGAGTGTTTATGAATTTGAATGAAATCTGGTCATCACCTCCGGCAGTTAACGAACGAGTAACGAAAGCGACTCTAGTTAGAATTGGTTAACAAAGTCACCGGGGGCGATAGAGAACAGATTGTTTCGTCGATGAGGGCACAGAACTATGGAAAACAACATGGCTTTCACCATTCCGGCTTGGGTACCTGAGGGGGCACAACGATACCTGGCCCACACAGAAACCGGCCAGTCGATCCGCGATATTGCGCGATCTGCGGGGTGCCATGCTTCGACCATTCTTAGACAAATCCGCCGAATTGAGATGCGCCGTGACGATCCATTGGTGGATGCGGCTTTGCAGTCGTTGGCCGAAGAACATTTTTCGGTCAATGATGCTTCTGATCGCACGGTTTCAGCGTTCAGTCATGATTCACACGTCGAAAAAGAAGAGGAATTCAACCACGAGGCCCTAAGGGTACTGCGCAGACTGTGTGAGACCGGTTCGGTCCTGGCTGTCGCTGAAGAAATGAACAAAGCAGTGGTGGTGCGCGATACCGGCGACGCCGCTGCGACCAGGACTGCAGTGGTTGATTGCAAGATCGCACAGGCATTGGCGTTGAAGGATTGGATTTCCTGCGACAACCCAGGCCGGATATCGCGCTACCGGATTACTAGCGCGGGCCGTACGGCACTGAGCCAGTTAATGGCCGATTTCGAGAACCAGGCAAGGTCTCGCAACGAACATGGAATGGCAGACGCGCCTGCTTCGTTTCATGGGGCGCCCTCTCACGCGACGACAAATCGCGCCCATCCAGAACGTCCCAGAAGAATGCGCTATAGCGCCGCAGAAAGCCCGCTGATCGCCCTGGCAAGGCGTCGGGATCGGGATGGAAAGCCGTTTTTAGATGAAGCACTTGTCGGGGCAGGAGAGCGCCTACGTGAGGATTTTGAACTGGCTCAGATCGGACCTCAGGTTGCGCAGAACTGGGACCATTTCCTGACTGCCGGTGGGCGCGGAAGTTTTGGAAGCGACGACACTGGCAACCGGGGTTCTTCAGAAGCGCGCGGCCGCGTAGAGCGTGCATTGTCTGACCTTGGACCGGGGCTGAGCGACGTGGCTTTGCGCTGCTGTTGCTATCTGGAGGGGTTGGAATTGGCGGAAAAGCGAATGGGGTGGTCAGCGCGGTCCGGCAAAATCGTTTTGCGTATCGCATTACAGCGCCTGAAACGTCACTACCAGGATCAGGAAGAGCGCAGCCGTATGATCGGATAACACTTTGATCGGTTTTGGTTGCGGTTTCAGGGTGGAGTGATAGCTAGGGGTTATGAATTTTACCCTTCGACAGCTCCTATACTTTAACGCCGTTGCGCAGCAGCGCAACTTTGGGCGGGCGGCGCAGATGTGTAACGTTTCGCAACCGGCATTATCGGTTCAGATCAAGGCGTTAGAAGAGACCCTCGGTGGTGCCCTGTTCGAGCGTAAGGCCCGTGACATATTGCTTACCCCTTTGGGGCGGGATGTGCTTGAATATGCGCGTCAGATACTTGGTGCCTCGGACAGGCTCGACCAATTTGCCAAGGATCACTCAAGCGGGCATCGGTCTTTGTCGATCGGAATAATCCCGACGATTGCGCCCTATGTTCTGCCAGGTGTTCTGGCGGGGTTAAGGGCGGCCGATGTTTCTTTGAGAGTGCAGATACGCGAAGCGCGGACAGAGCGCCTGTTGACGATGCTGCGCGCTGGTGAGATCGACGCAGGTGTGGTCGCGCTGCCCTCCGGGGGAAGCGAATTGTTCGAACTTCCCTTGTTCGAGGATCGGTTCTTATTGGCTGGAAGTTCGGCACGGTTGCGCAATTTTTCCAGCGATACAGAGCGGTTGCGCCCTTTGGACCTTCAAAATGCACAGCTTATGCTACTGGATGATGGGCACTGCCTGACGGATCAGGCCTTGGAGGTTTGTGGTCAGGACCGCAGCAGCGGTCTGATTAACATGGGTGCCTCGTCTTTGGCGACATTATCCCGTTTGGTTGCCGAAGGGTTTGGATTAACGCTCATGCCAGAGCTTGCCGCCCGTTCCGAATCCGACGCGGTACCGGGTCTTGAGCTGATGCGATTTGCCTCGCCGCAGCCGGCAAGGACAGTGGGGCTAGTTCGTCGATCTTCTACCTCGCAGGAAGATTGGTTCGAAAGCCTGGCGGATACCATTCGCACCGTCGGCGAGAGCATTGTCACGCAAACGCGCTAGTCACAAAAAAGCCCGCCTGAAGCGGGCTTTTCTGTTGAGGACGAACTCAGGCCAGTTCCGGCTCTTTGACTTCGTTCAGATGTTTCATCAGGTTTTCCGGTGACGAAACGCCATAGGGGTCCTCGGGGCAGTTATCCATCAGTCCGGGCTCTTCGAACCAGGCTTCGACGACGCCGTCATTGATGATGGCCGCATAGCGCCAGGACCGCATACCAAAGCCCAGATTGTCCTTGTCGACCAACATACCCATTTTGCGTGTGAACTCGCCCGAGCCATCAGGGATGACTTTGACGTTTTTCAGGCCCTGATCCTGTGCCCATTTGTTCATGACAAAGCTGTCGTTCACGGACATGCAGTAAATCTCATCGACCCCAGCGGCCTGGAAATCTGCGTATCCGTTTTCGAAACCAGGCAGCTGATAGGTCGAGCATGTCGGGGTGAATGCGCCCGGCAGCGAGAACAGAATTACGCGCTTGCCCGAGAAGTAATCCGCCGTGGTTTTGTCTTCCCAGCGGAACGGGTTTGGTCCCTCGATTGCGGCGTCGCGGACGCGGGTGTGAAAGGTCACTTCGGGCAGTTTGGCGCCAGATTTCATGATCGAACTCCTGTGAATCACATGCGGTTTTCGTGGACTTAAAAGGATTCCAAATCCGCTTCAATGGCGGATGTTCCAGGTGCGTCAGAATTTACCTGACAACGCGTAAGCTGCAGTTAATGATAGGAAATTATTTAGAATTTTGGCCCTGAGACGTCAAAGTCTTTCACCCTGATGCATAGCGGCTATGCATGGGTGGTGTAATAGCAGAGGTCAGTTTATGTTATGGGTAAACCGAATTGACCCAAAGTCAGAAAGACAGGCCGTGCGCGATCTGAACATTCCCGAACAAAGACACCCAGAAAAGGCTCATCGGCCCGACAATTCGCAGCCGAAAAAGCCCAGTTGGATTCGCGTCAAAGCACCCGGTGGTCAGGGTTATGCCGACACGCGCAAGATCATGCGTGACAACAATCTGGTTACGGTCTGTGAAGAAGCCGGATGCCCCAATGTCGGTGAATGTTGGAGCCAGGGCCACGCGACCATGATGATCATGGGCGAGATTTGTACCCGCGGCTGTACCTTTTGCAACATCGCCACCGGTCGCCCGGATTCGCTGGATGCGTTTGAACCGGGTCGCGTTGCTCATGCGGTTGAAAAGCTGGGGTTGAACCATGTGGTCATCACCTCTGTCGACCGCGATGACCTTGCAGATGGCGGGGCAGAGCATTTTGCGCAGACCATTCGCGCCGTGCGTCACCGGTCTCCGGGTACGACGATTGAAATACTGACGCCTGACTTTCTGAAATGCGAGCCGTCCGTTCTAGAAGTTGTCGTTGAGGCAAAGCCAGACGTCTTTAACCATAATCTTGAAACCGTACCCGGCCTCTATCCCGAAGTGCGCCCGGGCGCGCGGTATTTCCACTCTTTGCGTCTATTGCAGCGCGTGAAAGAGCTGGACCCGTCTGTCTTTACCAAATCCGGGATCATGGTCGGTTTGGGTGAGGATGGTCAGCAGGTCCGGCAGGTCATGGATGATATGCGCGCCGCTGAAATTGATTTCCTGACCATCGGTCAGTATCTGCAGCCCACGCCCAAACACCACGGAGTCGATCGGTTTGTGACGCCCGAAGAATTTGCAGCCTATGAAAAGGCGGCATTTGGCAAAGGGTTCCTGATGGTATCGGCCACACCTTTGACCCGGTCGTCTTATCACGCCGGAGACGATTTCGCCCGGCTGCGCGAAGCCCGGAACAACAAGCTGGGGCTTGCATGACGCCAGCGCGCCTGGCTGAGCTGGTCAAACTGCGCCAAGCACTGCATCGGATCCCAGAAATTTCAGGGGCCGAGGAACAGACCGCCGCATTGGTTGAAAATCAACTGCGGTTTTGTAAACCCGACCAGTTGCTGACCGGTTTGGGTGGCCACGGGGTAGCCGCCGTTTTCGACGGTGTGTCCAAAGGGCGCACGGTTTTGATCCGGTGCGAATTGGACGGATTGCCGATCCCCGAAATCTCGAACCAGCCTTATCGGTCCATTCACGAAGGCCAGGGCCATCTGTGCGGACATGACGGGCATATGACGATGGTGATTGCCTTGGCCGAATGGCTTTCGGTCAACCGTCCCGCCCAAGGTCGGGTGGTGCTGTTGTTTCAGCCTGCGGAGGAAACCGGCAAAGGTGCTATGCAGGTGATTGCAGACCCGCAGTTCAGTTCAATCGTGCCTGACTACGCATTTTCGCTGCACAATCTGCCGGGGTTGCCAATAGGTCAGGTCGCTCTGTGTTCTGGGGCGGCAAATTGCGCCTCGCGCGGGATGCGTATCCGGTTGTTCGGCAAAACCTCTCATGCTGCCGCGCCTCAGGATGGGGTTTCGCCCGCCCGAGCGATCTCGCGCCTACTGCCCGCTCTGACGGCGCTTTCAGAAGGTGATGATCTGGGGCCTGAGTTTGCCTTGGTCACCCTGACACATGCGCGACTGGGTGAGGCCAGTTTCGGCATCGCACCGGGGCAGGGAGAGTTATGGGCCACTTTGCGTACAGTTACTGACGCGCGCATGGCGCAGCTTTTAGTCGATGCCCGCGCGCTGGTTGAACAGGTTGCCACCAGCGAAGGGTTAACCTGCAAAATCGAATATGATGACATATTCGACGCCTGTACCAATCATTCTGAGGCAGTTTCTATCTTGCAAGCAGCGGGGCGTTCATCCGGGCATCCGATGCAGATGTGTGACACCCCGCAGCGCTGGTCCGAGGATTTCGGCCAGTTCGGCAAGCTCGCAAAAACGGCGATGTTCTGGCTAGGATCAGGGGCTGATCAGCCCCAATTACACAACCCCGATTACGACTTCCCTGACCAGGCTCTACCTGTTGGGGTCAGTGTTTTCACCGCCGTGATTGACGCGCTGCTGAACTCATAGACCATATTCAACCCTTTGCCGGTGATGGTGGTTCACTGGTTTGCATGACAGTCAGATGTTTTCGCGCAGGATCTGCACCACTTCATCATGTGCGGCCCGTGCGGCGGGGATGTGTTTGGCAAAGTGAATAAAGGGGTGGGTCAGGTTCTTTTTCAGCCGGACGTCCGTCCTGACGCCCGATTCTTTCAGTTTTTCGCCATAGGCGAGACCTTCGTCGCGCAGGGGGTCAAAACCGGCGACCATCAGCGCTGCGGGGCAGACTCCTTCAACGTCCCCAAGCAAAGGCGAGGCCAGGGGATCCAGAGCGTCTGCTTCGGTGCGAAGGTAATGTTCTGTATACCATTCCATCTCGGGCTTTTCGAGGAGGAACCCAAGGTCGAACAGCTCATAGGAGCGCGTCTGTTTGCTCATATCGACCCAAGGCACCCAAAGCATCTGGAACCTGGGCGGATGGTCGGCGGTCTTGCGCTGCTGAGCGACAACAGCCGCAATATTGCCCCCGGCACTGTCGCCTCCGATCGAAATCCGGTCGGGGTCGAATCCCAATTCGGCGGCTTCTGAAACGACCCCGTCATAGGCGGCCAGACAGTCGATGATTCCGACAGGGAACTGATGCTCGGGCGAAAGGCGATAGTCGACGGCCAGTACGACGCAGTTGACCTCGAATGCAATCCGGTTGCAGACCTCACGATGCGTCGTGAGCGATCCCATCGCATATCCGCCGCCGTGGTAGAAAACGAATACAGGCGCTTTCTCGGGCAGTCCATTGGGCCGATGGGTTTCACAATTTATGGGCCCGTTTGGGCCACTAAAGACATGTTTGGTGATAGGCACATCCGGGCTGAGTGGAAAGGCCAGCCAATGGGCCTTGATGTCGTAATCCAAGCGCTTTTGTTGGATCGGAGGGATAACGCCGGGCGGGTCCGAAAAATTCTTGACGATGTAGCTGATCAAGGGGTCCAGGGTCTGACCATCTTTCTGGATCGGAGGGCCGCCCAGCACGCGAAGGACAGGCGCGGGCAGGCGACAAATGGCGCGCGAGGCAGTCCTGAGCATTGCGTTTTTCAATTCGAGCCCTCTTTTCTGATGCCATCCGAACATTGGATTAGGTTTTGAAAAGGCGCAGTTTTCCGGCTTTCAGTCAACCAAAAGAAACAGAGAAACCTGGCACCACTGACTGGTTGCCCTTGAACGGGTCCTGTGCTGCATCTGTGAATTTCTGGGAATCGGCGACTGGCAACCCGCGGTTATTCGGTGAACCTGACCTTGCCAATGAAAGGCAGGTTGCGGTTGCGCTGTGCATAGTCGATGCCATAGCCGACGACAAACTCATCAGGAATTTCAAACCCGATCCAGTCCGAACGGAAATCGACTTCGCGCCGGCTGGGCTTGTCCAATAGTGCGATCGAGCGAAGTTTTCCAGGATCGCGGCTTTGCAGCAGATGAGTAACATGGTTCAGCGTGTGCCCGGTGTCGACGATATCCTCGACTACCAGAACGTCGCGACCCTCAATAGCGCCGCGCAGGTCTTTTAGAATGCGGACTTCCCGGCTGCTTTCCATCGCATCCCCGTAGGATGACGCCTCAAGGAAATCCACTTCAATGGGCAAGTCCAATTCGCGCACCAGATCGGCGATAAAGACAAAGCTACCACGCAGCAGGCCGACAACAACCAGCTTGTCGGTTCCGTCGAATTCGGCAGTGATTTCGCGGCAAAGTTCTTCGATCCTGGCGGCAATGGCCTTTGCCGAGATCATCTCATCAATCACATATCCGCGCTGGCTCATCACTGCCCCCTTGATCTTTGGCGCGCAACATACGACATGACGCGCCATTGTCACCTGCAAAAACCGGACGCCATGCCTATACATTCGGAAACGCGACACCTGCCTTACACTGCGCAACAGATGTACGATCTGGTTGCCGATGTAGCAAAGTATCCCGAGTTTTTGCCCTGGTGTGCGGCTGCACGTATCCGACGCTCATATGCAGCAGGAGAGGCACAGGTGATGGAAGCTGACCTGATCATTTCGTTCAAAGTGTTCCGCGAACGCTTTGGCAGCCGGGTTACCCTGTTTGCCGAACAACGCCGGATCGACACGGAATATCTGGATGGGCCCTTCAAATACATGAAGTCGGACTGGCATTTCGAGGACGCGGCAGAAGGCGGGTGCAACGTTTCGTTCCATGTTGATTTCGAATTCAAGAATGCCATTCTTCAGGGTATCATCGGAGTGGTCTTCAATGAGGCGATGCACAGGATCGTGAGGGCGTTCGAGGGCCGGGCAGAGGAATTGTACAGCTAAGTCTTTACCCGAAAGCGGCGCTTGCTAGACTGCGCCACATGACTGATTTTACCACAGCATTGGCCGATTTTGCCTCGGGGCCTGTTGCGACCTCGTCAGAGGCCCGTCTCGTAACCTCTCTGTCTGCGCTGGATTGGGTAGCTGTTGGCCGCGTCGGTGTTAGCGAACCCGTATCTCAGACCGTGCGCGCGCTGGTTCTGGATGAAGGGGGCAACCCGCAGGCCCATCTATTTGGCGGGCGGCTGGCTCCCGTCAGGGCAGCTGGTTTGGTTAACGGAACCATTTCCCACGCTTTGGATTATGATGACACGCATTTTGCGCATATCGGGCACCCTTCGGTCGCGGTTATGCCTGCGGCCTTTGCCCTTTGTGATTGGGACGACCGGATTCTTGTCGATGTCCTTGAGGCCGCTCTTGTCGGGATGGAGGTTTCGATCCGCGTAGGGCTTTGGCTGGGGCGTGCGCATTACCAGGGCGGGTTCCATCAGACCGCGACGTCAGGTGCCTTTGGTGCGGCGGTCGCCGCTGGCCGGGTGCTGCGGTTCAATACGGAAAAGATGCGCCGGGTTCTTGGTCTGGCGGCCACCCGCGCCGCAGGGCTGAAAGCTCATTTCGGCACGATGGGAAAGCCCTATAATGCCGGGCTAGCTGCCGCTGCAGGGGTTGAGGCTGCGCTGTTGGTGTCCAAGGGGTTTGAACCCAACTCGGATGCGCTTGAGGGGCCCTATGGTTTTGGTGCAACTCATATGGGTCAGTCCGAACAGGCCGCTGCTCTGGATGGAATTGGAGAGACGTGGCTGTTCAAAGATGTAAGCCATAAGTTTCATGCCTGCTGTCATGGGTTGCACGCCGCATTAGAGGCCGCACGTGACCTGGATATTGCAGAGCCCGAAGTAGCCGAGATCAGGATCAAGACCCACCCACGTTGGATGACAGTGTGTAATCAAACCTCTCCGACCACCGGGTTGGGGGCCAAGTTTTCCTACCGGACGGTAATTGCTATGCAAGCGCTGGGATATGACACAGCCTTGCCAGACAGTTTTTCGGATAAGGTATGTGCGGATAGGCGCCTGCAATCGCTGCGGGACCGGATTTCGGTCGAAGCCGATGAGACGCTGTCTGAAACTCAAGCGGATCTGTCTTTGCTGCGCCGCGATGGGGCACGAAAACAGGCCAGCCACGATTTGCTTGGCCCTATGACATTGGCCGACCGGGAAGATAGGGTCAGAAGCAAGGCGGCCAAGCTGATCGGTGCCGAGGACGCAGACGCGATCTGGTCGATGCTGCGTACCGGTGGCCGCACCCGTGATCTGGCGAAAATGCTGGCGCGTTAGACGACGCGCCAGTGCAAGGG
Source organism: Ruegeria sp. CDSC081 (assembly GCF_059610485.1). Lineage (NCBI taxonomy): Bacteria > Pseudomonadati > Pseudomonadota > Alphaproteobacteria > Rhodobacterales > Roseobacteraceae > Ruegeria > Ruegeria sp. CDSC081. The sequence continues at coordinate 291,710 of NZ_JBXWNS010000001.1, read as the reverse complement.
GAACCCGGGTTCGAATACTGTTACCGGGCCGTCGTCAGTTTCGATCTTGTCGGGATATTCAACGGGGTCGCCCTTGGTAAGGGTGATGGTTTCTTTATTCACCGGCAGGCCATAAAACGCAGGTCCGTTCAATGATGTGAACCCTTCCAGCTTGTCCAGCGCACTGGCTTTGTCAAACATCTCGGCCACAAGGGACATGGTGTTTGTGGCGGTGAAGCATCCCGCACAGCCACAGGCCATTTCCTTGTTTGCATCTGTGTGTGGCGCGCTGTCGGTGCCAAGGAAGTAGCAAGACATCCCAGAAGTTGCGGCGCTCATCAAAGCCTGGCGATGGGTCTCGCGCTTGGCCACGGGCAGGCAGTAGTAATGCGGTTTGATCCCGCCCACCAGGATGTGATTGCGGTTGATGATCAGGTGATGGGCCGTGATTGTTGCAGCAAGATCATCTCCACCGGATTGCGCATAAATCGCACCCTGAGCCGTCGTGATGTGTTCCATCACGACCCGCAAACCAGGAGTCGCCTGGCGCAGTGGATCAAGTATCGTATCGATAAAAACCTCTTCGCGGTCGAAAATGTCGACCTCGGCATCCGTCACCTCGCCATGGACACACATCGGCAGACCGATCTCAGCCATTCTCTCAAGCACCGGGCGGACCTTGTCGAAATCACGCACGCCCGAGGCGGAATTGGTGGTTGCGCCTGCGGGATACAGCTTTACGGCCTTGATCAGCCCACTTGCATGGGCTGCGGCGACATCCTCGGCGTCGGTGTCTTCGGTCAGGTACAAGGTCATCAGCGGCTCGAACGGCATGCCTTCGGGCAGGGCGGCCAGAATGCGGTCGCGATATGCGGCGGCCTGATCGCCGCGCACAACTGGCGGAACGAGGTTTGGCATAATGATCGCTCGGGCAAAATGGCGTGCGGTTTCGGGCAGAACGGCCTGCAACATGGCGCCATCGCGCAAATGCAGATGCCAGTCATCGGGGCGGCGAATGGTCAGCGTATCAGTCATGCGCACCCGCTAGCACAGCCTCGGCCAAAGACCAACCAAACCGTGAGGATCTGGTGCAAAAACTTCACCTATATGCGGCGATGGCGTCTGGGTGGCGGGGCCGGGGCCTTGACGCCCCTGCGCTTGCATGACCTGTTAAGCAACGAAAGAAAGAGGGTTCCATGACGCAGCAAGATTCCATTGATACCGTGCAGCAGATGCTGGGCTCACAGGGTTACGTATGCGGTCGAGCCTTGGCGACAGTGGTGTTTTTGTCATTGAAACTGGGCCGTCCACTGTTTCTTGAGGGTGAGGCTGGTGTCGGAAAAACCGAAATCGCTAAAGCACTGGCCGCTGGTCTGAACCGCCGTCTGATCCGCCTGCAATGTTATGAGGGGTTGGACGCATCCTCGGCGGTTTACGAATGGAATTTCCCGGCGCAAATGGTGGCGATCCGAACTGCCGAAGCCTCGGGCGGCGCTGACCGGGGTTCGTTGCAGACCGAATTGTTTTCTGACGACTACCTGATCGAGCGTCCGTTGCTGCAGGCCATGCGCCCGGATGAAAACGGGGCACCCGTCCTGTTGATTGACGAACTTGACCGCACGGATGAACCGTTCGAGGCCTTCCTGCTGGAAGCGCTCAGCGATTTTCAGGTCACCATCCCCGAATTGGGAACTGTCAAAGCGCCGGAGCCACCGATTGTCATCGTTACATCGAACCGAACGCGAGAAGTGCATGACGCCCTGAAACGCCGTTGCCTGTACCATTGGGTCGATTACCCGGATTTTGACCGTGAAATTGAAATTCTGAACGCCCGCGCCCCCGAGGTCGCCGAGGCGCTAAGCCGAGAGGTCGTCGCCTTTGTCCAACACCTGCGCACAGAGGATCTGTTCAAGAAACCAGGAGTGGCCGAGACCATCGACTGGGCCAAATGCCTGCTGGCGCTGGACGTCATCAACCTTAGCCCCGAAGTGATCGGCGACACGCTGGGGGCGATCCTGAAATATCAGGACGATATCCAGCAACTGCAAGGGTCCGAGGCGAAACGTATTCTGGATGAAGCCAAGGCGTCGCTGGAACCTGCCTGATGGCTGAACAGCTCCCTCTCGACATCCCCGACAACCCAAAACTGGCGCAGAACATCACTCATTTCGCGCGGGCTTTGCGCAAGGCCGGGTTGCCCATCGGCACCGGGCGGGTCGTGGATGCGATCCGGGCGGTTCAGGTTGCGGGCTTCTCGGAGAAGCGCGACTTTTACTGGACGTTGCACGCTTGTTTCGTGACCCGACCCGAGCATCGGGCGGTCTTTGCACAGATCTTTCGCATGTATTGGCGCGATCCGCGGTACATGGAGCATATGATGTCGATGATGTTGCCAGCGATCCGCGGCGTCCAGGAAGAGCGCAAGGCCGAAGCTGCAGAGAAACGCGCGGCCGAGGCTCTGCTGGACGGCGTTGAACGGGACTTGCCTGACAGCTCTGACATCGAGGAAGAAACTGAGCTGGAGATAGATGCGTCGCGGACCGCGTCCTCGGAAGAACGGTTGCGCAATCTAGACTTTGAGCAAATGAGCACCGAAGAAATTGCCTTGGCCAAGCGCATTCTGGCACAGCTGAAATTGCCGGTAAAACCAATCGAGTCGCGCCGAGGCCAAGCCAGCCACCTTGGGCATCGGATCGACCGCGCCCGCACGCTGCGCGCATCCATGCGGCAGGGTGGTGAACTGCGGGATATCGCGTATTTGAAGCCGAAACAACGGTGGCCGAACCTTGTCGTTCTCTGCGATATCTCAGGATCTATGAGCCAGTACTCTCGTATCATCCTGCATTTCCTGCATGCGGTTTCAAACTTCAAAGGCGCGGGGTGGGCCAAGGTTCATGCGTTTACCTTCGGCACGAGGTTGACGAATATCACCCGGCACCTGCGCCAACGCGATGTGGATGCTGCCCTGTCGGCGGCAGGGGCCGAGGCGCAAGATTGGGAGGGTGGCACGCGGATCGGGGAATGCCTGCACGCTTTTAACCGTGACTGGTCGCGTCGGGTTCTGGGGCAGGGTGCGGTGGTGTTGTTGATTACGGATGGTCTGGATCGGGGCGAACCCGAGGTGCTTGGAAAAGAAATCCAGCGCCTGCATCTGTCAGCCCGCCGTTTGATCTGGCTGAACCCTTTGTTGCGATGGGATGGCTTTGCGCCAAAAGCGCAGGGGGTGGCGGCGATGCTTCCCCATGTTGACAGCTTTCGGGCCGGTCATTCCATTGCGTCGCTGGAAGATCTGGCCAAAGTCATCTCAAAACCGGATGACATGGGTGAGAAAGCGCGGTTGATGGCCGCGCTTTCGAAGTAGGTCTCAACCAAGCTGTTCTTCGTTGCACTTACGCGCCATTTCCATCGCTTTGTACGTGCCGGTCAGATCGACGGTGAAGGCGAATTCCTTTTCGGGGAACACAACCATAACTTTCTGTTTGGCAAGGTCTTCGGCAAACTTGGGGTCATCCGACAGCACATAGCCACCCGAATAGCCTTTGGTGATGTTGCCCTTCATGCCGGTGGCTTCTCCAAGATACAGGTTTTCGCCCAGCAGGATCGCCACAGCCTCGGTTTCGCCACGCTTGATGTTGGTTTCAGCTTTGGTGAATACGCCAACATATCCCACGCCGCGGTCTTCGGTCAGGCCCATTTGAACCACGTTTTCCGCGTCATCGACAGCTTCGATCAGGCAGGATTTCTTGTCTTCGTCGATGAAGATTTTCCATCCGTCCACTTCGCCATAGCGCAGGAAGGTATCTGCGCTGGCCACTGTCGCCGCTAGCATTCCCAATACTGATCCGAGTGTAATAATGTGTTTCAAGTCTCTGTCTCCTTTTGAAAATAATCTGCGTCACAGCTGCGCATGATCCGCGTTTAGGTCAGAATCGGGAGGGCTGGCAATCAATGCTTGGGATGTTCGGCTGAAACCCGCGGGGCTTTGCATAGCATTTGGAATTTCTTTCAAGGCCCATGAGTTAGCCTGATGGTTTACTTTTCATCCTGCCAAACCTGCCTATGTTGGTGCGGGAAACGCCAGGAGGGCGATATGGACAGATTCGACAACAGCCCCGAGACTGCTCTGGATTGGTATGAAACGGGAAAGCCAGTTGCGCTGGCTACGGTTGTTCAGACTTGGGGCAGTGCCCCCAGACGTGTTGGCGCTCAGCTTGTGATAGCAGGTGATGGCCGCTTTGAGGGGTCAGTATCGGGTGGTTGTGTCGAAGGTGCGGTTGTCGTCGAGGCGTTGGAAGCGATCGAAGAGGGTGAAGCGCGCCTACTTGAATTCGGGGTCAGTGACGAAGATGCTTTTGCGGTCGGGCTGGCCTGTGGCGGAACAATTCGGGTACTGGTCGAACCTATTGGATCCGTCCTTCCTGAAAGCATGTTACGCGATCTGGTCGCTGCACGCGCGCAGCGCGAGCCTGTGGCTTATGAGGTGAATATCGAATCCGGCCATCGTGCATTGCAGCGCGATCGTTATCCCGAACGCATGCGCATGGACCGGTCCGGTTTCGAAGAGGATGCGAAGACATTTGTTTCGGTCCACAATCCGCCCTTGCGGTTGATAGTGGTCGGGGCCGTTCATATTGCACAGGCTCTGGTCCCGATGGCGCGGATTGCCGGCTATGACCCCGCGATTGTGGATCCGCGAGACGCCTTTGCAACCGCCGCAAGATTCCCTCAGGAAACCGTGCTGACGGATTGGCCGGATGAGGCCGTTGCAAAGCTTGGAATGGATGCGCGAACGGCTGTTGTTTTGCTGACCCATGATCCAAAACTGGATGATCCCGCGTTAGAGGCCGCCCTGAGAGCCGGTGTGTTCTATATTGGGGCGCTGGGGTCAAATCGAACGCATGCGAAACGCGTCACCCGGATGAAAGAAGCCGGATTTACTGAAGGGCAGATTTCACAGATTCACGGTCCCGTAGGCTTGGATATCGGTGCCGACGATCCTGCGGAAATTGCGGTTTCCATATTGGCCGAAATGACTGCGGTGTTGCGGGGCAAAGCATGAAGTTTGGCTCGGTTCCTTTGCGCGAGGCCGCTGGTGCAATTCTGGCGCATTCAGTGAAAGCCCAAGACACAAAGCTGCGTAAGGGCCTTTTGCTCACGCAAACTCATCTGGATGAAATGGCCGCCGCCGGGTTGACCTCGGTCACTGTTGCGCAGCTGGAACCCGGTGATTGTCACGAAAACGACGCTGCCCGGATGTTGGCAGAGGCTTTGGCCCCGGACCCGACAACCGTGGGATTGCGCGTCACCGAGCCGTTCACAGGGCGCGTTAACCTCTTGGCGAGAGGCCCCGGAGTCGCTGTTCTGGACGTACAGGCGCTGGAAGCGTTCAACTTGGTTAACCCAATGATTACCGTGGCCACAGTTCCCCAATATCAACAGATGGGATCAGGCGGGATGGTGGCGACGATCAAAGTCATTTCTTATGCCGTTCCCGGCGAAGATGTGGTGCGTGCCTCGGCGCTGGCACAAGGGGCGGTGCGCCTGTCTGGCCCGGTGTTTCGCAGTGCTGGCCTGATCGTCACAGACATCCCCGGAGGTGTTTCGAACGACAAGGGTATTGCCGCAATCCGAGGGCGTGTCGAAGCCCTGGGTATGGGTTTGGATGACATTCGGGTGGTGCCACATGAGATTCAGGCGCTGTCTGCTGCATTGACGGGCGTCAAAGGGGATATTGTCCTGATTTTGACGGGCTCAGCAACTTCGGATGCGCATGATGTTGCGCCGCAGGCTGTTCGTGTTGCAGGCGGTCAGGTGGATCGGTTTGGAATGCCAGTAGATCCGGGCAACCTGTTGTTCACCGGTCTGCTGGACGCCAGACCTGTAATCGGTTTGCCGGGGTGTGCGCGCTCTCCTGCACTGAACGGTGCGGATTGGGTTTTGTCGCGCGTGGCTTGCGGGATTGAAACGACAGCGGCGCATATTGCAGGCATGGGGGTCGGTGGATTGCTCAAGGAAATCCCGACCCGGCCACAGCCACGCGCATCTATCAAGCGGTAAGGCGTTTGACATCAATTTAAGACCCAGATCGGGCCGCTTTGTTCGGCATTGTGATCTGTCCTAAACGGCGCCCTGCGAAATTTTTGTTCTCAAACAATAAGTCCCGTGTTTAACTCGACAGAGAAAAATATGACATGGGAGGAACTTATGACACAGGTCACCATGACCGTGAACGGGAGGTCTGTTAGCGGTGAGGTCGAGGGTCGGACGTTGTTGTCTGGATTTTTACGTGATCATCTGTCGCTGACCGGAACGCATGTTGGATGTGACACGGCGCAATGTGGGGCGTGTGTTGTCCATGTGAATGGCGCGGCGGTGAAGTCGTGCAACATGCTTGCGCTGGAAGCGGACGGGTCCGAGGTCGCCACGATTGAGGGCCAGGCCGCTGAGGATGGGTCTTTGAACGTGATTCAGCAGGCGTTTCAGGATCATCACGGGTTGCAATGCGGGTTTTGTACGCCGGGCATGGTGATGAGCGCCGCCGCCTTGCTGAAAGAGAACCCGCGCCCGAGCGAAGCCGAGATTCGAAAGTATCTGGAAGGCAACCTGTGCCGCTGCACAGGCTATCACAACATTGTCAAAGCGATCATGGCCGCATCGGGCCAGGACGTAAGCGGCATCGCTGCCGAGTAATACCGACGTAAAGAATTTTCGACGAAAATTCTTTTTCAGGGAGGAGAACAAGCAATGCCCAAAGACAGTGGCATCGGAGCCAGTTCCAAACGGCGCGAGGACGTGCGCTTTTTAACCGGAGCAGGCAATTACACCGACGATATCAACGTGCATGGCCAGGCCTATGTGCATTTTCTGCGGTCCGACATCGCGCATGGCCGGATCAACAGTATCGACACTTCGTCTGCCGAGGCCATGCCGGGCGTGGTCAAAGTGTTTACCGGCAAGGATTTTGAAGGCGTGGGCGGCATGCCCTGTGGCTGGGAAGTGACCGACAAGCACGGCGCACCGATGCAGGAACCTCCGCATCCCATTTTGGCACAGGGCAAAGTGCGCCATGTGGGCGATCCGATTGCGGCTGTGGTTGCCGACAGCCTGGAACAGGCCCGCGACGCGGCTGAGGCGATCGAGCTTGATATCGAGGAGCTGCCCGCCGTGATCGACATGAAGGCCGCCGCGCAAGAGGGCGCGACGCTGGTCCATGACGATCTGAAAAACAACATCTGCTATGATTGGCAGCTGGGCGAAACCGATGATGCCAAGGTCAATGAGGTCTTTGCCAATGCGGCCCATGTCACCACGCTGGATCTTGTGAACAACCGTCTGGTTGCCAATCCGATGGAGCCGCGTGTGGCGGTGGGCGAGTACAGCCGCGGCACCGAAGAATACACGCTTTATACCACGTCGCAGAACCCGCATGTGATCCGCCTGTTGATGTGTGCCTTTGTTCTGGGCCTGCCCGAACACAAGGTTCGCGTGGTCGCGCCGGATGTGGGTGGCGGCTTTGGCACCAAGATCTTCCACTATGCCGAAGAGGCATTCTGCACCTTCGCCGCCAAGGCTTGTAACCGTCCGGTCAAATGGACCTCGAGCCGGTCCGAGGCGTTCATGTCAGACGCGCATGGGCGCGACCATGTCGGACAGATCGAACTGGCGCTGGATGCGGACAATAACTTTATCGGTCTGCGCACCAACACCTATGCAAATATGGGTGCGTATCTGTCGACCTTCTCCAGCTCGGTACCGACATGGCTGCACGGGACGCTGATGGCGGGCAACTACAAGACGCCGGTCATTCAGGTCAACGTCAAGGCGATGTTCACCAATACGGTCCCGGTGGATGCCTATCGCGGCGCGGGCCGTCCTGAGGCGACGTTCCAGTTGGAGCGGGTCGTGGACAAGGCAGCGCGTGAACTGGGTGTCGATCCGATCGCCCTTCGACGGCAGAACTTCATCACCCAGTTCCCCTATGACACACCGGTGGCGCTGACCTATGACACAGGTGATTATAATGGGACGATGGACAAGCTTGAGGCCGCTGCTGATCTGGCAGGCTTTGCCGCGCGTCGCGCTGAAAGCGAGGCCAAGGGCAAGCTGCGGGGTCTGGGCGTCAACTGTTATATCGAGGCTTGCGGCATCGCGCCGTCGAACATCGTTGGCATGCTGGGGGCCCGTGCGGGTCTGTATGATGCGGCGACTGTGCGGGTGAATGCCACCGGCTCGATCAGCGTCATGGTAGGTGCCCATAGCCACGGGCAGGGGCATGAAACGGCTTTCCCGCAGGTTGTGGCGGACATGATCGGTATCGACGAGTCGATGATCGAGATCGTGCATGGCGACACTTCGAAGATTCCGTTTGGCATGGGCACCTATGGCTCGCGGTCTTTGGCGGTCTGTGGATCGGCGATGGTCAAGGCAACCGAGAAGGTGATCGACAAGGCCAAGAAGATCGCGGCGCATCTGTTGGAGGCGTCCGAGGCTGATATCGAGCTGAAGGACGGTCAGTTCAGTGTGGCAGGGACCGACAAGTCGGTGGCCTGGGGTGATGTCACCCTGACGGCCTATGTGCCGCATAACTTTCCGCTGGAGGTCGAGCCCGGGCTGGAGGAGACCGCCTTTTATGACCCGGCCAACTTTACCTTCCCGGCTGGCGCCTATGCCTGTGAGGTCGAGGTTGACCCCGAAACCGGCCGGGTCACCATCGAAGCCTTCACTGCCGCTGATGACTTTGGCAATATCGTCAACCCGATGATCGTGGATGGTCAGGTGCATGGCGGCATCGGTCAGGGCATCGGTCAGGCATTGCTTGAAAACTGTGCCTATGACGAAAACGGTCAGCTGCTGAGCGCATCCTTCATGGACTATGCGATGCCGCGTGCCGATGATGTGCCGTTCTATGCGGTGGACCACTCGAGCCAGACGCCCTGTACGCATAACCCGTTGGGTGTGAAGGGCTGTGGTGAGGCCGGGGCAATCGGTTCACCACCTGCGGTGGTCAACGCGGTGCTGGATGCGTTGAATTCAGGCGGCAAAGCCATCGATCATATCGATATGCCGGTGAGTCCATCGCGTGTCTGGACCGCGATGCACGGGTGAGAGGTTGGGGTGCGAGGGGTCAACCCCTCGCGCTCCCCGAGATATTTATAGCCAGATGAAGGGCGGATCAGCGCCTTTCGGAAAGGAAGACGAAATGTACAATTTCGAATTTGAGAAACCCTCGACCATAGCCGACGCGGTTGCCGCTTTAGGGGCTGAGGATGCGCAGGCGTTGGGTGGTGGGCAAACCCTGATCCCGACGCTGAAACAACGATTGGCGGCGCCATCGGCACTCGTCTCGCTCAGCGGAATTCCCGAAATGCAGGGAGTCTGTGTTGGGGATGACGGGTCGGTTTCTATCGGTGGCGCAACGCCGCATGCAGTTGTTGCGCAAGAGGCAGCGGGATCATACCCGGCGCTGGCCGCATTAGCCGGTCAGATCGGTGATCCGGCGGTGCGCAACCGCGGCACGATTGGCGGCTCGGTTGCGAATAACGATCCGGCGGCCTGTTACCCGGCGGGTGTGCTCGGATCCGGGGCCACGATCGTGACCAACGCCCGTCAGATTGCGGCAGATGCGTTTTTTGATGGCATGTTCTCGACCGCACTGGATGAGGGTGAGATCATCACATCCATCCGCTTTCCGGTGCCACAGGCCGCGAGCTATCAGAAGTTCTTGCAGCCAGCCTCGCGCTTTGCGTTGGTGGGCGTCTATCTGGCCCGGTTCGCCGATGGTGTGCGTGTGGCGGTCACAGGCGCCAGCGAGGATGGGGTGTTCCGCTGGTCCGAAGCAGAACAGGCGCTGAATACTGAATTCCGACCGGACGCGTTGATGGGGCTGAACATCAACCCGGCCAACATGATCGGCGATCTTCATGGCAGCAAAGCGTATCGCGCGCATCTGGTCAGTGTGATGACCAAGCGGGCTGTGCTGGCCTGCATGTAATTAAATCGGCTTTTAGTCGCAAAGCCCCGGGGTGTGTCCCTCGGGGCTTTTTCTATTTTCGGCGAATTTTCGGAAGCTTGTTTGGCTGCCAATAGGCCCCGGTATCTTCGCGCGCCTTTTGATAGGCCTCGACGCGGTGGGCTGCGGTTTCGCCGCCTGCGTCAAATAAATGGCCGATGAGGCATTCGAGCACGGCCATGACCCCAGTAAAGCTTGAGGTGTGATGTTGTGACCTTGTGCTGACGGTAAAGGCGACATCCGGCTCGACACCCGGCGCAATAACTTCGCTGTCCGAGATCAGGATGACCCGAAGCCCCTTTTCTTGGGCGAACCGTATTGATTTAATCGTTTCTGCCGAATAGGGGCTGACCGTGATTGCCAGCAGACAGTCCTTGTCATCCGCATCCAGCAGATCATCCGTGGCTGAGCCGATGTGGCGGGGGATCAGCTGAATACCCGGATGCGCCATGCGCCCGGTATAGGAAAAGTAATAGGCCAGCGCGTAACTGGCGCGGGTGGCGGTCACGAAGCAACGGCGGGACCTGAGGATATGGTCAACGGCTAGATGCGCTGTCTCGGGCCTCATCAATCGCAGGGACCTGACGACGACATTCTGTTCGTTGCGGGCAAGCCTAGCCTGAAGCTGACCATGGGCGCCGTCCGCTTGCATGTGGGTTTGCCAGGACGCGCCAAGGAATTCTTCGGTATCCGTCGCCAGGTTTTGCCGGAACGGTGCGCGAAAGGCCTGAAACCCGCCAAAACCCATATGCTGGGCCAGTCGGACAAGGACATTTGCGCTGACACCGATCTTGTCGGCAGTGACTCGTATCGGGTCGAGGCCAAAATCCGCCGGATGATCTATGATGTATTTGGCTGCCGCCTGAAGCCGGGGTGGCATCTGGTCGATGTTTTTCCTCAGATGATCTGTCAGCTGGTGTTGGGTCTCGGTCATGAAAAAACATATGTTATGAAAGTAGAAGATGTAAAACATACGCTGCTTACATAGATGCGGCAACATGCAAACGGGGGCAGCGAATGTCACAGCATCGGTCGAAATCGGAACCCTATATTCTGGCAGCGCCCAATGGTGCGCGCCGAGGTGCGGCAGATCACCCAGCCCTGCCTGTCACAACCGTGCAAATTCTTGAAGCGGCCAGAGCATGCCATGAGGCCGGTGCGGCCGGTCTTCATCTGCACATTCGGGACACAGAAGGCCGTCACTCTTTGGACGCGGGACAGTATCTGGAAACACTTGCCGAACTTCGGCGGAGGGTTCCGGCCCTGGACATCCAGATCACAACCGAGGCGGCAGGGATTTTTGATGTAAGCAGCCAGTTCGAATGTCTGAGGAAGGTTAGACCGGCTTGGGCGTCGATCTCGGTCCGCGAAATCGCGCGCGATAACGATCTGGCTGACCGGATCTATGGTCTTTGCGCGGATCAGGGGACGCGGGTTCAGCATATTCTTTACGACGCTGAAGATGCGGCCCTATTAACACGGTGGCAAAAGCGTGGTGTTGTGCGCGAACAGCAATCCGACCGTTTGCTTGTTCTGGGGCGCTATCGGACTGATCAGGAATCAAAGCCCTCGGATCTGGATGCGTTTCCGGACGGGGATTCGCCCTGGATGATCTGTGCCTTTGGAAAACAAGAGCATGACTGTCTGGTACATGCGGCGTCCTTGGGCGGTGATGTCCGGGTCGGATTTGAAAACAGCATCGCAGATCGGAACGGAGACACTTGGGAAAATAACGCCGCCTCAGTCGCGGCCCTTGTTGCCAGATTGAAAGAGGATAGATCATGAGCCACGTTTTCCCACGCCATACGAAATCTCAGCTGCCAGTCGCGGTTGGCGGCGAAGGCTGCTATCTGATCGATGCTGACGGTAAGCGGTATCTGGATTGCGGTGATGCTGCTGTGTCCTGTCTTGGCCACTCAAACCGGGCGGTGATCGAGGCGGTTCAAAGCCAGGTTGAAAAGATCGCCTTTGCGCATACCGGGTTTATGACGTCCGAACCTGCCGAAGCCCTTGCGGACCTTCTGATTGATCATGCGCCCGGGGATTTGGATCGCGTTTATTTCGTATCCGGAGGGTCCGAAGCAACAGAGGCCGCCATCAAACTGGCGCGGCAGTATTTTCTTGAGATCGGTCAGCCCGAGCGCCGCCACGTCATCGCGCGCCGCCAAAGCTATCATGGAAACACTTTGGGGGCCTTGTCAGCGGGGGGAAATGCCTGGCGCCGTGCGCAATTTGCACCGATGCTGATCGAAATGACCCATATCGCGCCCTGCTATGAATATGCCGAAAAGCAAGATGGTGAGAGCAGCCATGCCTATGGTCAACGGGTGGCCAACGAGTTGGAGGCCGAAATTTTGCGTCTTGGCCCTGAAACCGTCATGGCGTTTATGGCCGAGCCAGTCGTGGGGGCAACGCTGGGGGCGGTCCCGGCGGTCGAAGGGTATTTTAGGCGCATACGTGAAATCTGTGATCAATATGGCGTTTTGCTGATCCTGGATGAGGTCATGTGCGGAATGGGGCGCACCGGGCATTTGTTTGCCTGCGATCACGATGGAATTGCCCCGGATATTCTGTGCATCGCCAAGGGTTTGGGGGCGGGTTATCAACCCATCGGCGCAATGTTGTGTACGAGCGGGATATATAAGGCGATCCAAAATGGGTCAGGGTTTTTCCAGCACGGGCATACCTATGTCGGCCATCCGGTGGCAACTGCGGCGGCATTGGCGGTGCTGAAGGAATTGACGAGCCAACAACTGCCCCAGCGCGCCGAGTTTATGGGGCATAGACTGCAATCTGCGCTGGAAACTGCGTTCAGCGAGCACCCTAATGTCGGCGATATTCGGGGCCGCGGGCTGTTCCGCGGTATCGAGCTGGTCTCGGATCGGGCCGGAAAAACACCGTTTGATCCCTCACTTGGTTTCGCGGGCAAGATCAAGAAGGCGGCGTTGAACGCTGGTCTGATCTGTTACCCCATGTCTGGCACGCGCGATGGTCGAAGTGGCGACCATATTCTGTTGGCGCCGCCTTTCATTATCGAAGACGCACAGATTGAGGAATTGGTTGAAAAGCTGGGGGTTGCACTCAAAGCCGCGATCTGACGCTCTTTTGATCTGACCTTCTCTTTTTACTCAATAGGGTATCGACAAAAGGTCAATTCCTGAAGGAGCGATGATGATTGTCGACATCTGGAAGAGTTTTCGGGACTTGCCCGCCTGGGTACAGATCTGGTTGGTGGTGCTGCTCATCCCGACCAATCTGGCACCTCTGGCGTATCTGGATCAGCCAAATGGTATTCTAATCGCAGCACTCGCAATCGGTGGGATGGCATTGAATCTTCCGATCATGCTGGCGACCCGAGGGATGAGCAAAGCGATGGCATTTCCGCATCTAATATGTTGGGTGCCAATGGTTTTCGTCGTGATTGCAGCATTTGCAAGCGAAGCTGAACTGGCGACCGGATATGCGAAATTTCTGGTGTTTCTACTGGTTATTGACCTGATTTCGCTGGCATTTGATGTGAATGACACAAGGGTCTGGTTCAAAAGCCGAAGCGCAAAATAAAACCCCCTCAATCCGAGGGGGTTTCGAATAACTCAGTTGTCGCAGGGCTTACTTCTGCGGCAGCGGGCCGATCATCATAATCATCTGACGGCCTTCCATCTTGGGCATGTTCTCGACCTTGCCGATTTCCTTGGTGTCCACGGCAACACGTTCCAGCAGCTCACGGCCCAGATTCTGGTGTGCCATCTCACGACCACGGAAGCGCAGAGTCACTTTTACCTTGTCGCCGTTTTCAAGGAATTTGAACACGTTGCGCATTTTGACTTCATAGTCATGAGTATCGGTGTTGGGCCGGAACTTGACCTCTTTCACCTCAATGACTTTTTGCTTTTTGCGCGCTTCGGCCTCGCGTTTCTGCGTTTCGTATTTGAATTTACCAAAGTCCATGATTTTGCAAACCGGAGGGTTTGCATTCGGCGAAATCTCGACCAGATCCAGGCCGGCTTCGTCCGCGAGTTGCATGGCTTTGGCGGGATGAACCACCCCGACATTTTCACCTTCGGCGCCGATAAGGCGAATTTCGGGGGCACGGATCTTATCATTGACGCGCGGGCCGGTGTCTCTCTGAGGCGGCGCGTTGTGAGGTCTGCGAGCTATGGGTTCATTCCTTTGATGATTGCAGAATTTCAAGCCCGGAATTTAGACTGGGCTGCGGGACGTTTCAAGCGGCATAAGTGACCACCAGCGTGAATTTCCCATGATATTCCCGCGTTTTTGCCGATCTGATGTCGCATATCAGACCGGCAAACCGGATTAGCCAACAAAGGCCTTTTCAATGACGAATTCCTTGGGGTCGGAATTTGCGCCTTCGCGCAGTCCGAAATCCTCGAGGATTTTTTTGATATCCAGGTTGAAAGCCAATGATCCGCAAACCATCGCGCGGTCCGTATCCGGCTGGATGCCGCCCTCAATCGCCAGATCAGCAAATACTGTGCCGTCTTTCAACAGCTCTGTAATGCGGCCCATCTTGGGGCTCTGTTCGCGTGTGGTGGTCGGGTAGTAACGAATCTTGTCCGCAAAACCTTCGCCCATCAGCTCAGCCAGCATTTCGTCCTGGCGAATGTCTTCGATCAGCTGACGGCCATATTCCAGCTCGGCCACTTCGCGGCAGGTATGAGTGATGATGATCTCGTCATAATCCTCATAGGTCTGCGGTTCGCGCAGCAGTGAGGCGAAGGGTGCAAAGCCGGTGCCGGTGGCAAAGAACCACAGGCGCTTACCGGGCAGCAGGGCGTCATGGACCAGCGTGCCAACCGGCTTGGGCCGCAGGATGATCTGATCGCCTGGTTTGATGTGCTGAAGTTTCGAAGTCAGCGGGCCGTCCTGTACCTTGATCGAATAGAACTCAAGCTCTTCATCCCAGGACGGCGAGGCGATGGAATAGGCGCGCAGCAAGGGTTTGCCGTTGTCACCCAACAGGCCGATCATCACAAACTCGCCCGAGCGGAACCGCAAGGACGCGGGGCGCGACACTTTGAATGAGAACAGGCTGTCAGTCCAATGCTTGACGTCTGTCACAGTCTGGGCGTCCGGCAGAACGGGGGCCTTCACGGCGGTTGCTTCGGTCACGGGTTTCATCTCTGTCATCGTTTCACTGCCGGTGGAGTAAACCGACATCTCCGTTTAATCTTTGATCCAAGTCAGGAAAAGGGGGCTTTTGCCCCTACGTTCCTATTTGAGGCTGCGAAAGGCGATTTTAGCCGCGCAGGCGGGCCTGATAGTTGTTGTCCTGCCAGTTGGCGCGAGCCACCCATTGATCTTCGGGCTGACGATCGGCCAGAGTGTCTTCAATCTCGACCTCATCAAAGCCGCTGCGCCGCGCCATGGCATACTGGTCGGCAAGGACATGACCTTTGGCGCGCAAGCGACCGGTATAGCCTTTCAGGCGCAGGGTCCGCGCGATGGTAAAGCCGCGCCCATCCGCAAAGGACGGGAAATCGACACGCACCATCTTGGCGCAGCCCAGCCGTTCGGCAAGCTCATCGGGATCCGTGTCTGAGCTGACATCCAGCGCGACCACATCATTGGCCGCGTCTTCCAGCGTGACATAGCCATCAGTCCAATCATCGGGGGCGAACCCCTCATCGGTTACGATAACGTTCATGTGTTCTCTCCGGCGCGCATCATCTTGCCATCTACAAAATGAATGCCGCATTCTTCCTTGTTCTGATCGCGCCACCGTCCGGCGCGGGGGTCTTCGCCCTGTTTGACCGGCGAAGTACAGGGCGCACAGCCGATCGAAGGGTATCCTTTGGCCACCAGCGGGTGCCTGGGCAAGTTGTTCTCTTCCATATAGGCGCGCACATCTTCGGGCGCCCAATGGGCCAGCGGGTTGACCTTGATCCGGCCTGTGCCGTCCTCGACCTCAAAGAAATCAAGCGTGGCGCGGGACCCGGCCTGAAACCGTTTGCGCCCGGTGATCCAGCCATCATATCCCAACAATGCCTGTTGCAGCGGGAAGGTCTTGCGCAGGTTGCAGCACGCATCCATGTCCCGCAGACGCAGCGCGCCATAGGGGTCGTCGCGTTGAACATCCTCGTCATCCGCGCGGATGATCTTGACGTTTAGCAACCCCAACCGCTCGCTCACCTCCTGCTGATACTCCAGCGTTTCGGTGAACAGCATCTGCGTGTCGATGAACAGCACCGGGGTCATCTTGTCGACCACGGCCGCCATATGCAGCAACACCACCGATTCCGCACCGAAACTTGAGACCAGAGCGAGATCATCGATCTCTTCCATTGCTCCGTGCATCACGTCATGCGCGCTGTGGTGGCGGAACCGGGCGTTCAACTCACTGACCCGTTCGGTCAGTTCACGTCTATCCCGGCCCAGTTCAGTCTGGATCAGATCAAGCGGCATTCGCTCGCGCCTCGGGGTAGAGGGCCGCCTTGAACGGAGCCATTCCGACACGGCGATAGGTCTCGAGGAAGGTTTCTTCGGTGCCCTCACGCTGCTCCAGATAGGTTTCGACTATGCGCTCAACGGCCGGAACGATCTCATCATAGGCAAAGCCAGGACCCGTACGATCGCCGATTGCGGCGTTTTCCGTGCCGTCACCACCCAGAGTGATCTGGTAGTTTTCGACGCCTGCACGATCCAGACCAAGAATGCCGATATGGCCGACATGGTGGTGACCACAGGCGTTGATGCAGCCCGAGATCTTGATCTTCAGGTGGCCTATATCATGCTCCAGTTTGAGGTCTTCAAACCGGGTCGCAATTTCCTGAGCAACCGGGATCGAACGCGCCGTTGCCAGCGCGCAATAGTCCATGCCGGGGCAAGCGATGATATCGCTGATCAGGCCGATATTGGCGGTCGCCAGCTCGTATTCCTTCAGCTTTGCGTGGATCGCGGGCAGGTCCGATTTGTGGACATGCGGCAGGATCACGTTCTGCTCATGGCTGATGCGCAGCTCGTCATAGGCGAACTCTTCGGCCAGATCGGCCATCACGCGCATCTGCTCGGCAGTTGCATCACCCGGCGTCGCGCCGTGTTTCTTGATCGAGATTGTCACAATCGCGTGGTCCGCATTCTTGTGCGGCGCAATGTTTGTATCCACCCACGAGCGGAAGATCGGATCATTGGTGTAGGCGCCTTCAAACGACGCAACCGACGCTTCGCGGAAGGTAGGTGCAGCGAAGTGGCCCTTGATCTCTTCCAGCAGGTTCATATCCGCGCCTTTGAACTGCGGGCGGGCCTGCAGGAAACGCTCGTTCACCTTGGCGCGGATGGCGTCGATGCCGTGTTCATGCACGGTGATCTTGATGCGCGCCTTGTACTTGTTGTCACGGCGACCGATCTGGTTCCACACGGACACGGTGGCCTCAAGGTAGGCCAGCAGGTCGTCGAAGGCGACGAAGTCAGACAGCTCTTTACCGATCATGGGCGTACGGCCCAGACCGCCACCGACGATGACACGGGCACCCAGAACGCCGTCACGCTCGACCAGTTGCAGACCGATATCATGCGCCTTGATCACGGCGCGGTCATTTTCGGACCCGGTGATGGCGATCTTGAATTTGCGCGGCATGAACTGGAATTCCGGGTGGTCGGTCGACCACTGGCGCAGCAGTTCCGCATAGGGGCGCGGATCGGCGACCTCATCCGCGGCGGCACCGGCGAAATGGTCGGCGGTCACGTTGCGGATGGTGTTGCCGCTGGTCTGGATGGCGTGCATGCCAACCTCGGCCAGCGCGTCCAGCATATCCGGGACGTCCTGCAGCTTGGGCCAGTTGTACTGGATATTCTGACGCGTGGTGAAGTGGCCGTAGCCCTTGTCCCACTTTACAGCCAGCAGGGCCAGTTGGCGCATCTGCGCGCTGTTCAGCGTACCGTAGGGAATGGCGACCCGCAGCATATAGGCGTGCAGCTGCAGATACAGGCCGTTCATCAGCCGCAGCGGCTTGAACTCATCCTCGGTCAGCGAACCGTCAATGCGGCGCTCGACCTGGGCGCGGAACTGTCTGTTGCGTTCTGCCAAAAATGCTGTGTCGAACTCGGAGTAGCGATACATGATTAGCTGTCCTTAAGTGCAGCCCCGAACCTGGGGCCTTTGTAGGGGAGAGAGAGGGCCAGAGATCAGGCCCGGGGCTGCGGGGAAGTTTCCTGTTTGCCGTGGGCATAGTTGGACGGACCAGTCCGGCGGAAGTCTTCCCGAAAATGGGTTGGCTCTGGGCCGTTGTCGCCGGCGACGGCGTCAGCCAGATAGGCACCGACAATCTTGCCTGCTTGGCGTTCGGCATCCAGAAGACGGACCTGTGCGTGGGCTTCGTCTGTGATCAGCTCTGCCTCGGATAATTCACGCGACCAGCGGTCGTCCTCGGTCAGATAGATGACGTCACCTTCCAAAAGATCGTTGGCGGTTACCACTTTGGGGGTAAAAGCGCGGGCCATCAGGCGTGCTCCTTTTTGAATTCAGTCAGGGCCTTGGCTGCCTGGCGGGGGGCAAGGCCGTAAAAAGTAAGGGTGGGGCCGTCCATGTCCGAGGCGTTCAGATCGGCGGGCATGTGATCCAGCGTCGTGGTCAATATGCGCTGATAGGGACGCGACGCGTTTTCGATCAGCGTCACAGGTGTGGCTCGGTCGGCGCCGTGCATGATCAGGCGGCCCTGAATAAACCGGGCAGACTTTTTGCCCATATAGATCGCCGCCACCGAACCGGGCTGCGCCAGGGCGCTCCAATCGTGATCGGCGAAGCCCTTGATGTCGTGCCCGGTCAGGAAACGGATCGAGGAATTGCGCCCGCGGCGCGTCTGGCTTTGCCCGATGCCTGCAACAGCGGCCGAGGCTGCGGTGATGCCAGGGATAATCTGCCACGAGATGCCAGCGGCTTCGACAGCGTCGATTTCTTCGTCCAAACGACCAAATACGGTGGGGTCACCGGATTTCAGGCGCACGACCCGTTGACCCTTCAGGGCGTGCTTTACCAGCAGCGCGTCGATGTCTTCCTGTTTCCACGAGGGGCCAAACCCGGCTTTACCAACATCGACCAGAACGGCCGTTTGCCCGGCAAGGGCCAGCACCTCGGCGCTGATCAGCCGGTCATGCAGAACCACATCCGCGCGCTCGAACGCGCGCAGGGCTTTGAGCGTCAGCAATTCGGGATCACCGGGGCCCGCGCCGACAAAGTCGACATGGCCTGCGTCCTGATATGTTTGCGTCACTTGCATGTTTCGGTCCGGGTTGGTTTGACTTGACCCTCAATATAGGAAATATTCCCGGTATTGCGCCATATGCGCGCATAAATAAGAACAAGCGTTTCGCTGTGTTGGTCAAGCGATACGAAAGTTTCGAAACGAGGAAGAAATTGGAATGTCAGTGCGGATTGATGACACGGATCGGAAAATTCTGGTTGAGCTGCAGCGCGACGCCAGCCAATCGCTGGACGAAATAGCGGCCCGGGTAGGCAGTTCCAAGACGCCTGTCTGGAATCGCATCCGCAAGCTGAAAGGGGCCGGGGTGATCGGTCAGCAGACGGTATTATTGGATGCCGAGGCGCTTGGTTTTGAGGCGACGTTCTTCGTGCTGATCCGCACCTCTGAACACGAGGCAGATTGGCAGCGAAAGTTCCTCAAAGCCCTGCGGGACCGCCCCGAAGTGCAAGAGGCGCACCGGCTGGCGGGGGATATCGACTATATCCTCAAGGTGCGGGTTAAGAACGCGCGCGCCTATGACGTGTTCTATCAGACTCTGATTTCCGAGGTGCGCGTCCACAATGTGACGGCACTGCTGTCGATGGAAGAGATCAAGTCGACGACCATGCTGCCGCTGAATGCCCTGATCGAGAACTAGCGGTCAGACCTGAACCATCAACCGCTTTAGCCCGTGAAAATGGTAGCTGTTGGAATATTCCGGTTCCGCGCTGAGCGCTAGGTTGGGACAGCGTTCGAACAGTGCCGCCAGCGCTATTCGCATTTCGAGTCGGGCCAACGGTGCTCCGACGCAGAAATGCAGACCCGCGCCAAAGCTGCTGTTGGTCAGGATGGGGCGGGTTGGATCGAACTTATGAGGTTCGGCCCAGACTTGGGGATCACGGTTCGCGGCTCCAAGCAACAAAGCGACTTCGTCACCGCGTTTAAAACTGTGCCCGAACAGGTCGATCTCTTCATAGGCATAGCGCGTGAACATATGCAGCGGGGGATCAAAGCGCAGGATTTCTTCGACGGAGGCGTCAATCGTTTCAGGCTGAAAGGCATCGGCTTTTACACCTTTTCGCAATACGGTCCTAAGCCCATTTCCCAGAGAATGAACCGTGGCCTCATGACCGGCATTCAACAGCAGAATGCAAGTTGCAACCAACTCGTCACGCGACAGTTTTTCACCATCTTCTTCAGCGGCGATCAACCGGGTAATCAGGTCATCCCGAGGGTCAGACCGGCGCTTTTCGACGTAAGACGAGAGAAAGTCGGTGAACTCTTTTGCCGAGGCCGCCGCCGCATCTTCGGTCTCACGTGTGCGGCTGGCCTGATACATCGCCACCATGTCATGGGACCAGCGCAAAAGCTCGGGCGACATCTCTTCGGGAACGCCTAGAAGGCGGCAGATCGTAACGACCGGAACTTGCGTGCAATAGGTGTCCAGCAGATCGAACGGCGCATCCGGAAAGGCGTCGATCAGCTTGTGGCTGAGGTCTTGGATCGTTGGTTCCAGTGCCGCAATGGCACGTGACGTAAAGGCGCGCATGACCAGGCGTCGAAGCCGGGTGTGGCGCGGCGGCTCTGCTTCTAACAACGAATGAGATTCGACCATCAGCCAGGGGGCTAGATGCGCAGGACCTGGACGCTGCATTTCCGGCGGCACTTCGCGACCGAAACGACGGTCCTTCAGCAAGGCCTGAACCGCCCGGTGCGATACTGCAGCGTGCATCCGGTAGTCGGCCCAATACACAAGGTCGCCATGCGCGCGGGCCGCATCATAATACGGATAAGGGTTCTGGACAAAATTCGGGTCAACAGGGGATTGATGCAAAGTCTTCATGGCGGGCACACTTGCCATGAGGCGCGTTGAATGCAAGACCCAATGTCATGCAAAGGGTATGGTTAATTTCGACATTTCTGATTGCTGTTGGGCTGCTCTCTGTTGGAGTGTGGTCATACGGCTTTCGTCAGGCTTTGTCGCCGCTGAGCGATAAGGCTGAGGCCGATCTGGAATTGGCCGCCGACCGCCTTAGCACACAAATGCAGGTCTATCAGGAGCTGGCTGTCTTGATGGCCAGCCACCCGGCTGTTCGAACGCTTGTCACGCCGAGCGATCGCGCCATCGCGCAGGCTGTGTTGCTGGACGTGGCAGACAAAACTGCCGCCGTTAACATTGTCTATCTGGACCGTCTGGGCAGGGTACTTGCAGCCGCCCACCCGGTGCCTGAATTGACGATGGCAGACCATCCCGCATTCAGGCGCGCCATGCAGGGTGCTATGGGCAGTGCCCACGGTGTCGAGTCCACAAGCGGCGATCGAACCTATTCCTATGCAGCTCCTGCCTTTGGTCCCTCCGGTATAGTCGAAGGCGCATTGATGGTTATAGCCGATGTGCAGGATGTCGAACAGACTTGGCGGGGCAGTACCGAGGCCATTTTCTTTATTGATGGAGAAGGTGTGGTGTTCATCTCGAACCGATCCGACCTGTTGTTCTGGCGTCGGACCGAAGGTCAACCGGGGCTGGTGCCGCCCGAGGGGCAGGCGGTTGATTTCTCGTCGAATCTGATCGGACGACACGAGCTTTGGACCTTGAATTGGGGCCGGTATCTGCCACGGCGTGCGTTACACCTTACGCTCGATCTACCGGTGATAGACATGACAGCCGAGGTGCTAGTGGATGTGGCCCCGGCGCGCCGTCTGGCAAATTTGCAAGCAGCGGCGGTAGCTGCGATCTGTCTGGCCTTCGGGGCGCTTTTGTTTATGGCAACCGAACGCAGGCGCGCGCTTGCTGAGGCCAATGCGGTGCTGGAAAGCCGCGTGACGCGCAGAACCCATGCACTTACCGCCGCGAACACCGCCCTGCGGCGCGAGGTCCATGAACGGGAAGAGGCCGAGGTCGCGCTGAAACATGCGCAGGAAGAGCTTATACAGGCCGGGAAGTTGAGTGCGCTCGGGCAGATGTCGGCGGGCATCAGCCATGAGTTGAACCAGCCGCTGATGGCCATTCGCCAATTCGCCGAGAATGGAACGGCTTTTCTGACCAGAGGTGACGAGTCAAAAGCCGCCGAGAACCTCACCAGAATTTCCGATTTGGCCGCGCGAATGGCGCGAATTATCAAGAACCTCAGGGCTTTTGCCCGCAATGAAAACGAGCCCATGGGCAGAGTTGATCTGGTTCAGGTAATAGAAACGGCGCTGGAACTGACCGAGGCCCGGCTGAATTCGGAAAACGTTCGTATGGAATGGCAGGCTCCGGATGTCCCTATCTATGCTTGGGGTGGCGAAGTGAGATTGGTGCAGGTGTTCGTAAATCTGATTAACAACGCCGCCGATGCCATGAGTGAGCAACAACAACGCATGATCAAGATCTCGATAAACAGTGACAAGACCTTGACGGTCACAGTCAGCGACACAGGTCCGGGGATCGAGAACTCGGAGAAGCTGTTCGAGCCGTTCTATACCACCAAAGCTGTCGGTTCGTCTGAGGGCATGGGGCTGGGGCTGTCGATCTCTTATGGTCTGGTTCAAAGCTTTGGTGGTAATATTCGGGGCACCAACGCTCCGACAGGTGCGGTATTCACTGTGGAACTGGAACATTTCAGGGAAGTAGGGGCAGCATGACCCGCAAAGTGCTTTTGGTCGATGACGACTCGGCAGTGCGCGAAGCGCTGGCCCAAACGCTGGAGCTTGCCGATTATGAACCCGTAACAGCCGGGTCCTTTGTGGCGGCGAAGGATCATATCCGAGCGGATTTCGCAGGAGTGATCGTGTCGGATATCCGGATGCCTGGTCGGGACGGGTTTCACCTGTTGACCTACACCCGCGATATGGATGCTGATCTGCCTGTCATCCTGTTGACTGGAGAAGGCGACATACCAATGGCAGTGCAGGCCATGGGGCAGGGCGCATTCGACTTTTTGGAAAAGCCCTGCGCCGCGGCAGATCTGCTAAAGGTGTTGGGCAAGGCATCCGAAGCGCGAGAACATGTCCTGCAACAACGCGCAATGAAAAGCGAACTCGAACGCGGCGATCCAGCGGCACGCCTGCTGTTCGGTCTCTCATCAAAGGCCGAAGAACTGAGGGAAAGGGTTCGTACGGTAGCCCAGACAGGGGCCGAAGTTTTGGTCACCGGACCGGCTGGCAGCGGAGTGTCCAAAGTTGCCGAGGTCGTTCACCTAATGTCGCCGCAAAGTCAGGGCCCATTTGTCAAACGTCCATCCGCCGGTTTGTCGACCAGCGATCTGGTTCATGTCTGCGAAGATGCAGCCGGTGGTTCCCTTTTTCTGGACGAAATCTCGGCCATGCCCGAGGCCACGCAATATGCAGCACTGGAGATGGTTGAACAGGGTGTAGGCGCCCGAATTCTGGCGGGCACGACCACTGACCTGGCCGAATTGTCTTCGGATGGACGGTTCCTTGCGGATTTGTTCTATCGTTTGGATGTGATGCGCGTTCGCATACCGTCGCTTGCCGAGCGCCCCGAGGATATACCTGTAATCTTCCGCCACTATGTAGCACAGGCAGCCGAACAGGCCGGGATAAAGGAACCGGAAATCACGTCGGACCATCTGGCATCGCTGATGACCAGAGACTGGCCGGGCAATGCACGGTCGCTGATGTCAGCCGCAATGAGGTTTGTGCTGGGAATGCCCGAAGATGTCTCGCAGGCCGCAGAACTGGGGTTGAGCGAGCAGATGGCACGGGTCGAAAGATCTCTGCTGATTGCTGCCCTTGGCCGGCATAACGGCAAAGCATCAGAAGCCGCAAAGGCGCTAAAGCTGCCTCGCAAGACCTTTTACGACAAACTGGCGCGATATCACATTCGTCCGGAAGACTACCGTAGGTGAAAGCTCCTGCCAGCTTTTCCCGCATTGTCATGCGGTTAAGCTGTTGGGTGTAGCAGTCCGCTGACGCGGACCGTGGGAAGAGCCAAAGCCTGGTAAACGATTCGCGTTCGGCGAATCGATATTTGTGCGGAAATCCACACAATGGCGCATATATATGTGCGGATTCTCGCACGGCTTCCCGAATGGCTCGAATGGATACCAGGCAGAAAGTGCGTAACACTCTGTAAATAAATGATAAAATACTACCCGATAGTGAAGCCCACAATAAGTTGAGGGCTTGACCCTGATTCGGTTCACTCGCCGCCATGGGACGGCTTCTGCGCGTCCGGAGACGTAGTGAAGTATCTGGGAGAACTCGACTGATGAAATTTTTGACAACGGCAGCGACGGCCGTCGCTCTAACCGTAACAGCAACCGCAGGCATGGCCGCTTGTGAAGACGGCGAAATCGTCGTGAAATTCGCGCATGTGACCAATACCGATAAACATCCCAAGGGTATTGCAGCCTCGTTGCTGGAACAGCGCGTTAATGATGAGATGAACGGCGTGATGTGCATGGAGGTCTACCCGAACTCCACGCTCTATAACGACGATAAAGTCCTTGAGGCGATGTTGCAGGGCGATGTGCAACTGGCGGCCCCGTCATTGTCCAAGTTCGAGAAGTTCACCAAGCAATTCCGCCTGTTCGACCTGCCGTTCATGTTCAAGAACATTGACGCGGTAGACGCATTTCAGGCTTCGGCTGACGGTCAGGCGATGAAAGATAGCATGCAGCGCCGTGGCCTGCAGGGGCTGGCATTCTGGCACAATGGCATGAAACAGATGTCGGCCAACAAACCGCTGGTCGATCCGTCGGATGCCGATGGCCTGAAATTCCGCGTCCAATCTTCTGACGTGCTGGTCGCGCAGATGGAGGCGATTGGCGGAAGCCCGCAGAAAATGGCTTTCTCAGAGGTTTATGGCGCGTTGCAGCAAGGTGTCGTCGACGGACAGGAAAACACTTGGTCCAACATCTACGGCAAGAAGTTCTTTGAGGTTCAGGACGGTATCACTGAAACCAACCACGGTGTCATCGACTATCTGGTCGTGACATCGGTTGACTGGCTGGACAGCCTGGATCCTGCGGTGCGGGAACAGTTCCTGACCATTCTGGGCGAAGTGACAGAACAGCGGAACAAAGAATCCTTCTCGGTGAACGAGGAAGCTAAGGTCTCGATCACAAATGCGGGCGGTATCATCCGTGAACTTAACCCTGAACAGCGTCAGGCCTGGATCGACGCCATGAAACCTGTCTGGGAACAGTTCGCCGGTGACGTGGGTCAAGAAAAGATCGACGCCGCACAGGCTATCAACGCCGGGTTCTGATCCTGGTATACGCCGCGCGTCCGGGGACTGGGGAGTATTCGACGCGCAGGCAGGGTGGGCCGATTTGGCCCGCCCAAACAGCACTTATCTCAAAAAAATGTGGGGACAGATAGATGTCTGGTGCGCAATCCGGCCAAGGCGGGCTGGTCGACCATATCGAAGAAACCTTGATCGCATCGTTGCTGGGCCTGATGACGGCTGTGACATTTGCCAATGTGATCGCAAGGTATTTCTTTAATTCCAATATCCTATGGGCACTGGAGCTGACGGTATTCGCCTTCGGCTGGTTGGTGCTGCTTGGGGCGTCTTATGCCGTCAAGAAACACGCTCATCTGGGAGTGGACGCCATCCTGAACATGCTCAGCCCTGCGCCTCGACGGATTTTGGCTCTGATCGCTGTAGCCTGCTGTCTGGTGTTTTCTCTGCTGATGCTAAAAGGCGCATATGACTATTGGGCCGTGTTCGCGGATCTGCCGCCCACATCGGGGCGATGGTTCCCTACCGGGTTCAACTTCGATGCACGCAGTCAGAGCTTTTATGAGGTCGACGACATTCCGATGGTTGCCCCGCTGCGGTTTCTTGAGGATCTGATCAACTATGGCGAGGGCTATGAAAAACTGCCCAAGGTGGTGCCGTATCTGGTTCTGCCCGTGTCGATGCTGCTTTTGGTGATCCGCTTTGCGCAGGTTGCGGTACAGATTTGGCGCGGCGAAGCCGACCGGATGGTCGCTAGCCACGAAGTCGAGGACGAGATTGAAGAAGTCCGCGCTCAGCAAGGAGAGCACAACTGATGGATGTCATTCTTCTGTTCTCGATGGTCGTAGGCTTGCTGTTGATCGGTGTACCGATTGCGGTGGCGCTGGGGCTCAGTTCGACCCTGTTTCTGCTGATCTATTCCGACAGTTCGCTCGCCTCGGTCGCGGGTACCTTGTTTGAGGCTTTCGAAGGGCATTTTACTCTGCTGGCGATCCCGTTCTTCATTCTGGCCTCGTCCTTCATGACCACGGGCGGCGTGGCCCGGCGCATCATCCGTTTCTCGATTGCCTGCGTGGGGCACTTGCCCGGAGGTCTGGCGATTGCGGGGGTGTTCGCCTGTATGCTGTTTGCGGCCCTGTCCGGGTCGTCTCCGGCTACGGTGGTGGCCATTGGTTCGATTGTGATCGCTGGCATGCGGCAGGTTGGCTATTCCAAGGAATTCGCCGCCGGCGTTATCTGTAACGCAGGGACGCTGGGTATTCTGATTCCGCCGTCGATCGTGATGGTGGTCTATGCCGCCGCTGTCGAAGTTTCTGTCGGGCGCATGTTCCTCGCCGGTGTGATCCCTGGCCTGTTGGCTGGGCTAATGCTGATGATCACCATCTATGTGATGGCCAAGGTCAAGAACCTACCCAAAGGTGAATGGAAAGGCTGGGGCGAAATCTTAGTCTCTGCACGCGAAGCAGGTTGGGGTCTGTTCCTGATCGTGATCATTCTGGGTGGCATCTATGGGGGTATCTTTACCCCGACCGAGGCCGCTGCGGTGGCCGCAGTCTATGCCTTTTTGATTGCCAGCTTCGTCTACAAGGACATGGGCCCCCTCAGCCGCGAGGGTGAGGAAAAGAATATCTCTTTGCTCAGAAAGCCTTATGCGCTGATCACGGCGATTTTTCACCCCGACACCAAGCAGACGTTGTTTGAAGCTGGGAAACTGACCGTTACCCTGCTGTTCGTTATCGCCAACGCCTTGATCCTGAAACATGTTCTAACCGATGAGCAGGTTCCGCAGCACATAGCAACTGCCATGCTGTCGGCAGGTCTGGGACCGGTGACATTCCTGATCGTGGTCAATGTGATCCTGCTGATCGGCGGCCAGTTCATGGAGCCTTCGGGCCTGCTGGTTATCGTAGCACCACTGGTGTTCCCGATTGCAATCGAGCTGGGCATCGACCCGATTCACTTGGGCATCATCATGGTTGTGAACATGGAGATCGGGATGATCACCCCGCCGGTCGGCTTGAACCTGTTCGTGACCTCGGGTGTTGCGGGCATGCCGATGATGGGCGTTGTCCGGGCGGCCCTGCCATTCCTGGCGGTCCTGTTCGTCTTCCTGATCATGGTGACCTATATCCCGTGGATATCCACCTTCCTGCCCAACACCTTCATGGGGCCGGAGATCATAACAAACTAGCGGGTCCAACCGCTGAGAAAAAGACCGGGCAGGGGATCTCTGCCCGGTCTCTGCGTCTTGAACGGGGCGCCAAGGGGATTATCTAAAGGGCAGAGGACGACCTCTCCATCACGGGACAGTATCCGGGACGACCCGGACTGATCAGAGGTCTCTTCTATGCCCTGGATTATCCTGTTGTTTGCCGGCCTGCTTGAAATTGTCTGGGCCGTGGCGATGAAACAATCTGCCGGGTTCACCCGGTTCTGGCCGACCGCCCTGATGGCGGTTGCGATGCTGGGTTCGTTCACCTTGCTGGCACTGGCCATGCGGACGCTGCCTTTGGGAACAGCCTATGTCATCTGGACGGGAATAGGAGCGGTTGGCGCGTTTACCTTTGGTATTCTTTTTCTGGGCGAAGCCCTGACCGCCACGCGGATCTGCGCGGCAGTCTTGATCATAGCCGGGATGGTGACGATGAAATTGGCCTGATCACGCCTGTTCCAGAGCCTGAATGATGCCCGAGAAATCGTCGGCCTTCAGGCTTGCCCCGCCAACCAACGCACCATCCACGTTCGACACGGCGAAAATCTCGGCGGCGTTCGATGGCTTGACCGAGCCGCCATAAAGCAGCCGGACCGAACGCCCAACGCCTTCGCCAAAGCGCCGTTCCAGCCGGGCACGAATAAAGTCATGCACCTGACCGATTTCGTCCAGAGTGGGAACTTTCCCTGTGCCTATGGCCCAGATCGGTTCGTAGGCGACTATTAGGTTTTCGCCCGTTGCCTGATCCGGGATCGAGCCGGACATCTGACCGCCGATTATATCCAGGGTATTGGCGGCCTCGCGCTGTTCCAGGCTTTCACCGACGCAGATGATCGCCTTTAGCCCACCGTTCATAGCGGCAATAGACTTAGCACGAACATCTTCATTCTGTTCACCATGGTCTTCGCGGCGTTCAGAATGGCCAAGAATGACGGCTGACGCTCCGGCGTCGACCAGCATCTGGGCGCTAATGTCACCTGTATGCGCGCCCGAGTTTGCCGCGTGGCAATCCTGACCGCCTATCTGGATGTTTCCGCCCGGGACCTTCTCTTTGGCCCGATGGATCAAGGTGGCAGGTGGGCAGATCAGAATATCAACTGCCGGGGCAGCATGCATGTGAGAAAGGGCCTGAAGCTCTCTCAAGTTGGCAGCATTACCATTCATCTTCCAGTTTCCAGCCGCCAGTTTGCGCCGCATATCGCGTCCCCTTGAAATAAATCGGTTTTCTGGTGACCGGATATCATTGCCAGTCAGGTCTGACAATTCCGGTTGCAGAGCCCGTTGCAAAACGGCAGTTTCCGCCGCGATGAGGAATGAGCAATATGATCGAACATCTTGATCTTGAAAAACTGGATCGGTGCGACACGGCGGAATTGGCCAAATTGACCCGCGCCGTCGGTGAAGTTGGGTTTCTGACCGTGTCCAATACTGGTATCTCCGCCTGTCGGGTGGAACGGGTCATCTCGGCATATCACGCATTCTTCCGGCTGCCAGAGGCCGAGAAACGGCGCGTTGATATGGCTGTGACCGGGTCCAACCGTGGGTGGGGCGCCTCGCGCTCGGAACAGGTAGATCCAGCTGCAAATCCTGACTTCAAAGAGGTGTTCGATTGCGGATACGAGCTAGCTGAGACCAATAGGTACTTTGGCAAGAACCTCTCGGTTTATGCCCCGAACCAATGGCCGGAAGCTGTGCCCGAGTTTCGATCAATCATCGAGGCCTATTATGGTGACGCTTGTTCGGTTGCCATGCGGGTGTTGCGCGCCATTTCGGTGGCATTGGGCAAGGATGCCAACAGCTTTGACACTGCCTTCGACACGCCCATGGCCCTGTTGCGCGGCAATTATTACCCGCAAAGGCCAGTCTGGGCAGGCGAAAAGGATTTCGGTATCGGAGCGCACACTGATTATGGCTGTCTGACTCTGCTGGCCACCGATGGTCGAGCCGGGTTAGAGGTACAGATGCCGGACCAGAGTTGGGCTCAGGTCCAAGCGCAGCCCGGAACATTCATTATCAATTTTGGGGAGATGCTGGAGCTCTGGACGGCAGGGGCGGTCAAGGCAACTCTGCACCGTGTGATCGGTGGATCTGCTGAAAGGCTGTCGGTTCCTTTGTTCTTCAACCCGTCTTATGACACCAATGTTGCCCCGCCACATTCAGAGAATGTCATCCAGGCAGGAGAGCACTTGACGCGTCGGTTCAACGAGACCTATGTGCTCTTGCAGGCAGCGTCTTAAGGCTGAGTTGCAATGCTTTCGTCGAACTTGATGGATTCTCCGCAACCGCAGGCATCTACAACATTCGGGTTGCGGAACTTGAAACCGGATTCAAGTAACGAGACCTCATAGTCGATCTCTGTTCCAAACAGGAACATCTGTGCCATCGGGGCGATCATGATCCGCGCGCCGTCCTGCTCGACCACTTCATCATTGGTGTCAGGCTGGTCGACATAGTCCATGGTGTATTCCATCCCGGCACAGCCGCCTTTCTTGACGCCAATACGCAAACCAGCATGACCGCCCGAAGTCATCAGGCGGGCAATCTGCTCTGCAGCCTTTGGTGTCATTGTTACGGCCTGTTTGCCGGGGATGCCGAACATCATGATCTCCGTCGTTGTTCGTAGTTGCTAATGTAGTGCCCCGAGGCATCAGGCTCAAGACATAGCAGGTTTTCTTACCTAAGTTTTCCTGTCGGAATAGTTTTTCTACCCCAGCGGGTAAGCAAAGCTTGCTTTGCAAATTACACTCGTCATAGCCTGACCCATGATCCACTTTTGGAAAATATTTGAGGCTGAATAGCATGAAAAGACTTTGGTTTAGAAAAAAAGATATTCTTACAATTCCTTCTCTGATGCTCTCTGTGTTTTTGGCTCAGACGGCGATCGCAGAAGAAAAGCAACATCCGGTAAACTGTGCAACGGCAGAAGGTGATTTGCGCGCGATTGCAACCGAACGAAAACATGCGGAGGAAGAGCAGGCCAAAAGTGTAATTGCCATTACACCTGCTGGGGCGCTTCTAGGCCTTGTGACTGGAACCGAAAAGAAAAAACTAACTATGTTATCAGGAGATTACATACAGAAGCTTAACCAGAGGTCGGACGAAATCAAATCGACCTGCGGAATTCAATAACAGCAGGCCTTCGCACTTGGCCTTACATAAATCCAAGTTCCAGGCGCGCTTCGTCTGACATCATTTCCATGCCCCAGGGGGGCTCCCAGGTCAGTTCCACGTCAACTTCTTTTACGCCGGCCACGGGTTCGATTGCCTCGACGATCCACCCAGGCATTTCGCCGGCAACCGGGCAGCCGGGCGCGGTCAGTGTCATGATGACCTTGACCGCGTTTTCCTGGGTGATGTCGATCGTATAGATCAGACCCAGATCATAGATGTTTACAGGGATTTCGGGGTCATAAACCGTTCGGCAGGCGTCGACCACCGGCTCATAAAGAGGGTGTTCAATCGTTGAAGGGGCAATAAGAGGTGTGCCTTCAAACTGTTCGCTCGGATGAGTCATTCGTGCCTCGGGTTTGTTACCTGACGAATTATATAGGGAAAGCCTCGGGCAGCGTCCAGAGGCACAATGACACCCCCTTAAGGGGTGCCATACGAGTTTAGTCGTTTATGTCATGCCTGAACTTCTTCACCTGGCCATGGGGCAGAGCAAAGACGCGGCGCAGGATCAGCCAGGCAATCAGCGACAAAGTCGCAAAGATCATAAGCAGGATCGGCAGCGACGGTACTATGCCAGGGATTGCCAACAGAATACCCGTCAGCCCGGCCCCGATGGCAAAACCCAGAAAGATGAACCCAGGTAGGACTATTTCGAGGATGCCCAAAGCCAACGCGCCAGCCAGCCATAGCCACCATGTTAACCAAAAGGGATCAGCCATTATGTACGTCCTTTCAACATGTTGAAGGCGTTTCCGAAAGCTTCAAGCGCATTGGCAGGTACAACGATAGTCTGCGAGCCATTGCCGGTGCCCAGCGTGTTCAATGCCTCAACCTGTTTCAATGCAACCTGGTACTGAGCCGCTTCGATACCGTTTTCCTTAATCGCCTGGGCAACAACACTGGTTGCATAGGCTTCGGCTTCGGCTTGAATGCGGCGCGCTTTGGCCGTTTGTTCTGCCGCATAGAGTTCGGCGTCGGCCTGAAGCTCAACAGAGCGTTTCTTGCCCTCGGCCTCGGTTACCTGCGCGCGGCGCGCGCGTTCAGCATTCAACTGTTGCAGCATCGCGTCACGGGTCGCCTGATCGAGGTTAACGTCCAAAATCTCGGCGCGCGTCACTTCGATCCCCCAGTCATCCACTGCGGTTTCGACGCTTCCTTGAATCTGAGTGATCAGTTGAGCACGGTTCGACTGAACTTCGTCCAGGTCCATCTTGCCGATTTCCGCCCGGACGATACCGGCAACGGTCGTCGCGATAGCACCATCTACATCGCGGATGCGGTAGACTGTCTTTTCCGGCTCTAGGATGCGGTAAAAGACCGAAGTGTCGATTTGGACCAGAACGTTATCTTTGGTGATTGCGTCCTGCGTTGCATTGGGAAGCTGGCGTTCCAGAATGGATATCTTGTGCCGCGCAACATCCAGTAAAGGAACGATAAAGTTGATCCCAGGGCCAAGCACCGAATGCAAGCGCCCGAACCGTTCGACCACATACTTTTCCGATTGCGGCACGATTTTAATGCCTTTTAGCGTGATGATGACGATCAATGCCGCCGCGAGCAGGTAAATTATGTTCGAAGAAAGCAATCCAATGATTTGGTCTTCGGTCATATCTGTCCTCTTTTATTGTGTACGATAGTATACATTTGGGGGTTGAATCGCCCTTTTTCAACTCTGGTATGGAGGGATTGTGCTTGGATTCAAAACGCTGATCCATGGATTTTGGTTAGTTTTTGCTATTGTGACCGCTTTGCATCCCCTCGCGTTTGCGCTATCGGGCTCGGATGAAACTGATTATTGATACAGACCCCGGCATCGACGATGCGATGGCCATTGCATATGCCGCTGCAGCCCCCGAGATTGACTTGATCGGCCTGACGACCGTTTTTGGCAACACCCACGTTCATCAATCCAGCCGCAATGCACGGTTTTTGGTGGATAAACTTGGGTTGGACATTCCCGTCGCCCAAGGCGCGGCCTACCCACAGGGAACAGGGCACCACGCACCGTCCGAACATGTTCACGGTCCCGAAGGTTTTGGGGATATTACCGATATCCCGGAAATCGGGGCGAACCATGATTTGAATGCCACGGAATTCCTGGTGGAAATGGCGCGCCGCCACAAGGGAGAGCTGACGGTTTGTGCAATCGGCCCCTTGACTAATATTGCTGCGGCGATGCGTTTGGATCCTGAGTTTTCGCAGAACATCAAACAGTTGGTGATCATGGGTGGGGCGGTTTTCTGCCCAGGCAACATCACGGAACATGCCGAAGCAAACATCTATCACGATGCCCTTGCCGCAAATGAAGTGTTTGCAGCACCGCCGGCGACCGTTGTGGTTGGTTTGGATGTCACCTTGAAAACGCTGTACAAAAGTGCGGATTTTGACGGTCTGGCCCAACGCTCGCCCGATATGGGGGCTTTCCTGCGCGACATCTCGGTATTTTACCTGAAATTCTACAAGGATATCGGCGGGTTGGAGGGCTGCGGCCTGCATGACTCGACTGCTGTGATCGCCTGCACCCATGGCACGATGTTCGAGATGGTCGAAACCGGGGTTGAGGTAATTGTAGGCGGTTCGGAATCCGGCGCTACGCGTCCGGTCTCGACGCGACCGGCTGTGCTGGTATGCCGGGATGTTGACGGGGCAGGGGTTGTTGATCTGTTTACCCGGCAGGTTGCCTCTTTACCCTGACAACTTGCAATGGCTGAACAGATCGGGCAAATCCTGCCCGGTTCAGCGACCCGAGGATGCCCAATGACAGACCGTTTCTCATTTGACCTGAAGGCCACCGACGGCAAGGCCCGCGCCGGGGTGATCCACACTCCGCGCGGTGAGGTGCGTACTCCGGCGTTCATGCCCGTAGGCACTGCTGCGACGGTCAAAGCGATGATGCCGGAAAGTGTTCGTGCAACCGGAGCCGATATCTTGTTGGGGAACACCTATCACCTGATGCTGCGCCCTACGGCTGAACGCATCGACCGTTTGGGCGGGTTGCACAAGTTCATGAACTGGGATCGCCCGATCCTGACGGATTCCGGTGGATTTCAGGTCATGTCCCTGGCTGGTCTGCGCAAGCTGACCGAAAAGGGCGTGACCTTCAAATCTCATGTCGATGGGTCCAAGCACGAGCTGACCCCGGAACGCTCGATGGAGATTCAGCGCTTGCTGGGTTCAGACATCGTGATGTGTTTTGACGAATGTCCGGCCCTACCCGCAGATCGAGATCGAATTGCCGAATCAATGCGCCTGTCGATGCGATGGGCCGATCGGTCGAGACAGGCCTTCGGCGACCGTCCTGGACATGCGTTGTTTGGGATCATGCAAGGCGGGCTGGAACAGGATCTACGCGAAGAAAGCACCGAGGCGCTGAAAGCGATCGGATTCGAGGGTTACGCGGTTGGTGGTCTGGCCGTGGGCGAAGGTCAGGAGGCAATGTTTGGTTGCCTTGACTACGCTCCTGACTTTCTGCCAGCCGACAGACCGCGCTATTTGATGGGCGTTGGAAAGCCTGACGACATTGTCGGAGCTGTCGCCCGCGGGATCGACATGATGGATTGTGTCTTACCCTCACGGTCCGGTCGCACAGGACAGGTGTTCACTCGTTACGGCGTGGTCAACATAAAGAATGCCCGCCACGCGGATGACCCGCGCCCGCTGGATGAGGCCTGCTCATGCCCGGCGTGTTCGAACTATTCTCGCGCCTATCTACACCATGTGTTCCGCTCGAACGAGATGATCTCGGGCATGCTGCTGACCTGGCATAATCTGCACTATTTTCAGGAAATCATGCAGGGTATGCGCGATGCCATTGCAGCTGGTACATTCGATGCCTGGCAGGCGACCTTCCATGCGCAGCGCGCGCAAGGGGATATTGAACAGATTTAGGTTCAGCGCCTTTTCAGTCGACCTAACAAGACACCAGATTGAGGGCGCTTTATCTGCGTTTACCGAACAGCCAGCGCTTCTTTTGTGGTTTTGCATCAAGGTCGTAGCCAAACCCTTCGAAAAAGCTACGAACTTCTGGTGTCAACATCCCACGGCCACTTGCATATTGAGGCAGATCGAAGCCACCGCCATAGTTCAGCTCGACAACGACCGGGCCAGACTCGGTTATAGCGATGTCGGTCGACTGATATCGAATTGGCTGAAAGGTTCTTGCAGCACGGTCATTTATTTCGATCAATTCGTCCCAAAAAGGCAGTTTCAAGCCCATTAAACCGGGGTTGTCAGGATGGTCATCCAGGAATTCTGTTTCCATCTTGGCGCGACGCGCGACGGTTTCGATAACACCGGTTTCGATATTGATCGAACAAGCAAGGTTCCCCGGTCTCCAGAAGGCGTCCGCAATATTGGGGCCCTGCGGAAGTTTAATAACGGCAACTGGGCAAAAGACGTCGTTTTCTCTTACCAGAGTAACCATTCGCACCGTTGCAAGGGCTGAAGCGTAGTCTTGGATTGCAGAGTGATTTTTGAGCAAAGGTTGCACGACATATGAATTCTGCCCAACGAACTCGTCTAGGAATGCCTCATAGGTGATCGGCGGTTGGCCTGCACAAGTGATAGTGGATTGATCCGCGTCCTCGATCAAAAAGGCCCCAAAGCTTACCATCCCCTCGACGATCTTTCCAAAAAGCCCACCTTCCAGATGGTTGCGTACGAGATCGCGCAACGCCTCTGGAGTGTTGATCTTCGTAACCCCGGGGTAGTGTCGGTTCGAACGGTCGATGACGCCAACGGTTTCCGGGACAGGTACACCCGCTGTTTCAAGCAAAGTAGAAGCCAGTATCTTGTCTTCTGCGGCACTGTTCCAACCATGATGGTTACACTTGTGGGCGATGGGCCAATGGAGATCATTGGAGATGTATGCCGCGCGTTCGGCGTCGGTAAAGCGGTCTTCGTGATGAAGGCCATTGCGCACATACTCAACCATATTCAAACGGCTGGGAGGCTTTGCCATTTGATTGAAGCTCCGTTGGACTTGTAAAACAGAGCGCCCAGAGCTTTTGGCGGCATGCGCTAAAAGCGTCGCATGATCGGAGTCGCGGGCAGATAGGTACCGTTGATGGTCGGATTCCGCAGCATTGATATTTTTTGGATTTGTCATCTCTACGACTCACAGTAATCGATCAGAAGTTGGGGTATGCAATCATATTGTTTGCAATGATGGCAGGCTTTGGGCAGCTGCCTGTTAGATAGTGTTGTACTTTTGCTGTTGGTTTCTGAATTTCCAGGCAGGCAATCGCCGAAGAAACCAAGCGGGGTCAAATTGAGAATTTGACAAGACCGATCATGTTATCGTCTTGCGGAGGCGCAACCTTCCGGTCATTGTTAGGTCCACTACAGGTAAGGTTGAAATAGGACGCTTGGCGCACCACCTTTACCTTCCAGACAGGAGACGGCCGGGGGTTGCCTAGATGAGGGACCAGTGCCGTCTTGCCAAAGATAAGGATTGAGCATGCAAGAGCCCCTGAATTCCTCATACCCAGTACTTCCGCTACGCGACATTGTGGTTTTTCCTCATATGATCGTGCCTTTGTTCGTGGGTCGGGAAAGGTCTGTCCGCGCACTTGAGGAAGTGATGCAGGACGATAAGCAAATTCTGCTGTCTAGCCAGATTGATCCAGGTGATGACGATCCGGAAATCGACGGAATCTATCGCTCGGGCGTGCTGGCAAATGTGCTGCAGCTGCTGAAGCTTCCAGATGGAACCGTGAAAGTTCTGGTCGAGGGGCAAGCGCGCGTACAGATTACAGAATACCTTGATAACGAAGAGTTTTTTGAGGCTCGTGCAGAATATCTGACCGAGATTCCGGGTGATGTGACCACTACACAAGCGTTGCTTCGCACCGTTGCCGACGAGTTCGAGCGCTATGCCAAAGTCCGCAAGAACATTCCCGAAGAAGCACTGACCGCTGTTGGCGAAACCGCCGAACCCGCCAAGTTGGCCGACCTTGTGTCGGGACATCTAGGTATCGAGGTCGAGCAAAAGCAGGAACTGCTGGAAACACTGTCGGTCAGCGAACGGCTGGAAAAGGTCTATGGCCTGATGCAGGGCGAGATGTCGGTTCTGCAGGTCGAGAAAAAGATCAAGACCCGTGTCAAAACCCAGATGGAGAAGACGCAGCGCGAGTATTACCTGAATGAGCAGATGAAGGCCATTCAGAAGGAACTTGGCGATGGTGAGGACGGCTCGAACGAAGTGGCCGAGCTGGAAGAGAAAATCGCCGAGACCAAACTGTCGAAAGAGGCGCGTGAAAAGGCCGAAGGTGAGCTGAAGAAGCTGCGCAACATGAGCCCGATGTCGGCTGAGGCCACGGTCGTACGCAATTACCTCGACTGGATTTTGGCCCTGCCTTGGGGCACCAAGTCCCGCGTCAAGAAAGACCTTGGCCGTGCGCAGAAAGTTCTGGACGACGATCACTATGGGCTTGAGAAGGTCAAAGAGCGGATCGTCGAATATCTGGCGGTTCAACAGCGGTCGAAAAAGCTGAAAGGCCCGATCCTGTGTCTTGTTGGCCCTCCGGGCGTTGGTAAAACGTCGCTGGGTAAATCCGTTGCCAAAGCCACTGGGCGCGAGTTCATTCGCATCAGCCTCGGCGGAGTGCGCGACGAATCCGAGATCCGCGGCCACCGCCGGACCTATATCGGCTCAATGCCCGGCAAGATTATCCAGGCGCTGAAAAAGGCCAAAACTACGAACCCGCTGATCTTGTTGGATGAAATCGACAAGATGGGGCAGGATTTCCGTGGCGATCCGGCCTCGGCCATGCTGGAAGTGTTGGACCCGGAACAGAACAGCACGTTCATGGATCACTACCTTGAGGTTGAATATGACCTATCCAACGTGATGTTCCTGACTACTTCCAACAGCTATAACATGCCCGGGCCTTTGCTCGACCGGATGGAGATCATTCCTCTGGCGGGCTACACCGAAGATGAAAAGAGCGAGATCGCCAAGCAGCACCTGATCAGTAAGCAGATCAAGAACCACGGTTTGAAAGCCAAAGAGTTCGAACTATCCGATGAGGCGCTGCAATCGATTATCCGCACCTACACCCGAGAAGCTGGCGTGCGGAACCTTGAACGCGAAATCGCCAAGGTGGCGCGGAAGTCGCTGACCAAGATCATCAAGAAAGAGGCGGATTCGGTCATGGTGACGCCGGACAATCTGGATGAATTCTTGGGCGTGCCCAAGTTCCGCTATGGTCTGGCCGAACAGGACGATCAGGTTGGGGTTGTAACCGGTCTGGCCTGGACTTCCGTTGGCGGCGATCTGCTGCATATTGAGGCGCTGAAACTGCCCGGTAAGGGGCGGATGAAAACCACGGGTAAGCTGGGCGATGTGATGAAGGAATCCATCGATGCGGCCTCATCTTATGTGCGGTCAATCTCACCTAAGATCGGGGTGAAGCCACCCAAATTCGACAACCTGGACATCCACGTCCACGTACCGGACGGGGCAACGCCCAAGGATGGTCCTTCGGCCGGCCTGGCAATGGTGACCTCAATCGTATCGGTTCTGACGGGTATCCCGGTGCACAAGGATATTGCCATGACAGGAGAGGTTTCCTTGCGCGGCAATGCGATGCCCATCGGTGGTTTGAAGGAAAAGCTGCTGGCGGCTCTGCGCGGCGGGATCAAGACTGTTTTGATTCCGGAAGAGAATGAGAAAGACCTGGCCGAAATTCCTGACAACGTGAAGGAGGGGCTGAAAATCATCCCGGTCACGCATGTTTCGGAAGTTCTGAAACACGCTCTGGTTCGGGATCCTGAACCTGTCGAATGGGACGAAGCCGCAGAAGAGGCCGCCGCGGCTGCAGCCAAAACGGCTGAGAACACGTCCCCGTCCGCCAGGGCGCACTAAAGGTCAGAATATGGCAATTAGGGGCGGGGTTAGCACCTCGCCCTTTTTCTTTGGTCAGACCAAATAGTCAGCCAATTACTGGCTTTGCATGTCGGATCACAGAGTAGAGAAATGGTGGGTGATAAGAGATTTGAACTCCTGACATCTTCGATGTGAACGAAGCGCTCTACCACTGAGCTAATCACCCGTGAGCAGGGGTATTATAAGGAGTTCAGCAAAGCCGCAAGAGGTCTTTGCGCCTTTTGGGCCCCGGGGGTTACGCTGCAAATGCCCAGTCGAGGTGCCCATATACGGGCGGCCTTGTGGGGCCGCCCTTTCACTTTTTTGATGTCAAAGAATGAAATCGTCCTGGGTCAGATCGTGCAAGCCAGAGATCTTGATAACCATCTCAGGATTTTTGTCGCCGTCAGTATCCACAAGAACAAGTGTGAAGTCGTTCTTGGTGCCTGCGTTGTTTTTCTTGACGTAATAGATTTCGCCTTCGTCCGACGTCTGGGCGGGTGTTGTACCGTTGAAGACAAATGAATCATCGCCGTCAATTACGGTGCTTGCGTCGATCGCACTTAGGTCGATCTTGTCTTCACCCTGAGTGAAATCGGTAATCCGGTCGGCATATTTCGCTTTGCGTGAACTTTCATCTGTTGACGTAAACACAAAGTCATCGGCACCTTCACCGCCGGTCATGATGTCCCTTCCGGCACCACCGATCAAAGTGTCGCTGCCTGCGCCACCATTCAGTGTATCTTTGCCAAGGCCCCCGTCCAGGCGGTCAGACCCTCCATTACCCTGCAGGATGTTTCGACCGTCCGTACCTGTAATGTCGTCATTTTGCTCGGACCCATCGACGTTTTCGACACCCGTAATGGTATCGGTTCCGTAACCGGTTGCCTGTGCATTGGTGTCAGACAAATCAACGGTTACGGCGCTTGTGCCGATATAACGCAACCAATCCAGGCCCTCTCCGCCGTTAATGATATCGTCGCCGTCGCTGTCCTCGGCTACAAAGTTGTCCGTGCCCTTGTGGCCGTACAGTTCGTCGTTTCCAAGACCTCCGGTCAGGGTGTCATTGCCGCCACCCCCAAGAACAATGTCATTACCCTCGCCAGCAGAAATAACATCGCTACCGCCGACACCCAACAATAGGTTATCAGCTTCATTCCCGACGATGAGATCGCCCTTTTTGCCGCCCACAGCATTCTCAATGACGACTCCATTTGCGATCGTAAATCCGCCGGTTATGCCTTTGGCATGGGATGGAGTGCCGCCTGCATCGCTGCCATCAAGATCCGCGTCATTGAGGTTGATCGTGACGCTGCGCTTAACACCATTTGCTGAAATCGTATCGACCCCATCGGTGTCCCAGATGGATGTCCAGAAGGTCCCGGCGCCATTTTTGCCTTTGATTTTATAGACGTTGTCGTCGGTGTTGTGGTCCGTCGTTCCGTAGATCGCCTGCAGTGCAGCTATATCAAGGGCCATGGGCGAGGCCGTGCCGCCAGCCTTATATGTCTTCAGTGGAACAACTTCGGGATAGCCCGAGTTGTAGGACATGATCGTGTAAACACCCTGGTTCTGCCCATCTGTCCCGTAATCGTCGAAGGGCTGCGTAACCCCCGGGAAAATAGTCGAGCTGCCGCCTTCATCATGTGGGTGGGCTAGACCAAGGCCGTGAAGAATCTCATGAATGATTGTCGCGAAGCCTTCACCGCCTTTGCGTAAGGCCTCTTTGCTAAACAGAGGCGTATCATAGGCAAAGATGCCGAACAGGGCGTCGATGCCAGAATCCTGCAGCAGGGGGTCGTCACCCGGAACTTGATGGACACCAAGAGATCCGGGTCCGCCAAGATCGCTTTGGGTCAGCAAAGCGTAGGTGATGTTAACGTCATTAATCTCGCCTGCTGGTGTCAGAAAGCCGACTTCGTTGAACTCGATCGGAATGATCGTTTCGATAATTGCAAATGCTTTGCGGATTGCTTCCTTCATGTAGGAGGCAAAGCCACGGCGACCTAACGATCCATCATCGAAGGAGTATGTGATTGTGCCCGGAGCACTGACGCCTCCGGCGCTGGTGTCCCAAGACGTGCCCCAAATCAGGCTGTCTACATAAACATGGCCGGTAACATTTGCACCCGGAGAAGTTGTGCTGGCAACTGACATCTTAAATTTCTTCCTTGTCTAACACGCCATTTGTTCCCGGTTTTTCCGGAATACAAAATTGGCGCCGTATATATTGACCGGTTCTAGAAACGGTAATTCTTCCTTTGGCATCAGAAATTTCCAACGTTTTGGCCCGAGGATCAACCGAGCGTATGAAGTCTCTTTTGGCAGAGGTGTTTGTAATCGTCTTGCAGACCATTTGTGGTTGAATTGAGGCAGAACGCGGCAAGCTTTGAGTAACTCTCTGCCAGTAAGTTGATATGACTGTTCACTTTGGGTTTATGTCACAATAAGCTTGGGGATGAGCTTGGAGGCTGTCCTGAGATCTGGATTTAGCGGACCCATGCCAGGTGATGTGCTGCTCAAGGTTTCAGAATGTTTTTGTCTGGCCAAAGGCAGCGGGTCGTGAATTATCGGCTGGTTTCTGTTTGGCCATTCGTCGTGTGACGAGAAAACATCTCTAACAAAAATTACGTTCTGAGAAAAAACTTCAATTCGCCGCTTGACGATGTCCGGGCGTGGCCATAATACACCCCAACGTTCAGCAACGAACGGGCAGCGGGCGGTTGTAGCTCAGTTGGTTAGAGTACCGGCCTGTCACGCCGGGGGTCGCGGGTTCGAGCCCCGTCAACCGCGCCATCGCTGCCATCCTTGGTCCAGGGTAAAGGCCACGAAATAGATGCGCGGTTGTAGCTCAGCTGGTTAGAGTACCGGCCTGTCACGCCGGGGGTCGCGGGTTCGAGCCCCGTCAACCGCGCCATTTTCCACTAGTTTTCAGAAATCATACCGTTTACCGGGTGACTCTATTGGTTTTGTTGTCAGTAGGTGGCGGCAACATCTCTCTCGTTCACATTTTGTTCTAACTTTTCTGTTGGAGACTCAGTGTGGCTCGCTTATCTCTAGGACACTTATGTGTTGGGGGCCAAACATGGCTGAGCTGAAGAATATCGAGGTGCGCGGCGCGCGCGAACATAACCTCAAAGGCATTGACGTGGATATTCCGCGTGACCAGCTTGTGGTCATCACTGGTCTGTCAGGCTCGGGCAAGTCGTCGCTTGCCTTTGACACGATCTATGCGGAAGGGCAGCGCCGGTATGTCGAAAGCCTGTCGGCCTATGCCCGGCAATTTCTGGATATGATGGAAAAGCCAGATGTGGACCATATCAGTGGTCTATCTCCGGCTATTTCCATCGAACAGAAGACGACCTCAAAGAACCCACGGTCTACCGTGGGAACCGTGACCGAGATTTACGACTATCTGCGCCTGCTGTTTGCCCGCGCTGGTACACCGTTCAGCCCTGCCACGGGCAAGCCGATCGAAGCCCAGCAGGTGCAGGATATGGTCGACCGGATCATGACGATGGAGGAGGGCACGCGAGGGTATCTCCTGGCCCCGATCGTTCGGGACCGAAAGGGCGAGTATAAGAAAGAGTTTCTGGAGCTGCGCAAGCAGGGGTTTCAACGCGTCAAGGTTGATGGCGCGTTTCATGAGCTGGACGAGCCGCCGACACTGGACAAGAAATTCCGCCATGACATCGACGTTGTGGTCGACCGGTTGGTCGTGCGCGAAGGTATGGAAACGCGGTTGGCGGACAGCTTGCGCACGGCGCTTGATCTGGCCGATGGCATTGCGATTTTGGAAACCGCACCGCGTGAAGGCGACCCGGAGCGGATTACGTTCAGCGAGAATTTTGCCTGTCCTGTCAGTGGCTTCACCATCCCCGAGATTGAACCGCGCCTGTTTTCCTTCAATGCACCCTTTGGGGCCTGTCAGGATTGCGACGGGCTGGGTGTCGAGCTGTTCTTTGATGAACGCCTTGTCGTTCCGGATCAGACACTGAAACTGTATGACGGCGCCTTGGCACCCTGGCGCAAAGGTAAGTCGCCGTATTTTCTGCAGACCATCGAAGCCATCGCGCGACATTATGAGTTCGACAAAAACACGCCGTGGAAAGATTTGCCCGAAAAGGTGCAGCAGGTTTTCCTGCGCGGGTCGGGTGATGAAGAAATCCAGTTCCGCTATGACGAGGGTGGCCGGGTATATCAGGTAACCCGCAGTTTCGAAGGCGTTATCCCGAATATGGAGCGCCGCTATCGCGAGACTGACAGCGCCTGGATACGCGAAGAATTCGAACGCTATCAAAACAACCGGTCCTGCGGCAGTTGCGAAGGCTATCGACTGCGGGCCGAGGCGTTGGCCGTCAAGATCGCTGGATTGCATGTCGGGCAGGTCGTGCAGATGTCGATCCGCGAGGCGCTGGCGTGGGTTGAGGATGCGCCAAACCATCTGAGTGCTCAGAAAAATGAAATCGCTCGGGTGATACTCAAGGAGATTCGTGAGCGGCTTGGGTTCCTGAATAACGTTGGTCTGGAATATCTTACGTTGTCACGTTCAAGTGGAACGCTTTCGGGCGGGGAAAGTCAGCGTATTCGTCTGGCCAGCCAGATCGGTTCGGGTCTGACCGGGGTGTTGTATGTACTGGACGAACCCTCGATCGGGTTGCATCAGCGCGACAATGACCGCTTGCTGGGTACGCTCAAAAACCTGAGGGATCAGGGGAACACGGTCATCGTTGTGGAACATGACGAGGAAGCCATCCGCGAAGCCGACTATGTCTTTGACATCGGTCCGGGTGCGGGTGTGCATGGTGGGCAAGTGGTTAGCCATGGTACCCCGTCCGAGATCGCGACCGATGCAGCCTCGATCACCGGCCAATACCTGTCAGGCACCCGCGAAATCCCGGTGCCGTCGGAGCGGCGGAAGGGGAACAAAAAGAAAGTGACTGTGGTCAAGGCCACCGGGAACAATCTGAAGAAAGTGACCGCTGATTTTCCTCTGGGCAAGTTCGTCTGTGTGACCGGCGTATCCGGCGGTGGCAAATCGACCCTGACGATTGAAACCCTATTCAAGACAGCCTCGATGCGGCTGAACGGCGCGCGGCAGACACCTGCGCCGTGCGAGACGATCAAGGGGCTCGAGCAT
This sequence comes from Ruegeria sp. CDSC081, assembly GCF_059610485.1. Lineage (NCBI taxonomy): Bacteria > Pseudomonadati > Pseudomonadota > Alphaproteobacteria > Rhodobacterales > Roseobacteraceae > Ruegeria > Ruegeria sp. CDSC081. The sequence continues at coordinate 247,945 of NZ_JBXWNS010000001.1, read as the reverse complement.
CTGGATAAGGTGATCGACATCGACCAGCGGCCCATCGGGCGTACACCACGCTCGAACCCGGCCACGTATACGGGGGCGTTCACGCCGATCCGTGACTGGTTCGCCGGTCTGCCCGAGTCCAAGGCGCGAGGGTACAAGCCTGGCCGGTTCAGCTTTAACGTCAAAGGCGGTCGGTGCGAGGCTTGTCAGGGCGACGGTGTCATCAAGATCGAAATGCACTTTCTGCCCGATGTCTATGTAACCTGCGAAACCTGCAAAGGCGCGCGGTACAATCGGGAAACGCTCGAGATCAAGTTCAAAGGCAAGTCCATCGCGGATGTCCTTGATATGACAGTGGAAGATGCACAAGAGTTCTTCAAAGCCGTGCCGTCGATCCGCGATAAGATGGACGCGCTGGCGCGGGTCGGTCTGGGGTATATCAAGGTCGGGCAACAGGCGACGACCCTGTCGGGCGGTGAAGCGCAGCGGGTGAAGCTGTCAAAGGAACTCTCCAAACGCTCAACTGGTCGGACGCTTTACATTCTGGATGAGCCGACGACCGGTCTTCATTTCGAAGACGTCCGCAAGCTGTTGGAAGTGCTGCATGAATTGGTTGATCAGGGTAACACGGTTGTTGTGATCGAACACAATCTGGATGTTGTCAAAACGGCCGACCACATCATTGATATCGGGCCCGAAGGCGGTGACGGTGGTGGTGAAATTGTCGCCACGGGAACGCCCGAAGATGTTGTTGCTGTGGAACGCAGCCATACGGGCAGGTATTTGAAACAGTTGCTGAACCCCGAGCGGGTCGCGGCGGAATAACCTCCGTCGCGGCAACTTCAGTATCTGCCGTACCGCAGAATCTGCCAGTGGCGCAGTATTGGCGGAAAGAACAGTAACACGAAGCCGAAGCTGACATGGGCAAAAATCATCATCGGGATCCACAGCAGAACGCCAACCAGCCCAGTAAACCCGGAAACACGCGCGGCTGAGTTCGCCGACATAATGCGCGTGAGCAAAGCAAAGAGCAGACGCCCCCCATCCAGCGGCATCAGGGGCAGCATGTTAAACAGCGCCAGCCACAGGTTTAGCTCTGCCGTCACCACCAGAACCCAGCCAATTTCGGGCGAGTTGGAAACGGTTCCAGCAATGAACACACGGTCCACAGGGTCAGGTTCACAATCGGCCCCATGGCCACAATCAATTCGTCTTCATATGCCGAGGTTGACCGGCGATGTTCGCAGAATCCGCCGCCCCCATAAAGGACGACTCGATTGACGGGCACGCCCTGCACAAGACAGCCCCATGCGTGGCCCAACTCGTGCAGGAGAATCGAAATCAACTAAATCGCCACGAAGGCGAGCGCATAGGGCAGGTAGACCGAATCGGCGTGAAATCCGACAACGATCAAAACCAGAAAAATAAGGCTTTGGCTGAAATGTATCGGTACGTTCCATCGGTCGCGGGACTCTCAAATAGCACGTTTTCAGTATTCATAATAAAACCTCGAAATAGTGAGGTTTATGACGATGTTAGATCGTGTCAAAATTTTAAAACAGGCCGGAAAATGCCCGAGCCTGCTTACTTTCTCAAATCGACTGAGGTTGGTTTTCGCCCGCTTGAATTCAGGCCGCGATTGTCAGTTCAGGATGTCTGCAACCGCGCCGATCAGGTTCAGAACTTTGCGTGTATCCGGGTCGACACGATACACGTAGTCGCCTGCGCGGACATAGCTTCCCCTATTCAGGCCATACCGAAACGGATCATCAATCCAGCGATAGTCGCCATTGATAAACTCGCCATTTCTGTACAGCTTTTTGGCCTGTCCCGGAGGGACACAGGGTACGTTTTTCTTGGCCAGACCCGGCGGGCAGTGGCCGGCGTTTCCAGTTGCAACAATACCGCCCTGAGGTGCAATGCGGATGACCTTATTCTTGTTCTTGCCGGTTCCTTTCCCGTTACCGGCCATGGCCGCCACCGGGGTCACGACCAGAGCAAGAACAGTAAGCGCTTTGACCAAATTATGCGTCATCGTAGCCCCCTGGAATCGATGTTGAACTTCTCCATTAGATGGACATCGGCAGGAAAGGGGTCAACCCAATGGGCAGGAAGCCGCCCAAGGGCATCCTAGTTCCGACCGCGCTTTTCAAATCGCGGAAGCATGGCCGAGAAGTCCAGCCCCAGTCCATCTTCGCTTTCGACGAATTGCTGATACAGCTCGGTCGCCATCAACCCCATTGGGGTATCGGCATCCGAGCTTTCCGCCGCCTGTTGGCTGAGGCGGAGGTCTTTCAGCATCAGCTCGGCGGCAAAACCGGGTTGATAGCCATTGTCAGCCGGGCTTTGGGGGCCGATACCGGGGGCAGGGCAATATGCGTTCATCGTCCAGCTATACCCCGAAGAGGTGCTGACAACGTCGAACATCTTCTGCCGATCCAGCCCCAGTTTATCGGCCAGCGCGAAGGCCTCGCAGGTTGCAATCATGGTGACACCCAAAATCATGTTGTTGCAGATCTTGGCCGCCTGACCCGCGCCCGCGTCGCCGCAATGCACCGCCTTTTGCCCCATGATGTCGAACAAAGGCCGGGCTTTTTCGAATGCCTCGGGGCTTCCACCTGCCATGAATGTCAGCGTCCCAGCCGAGGCGCCTCCGATACCGCCCGAGACGGGCGCGTCGACGGCCAAAACTCCCGCAGCCAATGCCATATCGGCAACAGCTCGGGCGCTGTCGACATCCACTGTCGAACAATCGACCCAGACGGCCCCTTCATTCATCGCTGGAATGATCTCATTTGCGACGAATCGAAGTATCTGGCCATTCGGAAGCATGGTGATGACGATGTCTGCGTCTTTTGCAGCGTCGGCCCCTGACCCAGTCAAAGTAACACCGGAAACCGACACCTCGGCCATATCAAACCCAGCGACTTCATGCCCGGCATTGGCAAGATTGACTGCCATTGGATTGCCCATGTTTCCAAGGCCGATAAACCCGATTTTCATTCTTTAATCCTCCTCGAATGTCAGGGCGACGCTGCCCAGGGGCCGCAGCATTGCGGAAATATCCACGGCGGGAACAGGTTTGCCATGGTGACGCCAATTTGGAGAGCGATCCTTGTCTATGATCTGCGCGCGGATACCTTCCAGAAAGTCTCCGTGTTCCATGGCGCGCGCCGTAAAGCGGTATTCCATCTCCAGGGCTTTTCGGATCGACAGATCCAGCGCCTTAAGCCGATGAATCATTTCAATGGTACAAGCCACGGATAGTGGAGAGTTGCGGCCCATCAACTTTTGCGCCGCGTCAGAGAACGGGGTTTCGGAAAAGCGCAACGCGTTGAAGATGTCGTTCAACCCCTCGCCATTGAAAAGCACGTCGATTTCCGCCTGGACCTTTTCAAGGTTACCTGTGGGTGGTGTCTGGGAATGCTCCACCAACAGGTCTGTGCTCCCGGAAGCTTCGAGCAGTTCGATCAGGCCGGGCCATTCTTCAATGGGGATAAAATGGTCGGCAAAGCCCGCATAAATGGCGTCCGCAGGGCCCATTCGGTGACCTGTTGTGCCCAAGTATTCTCCCAGTCGACCCGGAGCCAGCGCGAGCATCAGAGAGCCACCAACATCCGGCACCAAACCGATAGAGCACTCGGGCAGGGCAATCTGAGATGTTTCACCGACTATGCGGTGGCTTCCATGGCACCCAATTCCGACGCCGCCACCCATAGTAAACCCTTGTAGGAAACTGACCACGGGTTTGGGGTATTCGAAAATCAGTGCATTCAGCCTGTATTCATCGCGCCAGAAAGTCTGCCCATAGGCAAAGTCGCCTTTGCACCCGGTATCATAAAGCTCTGCGATATCTCCCCCGGCGCAAAATGCTTTATCGCCAACGGCGTCCAGTATGATCAGGTCAACTGACTCGTCCTCGCGCCAGTTGCGCATGGCCGTATCTATCGCCATGCACATGTCATAACTCAGCGCGTTCAAAGACTTGGGGCGTGTCAGAGTGATGCGTCCAGCGCGGCCGGTAGTGTGAATTTCAATATCTGGCATCGGGGTCTCAGCGTTGGGCAAGCATCTGACGAGAAACAATGACGCGCATGATCTCGTTTGTGCCTTCCAGAATTTGATGAACGCGCAAGTCGCGGACAAGCTTTTCGATACCGTAATCGGCGAGATACCCATAACCGCCGTGCAGTTGCAGGCATTGGTCGACCACTTTTGATCCGGTTTCAGTCACGAATTTCTTGGCCATTGCACAGAACTTGGTGGCATCCGGTGCGCCAGTGTCCAGTTTCCAGGCTGCCTGACGCAAGAACGTCCGGGCCGCCTGCAATTCTATTTCCATATCCGCAAGCCTGAACTGCAGCGCTTGAAACTGATCAATCGACTTCCCGAATGCCTGACGCTCGGACATATACTGAAGCGTCATGTTCAGACCTGCTTGTGCCGCCCCCAAAGAACATGAGGCAATATTCAAGCGACCGCCATCCAGGCCCATCATCGCATACTTGAATCCGTCACCTTCTGTACCCACAAGATTGCCCGCCGGAACTTTGCAGTCGTCAAACTGAACCTGCGCCGTTGGTTGGCTTTTCCAGCCCATCTTTTGTTCAAGCGCGCCAAAGCTAAGACCTGGAGTGCCATCTTCGACATACAGAGTTGAAATCCCTTTGGGGCCATCCTGTCCGGTGCGCACCATACAGACATAAGCATCTGAGTATCCGCCGCCCGAGATGAAGGCCTTTGTTCCGTTCAGCGTATAACCTTCGTTCGTGCGTTCGGCGCGAGTTTTCAGCGCGGCTGCGTCCGAGCCTGATCCGGGTTCGGTCAGGCAATAGCTGAGGACTGTGTTCAGGTTAAGAATATCCGGCATGATCCGCGATTTCAGCTCATCCGCGGCAAATGTGTCCAACATCTTGGCGCACATATTGTGGATCGTCAGGAAGGCCGCGACTGAAGGGCAAGCCATCGAAAGGGCCTCGAACACCATCGTCGCATCCAGCCTACTAAGACCGGAACCGCCACTATCTTCGGACACATAGAGACCGCCAAAGCCAAGCTCCCCTACACGGGGCCAAAGGTCTTTGGGAATAGTGCCTTCTGCCTCCCATTGCCGGGCGAAGGGTGCGATATGCTCCTGCCCGAACTCATAGGCCATATCGAAGATAGCAGTTTGCTCTTCGGTTGGTGCAAAATCCATTGGTTTCCTCCCACGTCGCCGGATGAATTGAACGAGTGTTTATTTCCTGATTCTTACAGAAATTTTGCACGCCCAGCAATTCCTGACAGGGATATTGCGAAAACGATTAGATCATACTTCGAGGCAGGTCATAAATCCTGATGGAATTCTTCGATCAGATGCTGAACCACAGCCCTGCCTGCATCCGCACCTTTGGCCGTCGCTTCGGCGTGAACACGTCGTTGCCGCGTGGCAGATGTGCCGTTTTGTGCGATTTGCTGTAGCCGGGCAAGTTCAGTCATGGTGCCCAGTGCTTCGGCATCTTCGGCCAGCATCCCCATCAGTTCACCCATAAGTTCCGGCATGGGCTTGATGGATCGATCCCCGAAATCAATCATGCCTTCGCCGACTCCGTAACGCTGCGCACGCCACCGGTTTTCACCAATCAGGAACCTGTCATATTGCCTCCAACGCAAATTGCGGTCTTTCAGACGGCACAACATTCGGACCAGCGCCTGCACCATGGCGGCCAGCGACAATGTGTGCTCCAACCTCGGCTGTACGTCCATGATGCGTGTTTCAAGCGTTGGAAAGCGATGCGAGGGGCGCAAATCCCACCAGATTTTCGAGGTATCCTCGATCACGCCAAGTTCGACCAGAATGCCTGTCGTACGTTCATATTCCGACCAACTTGCCAGGACCGGTGGTAATCCGGTGCGGGGCAGGTTGTCGAATACGGTCAGACGATAGGAAGACAGGCCGGTATCCTCTCCGTTCCAATAGGGCGAGGATGTGGAGAGCGCCAACAGATGCGGCAGGAAATAGGAAAGCTGCGGCATCAGGTCGGCCCGCAAGGATGGTTCTTCAACACCGACATGCACATGCATCCCGCAGATCAGCATCCGTCGCGCGACACCGCCCAGGGCATGCTGCAAGGCGTCATAGCGCTCTCGGCGCGTGTGGTGCTGTTTCTTCCAGTCCGCAAAGGGGTGGCAGGACACAGCAATCGGGGCCAGATTGTATTCTGCGGACCGATCCGCCACACCCGCCCTCAGGCGTTTCAAATCTTCTCGGGCCGTGCGGATCGTCGCATGGGGGCGGGTGCCAACCTCGATCTGGCACTGCAGAAACTCAGGGCTGACCTGGCCCTGAAAATCGGCCTGGCAGGCTTCCATCAGGGCAGCGGGTGCTTGGGCAAGTTCAAGGCTGTCGCGGTCGACCAGAAGATACTCTTCCTCAATGCCCAGCGTGTATTCCTGCTGCATGGCGGCCCTCTTTCTAGCTTTATGCGAAACAGTGAATACGGAAATACGCTTTTTGCCAAGTGTTTACCGGCAGAGTCCTTGCGGTCATCGGGCTAGCAACGGTAAGGAACGGGTCAAAGTTCAGAAGAACCCCGGAGCCTTTGTGTGAAACCCAGGAAATTCCCCCGGCTGAATGCCGTTCTCGACCGATTTGGTGTCAGGCTGATTGACAAAGTCACGGAACGGGACGAGCGCGCCCGGCTGGAGGCGTTCGAAAGGGCAGGCGGGCTGACCCGTCCGGCTTATTCGTTGTCACCGGGAATGGCCGAATTCGACATCTCGCAGCTGGTAGCCGAATATGGTGAACATGCCGCCGCTTTGGCTGCATTGAAAGATCCGTCCCGCAATCAAACCGGGTATAGGATCGGCAACGGGTATTATGACAGCCCAGATGCGGATGCGTTGTATCTTATGGTCCGTCGTTTCAAACCCAAGCGGGTGATTGAGGTTGGCTGCGGTAATTCAACGCGCGTGACACGGCAGGCTGTATTGGATGGCGGGCTGCAGACGCAAATCACCGCGATTGATCCTTATCCGCGCGCGGACATCGCGCAAGTTGTCGATCAATTCGAACAGAAACGGTTGGAAGAGGTCGATCCAGCCCTCTTCGAACAGCTTGAAGCGGGTGACATCCTGTTCATCGATTCCAGCCATGTTGTCCGGATGAGCAATGATGTCGCGCATCTGTTCTGTCGCATCATACCGGCCTTAAAACCGGGCGTTGTGATCCATGTGCACGATGTTTTTCTACCCTACGAATACCCCAAGCGGTTCTTCTATGACTGCCCGGGATGGGGCGAGCAATATATGTTGCATGCATTGTTGCAATCTAGTGCATATTCAATGCTTTGGCCTGGATACTTCTTGCAACAGGATCGCCAGGATGCGGTCGAAGCGCTACCGTTTTTGAAAGATGGGCGCGCGCAAAGTATTTGGGTTCAGGTCAAATAAATCTGACACTAAATTGATCCGGTGCAGCGAAACGCCCGTACCCCTTTCCATAACAACCTGGATAGGAGATCTCAAATATGTTTCGCCGTACTTTCCTGAGCGCCGCCGCCGCAATCGCACTTACCTTGCCGGTTCAAGCGAAGGCCGCCGATATCGTGGATACCGCCGTATCTGCCGGATCATTCACCACTCTGGTCGCGGCGGTTCAAGCGGCGGGTCTGGTCGATACGCTGAAAGGGGACGGTCCGTTCACCGTTTTTGCCCCCACGGATGAGGCCTTTGCCGCACTGCCCGAAGGGACGGTGGAATCGCTGCTACTGCCCGAGAACAAAGACCAACTGGTCGCAATCCTGACTTACCATGTGGTTCCGGCCAAAGTCATGTCAGGTGACATCGCTGGCAAGCGCGCCAAAGTCCTGACCGTGCAGGGTGATCGCCTGAGTGTGAATGGTAAGAACGGCGTAAAAGTGAATGGCGCCAAGGTTGTGCAGGCCGATATCGAGGCCAGCAATGGCGTGATCCACGTCGTCGATGCGGTGATCCTGCCGGAATAATTGGCAACCACCGTGTTCAAGCAAAAACCCCGGCCGTTATGGCCGGGGCGTTCTGTCAGACCAATCTGACCTTGGTGCCAACCTGAACCAGCGGGTACAATTCTTCAACATGCTGATTATAAAGGCCAATACATCCAGAAGAACTTTGGCGACCAATCTTGCGTGTATCGTGCGTGCCGTGCACCAGATATGCTGGCCAGCCCAGATACATCGCCCGCGTACCCAGCGGATTCCCGGACTCGCCACCTTCTATTCGGATGGGCAGGTTCGGGTCGCGCTCGCGCATTGAGGCGGTCGGGGTCCAGCTTGGGTTTTCGCGCTTGCGTACTACTTCGGTATAACCACGCCTTGTGAGTTCTTCGCTCATAGGGACTGAGCTGGGGTACAGTTTGTACGTCCCGTCAGCCCCCCAATAGTGTACAGCGCGGCTTGTGATATCTGCCAGCAGGCAGCCGACACCTAACTCATCGAAGTGATCCTGCCAATTCTGGTGCGAGAATGAGGAGACATTCCGCCGCACAGCGAGCTGTGTGCTGATCGCCTCTTCGTCGAGCGGGAAAGCATCGGCGCTGCTTTGAGCCCGCACCAATGCAGGTGTCATCAACAGAGACGCTGCACCTAACAATGCAGAGCGACGGGTCATGCGGGGATCTGACAAATTGGCCTCCGGTTCAGGAACTGCTCGCGCGAAACTGCGTGTAACTTATGTTTTGCTGATCAGATTTCCTAGGGAGTGTTGAGTGAATTTATTGTGAAGCGAACATCACAAGCGAAACTTGGCCGTGTATTAAAAAAGCCCGGCCAGTGGTGGCCGGGCTGTGTGGATCCGCCGCTTTCGTTTGGATCAGTCCATGGCTTTGAAGTTGAACTCGCCGCCTTCTTTGATGCCTGACGGCCAACGCGCGGTGACCGTTTTTGTGCGTGTATAGAATTTGAAGCTATCCGCACCATGCTGATTCAGGTCACCGAACATGGATTTCTTCCAGCCGCCAAAGGTGTGATAGGCCAAAGGAACCGGGATCGGAACGTTGATGCCGACCATGCCGATATTGATCCGGCTGGCAAAGTCACGCGCGGTATCTCCATCGCGGGTGAAAATCGCCGTGCCATTGCCGTATTCGTGATCCATAGCCAAGCCAATCGCTTCTTCGTACGATCCTGCGCGGACGGTCGACAAAACCGGACCAAAGATCTCTTGCTTATAGATGTCCATGTCGGGCGTCACGTGGTCAAACAGGTGAGGGCCGACGAAGAAGCCGTCCTCATAGCCCTGCAGGCTAAAGTCGCGATTATCGACAACCAGTTTGGCACCTTGTTCAACGCCCGAGCTGATCAGTCCCAAAATGCGCTCTTTGGCAGCACCGGTCACGACCGGTCCCATGTCAACATCATCGCCGGCAGTGTAGGGGCCGACCTTCAGTTTCTCGATACGCGGAATAAGCTTTTCGATCAGCGCGTCGGCGGTATCCTCTCCGACCGGGACGGCAACCGATACGGCCATGCAGCGTTCGCCAGCCGCGCCGAAACCGGCGCCAACCAGGGCATCTGCTGCCTGGTCAAGATCGGCGTCGGGCATGACGATCATGTGGTTCTTGGCACCGCCGAAACACTGCGCGCGTTTGCCGTTGGCCGTGGCGCGCGAATAGATGTACTGCGCGATTGGGGTCGAGCCTACAAAGGAAACGCCCTGAATGATCTCGCTGTCCAACAGGGTGTCCACGGCCTCTTTGTCGCCATTGACCACCTGGAACACACCTTTGGGCAAACCTGCCTCAACGAACAGTTCTGCCAGCATCAAAGGTACTGAGGGATCGCGTTCGGACGGTTTCAGAACAACCGCGTTGCCACAGGCCAGGGCAGGGCCCACATGCCACAGTGGCATCATGGCCGGGAAGTTGAACGGCATGATCGAGGCCACAACCCCTAAAGGCTGGCGCATAGAATACATGTCGATGCCTGGGCCCGCACTGTCGGTGAATTCGCCTTTCAACATCTGCGGAGCACCGATGCAGTATTCGATCACTTCCAGACCGCGCTGCAGATCGCCTTTCGCGTCAGGGATCGTCTTGCCGTGCTCGCGGCTCAGCGCTTCGGCCAGCTTGTCCATGTCGCGGTTCATCAGGTGAACCATCGCCATCATCACGCGCCCGCGTTTTTGCGGGTTCGTTGCACCCCAGGCCGGTTGTGCGGCTGCGGCGCTAGCAATGGCTGCTGTGGTCTCGGCAGCACTTGCCATCGGGCATTTGTACTGTACCTCGCCGGTAGCGGGGTTGAACACGTCATCATATCGGCCGGACGTGCCGGCGACATTCTCACCGTTGATGAAATGGGACAGTTCGTTCATTGCGAATTCCTCCGAAGGTCTGCGCGCAGAATAGGCTTGCATAAATGGCTTGAACAGAGGCAATGTCCCAAAGGTGTTTTGCAAAATTGCAAAGGTGAAGCGTGACACCTAATTGGGATGATATGAGGGTCTTTCTGGCCGTTGCCCGCGAAGAAAGCCTTTCGGCGGCGGGTCGATTGCTTCGGATTGACCCGGCTACGGTCGGTCGCCGTGTAGCGCGGTTGGAAGCGTCTCTGGATGCGCCGCTGTTTACCAAATCGCAGCAGGGATATGTGCTGACCTCAGCTGGTGAGCGTTTGATGGACCACGGTTTGAAAGCCGAAGAGGCGATGCGCGCTGCAGCAGGCGCCATGGCAGAACCATCTGAGAGGTTGAGCGGGCAAATCCGGATCGGCGCACCGGACGGGTGTGCGAATTACTTGTTGCCGCAGGTGTGTGGCAAGATTTGTGACACCAATCCCAATCTGGACATACAAATTCTGGCCTTGCCGCGCGTCATCAACCTTTCCCGCCGTGAAGCCGATATGGCCGTGACCGTTAGTGCACCGACCGCTGGAAAACTGCTTGTACAGAAAATTACCGATTACAAACTTCATCTTGTCGCAACGCAGGAATACCTTGCCGATCACCCTGCGGTTTATTCCATCAGCACGTTAGGGGGGCATCGTATGATCGGATACATACCTGATATGATATTCGACCGCGAACTGGACTATCTGGTCAATCTGGGTGTTGACCGAGTCGCGCTGGCCTCGAATTCGGTCTCTGTCCAACTGCGGCAGGTTTCGCAGGGATCAGGGATCTGCATTGCGCATGATTTCACACTGCCATTTCACCCGAAGTTGAAGAAAATATTGGTTGATCAAGTGAGTTTGACACGCAGTTTTCATCTGGTCCGACATCAAGGTGACCAACGAAACGAGCGGCTGAATCGGTTCGCGCAGGCCCTGTCCCAAGGGATTCGCGATGAAGTTGAGCGGCTTGAGGCTGAAGCTTCACCTTGACAGGCTATTTCATTCCGGCAACGCTTTGGAAAACACGAAGTTATTTCGGAGGTTACGTCAATGCTTGTTCAGGCCATTCTGAAATCCAAAGCCACCGGAGGCGTGGTGACAGTTGCTCCTTCGCGCACAGTTTCAGAGGTTGCAGGAATCCTTGCGGAAAAGCGCATCGGAACGGTGGTTGTATCAGAAGACGGCGGCAAGACCGCATCAGGCATCTTATCAGAGCGTGATATTGTGCGCGAACTGGCCGCAAGCGGCAGCGGATGCCTATCAAAACCCGTAAGCGCGTATATGACCCGCGAGCTGGTGACAGCGACGCAACAGGATACTGTCCAGGATATAATGTCGCGGATGACCGAAGGGCGCTTTCGCCATATGCCGGTTGTTGAGGACGGTAACCTCGTTGGCATTGTTACCCTAGGCGACGTTGTCAAAGCACAGCTTTCCGAACTGGCAATGGAAAAAGACGCATTGGAAGGCATGATCATGGGCCATTAAGCCCATAGAAACGCGACGCAACTACTTGCACCCATAGCCAAGTTATGTTTGCTTGCGCAGAAATTTCGTTGCGCAGGAGGCGGCAATGAGGGTTGGATTGTATCCCGGAACATTTGATCCGATCACCCTGGGTCATATTGATATCATCCGTCGCGCGGCTGCTCTGGTTGACAAGCTCGTGATTGGGGTGGCGATCAATCGGGAAAAGGGGCCGTTATTTTCGTTGGAAGAACGGGTCGAGATGATCGAAGCCGAATGTTCCTTTCTTTCCGAACAGACCGGAACTGAAATTGTCGCCCATCCTTTTGAAAACCTGCTTATCAACTGTGCCCGCGACGTAGGTGCTCAGGTCATCGTCAGAGGTCTGCGTGCTGTTGCGGATTTCGAGTATGAGTTCCAGATGGTCGGTATGAACCGCGCATTGGACGACTCGATCGAGACGGTGTTCCTTATGGCTGAGGCCCGCCATCAGGCGATTGCCTCGAAACTGGTGAAAGAGATCGCGCGATTGAACGGGGACGTGTCGAATTTCGTCACGCCCCGCGTAAATGACGCGCTGCGTGCGCGCTTAGGATAGCGCGCCCATCGCGGCCGCCGTGTCCAGCATCCGGTTCGAAAAGCCCCATTCATTGTCGTACCAGGCCAGCACCCGGACCAACGTGCCGTCTGTCACCTTGGTTTCAGCCAAAGAGACGGTCGAACTGTGTGCGTCGTGGTTGAAGTCGATCGACACTAGTGGGCGGCTTTCCGCAGCCAGGACACCGGGAATATTGGCCGCGGCATCAATGAACAACTGGTTGACCTCTTCTTCGGTTGTTGGGCGCGACACTTCGGCCACCAGATCCACAACCGAGACGTTCGGAGTGGGAACACGGATTGCCTGTCCAGTCAATTTACCTGCCAACTGGGGCAATACGAGACCTACGGCTGAGGCTGCCCCCGTAGTGGTGGGAATCATCGACAATGCAGCCGCGCGTGACAGATACGGGTCTTTTCCGGCGGTATCGTGAACTGGTTGGCTGGCTGTATAGGCATGAACGGTTGTCATGTTTCCGTGGACAATGCCCAAACCCTCGTCCAGCGCCGCAGCAACGGGCGACAAACAGTTGGTCGTGCAGGATGCGTTCGAAACGATCGTATCCTCGACGGTCAGTTCATAGTCATTTACCCCGAAGACGATGGTTTTGACCGCACCATCCCCGCGGGCAGGAGCAGAAATCAGAACTTTTTTGGCGCCGTTGTCAAAATGGCGCGCCGCGGCTTCGCGCGTGCGGAACACGCCTGTGCATTCGAGAACAACGTCAATATCGGACCAATCGAGTTTCTCAGGCTCGCGTTCGCTGGTTAGGCGGATCGGGCCTGCACCGACATCCAAACCGGCGTCGGTCAGGGAAACGGGCTTTGTATAACGTCCATGCACACTGTCGAATTCAAAGAGATGCGCGTTAATTTCGGGCTTGGCCAAATCGTTTATGGCCACGATCTGAACGTCGGTCCGCCCAGATTCCATCAAGGCCCGCAAAACACCGCGCCCGATCCGTCCAAATCCATTGATTGCCAACTTGAGTGTCATGGTCTGCTCCGTCTGGGTGTCTGTTATTGCAAAGTTAGCGCTAACAAAGCTAGATCAAGGAAAAAGTCAAGAAAAACCTCTGTCAGCGCCAGAAGGCGAGCCAGTCCAGGAAGGTGTAAAGTTTCTTTCCCAGGAAGATCAGGTTCTCAGAGTCGAACATTGCGTAATCGACTAGCAGACAGCCAAGTATTAGAAGGCCAAGCCAGATAGCAATTTGATTGGTCATGTTGGCCCCGAATGAAAACACCCGCCCAGATAAACTGAGCGGGTGTAAAGGTACAACATTTCTACGGCGTTTTAGTTAAGCCGTCCCATGGCAACGGCGACGTCTGCCATACGGACCGAGAAGGCCCATTCGTTGTCATACCAAGCCAGAACACGAACCATGCGGTTGTTAACGACCCGTGTCTGGTCTGGTGCGAAAATCGAGCTTTCTTCGGTATGATTGAAATCGGTCGAGACCAGCGGCGCGGGCTCATAGCCCACGACGCGCTGCATTGATCCCCGTGATGCTTCACGAACGATGGCATTAACATCTTCGACAGTCACGTCACGCGCCGCATGGAAAGTCAGGTCGACAGCAGAAACGTTTGGTGTTGGTACACGGATAGCCGAGCCGTCCAAACGACCCTTCAGGTTCGGCAGAACTTCGCCCAGAGCTTTGGCTGCACCTGTTGAAGTTGGGATCATGGACATTGCCGCAGCGCGCGCGCGATACAGGTCACTATGACGGCGATCCAGTGTCGGCTGGTCGCCGGTATAGGCATGGATCGTAGTCATGATACCGTGTTCGATCCCGATACCTTCGTCCAGCACCTTGGCAAGCGGAGCAAGGCAGTTCGTGGTGCAAGAGCCATTCGAAACCATTCTATCTTCAGTAACCAGGCTGTTGTGGTTCACGCCATAGACAATGGTTTTATCAACATTCTTACCTGGCGCAGACAAGAGAACCTTCTGAGCACCGCGTTCCAGATGCGTTTTGGCTTTCAGGCCATCGTTGAATTTTCCGGTGCACTCCAGAACGACGTCACAACCTTCCCAATCAAGCTCGTTCATATCGTAAGTCGAGAACACCTCCATTGGGCCGCGGCCCAAATCCATGGTGTTGCCTTCGATCGAAACATCGCGGGGAAAGCGGCCGTGGATGCTGTCGTATTTCAGCAGGTGGGCGGTGGTTTCCAATGGGCCGGTCGCGTTGACCTTGATCACTTCGATGTCGTTGCGGGCCGATGCCGCAATATGCGACAGGGTGCAGCGGCCGATACGGCCAAATCCATTGATGCCGACCTTGATGGTCATCTGACGTCTCCAAAAATGCGCTTGCTCTGCGGGGCATATAGCGGCACAGACGCTTTCTCAAAAGGGCAAAAGTGACATATTCTTAACGTGTTAGCGCAAACCTTCGCCGGTTGCGCTAACGCTTGCGCTAGCCGTCGGATCGGGTAGGGTCCCCTGGCGACAGGTGAGATGAGAGGAAACACGCATGAGTGGTTTGTTGGCACTGTTGGATGATGTTGCTGGCATAGCAAAGGTTGCTGCGGCGTCAGTGGACGATGTGGTCGCTGCCGCCGGCAAGGCCGGGGCCAAGACTGCGGGCGTGATCATCGACGATGCAGCAGTTACTCCGAAATATGTGCAGGGCTTTGCCCCGGCGCGGGAATTGCCGATCATCTGGCGCATTGCGCGCGGCTCGATTTTCAACAAGATTATCCTGCTGTTGCCAGTCGCCTTGTTGCTGGCCAATTTTGCACCCTGGTTGATAACGCCCTTGTTGATGCTTGGCGGGTCCTATTTGTGCTTCGAAGGGGCAGAAAAGATATTTCACCTGCTTTTCCCTCATGGCAGCCACGTTATAGACGAAGATATGAAGGTCAAAGACCCGGGCCATCTGGAAGAGCAGAAAGTCAAGGGTGCGATCAAAACCGATTTCATCCTGTCCGCCGAGATCATGACAATCGCCCTTGCCGCCATCGAGGCACCGAATATCCGGATGCAGGCGGCAACGCTGGCCGTTGTTGGACTAGGTGTGACCCTGGCCGTTTATGGCTCGGTCGCCTTGATCGTGAAGATGGACGATGTGGGCCTTTTCCTGGCGCGGAACGCACCAACGCCGATCGGGCGCGGATTGGGGCGTGGATTGGTCAAGGCGATGCCGGTTGTCATGAAAGTGCTGTCGATTGTCGGCACAGCTGCGATGCTGTGGGTTGGCGGCTCGATCATCATTCACGGGCTTGAGGTTCTGGGTTTTGGCTGGTTGGGGCATCAGATCCATGACATGGCCTATGCAGCCGGGCATGCGGTTTCGGCGCAATGGGAAGGTGCCGTGGAGTGGATTTCCAAAGCCACGATGGATGGCATATTCGGACTGGCCTGGGGGTTCGTGCTGATCCCGATTGCAACCAAAGTGGTCGCGCCGATTTTGTCTCGGAAATCTGAAACGCATTAATCAGAAAACGAAAAGGGCGGCGCATGGCCGCCCTTCGCTTGATATTTGAAATTGGGAATTACGGCTCCAGCAATTCCTTGACCTTTGCAACTGTGGCCTCGGCAGTGATGCCGAAATGTTTGTACAGTTCATCAGCGGGGGCAGACGCGCCAAAGCCCGACATGCCGATGAAGCCTGCCTTGGCGTCACGGCCGCGTTCACCCAGCAGCCAGCGGTCCCAGCCTCCGGCGCGGACGGCGGCCTCGATGCCGACACGGACGGCTCCACCGGGCAGAACCCGCTTGCGATACGCTTCATCCTGCTCGGCGAACAGTTCCATGCATGGCATCGACACGACGCGCGTGCCAATGCCCTCGGCCTCGAGCATCGCCTTGGCTTCCATCGCCAGCGACACTTCCGAACCGGTTGCGATCAGGATTGCCTGACGCTTGCCTTCGGCTTCGGCAAGAACATAGCCGCCTTGTGCAGTCAGGTTTTTGGTTTTGTGATCCTTGCGTACGGTCGGCACGCCCTGGCGGGTCAGGGACAAGACCGAAGGGCTGTCCTTGAAAGTCAGCGCCAGTTCCCAGGATTCCGCTGTTTCAACGGCATCCGCCGGGCGGAACACATAGGTATTCGGTGTCGCGCGCGAGATCGCCAGATGCTCGACCGGCTGGTGGGTCGGGCCGTCTTCGCCCAGACCGATCGAGTCATGGGTCATCACAAAGACAGTTGGTATCTTCATCAACGCCGCAAGACGCATCGAGGGCCGCGCATAGTCGGTGAACGCCATGAAGGTACCGCCATAGGGGCGGATGCCGCCATGCAGCGCCATACCGTTCATCGCGGCGGCCATGCCGTGTTCGCGGATTCCGTAGTGGATATAGCGACCCTTGCGGTTTTCCGGCAGGAACACGCCCATATCGGCCGATTTTGTGTTGTTCGAACCGGTCAGGTCGGCAGACCCGCCAATAGTTTCCGGCATGATCGGGTTGACCGCGTTCAGAACTTTCTCGGACGAGGCGCGGGTGGCCAGTTTGGGTTGGTCTTCCGACATCTGCTTTTTGAACGAGCGGATGGCACCGGCCAGCTTTTTGGGTGCCTCGAACGCATAAGAGCGGTTGAACTCGGCCTGTTTGCGTTCAGAGATCTGCGCGAAACGCTCCTCCCACGCAGACCGATCGGCCGCGCCGCGGGAACCGATTGCTTCCCAGGCAGTTTTGACATTTGCCGGAATTTCGAACGCGCCATGCGGGGCGGCATAGGCCTCTTTGGCCGCTTTCAGCTGTTCCTGATCGGTCAGGGCGCCGTGGCCTTTCGAGGTATCCTGCGCGGCGTGACCCAAAGCAATATGGCTTTCACAGGCGATCATGGTCGGCTTGTTTGACGATTTCGCCTTGGTGATCGCCTCGTCGATGGCCTGCGGATCATGGCCGTCAATCTCGATGACCTGCCAGCCCGAGGCGGCAAAACGTTTCACCTGATCGGTCCGGTCGGCGATGTCGACCGTGCCGTCGATGGTGATGTTGTTGTTGTCCCAGAACACGATCAGCTTACCCAGCTCGTGACGGCCGGCCAGCGTGATGGCCTCTTGGCTAACGCCTTCCATAAGGCAGCCGTCGCCCGCGATGACATAGGTATAGTGATCTACGATCTTCTTGCCGTAATGAGCGCGCTGAATTTCCTCGGCCATGGCAAAACCAACGGCGTTCGAGATCCCCTGACCCAGCGGGCCGGTTGTGGTTTCGATCCCGTTGACAAGGAAGTTCTCGGGGTGACCTGCAGTTTTTGCGCCCAGCTGACGGAAATTCTTGATCTGTTCCAGCGTAACGTCAGCGTTCCCAGTGAGATACAACAGCGAATAGATCAGCATCGAGCCGTGACCGGCGGACAGGATGAACCGGTCGCGGTCGGGCCAGTTTGGGGCCGAGGCGTCGAATTTCAGGTGCTTTTCGAACAGTACAGTCGCGACATCGGCCATGCCCATTGGCATACCGGAATGGCCGGAATTGGCGGCGGCGACGGCGTCGAGGGTCAATGTGCGGATGGCCGCAGCTTTGTCCCAGTGTTCGGGGTTGGCATTGCGCAGCGCAGTCAGGTCCACGGGTGTTGTTCCTTTGGATTACAGGCAGATGGCCGCTCAATACCATTCAGCCCTCAAAGTGCAAGTAGAACTGGGTGCTGCAGGGTTTTGCTGGATCAAGAATGTGACCCAAGTCGTTGAAAGCAAACAGTGGGTATTTTCGATGCCATTGGGTTAGACTAGGCCAAGACGCGTACAAGGTTGATTCGGATAACCTCGCGAAACAAGGAACCTTGATAAAAAGGTGGCAGGGGCATGAGCCAGATCGAAGAACTACAACGCCGTATTGTGGCCGCGATGGATCGGATTGGATCCGGCATTGCGACAATGGCGGAAGTTGGCGCAGGCAGCGGTGGAGAAGATGACACTCTGCGTGTAGCTCTGGATGATGAGAGGGTTGCGAATGCTCAACTTGAAGAGCGTCTCAGATCATTAAAAGAAAGGCACGATTCCGAAGTCGATGCCATGCGCCTAGAAATCGAAGGCTTGCGCAATACGCCGTCTGATAGTCAGGAAAGTGCAGCGCTGCGCGAGCAACTCGAAGATGCCAAGGCACAGCTTACTTCGGTCGAAGCCGCACGGGCCGAGTTGGCAAGCGCAAAGGCAGCATTGGAAGATCAGGATGTTGTCGAAGAACTGAAAGCCGAAAATGCCCGTCTTCGTTCGGAATTGGCGGATAGTGAACGCGTGGCGGAACTCAGTGCCGAGTTAGAAATGCTGCGCGCCGAACGCAGTAGCCATGGCTCGGCGATGTCGCGTCTGGATGATGATCTGCAGCGCATGCGCAAAGCCAACGAACAACTACGAATGTCGGTCGAAGAGCTGCGCACAGCTGCAGAAGACGGAATGACCGATGCGGATCTGTTGAACCGTGCCACAGCTGCCGAGCTTGAGGCAACGCGCGCAGCGCAGGCCACCGATGCGGCCGAAGCACATGCCGTGCTGGCCCGGTTGGAACCGTTGCTGTCTCAGGCGAAATTGGCCGAAGGAGAGGTGGAATAATGCCTGAATTGACCATTCAAATCGGGGGGCGCGGCTTTGAGGTTTCATGCCAGGAAGGCGAAGAGGTTTTCCTGCAAGCTGCTGCAAAATTGCTGGATGATGAAGCGCAGGTATTGTCGGATCAGATCGGTCGGATGCCTGAATCCCGGATGCTTTTGATGGCTGGATTGATGTTGGCAGACAAAGCCGCCGCCACAGGTGACAAAATCAACTCGCTGGAAAATAAGCTGGCGGAGGCCGAAGCCGAGCTTCGGAACCTGCGTAGCATGCCACAGCCCGAGCCGGAAAGAATTGAAGTTGCCGTGGTTCCACCTTCGGTCACTGACACCTTGGCAGAGTTGGCTGCTCGGGCCGAGGCAATGGCGGCATTCATAGAAGAAAAGTCAACGAAATGATAAATATGCGTACTATTGCTATTGCAACTTTCATGTCTGTGTCAGCGCAGGTTTCCTGGGCTGGGATCGATATTCTGCCCGTCACATTTACTTGTGATAACGGCGTGCCTCTTGAGGTTGCCTATTTCAATGCCGAGGACGGATCCAGCGCGGCAGCCATGATGGTCGACAATAAGCTGGTGACTTTGCGCCAAGCTCAGAGCGGCTCTGGTATCCGCTATGAATCCGACGGAACAACTGGCACTTACATCCTGCGCTCCAAAGGCTGGGACGCCACGGTGAGCTTTCTGGCGACAGGTGCAGATGCCGCCAGCGAGCAGGTCTTATTGGGAAATTGCGTCAGCCGCTGATCAGGCGTTTGCTTCCCTGATTTTATCAGCGGCTTCCTTGTTGTAGCCGACACCGTTTTCGTCAAACAGCGTGTCCAATTCGCCCGACAGGGTCATCTCGGTGATGATGTCGCATCCGCCTACGAACTCGCCTTTGACATAGAGTTGCGGAACAGTCGGCCAGTCAGAATAGTCCTTGATCCCCTGACGCAAGCCTTCGTCGGCCAGCACATTCACGTCAGAAAATTCTACGCCCATGTAGTTCAGCACGCCTGCCACGCGCGAGGAGAATCCGCATTGCGGCATTTCCTTGGTGCCTTTCATATATAGCACCACATCATTGGCTTTGACGGTCTCATCGATCTGGGTTTTCACGTCGGTCATGTTACTTTTCCTTGTCATCCGCATCCGGGGCGGTCGTTTCATCCTTTGATGGGGCGGCGACCCATCCTTCCTTTTCCAGCCGTCGGTGTTCGGCCTGCGCCAGAGCCAGCGGATTCAGCCCGTATCTCTCGATGCCGTCAACCTTGCTGATTTTGTCCGGGTTTGGACGCATGTCGACCAGTTTACGCTTTCTGTTTCGCTTCACATAGGCCTCGATCAGCGCGGCGGCAACTATCAAAGCCGCGATTGCTGAAATCCAAGCCAGCCATGTACTCATTTTTTTGGAGCCATGGCTTTAGCGTATTGCTGCGGATCTCGGGTCACCCTCGCCACAGTCGGGTGTCCACCGCCCGGGCCGCCCGTATGCACGCCATGAGTTATTAGTTGATCTCCTCGGCCGGGTTCGCTTCCGCGAGCTTTCTTATTGGTGCCGGGCAAAAAAGCTGATCGAACAACCAATATGCACCCAACCAGCGCCACCAAAGAGCAAATCCCGTAAATCCAGAAAGTCGTGCTCACTCAGGCACTTTCGTCGTCAGAGCCAGCGCGTGCAAGTCGCCATCCGGGCCGTCCATCTTGCCTTTTAGGGCTGCATAGACTGCTCGCTGTTGTTGCACCCGGTTTTTGCCACGAAAGCTCTCATCCACTACCATGGCCGACATATGTACGCCGTCGCTGCCGCCGACCTGAATGTCCGCATCGGGAAACGCGTCGCGCAGCAGGTTCTCAATCTCGTGGGCGCTCATCGGCATGTAGGTTTCTCCTGAAAGTCTTTCCCAAGATGTAGTGCGCCGGGGCGGGGCGCGCAAGGGTCAGATAGACGCCCCGAAATGACAAAAACCTGCACTTGTCAAAGTGCAGGTTTTCAGAAGCGCAGGTGCCAAAATCAGGCGACGGCTTCGGCGAAGCTGTTGCGGAAAGTGGCAGTCAGTTCATCAAGCAAGGCCTCAGAAGAGCCGATGCGGACGCTGTCGCCCGTGAACCGCCCGACCGATACCAGTGGAACGCCAGCCTGACCTGCGGCAATCATCAGGGCTTCGGCCTGGTCAAAGTTGCAGGCGACCAGATAACGGGCCTGATCCTCGCCAAACAGGAATTCGGTCGAGGCGTCGTCAAGCGTTATGCCGACGCCGGTTGCTTCGGCCAGTTCGAAGGCTGCCAATGCCAGACCACCATCGCCAAGATCGGTGCAAGCCTTGATCATCTCTCGGTTTGCGCGGATGAACTCTCCGTTGCGCTTTTCGGCATCCAGATCGACATGCGGCGCGTCGCCATCTTCGCGGTTGAACACTTCGGCCAGAAGGGCGGATTGGCCCAGATGCCCCTGCGTATCGCCGATGACCAGAGCCACGTGGCCGTCGCGGACCTCATTACCTATGATCTCGTCCGTGTGCGCCAGAAGGCCGACCGCTCCAATTGTCGGGGTCGGCAGGATCGCCTGACCGTCGGTTTCGTTGTAAAGTGACACGTTGCCGGACACGATGGGCATATCCAACGCTGCGACGGCCTTACCAATGCCTTGGATGGCACCGACGAACTGGCCCATGATCTCGGGCTTTTCCGGGTTGCCAAAATTCAGGTTGTCAGTGGTCGCCAGCGGCAATGCCCCGACGGCGGTCAGGTTGCGATAAGCTTCGGCAACAGCTTGCTTGCCGCCTTCTACAGGGTTGGCTCGCACATAGCGCGGGGTAACGTCACTGGTGAAAGCAAGAACTTTGTCGGTGCCGTGTACACGAACCATGCCGGCGCCCAGACCAGGCGTACGCACGGAATCAGCCATAACCATGGTGTCATACTGCTCGTAAACCCATTGCTTGCCCGCATAGTTTGGCGAAGCGAGCAGGGCGCGCAGACCGTCGATTGGGTCGATCTGAGGCACGTCGGCCAGATCTTCTGCTTGCGGTGTAGGCTCCCACGGGCGATCATATTCGGGCGCGGTTGAGGAGAGTTTGGACAGAACCAGATCGGCTTTGACCTCACCATTATGCATGATTAGAAAGCGATCTTCGGCGACGGTTTCACCCACGATGGCGAAATCCAGGTCCCATTTATCGAAAACGGCGCGAGCCTCGGCCTCAAGCTCGGGTTTGAGAACCATCAACATGCGTTCTTGGGATTCCGACAGCATCATCTCATAGGCTGTCATGTTCTCTTCGCGCTGGGGGACGTTTTCCAGATCAAGCCGAACGCCCAGACCGCCTTTGTCACCCATCTCAACTGCGGAACAGGTCAGGCCCGCCGCGCCCATATCTTGGATCGAGATCACCGCGCCGGTCTGCATCAGCTCCAGCGTCGCTTCCATCAGGCGTTTTTCGGTGAACGGGTCGCCAACCTGAACGGTGGGGCGCTTTTCCTCGATCGTGTCGTCAAATTCGGCGCTGGCCATGGTGGCTCCGCCCACGCCGTCGCGTCCGGTCTTGGCCCCAAGATAGACAACCGGCATGCCGACGCCCGATGCGGCTGAGTAGAAAATCTTGTCACTGTCAGCCAGCCCGGCTGCGAAGGCATTCACAAGGCAGTTGCCATTATAGGCCGGGTGAAAGCGCACTTCGCCGCCAACGCAAGGGACGCCGAAACAGTTGCCATAGCCGCCGATACCTTCGACCACGCCATTGACCAGCTGACGGGTCTTGTGGTGGCCGGGTTCACCAAAAGACAGCGCGTTCATCGAGGCGATTGGGCGCGCACCCATGGTGAAAACGTCGCGCAGGATACCTCCAACCCCGGTGGCCGCACCTTGATAGGGTTCGATGTAAGACGGATGGTTGTGGCTTTCCATCTTGAAGACCACGGCCTGACCATCGCCGATATCGACCACACCTGCATTTTCACCCGGTCCGCAGATCACCTGGGGTCCAGAGGTGGGCAGGGTGCGCAGCCATTTCTTGGAGGATTTGTAGGAACAATGCTCGTTCCACATGGCCGAGAAAATGCCCAACTCGGTAAAGGTTGGCTCGCGCCCGATAATCTCCAGGATCATCTCGTATTCTTCGGGTTTCAACCCGTGCGCGGCAATCAGATCCGGTGTGATGGCGGGCTCTTGCATCGTTTGTCCTGTATCCATGGTGGCCGAGATTGCGGGCCTTGTAGGGCAAGGGCGCGTCTGTGGGAAGGGCCAAGTCAGCGCAGGGTCGAATAACGTAACCGGCATATGCCAATTTCGAGCTTTTCTGCGCTTTGTGTACCCAGAAAAAGAAACGGAACCGCGCCAGTGGCCGGTTCCGTCTATAGTACTTCCTGCCAGGCGGCCCAAAAGCCGCGTGGCGTCTGTATCTGGTCTTTAAGCTGGGGTTTCTCCCTTGTTGATCGAGTCCGCCGCAGCGGCCCCAACAGCAGCTTTTTGTTGTTCGGTAAGGTTCTCGGCCTCTTCCAGACCAGGAATTGCTACGCGAACTTCGCGGCGGGCAAAGTCGATGCCATTGGCATTGAACTCGGCCTTCACCCGGTTGAAGATTTCCTTGCGAAGCGTGAACTGCTTGCCCGGCTTGGCCATGAACTTGCCGCGGATGATCATGCCAACATCGTCAAAGTCGAACACACCTTGCGATTTAAAGGGCTGCAAGAAGCCTTCTTTGTGGGTTTCGTCCGCCATCATCTCGGCGCCGATCTTCTTGAAGATCTTCTTGACCTTGTTGGGATCAGTGTCAAACGGCACGGTGAACTTTAGCTTCATGATCACCCAGTCACGGCTGAAATTGGTCAGCTTTTGAATCTCGCCATAGGGGATCGTGTGAACGGGCCCACGGTGATGGCGGAGCTGCATCGAGCGGATCGAGATTTTCTCGACGGTGCCCATGGTGCCACCGACATCGACATATTCACCCACGCGAAACGCATCGTCGATAAGGAAGAAGACACCGCCGACGATATCAGCCACCAGCTTCTGAGCGCCGAAACCGATCGCAAGACCAAGGACACCGGCACCTGCCAGAAGTGGGGTGATGTTGATGCCCAGCGCGCCCAATGCGAGCAGGCCGAAGATGACCGCAATCGTGACTTGCGCCGTGATCCGCAGCAGGGGAAGAACCGTCGCCAGACGTGAGCCGCCTGCGCCGCCACCCTCGCCACCGGCCTCTTCATCCAGCTCTTCTGCCGTTGTCTGTTCCTTGGCAAGACGACGGTTGATCCATAGTGAGACGACCTCGTTCAAGATGTATCCGACAGCGATGATCATCAGGAATTCGATAACCGTACCGCCAACGTCGGTTCCGATCCCGGCAGAGGCGACATGTCGAAGATCAAGCTGCCAGACCCGCGCGATCATAAAGACCACAAACAGGCCCGCCAGCACGCGACCGATCCGGATATAGCTGCGCTTGGCTGATTTATAGGCGCGTTCGGCCAATGGTCCGTCGCCCAACATTGGGGGTTGAAGATGGCGCACTAGGCCACGGATCAGCGTATCAAGCGCTGGTGCGATCAGCAGCCAGAACATCGTCGTGAAATGTGGCCCTTTGCCAAGCAGGGCAAGTGTTCTGGGATCACGCTGTGCGATCAGGAATTCGACCAGGAACCATATCACCACCGAAACGCCGATAGCGAAGTAGGGATAGTAATGAGCGACCTTTTCATCGAATTTGGTGTGATCCGGGTCCGTGCCCAACATCATCTGAGACAACCCTTCGCGCGCGGTCCAAGCGATGATCCCAATGTATATATGGATGCCAGCGTTCAGCCAGAAACCGATACGCGTATCGGCCGGGGTGATACCGTTAAGCAAGTTGAACCGTACGATAAAGAGCGTGAGGCCGATCAATAGAAGAAGGCCAATCAGGTTGCGATGCAGATATTTGGCCCAATGATCGTCTATGTTGACCAACCGGTAATGTGGCTTTTTGGGCGCCAGCACAAAGCGTGAGGCGGCTGCGCCCAGACGCGGAATCCAAATCAGGTAGAAAACGAATGGGGCGGCATAGGTAAGCTGTTCTGTCGTCAGCAAGCCCCGTCCAATCGCCCGGATAACAACATAGAACACAACAAGCCCTGCGATTTCCCGGCAGAAACGGCGGAACAAGTAACGTACCGCGCTCCAAAGATCAGCATCGGAATTCCCATCGGGCTCTTCGTGCCATTTGCGGGTGAGAAACCCAAACAATTTCTCAGCAGCGTATCCGGCCACCAGAACTGCTAGGATCAACCCAAACAGGCCAAACACCCCGGTAGATCCGAATTTCGCTGAGAAATTGCTGAACGCCACAACCTGGGCGCCGACGATATTTGGCAATGTGGTCAAAACCTGCGTCCAAGAGGTAACCATCTCGGCCCAGATTTCACTGATTTCGGTAAGCGGATCTTCATGGTTTTCGTTTGCTGCCGCCTGCTTTTCTGCAACCGCATCGAGCCGTTCCAGCAAAATGGCGCGAACCTGATCGTCGGACATACGTGCCACCAAGCCATCAACCTGATCGGGCGTCAGGTCCTCTGGAATTGTGACCGTAGACGACACGGCCCCACTGTCTTGTGCGTGTACTGGTACCGCAAGAAGAATGGCGGAAATCAACGCCAGTAATAGGCGGAGTGGATGGTGCATGAATTTTCCCTCGAACACGAATTTTTGATCTTTTACGGGATTATAGGCGCGGAGGTGGAAATTTCCCAGCAATTTTCGGCTGTTCGGTGTCACCGATTAAGTCAGGGCCAAAAAAAAGGCCGAGCACTAAGCTCGGCCGTAGTCCAACAGGGAGGTATGAAGATGATGAGCGTTACAGCATCACCGCCTTCGAGTGCTCATTTAGGCATCAGTTTGATAACGATCAAGGCGTTTCAGTGTGATAGTCCGTCATGTCCGCTATGACGTTGACGCATAGCTATAGTTTCCCCATTTTCTTCAGGTGTTTACGCTGCGCGATGATCTCGTCCTGCACAAAATCGCGGAAGGCTGCCACGCGTTTGGAGTGGCGTAACTCTTCGGGGTAGGCGAGATAAACAGGAACGTCTGCCGTTTCGATGTCTGAAAGTACCGGCAGCAGATGCGGGAAATCATGCGTGACATAATCGGGCAGCAAGCCAATTCCCAGATTGTGCAGTACGCCCTGCAAGACACCGAAATAGTTGTTCACTGTCAGCAACGACGCCGGGTTATAGGTCATCAGATGCCGTACCATTGCCGCACTGGCCCCTACTTGGGGGGCTGAGGGGGTCTGACAGATAAGTCGATGGCTCGAGATTTCTTCGAGGGAGGCAGGTTGACCGCTTTCCTTTAGATATTCCGGGGTAGCATAAAGCAGCATCTGTACTGTCATCAGGCGCTTGCGCACCAGATCTGCCTGGCTAGGCTCTTTCATACGAATGGCGACATCGGCCTCGCGCATTGGCAGGTCAAGAACGCGTTCCTCAAGCATGAGGTCGATATTTAGGTCCGGGTATTGTTCATACAGCTTTGGCAACCTCGGAGCGAGCCATAGGGTCCCGAACCCAAATGTGGTTGTGACCCGTAGCACACCAAAGACTTCTTCTTCGCTGTCTCGTATGCGCGCCGCTGCCGCGTCCAGTCGCTTGGACATTGCCGAGGTGGCGTCGAACAGCAGCTCACCCTGTTCGGTCAGAATCAGACCGCGGGCGTGACGATGGAACAACGTCGAATCAAGTGACTCTTCCAATGCCCGAATTTGTCTGCTGACTGCCGATTGAGATAGGTTCAGCTTATCGCCTGCATGTGTCAGGCTGCCCGCATCTGCAACCGCGTGAAATATCCTAAGCTTGTCCCAATCCATCGCCGCAACTTTCGTTATCCTGCCGAACGCCTATATGAAATAGGTGACAACTTCTACATTCAAACGGCGAAATCCTTGCGTTTCAGAGGATAAGCCCTAGGCAGGTCAGTTATTATGACCTAATATGGAAGCAGATGAAGCACACTGATCTGACGAGGGGAGGCGTTTGATGAGTAAGCCACAAATTTCTTTGAACGACCGTTTCGACCTAAGCAAAAACACGGTTTTATTGAACGGCACTCAGGCGCTTGTGCGCCTTATGCTGATGCAAAAAGCGCGCGACACGAAATCGGGTCTGAACACTGCAGGATTGGTGACGGGATACCGCGGATCGCCTCTTGGAGCGGTCGACCAGCAGATGATGCGCGCGCAGAAACAGCTGACAGAAAGCCATGTCACTTTTCAATACGGTCTGAACGAGGATCTTGCGGCAACCGCGCTTTGGGGCAGTCAGCAGGCCGGGTTAAGGGGTGACGGCAAGTTCGATGGCATCTTTGGTCTGTGGTACGGAAAAGGACCTGGTGTAGATCGGTCAGGCGACGTGATGCGCCATGCCAATATGGCAGGGACTGCGGCACATGGTGGCGTTCTGATGGCCATGGGTGATGATCACACGGGCGAAAGCTCGACCGTGCTGCATCAGTCCGAGTGGTCGTTGGTTGATATGTACATGCCAGTGGTCAGCCCGGCCGGAGTACAGGAGATACTCGACTACGGCGTTTACGGATTCGCGCTCAGCCGGTTCGCCGGTGTCTGGGTCGGCCTCAAGACCATGAAGGACACGATAGAGGTGACTTCGGTCGTTGATGGCAACCCCGATCGCATGAAAGTCGTGGTGCCTGAGTTTGATATGCCCGAAGGAGGGCTGAACATCCGGCTTGGCGATACGCCTCATCTGCAGGAAGAGCGCATTATTGATTACAAGCGTTTTGCGGCTGAAACGTTTTCACGCGCTAACCGGATGGACAAACGTGTCTGGGGCAAACCCGGTGCAAAGATCGGACTGGTGGCCGCTGGCAAGAACTGGCTGGACCTCGCCCATGCGCTTTCCCTGCTGAATATTGATGAGGCCGAAGCCGAGCGCCTTGGCATCACGACCTATAAGGTCGGACAGACATTCCCTCTGGATATGTCCGGATTTCATGACTGGGCAGAAGGTTTGGACCTGATTGTAATCGTTGAGGAAAAGCGCAAACTGATCGAGGTTCAGGTTAAGGAAGCGATCTTTGACGACCGCCGTGGTCGACGAGTCTATGGCTGGTACAAGGGCGGTGCTGGGACGCTACACCGGGAAGAGCTGTTTCCCACCCGCGGTGCCCTTGATCCGAACATGATCGCTGAAAAACTGGGCGGTATTCTGATTGAAGAAGGCCGTGATACCGACGGGGTCCGCGCAGGTTTGACCAAGCTGACCGAAGCGCGCCGGGCGGACAATGCCGAGGAAATAGCCTCGCGCCTTCCGTATTTCTGTTCTGGATGCCCGCATAACAGTTCGACCAAGGTACCAGACGGAAGCCGGGCCTATGCAGGCATCGGATGCCATTACATGGTTCAGTGGATGGATCGAAGCACATTTGGCTTTACTCAGATGGGTGGCGAAGGGGCAAACTGGATCGGGGAAGAGCCGTTCTCGACCACCAATCATGTGTTCCAGAACCTCGGAGACGGCACCTATAACCATTCCGGTGTTCAGGCGATCCGGGCAGCTTTGTCGGCGGGTACGAACATCACCTTCAAGATTCTGTTCAACGATGCAGTCGCAATGACGGGCGGGCAGGGCAATGAGGGTGATCTGACCGCCGAAAGGATCGCGGCCGAGGTCAAGGCTATGGGCGTCACACATGTCGCGCTGGTCTATGACGAAAAAGAAGATGTAAACTTCAAAGCCTTACCCGCAGGGGTAGAGAGCTTTGAGCGCGCCGAACTGATGACTGTGCAAGAGAAATTCCGCACCTATGAGGGCGTCTCGGTCATCGTCTATGTCCAGACCTGCGCCGCTGAGAAACGCCGTCGTCGTAAACGCGGAACCTTTCCCGACCCGGACAAAAGGGTCTTTATCAATACGGATGTCTGTGAGGGCTGCGGTGACTGCGGCATCCAATCGAACTGTGTTTCGATTGTTCCCAAGGAAACCGAACTTGGCCGGAAACGCGCGATTGACCAATCAAGCTGTAACAAGGATTTTTCGTGTCTGAGTGGGTTCTGCCCCTCCTTTGTGACGCTGGAAGGCGCGAAGATTCGCAAAGAAGCGACGACCGAACTTGATCTGCCCGATCTTCCGATGCCCGAGCTGCCTGAAATAGTGGGCACACATAATGTTGTCATCACCGGCATCGGTGGGACCGGAGTTGTCACGCTGGGCGCGATTCTGGCACAGGCGGCCCAGATTGACGGCAAAGGCGCCGGAATGATGGAGATGGCAGGCTTGGCCCAGAAAGGCGGTGCGGTTCATATTCATTGCCGTATTGCCAACCGGCCAGAAGATATCAGTGCAATACGTGTGGCAACGGGTGAAGCCGACACATTGATCGGTGGTGATTTGGTTGTGTCCGCCGGGGCCAAAACACTTGGCCTGACACGCTTGGGTCAGACCGGAGCGGTGGTCAACAGCCACGAAACCGTTACCGGTGACTTCACGCGCGACACTAAGTTTAGGATTCCTGGTGAGAGGCTGGAATTGGCGCTGCAAGCACGATTGAAAGAAGACGTTTCCCTGTTTGATGCCACTGAGCTTGCGCGCGCAGTGATGGGAGACTCAATCTATTCGAACATGATGGTTTTTGGGGCCGCATGGCAGCGCGGGCTGATACCCGTCAGCCTCGATGCGGTGATTGCAGCCATTGATCTGAACGGAACGGCGGTTGAACGCAATAAAAGAGCCTTTGAGATCGGTCGTTGGGCGGTTTTACACCCGGAAAAAGTCGATGAGATTCTACGGCCAAGTGTTTCCAACCTCCCGAAATCACCAGAGCAGGTCATCGCGTTCCGCGCAGATCATCTGACCCAGTATCAAAGCGCTCGTTTGGCGAAACGCTACCGCAAAATCGTTGACTCGTTTGAGGATGCAGAAATTCGTGATGCTGTCGCAAAAGGATATCATAAACTGTTGTCTTACAAAGACGAATACGAAGTAGCCCGGTTGTTACTGTCCAGTCGGGAGAAAGCCGCCGCTGAATTTGATGGCGAATTCAAAATGACATTCCACCTTGCCCCACCGCTGCTTGGTGGCAAAGGACCAGATGGCCGACCCCGCAAACGGAGTTTCGGCGAATGGATGCTGAAGCCGCTGAAATTCATGTCTCGGCTAAAAGTTCTTCGAGGTACTCCGCTGGATATCTTTGGCTATAGTGTCGAACGTCGAATGGAGCGTGAGCTGATCAAGCAATATGAGCGTGATCTCAAAGAGATCACTCCGCTGATTTCCATCCAAACAAAGGATGCCGTAATTTCGCTCGCTAAGTTGCCCCTGGATATCAAAGGTTTTGGACCCGTCCTTAAGGCGAATGAGGCGAGCGCCGCCAAACGCAGAGAAGAATTGTTGACCACGATACGGAACGGAGGACCTGAATTACAGGCCGCCGCCGAGTAATTCGTCACAACCGTGTCACGACAGCTAGGCAAAATTGTTACTTGCATTTAAAATGCAGGTACAAAACCGGAGACTTCCATGCCCTCGCGACGCCATGTTGCACGTGACATTTCTTATGCCTATTCCGCCGAAACCAAAAGCGGACGGATGGTCATCAAGCTTATGGAGAACACCACAGGCCGCCTGCGCCTTATCAGGCGTGCTGATGGGTACGAAAAAGACGTGGCCAACGGGCGAGATTTCTGGTCGGTCATGGTTGAGAGATACGGTTTGTCTCTGGATGTGGTTGGCGGGTCATTGTCTAATATTCCCCGTGATGGCTCTCTGATTCTGATTGCCAATCACCCATACGGAATTCTGGATGGGTTGATGATGGGGCACATGTTGTCCAGTACGCGTGGGGATTTTCGCATTCTGGCCAACCATGTGTTTCGTAAGGCAGAGGATCTGAATCGGGTCGTTCTGCCGATTTCATTCGACGATACAAAAGCTGCGATGAAGCAGAACCTCGAGACCCGCAAGAAAGCTTTGAACTATCTGGGCGAGGGCGGCGCGATTGGCATATTTCCCGGCGGTACCGTCAGCACAGGGGCAAAGCCTTTCTCGTACCCGATGGACCCGGGCTGGCGTGGCTTCACAGCGCGGATGGTTGCCAAATCAGACGCGACAGTTGTGCCGGTCTTTTTTGACGGTCATACCTCACGCCTGTTTCAGATCGCCAGCCATCTGCACAATACATTGCGCATGGGATTGCTGATCAAGGAATTCAAAAAACGCGTTGATACCCCGGTCCAAGTGGTGATCGGAGAGCCCATCGGCCGCGACGTTCTGGACCCGTTGGCCAAGGATACGCGCAAGATGATGGATTTCTTGCGCAAAGCAACGTATGAGCTGTCTCCAAAGCCACTAAAGTCTTATGACTATGGCTATGAATTTGAGGAACGGCATCGCGCCTAAAGGGGCAAATGGCAGTAGGCATTTTTGATTCTGGTTTGGGCGGTCTGACCGTTCTGAACGCCGCGCAGAAACGTCTTCCCGACGTTGATTTCCTGTATTACGCGGACAGCGCACATGCGCCTTACGGGGTGCGTGATGTAGAGAATATCTATGAGCTGACCCGGGGTGCGGTGAACGACCTCTGGAACCGGGGCTGTGATCTGGTGATTCTGGCCTGCAATACGGCCAGCGCTGCTGCTTTGCGGCGGATGCAGGAAGAGGGCGTGCCTCAAGGCAAGCGCGTCTTGGGCGTTTTTGTTCCATTGATCGAAGCGCTGACTGAGCGGCAATGGGGTGACAACAGCCCGCCGCGTGAAGTCGCGGTCAAACATGTCGCTTTGTTTGCGACCCCGGCCACCGTATCCAGTCGCGCGTTTCAACGCGAATTGGCCTTTCGTGCGATTGGCGTAGATGTTGAGGCGCAGGCCTGCGGTGGGGTCGTTGATGCCATCGAGGAAGGCGACATGATCCTGGCCGAAGCGCTGGTGCGAAGCCATGTGGACGCCCTGAAACGCAAGATGCCAGAGCCTCAGGCCGCAATTCTGGGCTGTACGCACTATCCCTTAATGGCTGAGGCGTTTCAGAAGGCCTTAGGACCCGACGTTGAGGTGTTCAGCCAGGGTGATCTGGTTGCAGAAAGTCTGGCAGACTATTTGCAGCGGCATCCGAATATGCAGGGTGCGGCAAAGGGCGGTTATCTGACCACTGGTAAGCCAGGCGTTGTCAGTGATCGCGCCACCCAGTTCCTCCGACGACAAATTACTTTCGAGGCTGTCTGACTTTGGTCAAAGACGCGGCCTGAAAGAACCCGTAATCCCATGACTGTCACAGTGGCGGGCATGAACAGTGGCATACAGTTTCAAGAGGTCCAAGATGACCCACAAAATCGCAATTCTGGGCGCTTCGGGTTATACCGGCGCTGAACTGGTTCGGTTGATCGCCGAGCATCCGAATATGGAAATCGCTGCACTTTCTGCCGAGCGGAAAGCCGGACAGTCGATGGCGCAGGTATTTCCACATTTGCGGCACTTGAAATTACCGGTTCTTTGCAAAATTTCAGAAATCGACTTTTCAGGGATCGACCTGTGCTTTTGCGCGCTGCCACATAAAACCAGCCAGGAAGTTATCCGCGATCTGCCGAAGGACCTGAAAATCATCGACCTGTCCGCCGATTTCCGGCTACGCGACCCTGAGGAATATGAAAAATGGTATGGCAACCCTCATGCGGCTTTGGAGCAGCAGGAGGAGGCCGTTTACGGCCTGACCGAGTTTTATCGCGATCAAATTTGCACGGCCCGTTTGGTTGCCGGAACAGGTTGCAACGCCGCTACCGGACAATATGTATTGCGTCCCTTGATTTCGGCCGGTGTCATTGATCTGGATGACATCATTCTGGACCTCAAATGCGCTGTGTCTGGTGCCGGGCGGTCGCTGAAAGAAAACCTGCTGCATGCCGAACTTAGCGAAGGGTATAACGCATATGCAGTTGGCGGTACGCATCGGCATTTAGGGGAATTCGATCAAGAATTTTCTGCCCTTGCAGGGCGCCCGGTCAATGTTCAGTTCACTCCGCATCTGGTTCCAGCAAACCGGGGTATCCTAGCCACTACATATGTCAAAGGTGACCCCACGAGCGTTTATGAAGCGCTTGTGAAAACCTATGAAAGCGAACCATTTATCCAGATTCTGCCATTTGGCGAAACACCCTCGACCCACCATGTGCGCGGCTCGAATTTCTGCCATATCGGCGTGGTCAGCGACCGGATCGAGAGGCGCGCCATTGTGATCGGAGCACTGGATAACCTGACAAAAGGTAGCAGTGGCCAAGCCTTGCAGAACGCTAACCTAATGTTAGGTGAAGCTGAAACTGCGGGTCTGATGATGGCCCCACTTTTCCCATGAGGAACAAATGAAAACGCTCAAGAAACGTCGTCGCGTTCAAATCATCCTTCTGTCAATCGTTGCTTTGGCAGTGTCTACGGCGTTGATCGGATACGCTATGCAGGACGGCATCAATTTCTTCCGCTCGCCCAGTGAAGTAATGGCAGAGCCGCCAAAACCGACTGAAATATTCCGGATCGGTGGTCTGGTCGAAGAGGGTTCGATCGTGCGGGGGCAAGGGGAAACCGTGCGTTTCGTAGTGACGGACGGTGGCGAAAGTGTGCCGGTCACGTTTACTGGGGTTTTGCCTGATTTGTTCTCGGAAAACCAGGGTATGATTGGCACCGGAAGCTACGTAAACGGAGTCTTTGAAGCCTCAGAAATTCTTGCGAAACACGATGAGACCTATATGCCAAAAGAGGTTGTGGACGCGTTGAAAGAACAAGGTATTTACAAGGAGGCCGGCGAGAGCTGAGCCATAGGCTTTGAGATCGGAATTCGGGCGTTGCGTGGATCGACATGCAGCGCCCTTTCTATTTTCGCTGTATTAACAGAATTGTCCGAGCGTTTGTCTGTCCCAAGTTGGAGAACAGTACATGCAGACGGTTCGGCAGATCGCGGAACAGATAGTTACGCGTGAAGGTGGTTTTGTCGATGACCCCGACGATCCGGGTGGAGCGACAAAATTCGGTGTAACAGTCCATACCATGCGCAGATTGCAACTGGACCTGACGCAGGACGGGATGGTTGATGTATCCGATGTAAGGCGGCTGAGCCGGTCGCAGGCCGTTGAAATCTTTATCCGCCACTATTTCTCAAAACCGCGATTACACCTACTGCCTAACATTCTGCAGCCATCTGTCTTCGACATGTACGTGAATTCAGGCGCTCAAGCTGTTAAAATTATGCAACATTTGCTGCGTGAAATGGGGTATCGTGTCGTCGTAGATGGCGTTGTAGGCCCGCAGACGGCGCAGGCTTGTAGTGCTGCGTCTGAACCGGACCCTGTCGCGCTGCGGGATGCCTATGGCGTTGCCAGGAGAAACTATTATTTCCGGATAGCGGAACATCGTCCAGCCTCTCGCAAATATGCTCGGTCCCGGTCTGGGGCAAAAGGTGGCTGGATACGACGCGCTGAGGAATTCCTGTCACCGACCTATCATCTTAGCGACGCAGAATTTCAAAGGAGGGTTTCTGAATGGGGCTGATCTCGGGGATATTTGCGTTCTTGTTTGGCGAGGGTCGGAATGTCGTGCGTGAAACAACCGAAGTCTTTCGTGAAAATGCTGAGCAGGGCGCTAAACGCGACCTGACGCGACAACAGGGAGTACTGGAACAGTATAGGGCTGAGTTCGAGCGGGTTCAAAAAGGTGCATTTGACCGTTTTATGGATGGGCTCAACCGGCTGCCGCGCCCCGCCATGGCCTTGGGAACATTGGGACTGTTTGTCGCCGCTATGGTAGATCCGCTTTGGTTTGCCGCTCGGATGCAGGGGATTGCGTTGGTGCCTGAGCCCTTGTGGTGGTTGTTGGGCGTGGTCGTCTCGTTCTATTTCGGCGCAAGACACCAGACCAAGGTGCAGGATCTGCAGCGTGAAATTTCGGCAACGATGACACGTACTCCGAAAGTTATGGAAAACATCGAAACACTGGCAGAGATGCGGGAACGATTGATTGGGGTCGCTGATACTGGGACAGATGCAGGCTTGGCCGATGAGGTCCTAAAACCCGATTTCAACCCTGCGCTCGAGGATTGGCGGCGGGGTCGGTCCGCCTGACCCGCGACACTATGTGCGTCCTGCAGAGGCGAAAGTGATTGGTGATTGTCCCTCAACAGGAATATATGCGGGACCATGATTACAGAACTTGGTCACTTCGCGCTGATACTCGCCTTTCTCGTCGCCATCGTTCAGACGGTCATTCCGCTGATAGGGGCTGCGAAACGGTGGACTGGCTGGATGTCCTTTGCAGAAACCGCCGCTATTGCACAGTTTCTGTTAGTCGCCTTCTCTTTCGCGGCG
Organism: Ruegeria sp. CDSC081; assembly: GCF_059610485.1. Taxonomy (NCBI): domain Bacteria; kingdom Pseudomonadati; phylum Pseudomonadota; class Alphaproteobacteria; order Rhodobacterales; family Roseobacteraceae; genus Ruegeria; species Ruegeria sp. CDSC081. Next base: position 212,745 of record NZ_JBXWNS010000001.1, on the reverse strand, counting down.
TTGGTCTGGGCCTTTACCACCTCTGATTTCTCATTGCGGATAGTGGTTGAAAACAGCCATTCCGCCAAACCGATGCTGTATAAAATCAGCGGCACGTGGGGCAACCACGAAGGGTCAATGTTGCTGTGGGTCCTGATCGTTGCAGTTTTCGGGGCCATGGCCGCTTTTTTTGGCGCAGGGTTACCTCCGACGCTCAAAGCGCGCGTGCTGGCGGTTCAGGCGGCCGTAGGGGTGGCGTTTTACGCTTTTATCCTACTCACCTCGAACCCATTTGACCGTCTGATTATCGCCCCGTTTGATGGGCGGGATCTCAACCCATTGTTGCAAGATCCAGGCTTGGCATTCCACCCGCCGTTTCTGTATCTGGGCTATGTCGGCCTGAGCATGGCCTTCAGCTTTGCAGTGGCCGCGCTGATCGAAGGGCGCGTGGATGCCTCTTGGGGGAGGTGGGTGCGTCCCTGGACGCTGGCCGCATGGATTTTTCTGACCATTGGGATCGCGCTTGGATCTTGGTGGGCCTACTACGAGCTGGGCTGGGGCGGGTTCTGGTTCTGGGATCCGGTCGAAAACGCTTCTTTCATGCCGTGGCTATTGGCGGCAGCCCTGTTGCATTCTGCTATCGTGGTCGAAAAGCGTGAAGCGCTGAAGAGCTGGACCATCCTTCTGGCGATCATCGCCTTTGGCTTTTCGCTGATCGGGACGTTCATTGTGCGATCGGGGCTTTTGACTTCGGTACATGCCTTTGCCAATGATCCTGAACGCGGCGTGTTTATCCTGATCATTCTTGTGGTCTTCATTGGCGGTGCGTTGACACTCTATGCGGCACGCGCGCAAGCGATGGAGGCCAAGGGCGTGTTTGGTATGGTCAGCCGCGAAAGCGCCCTGGTGCTGAACAATATTCTACTGGCGGTCAGCTGTTTCGTTGTGTTCTTCGGAACCTTGTGGCCGATGGTGGCCGAGATGGCATTTGATCGCAAACTCTCGGTCGGCGCGCCGTTCTTTAATGCGGCGTTCACACCGTTCATGGTTGCGCTGGGGATTGTATTACCGCTTGGTGCAATGCTTCCGTGGAAACGTGGAAAGCTTGGCAAGGCGGCGCATTCGTTGCGGTTCGCATTCCTTCTGGCGGTTGCGCTTGGCTTGCTCGTTTGGGTCATGCAGACCGGTCGCAGCGCATTGGGACCCGTGGGGCTGTTTCTGGGGGCCTGGATCACATTTGGCGCTATTGTGGACCTTTGGAGCCGTACTGGAAGAAAAAACAACCTGCAGCGTCTGTTCAGACTGCCCGGTGCCGATTGGGGCAAGGCTGCAGCCCATACCGGACTGGGGGTTACGATCTTTGCCATCGCCGGGCTGACCGCATGGGAGGTCGAGGATATCCGCGTTGCGCAGACGGGGCAGCCTTTCGAGGTTGGCCAGTTCACCCTGACACTTGAACAGGTTCGGAATGTCGAGGGGCCCAACTATTTCTCAACCACAGCCGATGTTAAGGTCGAACAGGCCGGTCGAACAATCGCAACACTGCATCCGGAAAAACGCGACTACCCAGTTTCAAGGATGCCAACGACTGAAGCTGCGATTGACTATCGGTTTCTCAGGGATCTTTACGTCGTCATTGGAGATCAGCAGGCAAATGGTGGCTGGGTCGTGCGGACTTATATCAAGCCTTTAGCGAATTGGATTTGGGGCGGGTGCCTACTGATGGCGCTCGGAGGCGTTCTTAGCCTTTGCGACAGGCGTTTTCGCGTTGCGGCAGGCGCGCGCAAGACGCCGACGCAGGGGGTTCCGGCGGAATGAAACGGTTTCTACTGATACTGCTTTTACTGGCAACGCCAAGCATGGCTGTCCAACCTGACGAGGTGCTTGATGATCCGATCCTGGAACAGAGGGCGCGGGATCTGAGTTCCGGCTTGCGCTGTCTGGTTTGCCGCAACGAAAGCATAGACGAAAGCAATGCAGGATTGGCCCGTGACTTGCGCCTGTTATTGCGCGAACGCCTGGTGGCCGGCGACACAGATGGACAGGCGATTGACTTTATCGTTGATCGCTACGGCGAATATGTTTTGCTAAGGCCAACAACGTCAGGATCGAACATCCTTTTGTGGCTGGCCGGTCCGATCATGCTTTTGATCGCTGTGGCGACTGGTTTCAGCTTTTTACGCAAAAGATCGGCGGAACAGGACCGAAGGGAAGGTGACGGCCTCCTTAGCGACGCCGAGAAAGAACGATTACGCGAAATCCTCAAAGATTGACCTTCGGTTCACCTTTTCCTTCATTGGAAATTGAGGCAGGGTCGCAGGCGCAGCGAACCTTGGAGGGGTGGATGGAATACGAAGCGATCCTGTTGGACATTGCGGATGATCTGGCAGTGGTAACTCTGAACCGCCCAGAGAAGTTGAACGCAATGACCGCTCAGTTGCGGGCCGAAGTCACACACGCGATGAAACACGCTGCCACCCATGCCCGCGCGATTGTTTTGACCGGTAAGGGAAACGCTTTTTGCTCGGGTCAGGATTTAGGTGATGCCTCAAGCACCGGGAAGATTGATCTTGAGCGCACGCTGCGCGACGAATACGAGCCCATGCTTGAAGCAATCTATAATTGCCCGGTTCCAACAATCGCCGCAGTAAATGGCGCTGCTGCGGGGGCAGGGGCCAATCTGGCGCTATGCGCGGATATCGTGATCGCGACGGAGAGTGCTTATTTCCTGCAGGCTTTTGCCCGTATCGGCCTGTTGCCCGATGCTGGTGGCACCTGGTTTATGCCGCGCCAGATGGGGTTCGCCAAAGCCATGGGCGCTGCTCTTTTTGCCGATAAGATCAGTGCTCGTCAGGCCGATGACTGGGGCCTGATCTGGGAAGCCGTTCCCGACGCGGAATTCGAAGCGCATTGGCGCAAGCGGGCCATGTATCTGGCCAAAGGTCCAACCTCAGGGTTTGGCGCCATCAAAAAGGCTATTCGCGGCACCTATGAAAACACTCTGCCGCAACAGCTCGAGGCAGAGGCGCATCTGCAAGGTGAATGTGGCCGCAGCCGAGACTTTTCCGAAGGCGTCGTTGCCTTCATGCAAAAACGCCCCCCGAAATTCGAAGGGCGTTGAGGTTGTCAGGCGCGGCGGCGTTTACGCACGCGCCGTTCCGGAAGGGCGGACTCGCCAGTCCCGTCAGTTGCGGATGAGAACGGGCCCAGCGCGTCCGTGATCTGATCAAGGGTTGGGCGTATACCGGACGGGGCACCGTCAAGCGCAGCTCTCATGTGCCGCAGATGCTCGGGCATTGTGCCGCAACATCCGCCGATAATGCTTGCGCCAGCCTCTCGCGCCATGGTCGCATAATGGCCCATCAGTTCCGGCGTGCCGTCATAATGAATATGTCCATCCACATATTTCGGAATACCGGCATTGCCTTTTGATATCAGCGGTCGTTCCGTACCTTGTGCGACAAATCCAAGGACAGTGCGCAGAATATCAGACGCGCCAGTCCCGCAATTTGCGCCAAAGGCAACCGGCGGGTTAGGGAGCGTTTCAACCAACTGAGCAAAGTCGGCGGATGTGACACCCATCATGGTGCGGCCAGCCGTGTCAAAGCTCATCGTGCCACACCAGGGCATATCGACCAGCGCAAAGGCTTCTGCCGCGGCCCTGAACTCTTCTGGGGCGCTGATGGTTTCGACCCAAAGAACATCGACACCGCCGTCCTTCAATGCCTGCGCCTGTTCGTGGAACATTTCCACGGCATCGGCATGGGACAGGGCGCCAACAGGCTGCATGATCTCGCCGGTTGGTCCGACCGATCCCGCGACGATAACCGGACGGTTGGCTTTGTCAGCAACCTCACGGCCAAGTTCTGCGCCTGCGCGGTTCAGTTCAGCGACCCGGGTCTGAGCCTCGTGCAGTTTGAGACGCGCAGATGTCCCGCCGAATGTGTTGGTCAGGAAAAGGTCGCTGCCTGCGTCTACTGAGCCCTGATAGAGCGCGCGGATTTTATCCGGTGCATCGACGTTCCAAAGCTCGGGCGCGTCGCCCGACTGCAGGCCCATGTTGAATAGGTTTGTACCTGTTGCTCCATCCGCCAAAAGAGTCGTGTTGGAGTCCAGAAGTTTGCTGAGCGCATTTGTCATAAGAATATTCCGAAACTGGCGAGCCGCGCTAAAAATGCGAGACGCCCCGTGTCTCATGACCGGGGCGTCAAATCAAATTCATAAATCTCATGAAGATCATGAATATTGCGGGGAGACCTTAGTTGGTTTCGTTGAGAACCTGTGCTTTGGCCTCGACCAGAAACTCGGCCATTTTTGCGCGGATATCGTCATCCGAAGACAGATCCCCGAGATCGCCGGAAACTTTGCGCACGACATCCTCGTGCCCGGTTTCTTCCAGGTCTGAAATCACAACGGATTTTGCGTATTCATCGGCTTCATTACCGGTTTTGCCCAGTTTTTCGGCCGCCCAAAGGCCAAGCAGTTTGTTGCAACGCGCCTGTGCTTTGAACTGCATTTCTTCATCATGGGCGAATTTTGCTTCGAATGCATTTTCGCGCTCGTCAAACGTAGTCATCAGTTGGACCCCTTGGGTTGGTAGTTCTTTCCTTAATGATATGACGATACGACGATCCGGGTGCAAGGTATTTGCGCTGCGTCAAAGCCTCTCGGTCCTCGGAACTTGCGGGAAGGTGGGGGTTGGACTAAGAGAGCGCCAAGGCGAAGGAACTTTTTCCCTCGCGACAGTCTGGAAAGGTCGCTCATGGCGCGTCGCAAGAAAATTTACGAAGGTAAGGCCAAGATTTTGTATGAAGGCCCTGAACCGGGTACAATCGTGCAGTATTTCAAGGATGACGCCACCGCCTTCAACGCTGAAAAGAAGGACGTGATCGACGGGAAAGGTGTGCTGAACAACCGCCTGAGCGAATACTTCATGAACGGGTTGAATCAAATCGGTGTGCCGACCCATTTCATCCGTCGCCTGAACATGCGCGAACAGTTGGTCCGCAACTGCGAAATCGTACCGCTTGAAGTTATTGTTCGCAATTTCGCGGCTGGCACGATGTCCAAACGCCTTGGCATTGCCGAGGGGACACAGCTGCCGCGCCCGATAGTGGAATACTGCTACAAGGACGACGCGTTGGGTGATCCTCTTGTCACCGAAGAACATATCGCCGCCTTTGGATGGGCCAGCCAGCAGGACATGGAAGACATTCTTAGCCTCGCATTGCGGGTGAATGATTTCATGAGCGGTGTGATGCTGGCGGTTGGCATTCGTCTGGTCGATTTCAAAATTGAAATCGGTCGCGTCTATGAAGGTGACTTCCAGCGCCTGATCATAGCGGATGAAATCAGCCCAGACAGCTGCCGTCTTTGGGATATCGAAACCGGCCAGAAGCTGGACAAGGACGTGTTCCGCCGCGACTTGGGCAGCCTGACCGACGCCTACTCGGAAGTTGCGCGTCGACTAGGCGTTCTGCCGAAAAGCAATGTGTCCAAACCGACCTTGATCAACTGATCGAACGCCGAAGAACAACGCAAAAACGCCGCCGATATTGGGCGGCGTTTTTATTTGAGATCGGGTATTTGACAGGGCCGCAGCTTGTCCGGCATTGTTTGTTGAACAAGCGTAATCGGGTGAACAAAAATGGCCGAGCTATTTGATCAGGCAGTATTTTTAAAGTTCCTCGCTGCGCTGCTGGCGATTTTCAACCCGCTATACGGCATCCCGATCTTCCTCAGCATGACCGAGGGGTACAGCCCGCCAGAACGTAAACGCGTTGCAATGGTTGTGACAGCCACAGTGGTGATTGTATCACTGATTTCGGTACTGATCGGCGAAGAAATTCTGGCGCTTTTCGGTATCGACATTCCGTCTTTTCGCATCGCCGGTGGGTTGATTATTCTAGGGGTTGGCATGTCGATGCTGAACGCGTCTGACCGGTCAGAAAGCGATCAAAAAGCCGTTAAAGATGGCGCGCAGAAGAAGAACATTGCGGTTGTTCCCCTGGCTATCCCGTTGACGATTGGGCCCGGCACTATCGCGACAACCATTGTGTTCGCGCATAGTTTGCCCGACGGCGCCGAGGTAGTAACGTTGGGGGCGGCCGTTTTGATTGCCTGCGCTATTGTCGGGCTGGGATTGTTATTCGCTGACCCTATTTCCAGGTTCTTTGGGCCGACAATGATCAATGTGATCACCCGTGTTATGGCCATCATTTTGGTTGCCGTAGCGGTTGAAATGGTTCTGACAGGGACCTTCAACGCAATAGATACGCATTATCCCGCGCTAAAGGGTTCCGGGTAGGTGCTGACAAGGGTTGTCGAACGCCGACAGTCGCGCTATCCCCGCGCACAACGGAACGGGCCTCAAATACCGGCCCTCAGCTGGAGTTGCAGTAAATGAAAGCACGTGTGCATGTGATGCTGAAAACCGGGGTACTTGACCCGCAGGGTGAAGCGGTGCGCCACGCATTGGGTGCCATGGGTTTTGATCAGGTTGAAGGCGTCCGTCAGGGCAAGGTGATTGATCTTGAACTCGCCGAGGGTGCGACGGAATCGGACGTCACCGAGATGTGCGAAAAACTGTTGGCTAACACGGTCATCGAACGCTACGAGATCGAACTGGTCTGAACCGCTTGCAGGAGGGCTAGCCATGCGCGCAGCTGTCATCGTTTTCCCCGGTTCCAACTGTGATCGGGATCTTGCCGTTGCCTTTGAACAGGCCGGATTCCAGGTAGACATGGTCTGGCATAAAGATGCTGCTCTGCCCAAGGGCGTGGACATTGTCGGTGTCCCCGGCGGGTTTTCTTATGGAGACTACCTGCGCTGCGGAGCGATTGCCGCACAATCCCCGATCTGCAAGGCCGTGGTCGACCACACCGAGCGTGGCGGATACGCCGTTGGTATCTGTAACGGTTTTCAGATCCTGACCGAAACGGGCATTCTGCCCGGCGCTCTGCTGCGCAATGCGAACCTGAAATATATCTGTCGTACCGTAGGCCTGAAGGTCGCAACCAGCGACAGCGCCTTTACCCAAGGCTATAACGCTGGCGATGTGATCGGCATTCCGATTGCGCATCATGATGGAAACTATTTCGCGGATGAGGCTACATTGTCCACGCTCAGGGATCACGACCGGATCGCATTCACCTATACCGAGAATCCGAACGGCTCGGTTGGCGACATTGCGGGCATTCTGTCTGAAAACCGCCGTGTTCTTGGTATGATGCCGCATCCCGAACGAGCGGCAGACGAAGGGCATGGTGGCACCGATGGAACGGCATTGTTTCGCGCATTGTCGGGCATCGTCGCACCTGCGTGACTTGAGCTTGCATCTTAGCCCGCGTAACTTTCGGGAATGAGTTCCGACACACGCTCTACCTGGTCTGCACTGTTCAAACCGCTCCGCGCTGCGCCTCTTGGCTGGCCTTTGCGCGCGGCTGTTCTGGTGCTTTTGTTGGTAACGGTTGCGACGATATGGATAACCAACAGTCTGCTGACGGATCGGTTTACTGAATCCACGCGAAACCGGGCCGAACTGCGCCTTGCTCTGTATTCCGGGAACCTGCTGAGCGAGCTGCGCAGAAATGCGATTGTGCCGCAGCTGCTAGCGCGGGATCCGACGCTGATCTCGGCGTTGCAATCCAGCGATTTTACACTGTCCACGCAGCGACTTATTTCTTTTGTCGAAGAGATAGGCGCCGCATCCTTGATGCTTTTAGACCGGGATGGCCGATCTGTTGCCGCAACTGATCGCAGCCGGTTGGGCGAGACGCACAGAAACGCGCCGTATTTTGTAGATTCCATTCGGTCAAACTCGACCATCTTCACCGTGATTGAAAAGGAATCCGGTGGTTACAGCTTTATCTATTCGCGCCGGATGGAGGCCTCGTCGGATATCCTTGGTGTCATCGTTGTCGAGGTTGATCTGCAGAAATTCGAACGCGCCTGGGCAGGGATCTCCGATGCTGTTCTGGTCGCTGACAGTACGGGCACCATTATTCTGTCGACTGAACCGCAATGGCGCGGAGTAGAAGAGGGGGCTGCCATGCTGCGGCAGCCGCCGCAAAGTGCCATCCAGCGCGCTATCAGGGCCACGACCGATTGGACGGCTCTGCCCCCCGACGCCTATTTGCAGGGCGAGGCGGTGATCCGCATGGAGACACGCATTCCATTCCGCGGCTGGACCATGACCTCGTTCACGACCTACGCCTCGATCCGTGAGAAGGTAAACAGCGTTCTTGCATTGGAAATCATGGGTTTTGCGATTCTGTTGGCGCTTGCCTTCTATGCGCTCAGCCGTAGGGCCACGTTCAGAATGGCCTTGTTCCAGCGCGAGTCGGCAGAGCTTCGCGCATTGAACGCAAGGCTACAGCGGGAAATCGCTGAGAGGGAACGGGTTGAAAAGACGCTGGAAGTAGCCGAGCAGACGCTGGCCCAAAGCTCGAAACTCGCGGCCCTGGGCGAGATGTCTGCGGCCGTCAGCCACGAGCTGAATCAACCTTTGGCTGCAATGAAGACCTATCTTGCCGGCGCGCGTTTGCTGCTGCGACGGAACCGCCCCGAAGAGGCGCTGGCCAGCTTTGGCCGCATCGACGGCCTGATTGAACGGATGGGCGCAATAACACGCCAGCTCAAGTCCTATGCACGCAAGGGTGCGGATGCGTTTTCACCAGTTAACCTTGGCGAAGCGCTGGCTTCGTCGCTGTCAATGATGGAGCCGCAACTGCGTCAGAGGCACGTCAAGATTACGCAGATACTACCGGAAGAAACCGTACTGGTCATGGGCGACCGCATGCGGATCGAACAGGTGATGGTGAACCTCTTGCGTAATGCCTTGGACGCCACCAAGTCTGTATCGGAACCGGATGTTGAAATCATACTGGCCGCGGGTGACCAGGCGGTGCTGACTGTACGTGATAACGGCTATGGGATTGAAGACATCGAAAACCTGTTTGAACCGTTCTACACGACCAAACAACCCGGCGATGGAGTCGGTCTGGGGCTTGCCATCTCATCCGGTATCGTGAACGACCATGGGGGACGGCTGACCGCGCGCAACAGCCAGCACGGTGGCGCGGTGTTTGAGATGCAACTGCCGATACTTGGAAGCGATGGCCTTGAGGCCGCTGAATAACGAGGAATGAATATGGCACAGGCCATGAAAATCGCCATTGTTGATGACGAACAGGACATGCGCCAGTCGATCAGCCAATGGCTGGCACTGTCGGGATATGACACTGAAACCTTTTCCAGTGCCGAGGATGCACTGAAAGTTCTGGGTCCGGATTATCCGGGTATCGTCATATCGGACATCAAGATGCCTGGTATGGACGGTATCCAGCTGTTGAAAAAGCTGATGGGCGCGGACAGCACCTTGCCGGTCATCATGATTACCGGCCACGGTGACGTGCCAATGGCGGTTGAGGCCATGCGCGTGGGTGCGTTTGATTTCCTCGAAAAGCCGTTTAACCCGGATCGGATGTCCGAACTGGCCAAACGTGCCAGCAATGCCCGCCGGTTGACGCTGGACAATCGGGCCCTGCGCCGCGAGCTGTCCGGTGGCACTCAGATCATGAACAAGCTCATCGGTGCCAGCCCCGTGATGGAGCGCCTGCGCGAGGATATTCTGGATCTGGGGCAGGCTGACGGTCATGTTCTGATCGACGGAGAAACCGGCACCGGGAAAACCCTGGTTGCACATGCGTTGCACGCTGTTGGCAGTCGCGCAGGCAAAAAATTTGTTCTGGTTTCGTGTGCTGCCCTCGAAGAAGAGGCCTTGGGAAAGCGTCTGTTCGGCCCGATGATGCCAGAAGACAGCCAGTTGCCCGCGATTGAGGAAGCTCGGGGTGGAACCCTGGTTCTGGAGGATGTCGAGGCACTCAGCGATACGCTTCAGGCGAAACTGCTGAGTGTCATGAATGATCAGGGCACGCCTGCAGAAACCCGCATCGTCGCCATATCCAACCTGCAGGAAGCTGGGAAAACCAGCGAGGACGTTCTGCGCCCTGATCTGTTCTACCGGCTAGCAGCTTTGCGGATCACAATGCCGCCGCTGCGTCAGCGTGGTGAAGACATTCTGACCCTGTTCACGCGGCTGAGCGAGCAATTCGCCGAAGAATACGGCTGCGATGCACCTCAGGTCAGTGCGCAAGAGGCGGCTCAGCTTTTGCAAGCGCCGTGGCCCGGAAACGTACGGCAGCTGATAAACATCGCGGAACGTGCCGTGCTGCAATCCCGTCGCGGATCGGGGACGATCGCGTCCCTGTTGATGTCTGATCACGAAGAAATGCAGCCCGTGATGACGACCGAAGGCAAGCCGCTCAAGGAATATGTCGAGGCATTCGAGCGGATGTTGATCGACAATACCATGCGGCGGCATAAGGGGTCGATTGCCTCGGTTATGGATGAGCTATGCCTGCCGCGTCGCACATTGAATGAGAAGATGGCCAAATATGGCCTGCAACGTTCCGATTACCTGTGACGGGCTTGAGGCGATGCCTTTGTCGCCCTTTGGGTGATACCAAGTAATGTTTTTAGCTGGATAACGAGATCCCGACCGGTGGTCGGGATCTTCAATGCAGTTTGCCCATTGTCTTTTCCACAGGACTGCTTTTATTGTAACCAGACGGGCCGGGCGGATTTGACGCCGAAAAGTCCCGATCTTTGAGATTCGCTGCTACGCCACTGGTGGAGACCAGGTCCCACACTGGCCAAGCAGACCGATTGTGCCCCTTACCGGGGTGATTGAACGCCTGAGCCCGCAGAAAAGCGGGCGAAAGGAATAAATGGGCAGGCAGCGGTCGTTCGCGTCTGTCGGAGAAGAACCGCGATGACGCGCGCGCAACGACTGAGTGTACGGGCAGGGGGCCACAGTGCCAGACCCTGCAGCGCGCCGTCTGAAATCGCCCTGACAAGACACCACCCCAAAAGCACCTGTCCTCCTGGACGGGTTAGGACAACGCGTTTGGCGCGGTGCACCAAGGAAACATGGCTAAGAAAATGCTTATCGATGCCACCCACGCGGAAGAAACCCGCGTCGTGGTGGTTGACGGAAACAAGGTCGAGGAATTTGATTTTGAATCCGAAAACAAACGTCAGCTTGCTGGCAACATATATCTAGCAAAAGTTACACGGGTCGAACCCTCGCTGCAGGCAGCTTTTGTTGACTATGGCGGAAATCGCCACGGATTCCTGGCTTTCTCCGAAATTCATCCCGACTATTATCAGATTCCCGTCGCTGATCGCGAAGCTCTGATGGAAGAAGAGCGCGCCTATGCCGAGGCAATGCGTGCGCGTGATGAGGCTGAGGAAACCAAGCCCAAAAGACGCCGTTCGCGCTCGCGCGCCAAGGCCGCCGATATCAAATCGGATGATGCAGTGGAATCGGTCGAGGTCTCGTCCGAACCCACAGGCATGGAAACGATTGACCTGGATGAGAGCGATGAGGCCAATGATCCTTCTGTAGAAGAAGGAACATCTCCGGCCGATCATGTGGCAGAAACTCCGGTAGAAGAGCCGACGGAGGAACCGGAGGCGGAAGAAGCAACCGCAGAAACTGAAGACGCGCCTGCGGATGAAATCGACCAATCGGATGCCAGCGCTGATCAAGTCGGCACGGACGAAGAGGCCGGGGCGCAGGAAAGCTCCGCGACTGAGACGGACGCGGATGACGCGACAAGCGCTGAAGCCAACGCCGAGGACGCCTCTGACGAGGTTGGCGACGACGAAGAAGAAAACACCCGTACGGACGCCACCGCAAAAGACGAGACTATTGAGTCGGTTGCCGACGAAGATGACAGCGAAGACATCCGTCCACCGCGCAAACCGCGCGCGCGCCGGTACAAGATTCAAGAAGTCGTCAAAGTACGCCAGGTTCTGCTTGTGCAGGTCGTCAAGGAAGAGCGTGGCAACAAAGGAGCAGCTCTGACCACTTATTTGTCACTTGCTGGCCGATATTGTGTTTTGATGCCGAACACCGCGCGGGGCGGCGGCATCAGCCGTAAGATTACCAACGCGCCTGATCGCAAAAAGCTTAAGGAAATTGCGGCTGAGATTGACGTCCCGACAGGGGCCGGTCTTATCATTCGGACCGCCGGGGCGAAACGCACCAAATCCGAAATCAAGCGCGATTACGAATATCTGCAACGTATGTGGGAACAAATCCGCGAGCTGACGTTGAAATCCATCGCGCCTGCGAAGATCTATGAAGAAGGCGATCTGATCAAACGGTCGATCCGTGATCTCTATAATCGTGACATCGACGAGGTACTTGTCGAAGGCGAGGGCGGATATCGCATCGCCAAGGACTTCATGAAAATGATCATGCCGTCGCACGCCAAGAATGTGCAGCGGTACGAAGACGCGCTGCCATTGTTCGCGCGCTATCAGGTGGAAAGCTATCTGGCGGGGATGTTCAACCCGACGGTCCAGTTGAGATCGGGTGGCTATATCGTGATCGGCGTGACCGAAGCGCTTGTGGCGGTCGACGTGAACTCGGGTCGGGCAACCAAAGAAGGGTCGATCGAGGAAACGGCCCTGAAGACCAACCTTGAGGCCGCCGAAGAGGTGGCTCGCCAGTTGCGCCTGCGTGATCTGGCCGGCCTGATCGTCATCGACTTTATCGATATGGACGAGCGGAAAAACAACGCCGCTGTCGAAAAACGCCTGAAAGAAAAGCTGAAAACAGATCGTGCGCGCATCCAGGTTGGTCGCATATCTGGTTTTGGTCTGATGGAAATGAGCCGACAGCGCCTGCGTCCCGGTATGTTGGAGGCAACGACACAGCCTTGTCCGGCCTGCCATGGCACCGGCCTGATCCGTTCGGATGACAACATGGCGCTGAGCATTCTGCGCCAGATCGAGGAAGAAGGTACGCGCCGTCGCTCACGCGAGGTGCTGGTGCGCTGCCCGGTCAGCATCGCCAACTTCCTGATGAACCAAAAGCGCGAGCATATCGCACAGATTGAGGCGCGCTATGGTCTGTCGGTTCGCATCGAAGGGGATGTGCATCTGGTAAGCCCTGATTTCTCGATGGAGAAGTTCAAGACCGCCAGCCGGATTGTTCCCGAAGCCAGTGCGCCGGTTGTATCGGTTGATGCCACGCTGATGGAAATGGTCGACGCCTCTGAAGAAGAGACCGTCGAAGAAGAAACGCCGCAGGCTGAAGATGAAACCAAACCCAAGCGCAAGCGCCGTCGGCGTCGTCGCAAGAAGGGCAATGGTGGTGCCGAGGGGCAGGATTCTAACGGGCAAGAGGCTGATGAAGATACAGCTGAAGCGTCCGAGGAAGCTGTGGAAGAACCTGCAACAGATGCCGTAGTAGCGGTGGAAGAGACGCAGGAAGAAGCGCCTGCCAAGCCTAAACGCCGCCGGGCTCAGCGTCGCAAGAAGAAGGACGCCGAAGATGCCGAGACGATAACCGAACAGGTCGTCAAAGCTGAACCAGAGGCCAAGGTCGAAGCTGAAACGGAAGCTCCGGCAGAAATCGAAACTGTCGAAGCCGAAGCAGCACCGAAACAGGAAACAGTTTCGGAAACTGCCGTGCCGACAGAAGAAACGCCGGAAGCGGCAGAGCCTGTTCAAGAGGTTGTTGCGGTTGAAGCCACTGAGGAACCAGCAGTAGAAGTCACAGAGCCTGTGCTGGAAGTGGTTGCGGATGAACCGGAAACGCCATCGGAGCCTGCCAAGCCAAAACGGCGCGGTTGGTGGTCGTTGGGCCAGTAACTTGAAAAGGCGGGCCTCAGAGCCCGCCTTTTTCTTTGATAGGCCTCAAACGGACTTCTGGATGGTGTAGACCTGATGCCCGTCAGATTCTTCCTGTGACAGCAATCGATGTCCACTTTCCATGCAGAAATGTGGAACATCAATGACTGCAGCGGGATCATCCGCTAGCACTTTCAAGACCGCTCCCGCGGGCATTGACTTGAGCCGTTTACGGGCCTTCAGGACGGGCAGAGGGCACAGCAGCCCCAACGCGTCCAGTGTCTCGGTTTGGTTTGACATGTACCTGAGATATTTCCACTTTCAGACGGTGTCCAGCGTGCAACCACGAGGATGTGACCGAATGGCCCCGTGACGCGGGCGACTTCATGACATATGTGCTGAAACATGTTCGGAATTGATATCATTGACGCAGGGCTGTTGCCCGCCATGTTCATCGCATTGCTCGGTGGGTTGATCAGCTTTTTATCGCCCTGCGTGCTACCGATTGTGCCGCCCTATCTCGCCTATATGAGTGGCGTCACGATCAACGAGATGCAGGATGAGGCCCGTGCACGCAGAAAGGCGACACTTTCGGCGCTGTTCTTTGTTATGGGGCTGTCCACGGTGTTTCTGTTGCTTGGCTTCACAGCCTCTGCGTTTGGGGCGTTCGTGCTGCAGAACCAGGTGCTGTTCGCCAAGATCTCGGGCGCGGTTGTCATAGTCTTTGGCCTGCATTTCCTGAACGTTTTCCGCATCCCATTCCTTGACCGTGAGGCCCGGATCGAAGCCGGCGACAGCGGCGGGTCTGTCTTTGGGGCCTATATTCTGGGTCTGGCCTTCGCCTTTGGCTGGACGCCCTGTATCGGCCCGCAACTGGGTGCGATCCTGTCGTTGGCTGCCTCCGAGGCATCCGTCGCACGTGGGACATTGTTGCTGGGCGTCTATGCAGCGGGTCTTGGCATACCTTTCCTGCTCGCCGCGATGTTCCTGAACCGATCCATGTCGGTGATGAACCGAATAAAGCCCCATATGGCACTGATCGAGAGGATCATGGGTGGCCTGTTGCTGTTTGTTGGTATCATGCTGATCACCGGCCTGTTCACTGAGTTCAGTTGGTGGCTGTTGGAAGCCTTCCCGGCGCTGGCAAACTTTGGGTAACCCTCTTATCTGACTTACTTTGGCTGTAATGCTGCGCTAACCTGCGTCGCAGAAGGTAAGACCATGAGCAGTCAGACAAATCAACCTCGGGTGAAACGGCGTAGGGTATTCTATATTCCCGGATATGACCCGATCCCCCCACGGCGCTATCGCGAGCTTTACCGCAGTGAAAGCGCAAGACAGGCGGCTATTTCAGGGTATGAAATCTCGGTCTCGCCCAAAACCGGAGAGGGCTTGTATGGATGGCACGTCCATTCGGTTCAGGACGGGGCTGAAGTTCACACAGATGTCGAGGTGCTGGTCTGGTCCGACATCGTACGCTCCAGCATGTCGAACTCGATTGCGGCCACCTATCTGCAGATGCTGCGTACGGCATGGATCTATATCTCGACCGGCGTGTTATGGCGCCTGATGCGATTGCGCAAAGGTCCGGTGATTGCCGCGATTTATCCGATCGTGATGCTGATCGCACAGCTTTTGGTCGCAATGGCTGTGGTCATCGGGCTGACAGTTCTGATTGCGCCGGTCCTGTCTTTGGTGGCGTTGGTTCTGTCTATTGGTGTTGCCTATGTGCTGATGCTGTGGTTCCGGAAAATCGACAACAAGCTGTTCGTCTATTATCTGATGCACGATTACGCCTATTCAGCGGCTTCAGGTGGTAAAACACCTCCTGAATTGGCTGGACGCCTATCGGAGTTCACAAATGCGATTGCCGCAGCTCTTACCGATGAGATGGATGAGGTTCTGATCGTCGGCCACAGTTCCGGCGCTCATCTGGGTGTCACGGTTCTGGCCGATCTGATCCGATCCGGACGGGTGGGCACAGACGGGCCAGAGCTGTCCTTTCTGACATTGGGGCAGGTGGTTCCCATGGTCTCGTTCCTGCCCAACGCATATGATCTGCGCGCGGACCTGAGGTTTCTTTCGAAACGCGAAGACTTGGCTTGGGTCGACATTTCTGCACCCGGGGACGGCTGCGCATTCGCTCTGTGTGATCCTGTCGCTGTAAGCGGGGTCGCGGATGCCGATCAGCGCTGGCCTTTGGTGTTATCTGCCGCGTTTACGCAAACGCTGTCAGCAGAACGGTGGCGCGCCCTGAGGTGGCGGTTTTTCAGACTGCACTTCCAATATCTCTGCGCCTTTGATCACCCGGACAGGTACGATTATTTCCGCGTGACTGCCGGGCCTCTGTCGCTTGGGCATCGGTTCGCAGGGCGTAAACCCTCGGGATCACGGATTGCGCAATCCGTTTCCAAATATGTATCGGTGCAGCCATGACCCCGCCAAAGCCCACATCGCGGCCAGACAGGGTTTCGCTGTGGCGCTATTTCAGGTTGTTTCGCAAGGACATCCTCTCGGCACAGCCGCAGCGATTGTACCGCGCATGGATGGCCGAGTTTAAGACGCCGTTCTTTCGATCATATTTGACGAACCAACCAGAGCTTGTTGAAACCGTTCTGAAAAAACGCCCCGATGATTTTCCGAAATCAGACCGTATTGGCGAGGGTCTGCGGCCGTTGCTGGGGAATTCGGTCTTTCTGACCAATGGTGAAAACTGGAAACGCCAGCGCCGGGTTATCGACCCGGCGTTTGAGGGCGGGCGCCTGAAAGATACCTATCCGGCCATGGTTCAGGCGGCAGAGGCCTGCGTCGCGCGTCTGCGCGGGCAGGCCGGTTCTGTCATCGAGTGCGAAGAGGTTACCAGTCACGTCGCCGCGGATGTGATCTTTCGAACGCTTTTTTCTGTACCGATTGAAGACCGCGTTGCGTCTCAGGTTTTTGAGAAATTCCGAACCTATCAAAGAGAGCAACCGCTGTTGAATTTGGCGGCGTTTCTGCCTCTGCCCAAATGGATGCCGCGGCTACATTCCAGAAAAACTCGCAAGACCGCGCGTGAAATCAGGACGCTGATCACCGAAATGACCGCTCAACGCGCGAGGATGATTGAGGCCGGGCAGGCGCCGCATGATCTGGCAACAAAGATCATGACAACGGCTGATCCCAAGACCGGCAAGTGTTTTGACACGCAGGAGATGGTTGATCAGGTGGCGATCTTCTTTCTGGCAGGCCACGAGACCAGCGCTTCTGCGTTGGCTTGGGCATTGTACCTTTTGGCGACCCACCCGGATTGGCAGGACAAGCTGGCGGCCGAGGCGCAAGGGCTGGACCTATCCGATTTTACCTCCGTATCGCTGTTGAAGCTCAGCCGCGACGTGTTTCGCGAAACGCTGCGCCTGTACCCTCCGGTCCCGATGATGGTGCGAGAGGCCACATGCCGCGAAAACTTCAGGGGCCGAGCGATTAAACCGGGCTCGCAGATAGTCATCAGCCCGTGGCACCTGCATCGGCACGAACGTCTGTGGGCAGACCCCGACGGGTTCGACCCGTCTCGCTGGGCCAAGGGCAATGAGGAAAGCTGTCCCAGAGAGGCTTTCATCCCATTCTCTGCCGGGTCGCGCATTTGCATCGGTGCCGGATTTGCAATGGTCGAAGGTCCGGTATTGCTGTCGTCACTACTGCGGAAGTTCAGGTTCGAAATCTCGGACACGCCAGAGCCGGTTCCGGTGGCTCATCTGACCGTCAGATCCAAAGATGGAATTTGGTTGCGCCTGGTTGAGCGCTAACAAACTACCATCGGCATGCTCCATGCTGTATGCGGTTGAAAAACGCGGAATCATTTCGAACGGGAAAGTCATATGTCCAAAACACAACAGCGCGAGCAGATGTCCAACGGTGCCGGTTTTATTGCTGCACTGGACCAAAGTGGCGGCTCGACCCCCAAGGCGCTGGCGCTTTATGGGGTAGACGCGTCAGAATACGACTCGGACGCAGAGATGTTCGGCGAAATCCAGAAGATGCGCGCGCGTATCATTCTGGCGGATGGCTTCACAAACGACAAAGTCATCGGCGCGATCCTGTTCGAACGCACGCTCAGTGAAGAGATTGATGGCCGTAAAGTCGCAGATTTTCTTTGGAACGTAAAAGGCATTGTTCCGTTTCTGAAGATCGACAAGGGCCTCGAGGATGAGGCCGATGGCGTTCAGGTCATGAAACCGATCCCCGGTTTGGCCGATACTTTGGCTAAAGCCGAAGGCGTTTTCGGCACTAAGGAACGTTCCGTGATCCATGAGGCCAACGCCAAAGGCATCGCAAACGTTGTCGCGCAGCAGTTCGATGTGGCGCGTGAAGTCGTTGCCGCCGGGTTGGTTCCGATTGTCGAGCCCGAGGTGAACATCAACTCGACCACCAAAGCCGAAGCCGAAGCAATTCTAAAATCGGAAATCTTGCAGAACCTAGATCAGTTGGATGATGGTCAGGATGTCATGCTTAAGCTTACCATCCCCAGCCAGGCTAATCTGTATGACGATCTGGCTGACCACCCCAGAGTTTTGCGGGTCGTAGCCCTGTCCGGCGGATATTCGACCGAACAAGCCTGTGATCTGCTGGCGCAGAATAGCAAGATGATTGCGTCTTTCTCTCGTGCGCTGACCGAAGGACTGTCGAAAAAGCAGTCAGATGCCGAATTCAATACGGCCCTCGGCAGCAATATCGATAAGATTTCTCGCGCCTCTGCCTAAGCTGCGCTATTCCGGTTTAGTGAAATCGCGGCGCATCTGTGCCGCTTTTTCCCGCATAGAGCACTCGGTCGCATGATCGTTTACAAGACCCATGGCCTGCATGAATGCAAAAACCGTGGTCGGGCCCACAAACTTCCATCCCCGCTTTTTAAGGTCTTTGGACATGGCAATAGATTCAGCCGAAGTTGAGGCTGTTTGTGGCGCTGGCGGTGAACTGGCCTCATAGCGCCAGACATAAGCTGCAATCGACCCCTCAGCTGCCACCAGCTCCTGGGCACGCCGGGCGTTGTTGATGACTGCTTCGATCTTTCCGCGGTGCCTGACAATGCCTGCATCCAGCAAAAGACGGGTGACATCTGCCTCATCAAATTTCGCTATTGCGTTGTAATCAAAATGTTTAAATGCTTTTCGAAAGTTCTCGCGTTTGGAAAGAATGGTGCGCCAGCTGAGGCCGGACTGAAAGCTTTCAAGGCAGAGCTTCTCAAACAAACGCTGATCGTCGCTGACCGGATAGCCCCATTCATTGTCGTGATAGTCGAAAAACTCTGGCGCAGACTGACACCATGCACAACGCGGTTGACCGTCTGGGCCGGTAATTGTCTTGCTCATCGCGATGTACCCCTTTTGTTCTGGTATGAGCATAGGCGTTTTTCAGAGGTCAAATCAAGAACGGAAAGTCAGCCGCGATACCAGTTCAGAATATAAACGCGTATTGCCGAAGCCAATCCGACCTCAGGGTCGCGGTTAAAATCAATTTCCGCAGCTAAGGCGTTGATTGCCATATCTTTATCAGCCGCAATGGCACGAAAGGCTTTCCAAAACTCGTCCTCAAGAGATACCGAGGTTCGATGACCTTTAAGCGTCAATGAGCGTTTGATGGGACGTCCACTCATTTGTCGATCTCGTGCCCATCCAAGTCGCGCCGCGACTTTTCCAGATGTTTTTTACTTGCGTCTTTCTCGGCTTTGTTGCGCCCAAATGACACGGCGTTCTGGTCGGCGCGGGCCTTTTTCTCGGCCCGCGCCTTGTCTTTTCTGTACCGGTTCAGATTGACCGGCTTTGCCATCAGTCCTTGGGCCCAATCATTTGTTCGGGGCGCACAACCGCGTCAAAGGTTTCGGCGTCGACAAAGCCAAGCGCGATGGCCTCTTCCTTAAGGGTGGTGCCGTTTTTATGCGCGGTCTTAGCAACAGTCGTTGCGTTGTCGTACCCAATGGTTGGCGCCAGCGCGGTGACCAGCATCAGCGATTCCTTCATCAGCTTTTCGATGCGTGGTTCGTTGGCCTGAATGCCTAGCAACATCCGCTCGGTAAAGCTGTCTGTGGCATCACCAAGCAACTGGATCGACTGCAAAAGATTGTAGGACATCATGGGGTTATAGACGTTGAGTTCGAAATGCCCCTGGCTGCCGGCGAATTTTATGGCGGCATCGTTGCCCATGACATGTGCTGCGACCTGAGTCAGTGCTTCGGCTTGTGTTGGGTTTACCTTGCCTGGCATGATGGACGATCCGGGCTCATTCTCAGGCAGGATCAATTCGCCCAGTCCGGAACGCGGTCCAGATCCCAAAAGTCTGATATCATTTGCAATTTTATAGCAGCTGCCAGCAATGGTCGCCAAAGCACCCGATAGGAAAACCATCGCATCATGGGCGGCCAGCGCCTCGAACTTATTCGGAGCGGTAACAAAGGGCAGGCCGGTGATATCTGCCATGTTCGCAGCGACCGCCTCGCTCCAACCGGTTTGGGTGTTCAGGCCAGTGCCAACAGCGGTTCCGCCCTGGGCAAGCTCGTAAATTCCCGGCATCGCGGCGTTAACCCGTGCGATACCCTGACGAATTTGATGGGCGTAGCCGCCAAATTCCTGACCCAGCGTCAGCGGCGTGGCATCCTGCGTATGGGTCCGGCCGATCTTTATGATGTCTTTGAATTCTTCGGCCTTCTGCTCCAGCCCCGAGGCCAGCTTTTCCAGACCCGGCAGCAGAACGTCCCGAACGCTCATACCTGTGGCGATATGCATGGCCGTCGGGAACGTGTCGTTCGAGGACTGGCCCATGTTGCAATGATCGTTCGGATGAACCGGGTCTTTTGTGCCGATTGTACCACCCAGGATTTCGATAGCCCGGTTCGCAATAACCTCGTTCGAGTTCATGTTCGACTGGGTGCCGGATCCTGTTTGCCAGACGACCAGCGGAAAGTTGTCATCGAACTTACCTTCAAAAACCTCACCCGCGGCCTGAATCACCGCATCCGCAATCCGCGCGTCCAGTTTCCCTGTCGACTTGTTCTGCATGGCGCAGGCTTTTTTGATCACACCCAATGCCCGCACGATGGCCACAGGCTGTTTTTCCCATCCGATCGGGAAGTTCATAATCGAACGCTGGGTCTGTGCACCCCAATATTTGTCTGCGGGAACTTCCAACGGGCCAAAGCTGTCGGATTCGGTGCGGGTTTGAGACATCGGTCACTCCGTCATGTATACCATTGCATGCCAATTACAGTCAGCAGCGTCGCGGTGCAATCGGCCAGTTGCGCGCACCATAAACTTATGCCTGACAAAGGTATAGGCGCAGAGCTGCGTCATTTTTCTCGAAGCAATCGCCATCACCGCCATTGTACGCGCCGGTGGGTGAGCTACTATAGAGTCAGAGCACGCCGGAGGCCGCAATGCGTCTGAATCACCCGACCACTTGCCTGAAATTCATTATCTATTCCTTTGCCACCGTTCTGTGGGCCTCCTTGGCGGTAAATCCGCTTCATGCGGCAGATATTGAGCCCTTTGTTGGCAGCTACGTTGGGTCTGCCAATGTCGTCGATGCAAACGGGACCGAAACACCTCGTGATATGAGTGTGTCAATCCAGGAATTGAAGAACGGGTTCAATGTTAGTTGGAAGACGACAACTTACAAACTGAATGGCCGCGTCAAGGAACAGGCATTCTCGATTGATTTTCAGACCTCGGACAGATCGGACATCTTTTCCGCGGCCATGAAGCGCAATGTATTCGGCCATGAAGTTCCGCTTGACCCGATGCAGGGGGAACCGTTCGTCTGGGGCCGGATTGAGGGTCAAACTCTGACCGTGTTTTCGTTGTTCATTGCAGAAAATGGCGGCTATGAGCTGCAGCAATATGACAGAACGCTGGCAGAAGGCGGTCTGAACCTGTCATTTTCCCGTTTCCGCAACGGTACCAAATCACGTTCCGTAGAGACGTTCCTGACGAAAGAGTAAGCCCCGCAAACCGCGAGGCTTTCCAGCGCATATACTATTTTCTGAAGCTGTCCAGCGACACGACATCAGCGTCATGCTGTTGCGGTTCTTCTTCGACCTCGATTATCTCATCGTCCATCGGATCAAAGTCATCCTCTTCATCCGGGCTTTCAAAACGCAGGCCAAATTCCACAGAGGGGTCGACAAATGTTTTGATCGAGGCATAGGGGATGTACAAAGGTTCCGGCGCGTCGCCAAAGTTGAGCGTGATGGCAAATCCGCTTTCGCCGACCTCAAGATTTTCGAACCAATGCTGCATCACGACAGTCATCTCTTCCGGATAACGATCATGCAGCCAGTCGGCAATTTCCACGCCGTCACACCTGGTATCAAACGTAATGAAAAAGTGGTGCGCACCCGGCAGGCCATTTTCTGAAACGCTGGTCAGAACCGTCTTGATCAACCCGCGCATGGCGGTGTGCATCAGGTTCCCATAGTCGATGTCTTGCGACATGTGTCATCCTCAAAAGTGGCTTCCCTCAGCATAAGGGATTCCTTTGGAAACGAAAGGCCGGTTACACGCTGACTGTTCAGAGAAAAAACAGGCCGGTGCCAGCAGCTAGCATAACCATTAGCGTAAGCGCCATGCCGAATTTAAGTTTAAAAATCAACGCTCCGGCGAAGACAGTCAGCACAGCGGCTTTCACATCCAATGAGGTCAATTCAGGCCAGGGCAGGCTGATTGGTCCAAAGGTTTTATTTGGCAGTTCTGAAAACAGCACATTCAGGGCAAACCACACGGATAGGTTGAGAATCACCCCAACTACAGCAGAGGTAATACCTTGCAGGGCCGCCGATAACCGGGGCCGCGCAGCGATGTGGTCAAGATAGGGGGCTGTGAGGAATATCCACAGAAAGCAGGGAACGAATGTTGCCCAAAGTGCAACGATACCTGCGGCGATGGCCAGCATCGATCCGCCCGAGATCTGACCGGTCAGCATAGCGACAAATTGTGTTACCAAAATCAAAGGCCCCGGTGTCGTTTCCGCCAGACCAAGCGCGTCGATCATCTGATCTGTGGATATCCAGTTATACTGATCCACAACGGTCTGCGTCATGTAAGCTAGAACAGCGTAGGCTCCGCCAAATGTCACAACTGCGAGGCGGGCAAAGAACCAGCCAAGATCGCTGAGAAGTTTCTGACCAGAAAGACTTAACAGCCACAACGGGCCAAGCCACAGAACCAACCAGATCGACGCGTTCCGCAGCACTTCGCTTAGGCGCGGGGTGGGGGTGTCGACCGGTCGGGCGGCGACGCCGTTGAAGCTCAGATACCCCCAAAGGGCTGCCGCCACTATGATCGCTGGGAAGGGGAGGTCGAACAGAAAGATTGCCAGAAACGCGAGGCCCGAGATCGCACGATGTGAGACGTCCGACAGCGCTTTGCGGGACAGGTTTCGCAGGGCCTGTAGCACGATGATGATCACCGTAGCTTTGACGCCGAGAAACGCGGCCTGCACCAGAGGAAGCGCGCCATAGGCCGCGTATAGTGCCACCAATGCTGAGATAATGATCGCACCGGGCAGAACAAACAGGCTGCCTGCGATCATACCGCCCGAGACGCCGCGCAGACGCCAGCCGGAATAGGTTGCAAGCTGCATCGCCTCGGGGCCGGGCAGCAACATGCACAGCGACAGCGCCCGAAGATAGGTTTCCTCATCCAGCCAGGGGCGCTTTTCGACGAGTTCCTGATGCATCAATGAAATCTGAGCTGCGGGTCCGCCGAAGGACAGCAATCCAATGCGGCCGAACACTCGGATGAGTTCAGGATATGTTGGTGTGCTCATTTCTCGACTGCCGGCCAATCATGTTTCTCGTCAAACCCGTCGCGGGCCCAGAGATACAAGGCATCGTACAGATGCATCCCGGCCTCGATGGCCTGATGGTCGTCTTTATATAGGCGCGATAGCCCCACCGAAACCGCAAGAAGCCCGGCTGCTTCGGGCGCCAGATCATGCCTGTTCGTATCCGCGGCCCGGACAACTGTCGCAAGCCTGTTCATTGCGGGCGTAGCAAGCTGGAAATCTTTTACCAAAGCATCAAATGTGCAGTTATCGCCACGATGGCTCCAGCGGACGCCCTCAACATCGAACGGGGTGGCGTTAAAGACTTCGGATACCTTTGCCACTTCGGATGGGGCAACAAACAGAAAACGTGCGTTGGGGTCGATGAACCGGCGGATCAACCAGGGGCAAGCGATGCGATCAATCTTAGGCCGATGGCGCGTTACCCAGAGTGAAGGAGACGCTGGTATATCTGCAAATGGGATGCGCGGAGCATCGGGTGTTTCGCGCCATGCGTATATGCCGCCTTCCAGATACTCAGCGGCCACGCCTTCACTCCTCAGCCAGGAAACAACGGCCTGACTCAGCTTTTTGCCCTTTTGGCAAATGATGATGCTGGGGCGGTTAGCGATGAGCCCCTTCAGCCCATCCAGATCCTTCGCCGGATGACGAACCGAGCCCGGTATCAGAAAGGGATCCATTTCAAAATCGGCATCGGTGCAGATATCCACCAGAACAGGCGCCCGAGGCGTTCCGATCAGACGTAACAGTTGTTTCGGTGTGATAGCATTAGGCGCAGGCATAGCATGTCTCCTGTGATCGACGGATACATGCGAAACTTGGGCTGTCGCCTCACGGGGCGTTCGCAATCTTACCCCATAGGCTTTGCTACCGCGACAGGCCGGTCGGGGTCAAGATTGCGAGCCCATTTCCTAGGCCCAGTCCAGCCGTTGACCAGTCATGCATACGGGCAGGGTGTCCTTGGGAAACTGACCAAGCTGTTCAAATAAGGAAATGAAGTCAAACTGATTATACGCCTCGACAATACGACCTTCTTTAATGCGGCCAATCATACTGCCAGAGGCCTGCAGTGGTGCGCCGTTATCGGCGCGTGTTGTGCTGACCTGCAATATCGCCGATACCCAATCGCCATTTTCGATGATTTTGGGCAGCTCAACATGGATATCGCCCAGAATGTGGCGAAACGCCATGACCAGATCCCGAAAATCATCGGCCCCCACCTGCATTTCCGGAATCAGTCCTTCGGCTGTTGTTTCCGGCGCGAAATACCGATCAATCGCATCGGTATTTCCGTTTTCCCAAACCTCTGAATACCATTCTCTGAGTATATCTGCGTGTGACATCCCAGCTCTCCTTTTCCTCACGGGCCGAGCATGACGCGAATGAGTGAACAAACTCTGAACGTGAACACAGACAGGGTTAAACAGCAGACATTTAAGGGAAAATGCAGGTTTCTGTTGCCAGGTACCTGCGAACCCCGCCTTACGCTGCTAGGCGCAAGGGCTTAAGTTTCGGTCTTGCTACTGCTTACGCAGCAACTGCAACCGGAGCACGATTGTCATTTGCAATTGTACTGTTTGGGCCGGTACGGTGGCACCCCGCCGAGACAAAGCTAACCCCTTTAGACGTTCGTCGATCCTATTTCGGCCCCGCGATCCTCAAATGAAGGATGTTGGTGGAGCCGCCGGGTACCGCCCCCGGGTCCGATCCGCTTATTACGAGCGCGTTTATGTCCATAGTCCCGAAGGACATCCCTTATATAGGTGAGCCACAAGGGGAAAGCAAACCCCATACTTCAACGAAAAGACGGATTATATAATAACGCCTTAGCTTGGTCGGTTAATGTTTGCCAAGATCAGCCACAGCGCCAATATCAGCTCGATTCCCCCAAATGCCATCGCTTTGATCAAAGGGGGGTGATCCAGAATGACGGAAACAAACCGGCCCAAGGCTGCGCCGGCATAAACAACGCCCAACATCGCATAGGCCATGGGAGTGTTCAGCCAAATGACCGCAATTCCTGTGACGACAAAAAGCCCACCGACCGAAGCTCGCATTTCGCTTAGACCCATCGTGCTGTTCGTGGGTGCCAGGTCCAGCGAGGCCGCGGTCCAAGCGGGTGCTAGAAACCCAAAGAGGCCGAAACCGATTGTCAGAACCGCCGCTGCAATATTCAATATCGACGTCATTGTACCCTCATTCGGTTGGTTTGCGCCGCTGTTTGGCGACGTCCAGGGCAAGCTTACGGGTATAAGCTTCGAGATCCACCAGTGCTGAATCTACCGCAGCAGCGTCCCGCCGATCCAAAGCATCGGCAATCTGGTTGTGCAACACGATGATCTCTTCTCGGGACCGCGCCGTAAACGTGATCATGTTCATCAAAGGCTGCATCGCCTCGACGGCGCCGGCCAGTTGATATGACAACACCGGATTGCCAGCCCCATCGACCAATGCCCGGTGAAAGGTCACATCCGAGGCGCAAAAGGCTTCGTCTGTCAGCCCGGGTTGAGCCTGCCGAAATATCTCGGCACGCATCGTCGCCAGATGATCCGCCGTCCTGCGTTCGGCTGACAAAGTAGCGCAGGCGCGTTCCAGCGAATACCGGGCCTCGCAAGCCGTTTCAAAGCTGACCGCGTTCATGGACAGCAGCAACGTGGATGTGGTGATCTGTTGGGAATACGCATCCTGATAGCTCAGCCGATTGACAAATGCGCCGCCGGTCGCGCCACGTTGGGTGCGGATCAGGGACTGTGCCGCAAGGCGTTTAAGGGCCTCACGCACGGTTGGTCGGGACACCTGAAACTGGTCGGACAGTTCCGCCTCAGAAGGCAGGCGTTCATCTACAATCAACCGACCCGATATGATCGCATCTCGGATTGATTGGGCGATCTGAACCGAAAGATCAGCAGGTTTCTTGGGGTCGATTTTCATTTTGAGCAGGGCCGCAGGCAAAATTTCATTTGTCTGACATTTAAAAGTCTGACATTTGAATTGCAAGGACTGAGTCGGGAGGAACAAGTGAGTCGCGCAGTTCTACGTAATGGGTTTTGGCTGGGATTCTACGCTCTGATCCTGTGGGCGTGGTGGATGATGTTCGTGATGAACCGCGCCATGGATCTGGATTGGATCGGCCGTCCCGGAGCGATGGGGCAGGCGATGCGCGCCATGGACCCCAGGATGGACATGTATATGCCCATGGCAGAGTTCGGCCCGCTGTTTTGGATGTGGGCCATCATGATGGCCGCAATGATGTTGCCGACCATTATTCCAACTCTGCGCAGCTACGACGATCTAATCCGCAGTGCAAATGGCACACGCTCCGGCTGGATTGGTGTCTTGATTGGCTACTTCGTGGTCTGGGTCGGGTTTGCCGCGCTCATTACCGGGGTGCAACTGGTTCTGCTGT
Source organism: Ruegeria sp. CDSC081 (assembly GCF_059610485.1). NCBI lineage: Bacteria > Pseudomonadati > Pseudomonadota > Alphaproteobacteria > Rhodobacterales > Roseobacteraceae > Ruegeria > Ruegeria sp. CDSC081. Next base: position 185,843 of record NZ_JBXWNS010000001.1, on the reverse strand, counting down.
TTGGCGGCGTTGTCGACATGCTGGGCATTGCGAAATCCGGGCTTGTTGCGGGCGGGTTGATGATCGCCGTCGGCGCCTTTCAATTCACCCGCGCCAAAGAGCTGTGCCATGGGGTCTGCCATGCCCCAATGACCTATTTTCTCGGCCATTGGAAAACCGGTTTTTCAGGCGGTTTTAGCATGGGGCTTGGCCTTGGTGCGTTCTGCGTCGGATGCTGCTGGGGCTTTATGGCGCTCGGCTTTGTGGGCGGCGTCATGAGTCTGCTGTGGATGGGTCTGGCGACATTTTTCATGGTTCTCGAAAAACTACCCCAGATCGGTCACGTGATTACACGACCGCTGGGATTTTCTCTTATCGCGGGCGGCTGTACCTTGCTCGTGTACCCCTTTATCTATGGAGGATAAGCTATTGGCTAAGAACAAAAAACCAGAGGCAGATCGCCTGCCGATCAGCCAACGTATCGACAGCCGCATGCCCAACCCCAAGCGGCGTGAGATGAGCCCGACGAATTGGGCGATCAAGGGAGAGCTGATCCTTAACTGCTCGTGCGATCTGTTCTGCCCCTGTGTCGTATCGCTGGGCGCGCATCCTCCGACCGAGGGTCATTGTCATGCCTGGATGGGAATTGTCATCGATGAAGGCCATTACGAGGGCGAGGATCTCTCGGGGCTCAATGTTGGCCTTCTGGTCGATATTCCGGGTCGCATGGGTGAGGGGCAGTGGAAAGTTGCTGCCTATGTCGACGAACGAGCCAGCGGCAAGGCCTATAACGGGTTGCTCCAAATTTTCAGCGGACAGGCCGGGGGCACGACTGGCTTGTTTACCATGCTGGTCAGCGAAATTATCGGGGCCGAACGTGCCCCGGTTCAGATCGAACGCGACGGGACCAAGCGCCGCATCATGATTGGTCGGAAAATCCAGGGCGAAATCGAGATGTTGGCGGGCAAAGACCCCGAGCATCCGGTGATGGTCTCAAACTCGAAATACTGGATGGGACCGGACATTATCGTGGCGCGCGGCACCAAATCCAAGGTCCGCGACTACGGTCGGGTCTGGGATTTCGGTGGAAAATCCGCTGAAATCTGCCCAATTGATTGGCAGGGGCCAAAATAATACGAAATCACAAAGGATTACGCGCAATACGTGATCCTAATTTTTAATCGTCAGACACGCCATCGCGGCCTGTTGCACCAGATGCTGACGGGACCGCAGGCTTCGAATTGTGATCTGGCATTATGCCCGAGGAGGCTTGAGTGGCCAATATTTCCTTCTCTCGCCGGTTGCGGCGCACACCTTTTTCTGAAGGGGTCGAAGCCGCAGGTGTAAAGGCATTCACGGTTTATAACCGGATGCTATTGCCAACTGTATTCGACAGCGTCGAGGCTGATTACCGGCACTTAAAAAAGCATGTGCAGGTCTGGGATGTCTCGTGTGAGCGACAGGTCGAACTCAGAGGTCCCGACGCGGCACGCCTTATGCAAATGCTGACGCCACGCGATTTGAGAGGCATGTTGCCCGGCCAATGCTATTACGTCCCTATCGTTGATGAGACCGGTGGCATGTTGAATGATCCGGTTGCGGTGAAACTGTCCGAGGACCGCTGGTGGATCTCAATCGCGGATAGCGATTTGTTGTTATGGGTCAAAGGAATCGCGAACGGCTATCGGTTGGATGTTCTGGTGGATGAGCCGGACGTCTCACCCCTGGCCATACAAGGTCCCATGGCGGATGAGCTGATGTCTCGCGTATTCGGCGAGCGCGTCAAAGATATCCGGTTCTTCAAATTCGACATGTTCGAATTTGCGGGCCGTGATCTGGCCATCGCAAGGTCAGGCTATTCCAAACAGGGCGGGTTCGAGATCTATGTCGAAGGCAGCGATATCGGAATGCCGCTGTGGAATGCGCTGTTTTCGGCCGGTGAGGATTTGAACGTGCGGGCGGGTTGTCCCAACCTGATCGAACGCATTGAGGCTGGGTTGCTGTCCTACGGAAACGATATGACCGACGACAACACCCCGCATGAATGTGGTTTGGGCAAATTCTGTAACACGCATACCGCAATCGGCTGCATTGGCCGGGACGCATTGTTGCGGGTCGCGAAAGAAGGGCCGATCCAGCAAATCCGTCCGATTGAAATCGCTGGGCCGGCTGTTGGTGCCTGCGTTGCACCATGGTCGGTTTATGCGCAGAGGAAAAGGGTGGGGCAGATTACATCTGCCGCCTGGTCTCCGGATTTCAACACCAATGTTTCCATTGGGATGCTCAAACTCAGCCATTGGGACGCGGGCACAAGGGTTGAGGTCGAAACGCCCGACGGTATGCGTGAGGCGACTGTACGGGAAAAGTTCTGGATCTGATCGCAAACGGCGTATCGGGTTCAGAAACAGGTTATTACACGGGGTCGGGGCTTTACTCTGACGTCCAAAACAGGAGGACATTTTGATGTTCAACGCACTGGTGATGGAAAAAGACGAGGAAAGCGGGCTGGCCAGCCCCTCGGTTCAACAGCTTTCGGAAGGGGATTTGCCGCAGGGTGAAGTTACCGTGGCGGTTCAGTATTCAACGGTAAATTATAAGGATGGTCTTTGCCTGTCGCCCAAAGGCGGGGGGCTGGTACGCAGCTATCCGCATGTTCCTGGCATCGACTATGCGGGGACGGTCGAGTCGTCTTCGGATGAGCGATATAAACCGGGTGACAAAGTGGTCCTGACCGGTTGGCGTGTCGGTGAGGCGCATTGGGGTGGGTACTCACAAAAAGCCAATGCCCGTGCCGATTGGTTGGTTCCGCTGCCCGATGGGTTGGAGCCCCGCCAGGCGATGGCCGTCGGAACCGCTGGGTTCACCGCGATGCTGGCGGTTATGGCACTTGAGGATCATGGGCTGAAACCGGGGCAGGGTCCGGTTTTGGTCACAGGGGCAGCAGGTGGTGTTGGTTCGGTCGCGACGGCGATTCTTGCCAATTTGGGATACGAAGTGGCAGCCGTCACCGGACGGCCGGAAACCAGCGATTACCTGAAGTCTTTGGGCGCCACGACCATTGTGCCACGCGAAGAGTTGAACGAGACAACTAAGCGCCCCCTGGAAAGCGAGGCATGGTCTGGCTGTGTGGACGCGGTCGGCGGCGCAATGCTGGCACGCGTTCTGGGGCAGATGAAATACGGCGCTTCGGTCTCGGCCGTGGGGTTGGCTGGCGGCGTGGGCCTTCCGGCAACTGTTATCCCGTTCCTTTTACGCGGTGTGAACCTCTTGGGGATCGACAGCGTTATGCAGCCTTATGAAAATCGGCTGCGGGCTTGGCAGCGGATAGCAACCGACCTTCCGATGGACAAGCTTGAGGCGATGATCCATCCCGCAAAGCTGAGCGATCTGCCCCAATTAGGGGCGGATATCCTGCAAGGTCAGGTTAAAGGTCGTGTTGTCGTAGACGTAAACGCCTGATCCGGAATGAATATGTCTGACCGACCGCATTGATTTGCGGTCGGTTAATTTTGTGGCTGCAGGTTCGCGAAAATCCGGCAAACACCTCTGGTCAATGGCGTAAATACGGATCATCATTGCTATACATCCCAAATTGAATGGCTTATGAGCCATGCAAACAGTACCTGAAGACGGGGAGTGAGCAGAATGTCTGACGATTTCGAACTGGACACAGACGACCTGAAACGCCGCATGGACGGCGCAATGTCAAACCTCAGAACCGAATTTGCATCGCTGCGCACCGGGCGCGCCTCCGCCTCGATGCTCGAGCCGGTGATGGTCGATGCCTATGGTTCGATGACGCCGATCAACCAGGTGGGAACGGTCAATGTGCCCGAGCCGCGTATGGTAACGGTCAATGTCTGGGATAAAGGGCTGGTCGGCAAAGTGGAAAAAGCGATCCGTGAAAGTGGGCTGGGCATCAACCCTCAGCTCAACGGAACGATCATCATGCTACCGATCCCGGAACTGAACGAAGAACGCCGTCGCGAGTTGGGCAAGGTCGCCGGGCAATATGCCGAACACGCACGGGTCTCGATCCGGAATGTGCGCCGCGACGGGATGGATCAGATCAAGAAGGCCAAGGCCGACGGTATGTCCGAAGATGACCAGAAGTTCTGGGAAAGCGAAGTGCAGGATCTAACCGATCAGATGATCAAGGTAGTAGATGCCGCGCTTGAGACCAAGCAGGCAGAAATCATGCAGGTCTGAGACCGGGTGATGCCCTCTTCCTCGCATACCATGCCCGAAAGAGGGCCCCAGCATGTCGCGATCATCATGGATGGTAATGGTCGCTGGGCGCAGGCCCGCGGGCGACCTCGTCTGTTTGGCCACCACGCCGGGGCAAGACGTGTGCGCGATGTGGTCGAGGCCTGCCCGAGGCTTGGTATCAAATATCTGACTGTTTTTGCGTTTTCGACCGAGAACTGGAAACGCACTCAGGTCGAAGTTGCCGGTCTGATGAGCTTGTTTCGGCGCTATATTATAAAGGAAACCCGGACGCTCCGAGACTCGGGTGTTCGGGTGCGTTTCATCGGTGACAGAGTCAGGTTGGATGCCAAACTGATCGAATTGATGGATACGCTTGAGGCCGAGACCGAGGGAAATGATCTGGTTCACCTGACCATTGCGTTGAACTATGGCGGTCGGGATGAAGTCGCGCGGGCTACCAAACGTCTGGCACAGGATGTCGCTGACGGGCGCTTGCATCCTGATGATGTAGACGAAGAAACGCTGCCGAAATATCTGGACACACATGTTCTTCCCGATCCTGATCTGGTGATCCGAACCAGCGGCGAGGCGCGTATTTCCAATTTTCTGTTATGGCAATCCGCCTATTCGGAATACGAATTCATCGACACGCTCTGGCCAGACTTCACTGCGGCAGAGCTTGAGCGCCTGTGCCGGAGCTATGGCAGCCGCGACCGACGGTTCGGAGCTGTACCGGCATGAGTGACGGGCGCTGGTCCGACCTGACTGCCCGCGTATTGTCGGCGGGTGTCCTTGTTGCCGTTGGCGCTGTCGAGGTCTGGCTGGGCGGTCTGTGGTTCGAAGCCTTCATTTCCATTGCTTGCGGGCTGATGACCTGGGAACTGGTCCGTATGATCGACCCGGGCAGGAAAGCTGTTGCGATCCAGCTTGCCATATTGACCGGTTTTGCGGTGGTGCTGAGTTACCATCTTCCGGCACTCTATAAACTTCCCTTCTTGCTTGCTCCGGCGCTGGTCGGGGCAGGGCAGGTCAGCCGGTACCGGGGTATCTATACCCTATTTGCGCTGTGGATCGCGGCCGCGGGGCTGGGCTTTATCTCAATCCGGACGAATATGGGATTTGTCTGGATGGTCTGGCTGATATCGGTCGTCGTTGCTACGGATGTCGCCGGATATTTTGTTGGAAAGGCATTGGGTGGGCCAAAATTCTGGCCACGAGTCAGCCCGAAAAAGACGTGGTCGGGAACAGCGGGAGGCTGGGTAGCGGCTGCCATTGTTGGCTTAGCCTTTGCGGCTTACGGCGGCTTCGGAACTTGGTTCATCGTGATCTCGGTTCTGGCGTCAATGGCCAGCCAGGCCGGCGATATTGTCGAAAGCGCGGCCAAACGAAAATTCGGCGTCAAGGACAGTTCGAACCTGATTCCCGGCCATGGCGGCTTCCTTGATCGATTCGATGGGATGATGGGGGCCGCTCTGTTCGTTCTGCTTGTGGGGCTGATTTATTCCCCCGGAGCCATGTGATGCGTAAAATCTCTGTTTTTGGCGCGACGGGTTCTATTGGGCAAAACACGATAGATCTGATTGACCGAAATCCATCAGCGTATGATGTTGTCGCCCTGACCGGTGGAGCCAATATCGAACAACTTGCGCGTGACGCCAAACGTTTGAAGGCGGATATCGCGATTACAGCCCTTCCAGACCGGCTTGAGGACCTGCGAGCGGCCTTGGCCGGTTCTGATGTCGAGGTCGCCGCCGGGGCGAATGCTCTGGCCGAAGCTGCGGCGCGACCGGCTGACTGGGTCATGTCTGCCATCGTTGGGGCTGCGGGGTTGCAACCAGGGCTGACGGCGCTTGAACAGGGCGCGACGCTGGCTTTGGCGAATAAAGAAACGCTTGTCTGCGCGGGTTCGTTGGTTCTGGATACTGCCCGAAAGCACAATGCCCGATTGCTGCCGGTGGACAGCGAACATTCTGCCGTTTTTCAAGCTCTGGTCGGTGAAGATATGGCATCGGTCGAGCGTATCATCATCACTGCCAGCGGCGGCGCTTTCCGTGATTGGCCACTGAGCAAATTGGCCTCAGCCACGGTTGAGCAGGCCTCGAGCCACCCGAACTGGAATATGGGGCAGCGGATCACGATTGATAGCGCTTCGATGTTTAACAAGGCGCTCGAGGTGATCGAAACACGCGAATTCTTCGGCATATCCCCGGATATGATCGAAGTGATTGTGCATCCGGAATCCATCGTTCATGCGATGGTCGGGTTTAACGATGGCGCGGTTATGGCCCATATGGGCGCGCCAGATATGCGCCACGCGATCGGATATGCCCTGAATTGGCCAAAACGTCAGACCCTTCCGGTCGAAAGGCTGAACCTTGCAAAGCTGGGACAGTTGCGATTTCAGGAACCAGACGAAAACCGATATCCGGCTTTGCGGTTAGCACGCGAAGTCATGGAGCGGGGCGGGCTGTCCGGAGCGGTTTTCAACGGAGCCAAAGAATGTGCACTCGACCATTTCATTGCAGGTCGCATTGGTTTCCTTGATATGGCAGACATCGTGGCCGCCGTCTTGGATCGTTTCGATGCACAAGACAACCATATTGACGCCCCAATGACCCTTGATAACGTGCTGCAAACCGACCATCTGGCACGTATATGGGTCGATAACGCCGTTGCGCAACGAGCAGGAAAATAAATTGGACGTACTCTCACTGATCCCACAATTCGGCAATTTGATTTACACCATATTCGCCTTTGTGATCGCGTTATCCGCCATCGTAGCCGTACATGAATACGGGCATTACATCGTTGGCCGTTGGTCCGGCATCTACGCCGAAGTGTTCTCAATCGGTTTCGGTCCCGTACTCTGGAGCCGTATCGACAAAAGAGGAACGCGCTGGCAGATCGCAGCGCTTCCATTCGGCGGGTATGTCAAGTTTTTGGGTGACGCCAATGCAGCATCCGGCAAAGACGAAGCGGCTATGTCTGAAATTTCCGAGCAAAGCCCGGAGGAGCTGCGCCGCACAATGCATGGCGCGCCACTTTGGGCCAGGACGGCAACTGTTGCGGCAGGGCCAATCTTTAATTTCGCAATGTCGATACTGGTCTTTGGCCTAATTTTCTTTACGCAAGGCGCAACCAGAGACCCTCTGACCGTTGGGTCTCTGCATCCTCTGCCGGGGACAGTTCAAGAGCTGCGTGAAGGTGATGAAATCCTCGCGATTGCAGGTATTGACCTGCCAGATTTCGAACAAGAAGGATCGTGGAGCGAGTTCGTAGACTCTTTGCCCGTTGACCCCGTTCTTGATTACACAGTTCTTCGTGACGGTGACACATTGGACGTTTCCGCACCTTGGCTGTTCCCCCCCCTGATTCAACAGGTTGTTCCGCGCAGCGCAGCAATGGATATCAGCCTGGCACAGGGGGATGTCATAACAGCGGTTAACGGCGAACCGGTTTATGCCTTTGAACAGCTCAAGGACCATGTGGAAGGCTCTGATGGGCGGCCACTGCTGTTGAATGTCTGGCGTGACGGAGCGGAACTGGAGTTTGCCCTGGCTCCACGCCGCACGGATGAGCCGCAGTCTGACGGTGGTTTTGTAACGCATTGGAGGATCGGGATCGTCGGCGGCATGATGCTAGAACCTGCAACCGAAAGGGCGGGCATCCTGACATCTCTTGGCGGCGGTGTGCGACAAACATTGCGTATCATTGACGGGTCTCTTTCAGGTATCTGGCACATGGTGACCGGAGCGATCAGCACCTGCAACATGTCCGGCCCGATCGGAATCGCCGAAACCTCGGGTGCGATGGCCAGCCAGGGGGCGCAAAACTTCATCTTCTTTATCGCCGTTCTGTCAACTGCTGTCGGTTTGCTGAACCTGTTTCCGATTCCGGCTTTGGATGGGGGGCACTTGGTATTTTACGCATATGAGGCCATCTCGGGGAAACCACCGAGCGACAAAGCGCTGCGGATTTTGATGGGCATCGGAGTGTCAATCATTCTGGCTCTGATGCTGTTTTCCGTCTCAAATGACCTGTTCTGTTGATTTGGGCGGAGCTTGCACAATCTAGTCGCAATTCCGCCCCAATTCCCTCATAGGATGTGTTCGTTTCATAATTTTGTCTGTCAGAGGCGATCATGGCGAATGCTATCAAAAAATCATATCGCAGCTTTAGCTTCCTGCTTGTGCTGAACTGGGACTCGATCTTGTTTTTCGGCGCCACTGCGTTGGCTATGGGTGGATGCGCTTATCTGATCACCATGTGATTCTGTTCCTTTCTTTTTATTTGCTGAACAGCGGCCCAATGGGCCGCTTTCTGTTTTTCGGCTTTTGACAAGGCCAGACAATCCCGTTACTCAGCTTTAAAGTCTTAAAATTCTGGGTAGAGAAAAATATGACCGACAGGCGAGGCGCAGGCACATCCTGCGGGGGGCAAAAGCCGGTAAACAAGATTTTGTGGCAGGCCCTAACATTCTTTTTCCTATTTGCCACAGTTAGTTTGCTGTCACTGCCGCAGGCTGCTCAGGCGCAAAGCTACACCATCAACTCGTTCGAGGTTGAGGGGAACAGGCGCATAGAGACATCGACAATCATTGCACGTTCGGGAATCGAACCTGGGCAGACGGTGACAGCTGGACAACTCAACGATGCCTTCCAACGGCTGCTTGACAGTGGTGTTTTTGAAACAGTCGATTTGACCCCTCGTGGCAGCACTTTGGTCATCAAAGTTCAGGAATATCCGACGATCAACCAGATCAGCATCGAGGGCAACAAGAGGCTTAAGGATGAGCTGTTGCTCAATGCCGTTTCGTCTCAACCCCGCCGGGTCTTTACGCCTCAAGTTGCTGAAGCTGACGCAGACATGATTGCCGAAATCTATTTGGCTCAAGGACGTGTTGCAGCAACCGTCATCCCCAGAATCATCCGCCGCAGCGACAATCGGGTAGACCTCGTTTTTGAAATCTCCGAAGGTACGACGATCGAGGTTGAGCGCGTAAGCTTTGTTGGCAACCGGGCCTATTCCGACCGGCGTCTGCGCCGTGTGCTTGAAACCAAGCAAGCCAATTTCCTGCGTACATTCCTGCGGGGCGATACTTTTATCGCTGACCGGATCGAGTTCGACAAACAAGTGATCCGTGATTTCTACTTATCGCGTGGCTATGTCGATTTCCGCGTCAACAGCGCCAATGTTGAATTCACACGTGAGCGCGACGCGTTTTTCCTGGTGATGAATGTAACTGAAGGTCAGAAATTCTCATTCGGCAAGATCACCACCGTAAGCGAAATACCCGGTGTGGATGCGGCCGAATATCAGGCCGCACTCAAGATCAAGCCGGGTGTCACCTATTCTCCTTCACTGGTCGAAAACTCTATCGCCAGGCAAGAGCGTCTGGGCATTCGGCAAGGGGTGGACTTTCTGCGGGTTGAGCCGCGCGTCACGCGCAATGCACGTGATCTGACGCTGGATGTTGAATTCGTTCTGACCAAAGGACCGCGTATCTTTGTCGAGCGTATCGACATCGAGGGCAACACCACCACGCTTGACCGCGTGATCCGTCGTCAATTCGACACCGTCGAGGGTGACCCGTTCAACCCGCGTGAAATCCGGCAGGCGGCTGAACGTATCCGGGCATTGGGCTATTTCGCCGTCGCTGACGTTGAACCGCGCGAGGGTTCGACGCCCAGCCAAGTGATCGTGGATGTCGACGTCGAAGAACAGCCAACGGGCTCGCTCAGCCTCGGTGGTAGCTACTCGATCTCTGACGGTTTCGGCATTGCAATCGGCCTAAGTGAGTCAAACTTCCTAGGCCGTGGACAGACCGTCGGGGTTACGATTTCGACCGCACAGGATTCAGAAGAGTACTCCCTGAATTTCACCGAACCCTATCTTTTGGGCCGCAAGCTTCGCTTTGATCTTGGTCTGGGTTTGGCGTCGACCGACTCCAGTTTTGCCAGCTATAACACCGAGCGTGTGTTCTTTAACCCTCAGTTGAGCTATGCGATCGGAGAGCTGTCTTCGTTGCGCGTTCGCTATGCCTGGGAAAACAGCGAGATGAAGCAGCAGGACAACGAGGCAAACGGCGCGGTCATCGCCTCTGAGATTGATCAGGGTGAACGCACGACTAGTTCTTTGGGTGTGTCCTATGTATATGACAGCCGCCTTGGTGGGCTTAACCCCAATGCCGGTGTTCTGTTTGAGGTTGGCCTGGATGCCGCTGGACTGGGTGGGGACAACAAGTTCTACAAAACCAGCGCACGCGGGATTGCCCAAACACGCGTTCTGAGTGAAGAAGTCGTTCTTCGTGCATCGCTTGAAATGGGTGCAATGCACTGGACTGGCAACGATTTCAGCCGGACGTTGGATCGCTTTGTGTTGGGCCCCAATAAATTCCGCGGGTTCGAGCCAGCCGGTTTGGGGCCACGGGATCTGTCAAATGGTCAGGATGACGCTATCGGCGGGAATTACTATTGGGTCGCGCGTCTGGAATCGGACTTTCCTCTGGGCTTGCCCGAAGAATTGGGCCTGCGTGGAGGCGTGTTCTATGATTTCGGTAACCTGTACAATATCGACGATGTAAACACTTCGGGTGCCAACATTGTCGGTGCGGATGGGTCTATCCGTCATGTTCTGGGTGTTGCAGTCCTATGGGAAACACCTTTTGGCCCGCTGCGCTTTAACTTTTCGCAAGCGCTCAAGAAAGAGGACTTTGACAAGGAACAGAATTTCGACCTGACCATTCAGGCGAGGTTCTGATCTCGGATGCGAGGTAGTCTTCAAACCTATATGCAGGGCCCCATTCGGGCCCTGTGTCTTTTTCTGACCTTAACCCTGGCAGGACCGGTTACCGGACAGCAGCTTGGCGTGACACAAGCCAGCGTCCTGACAATCTCCAGCGAACGGTTGTTTTCTGACTCGGCGTTTGGACGTCGCATTCTCAGTGAGATCGAAGCAGAGGGGACTCTGCTTGCTGCCGAGAACGAGCGGATCGTTGCAGAGCTCAGCGCGGAGGAGAAGGACCTCACCGAAAAGCGCGCCTCTCTGTCTGCTGAAGAATTTCGTCCCCTCGCAGAGGCGTTCGACAGAAAGGTTCAGAACCACCGAGAAGGGCAGCGCGCCAAGCTTGATGCCCTTGCGCGTCGCAGTGAAGATGCACAACAGATGTTTTTTGAACTCGCCCGCCCAGTATTGATCGATCTTTTGCGCGAATCTGGCGCCTCGGTCATTATTCAACGCTCCAGCGTGTTTCTCAGTTCGGATCTGTCCGATGTGACAGATGCCGCCATCACCCGAATTGATACAGCCATTGGTGATGGAACAACACTTGACGAAGGTACAGGCGAATAGGTTTGCTTGCCCTCGGGTCGCGGTGTTGCTAACCACATTGAAAAGAGAAATCCAGAACAGGATATCAGAACTATGAGCACGGACACCAAAAGCGCCGACATTCAGCTGATTCAACGGATATTGCCGCACCGCTATCCGTTTCTGCTGGTCGACAAGGTGGTCGAGATTTCAGGCTATCAGTCAGCGGTCGGCATCAAGAACGTCACCATGAACGAGCCGCATTTCCAGGGCCATTTCCCTGGTACACCGATCATGCCTGGTGTGACCATTGTTGAAGCAATGGCGCAGACCGCAGGTGTTATGCTTGGCGTTGGGATGGATGTCATCGACAGCGACTTGTTGATCTATTTCATGAATATCGACAAGTGCAAGTTCCGCCGCAAAGTCGTGCCCGGTGACGTGCTCGAGATGCATGTTGAAACTGTGCGCGGCAAGAAGGGTGGCAAGATTTTCAAGTTCTCTGGCAGGGCCACGGTTGATGGAGAGGTCGCAGCCGAAGCTGAGTTCTCGGCCTATGTTGATTGGGACATGGAAAAGACAACATGAGCGGCATTCACCCTAGCGCAATCATCGAAGACGGTGCTCAGATCGGAGAGGGCTGTGTCATCGGCCCTTTTTGTTTTGTTGGTTCAAGGGTGCGGTTGAAAGACCGGGTAGAACTGAAGTCGCATGTTGTTGTTACCGGTGACACCGAGGTGGATGAAGACACCATAATCTTCAATTTTTCGGTCATCGGTGAAATCCCGCAAGACCTTAAGTTCGGCGGTGAAGATACGCGGCTGGAAATTGGCAAACGAAACCGTATCCGTGAACATGTAACAGTGAATTCTGGAACAGACGGCGGTGGCGGTGTAACCCGGATTGGCGATGACTGTTTGCTGATGGCTGGTGTTCACGTGGCTCACGACGTTCAGATTGGCAATCGCGTGATCATGGTGAACCATTCTGGTGCCGCGGGACATTGCATTATCGAAGACGATGTTATCGTCGGTGGGATTTCGGGTTTGCATCAATGGGTTCGTGTGGGCCGAGGGGCGATTATCGGCGCGCTGACGATGGTGCCCAACGACGTGATTCCCTATGGGCTTGTTCAAGCGCCTCGCGGCGAGCTGGACGGCCTGAATCTTGTTGGCCTCAAACGGCGTGGTGTCGCACGAGCTGATATTTCAGCTTTACGGGCAGCGTTTCGCGAATTGTCCGATGGTGACGGAACTTTTATGGACCGCGCCAAGCGCTTGGGTGAAGATGCCGAAAGCGAATATGTCCGCGAAATCGTCAATTTCGTAACCGGCGATTCGGATCGGTCCTTTCTGACACCGAGGAAGTAATATCATGTTGGCACTGATCGCGGGAACAGGTGTGTTGCCGGACGAAGTGGTTTCCTGTCTGGCTGAACGGCCCTTGATCTGTGCGATGGAAGGCTTTGCCCCGGATACTCTGTCTGCCGAAATCGTTTTCCCGCTGGAACAGCTTGGATCATTCATCGCAGATCTCAAAACCCGTGGCGTAACTGAAATCTGTATGGCCGGAGCGGTTCAACGTCCCGCCGTTGACCCGTCGCGCATTGATGCCGCGACGATGCCGTTGGTGCCTATTCTGGTGCAGGCAATTCAATCCGGCGATGACGGCGCATTACGGGCTGTCATTGGGATATTCGAAAACTCAGGCCTGAATGTCCGTGCCGCGCATGAGATTGCGCCTGAACTGCTGCCTCCGCTTGGTTGTTTGACAGAGGCACAGCCCTCAGACGCGGATCGCGCAGATGCGGATCGGGCATCCAGTATCCTGCGTGCCATGGGGGCAGCTGATATCGGCCAGGCCTGTGCAGTTTCCAAAGGGCAGGCTTTGGCGATCGAAGGAATTTTTGGCACCGCATGGATGCTCGAGTCTCTGACTCAACGGCCCGATGCGGGGGGTGGGGTGCTTTTCAAGGGTCCAAAGCCCGATCAGGACTTTCGCGCGGATCTGCCAGCTATTGGACCTGAAACCATTTCCAGCGCCGTCGCAGCTGGTTTGTCCGGGATCGTGATCGAAAAGGGCGGGGTGCTTGTATTGCAGCGACAACGTGTAATTGCTGAGTGCAATCGCCTGGGTTTGTTCCTTTATGTGCGTGAGCGAACCAACTGATGCGGGTGTTTCTGGTCGCCGGCGAACCTTCGGGCGATCGATTGGGCGGCGCGTTGATGGAAGGGCTACGTGCCCTTGTCCCAGATGTTACATTCGACGGGGTCGGCGGACCATTGATGCAGGCCCAGGGTCTGAACAGCCGCTTTCCGATGTCCGAATTGTCAGTGATGGGCCTGATCGAGGTATTGCCAAAATTCTTTCACCTCAAGCGCCGGATATCTGAGACAGCGCAGGCCGTGCTGGACACCAAACCTGACGTATTGATCACCATCGACAGTCCGGACTTCTCGTTGCGCGTTGCCAAGCTGGTCAAAGCGGCAAGCGATACTCGAACCGTCCACTATGTGGCCCCCAGCGTTTGGGCGTGGCGACCGGGGCGTGCGGATAAGATGGCCAAGGTCATCGACCATGTGCTGGCGTTGCTTCCGTTTGAGCCGCCCTATATGGAACGCGCCGGGATGGAATGCGATTTTGTTGGCCATCCGGTTGCAAGCGAACCCATCGCCTCAGATCGCGATATCCAGGAGTTTCGCGCCGCCTATGATCTTGGGGATGCTCCGCTGGTTCTTGCCTTGCCGGGGTCGCGCAAGGGTGAGGTTGACCGTCTGGCGCCTGTATTTGGTCAGGCCTTGGGGCAATTCCTAGCCGACCGGCCGGGTACGCGGGTTATTGTTCCGGCGGTTGCACATATGGTCGAGGCCGTAACCGAACATCTGCAGACATGGCCAGGCAATCCCGTCGTGATCGACCCGCGCAATGTTCCGACCGAAGAGGCGGTTCAGCAGAAACGCGCAGCTTTTGCCGCAGCGGACCTTGCTCTGGCGGCATCGGGTACCGTGTCGCTTGAACTTGCAGCCCAGGCAACACCCATGGTGATTGCCTACCGCCTCAGCTGGCTGACCCAGAAACTGGCAGTACGTATGGTCAATCTGGACACGGTTACATTGGTCAATCTTGTCTCGGAAACGCGTTCCATCCCGGAATGCCTGCTGGATGACTGCCTGCCGGACAAGATTGCCGTAGCACTACGAGAGGTCGCCCTGAAACCTGACGCGCAGCGCAGCGCGATGGATCTGACAATGGAGCGCCTGGGTCGTGGCGGCGACGCCCCTGGTTTCAGAGCTGCAAAGGCCGTGTTGGCCAGAATGCCGTCCTGATGGCCGAGTTCATCCTCTTTGGTTTTTCGGCCTTTCTGGCATTGATACTGACCAATCTGGATAATCTTGCCGCCTTGGTGGCGCTGATCTTGGTGTCAGGGGACAAGCGGGCCGTCTTTGGCTTTCTGTTCGCACAGGGCTTGGTGATTTCGGCGTCCTTGCTGTTCGCCATGGGGATCGAGGGCGTAATACCGGGCTGGGCCGGATATCTGGGGATGATCCCGCTGACACTGGGCTGTCTGGCCGCCATCCGCCAATGGCGCGGGCAGGGCGTCGACACTCCTGCGCATCTCGAAGCCGGAGCATCAATTTTGGTGACAACCTTACTGTTTACCAGCCTGTCGATGGACACTTTGGCCGTTCTGGCGCCGTTACTGGCGGATTCCACACCCGCGTTTCGGATCGCCGGAGCCCTCGGCGCAGGGCTTGCCGTGTTAGGGCTGGCCACGCTGGCGCTGCTGGGCGCCAAATCTCCGCTCATCAGTGGTCGCATCGCGCGCAAGCTTGAGATGCTTGTTCCTTATGTGATGATCTGCGCTGGCCTTTACATTCTCAGCAACTCGTGGACTGACGCAGTTTAATATCCGCGCCAAATCCAGCCGCCGCCAAAGATGCGGCTGCCTTCGGACGCATAGAAAACACAGGCCTGACCGGGCGACACACCTTCTTCCGGGGTCAGCAACTCGACCTCGGCCGTGGTGTCCGAAAGCGGACGGATAATGGCCTCACGCGGGGGTCGGGTCGAGCGAACCTTAACCAAGACGTGCCATTCATCGCGTGACGTAAACGGCTCATCGCCCAGCCAGTTGATCTCACGCACCGGAATAGTGCGGGTGGCCAACATCTCTTTGGGGCCAACCACAACCTGTTTCTTGTCGACATCCAGCTTCACCACGTAAAGCGGGTCGCTGAGGCCTCCGATACCAAGCCCGCGGCGCTGACCAATGGTATAGTGGATCACCCCGTTATGCTGGGCCAGCACACGACCATCCGCATGAACGATCTCACCCGGTTCCGCCGCGCCGGGGCGCAGCTTTTCGATGACGCTGGCATAGTTGCCGTTGGGCACGAAACAGATGTCCTGACTGTCGGGCTTGTCGGCAACAGCCAGCCCATATTGCGCAGCCATTTCGCGCGTTGCGTCCTTGGAGGGCAGGTGGCCCAGTGGAAAGCGCAGGAAATCCAGCTGTTCCGGGGTCGTCGAGAACAGGAAATAGGATTGATCGCGGTTGGCATCCTCGGCGCTGTGCAATTCCGGCCCGTTGGAGCCTGTCTTGCGCTGAATATAGTGGCCGGTGGCCATGCAATCAGCCTCAAGATCCTTGGCGGTTTCCAGCAGGTCCTTGAATTTCACCCGTTCGTTACAGCGAATGCAGGGAACCGGCGTCGCACCGGCCAGATAGCTGTCGGCGAATTCGTCGATCACTGCGTCTTTGAAGATGTTCTCATAATCCAGAACGTAATGCGGAAACCCACGTTCTTCTGCGACGCGGCGCGCATCGTGAATGTCGATACCCGCACAGCAGGCCCCTTTTTTGGCCAAAGCAGCACCGTGATCGTACAGTTGCAGGGTGACGCCGATGACGTCATACCCCTGATCCGCCAAATGCGCGGCCACGACCGAGCTGTCCACGCCTCCGGACATGGCTACAACCACCCGTGTTTCAGACGGGGGCTTGGCAAAACCAAGAGAGTTCAGCGGTGTCTCGGTGTCGAGGGCCATGACGGTTCCAGTACGGGTTAAGAAAGACCGGCAGAATATAGGAAAATTCTAGATACTCTCAAGGGGCGGTTTCACAACACATTAAGTAGCATGGTGTCAGCTTTGTCGCAGCACGAAGAGGACCGAAAGATGTATTTGCACAAAGTAGAGGGGCCCAGGTCGGTAACCCTGCCGGATGGAACGGTTTTATCCCGGGCTGATCTGCCGCCAAAAGAGACAACCCGCTGGGTGGCATCCCGTAAAGCGATTGTAGTCCGTGGCGTTCTTTACGGATTGATCACGCTTTCGGAAGCCAAAAACCATTATGGCCTCAGCGATGAAGAATTTAATTCCTGGGTTTCTGCGGTCGCAGAACACGGAACGGACGCATTAAAGGTCACCACAATAAAAAAATATCGACAACCTAAAGGAGAGTGTGAATAAATGATTCAACGGTAACGTCAGATTAACCATTTTTGAGCAGGCTCGATTTTAATTGGTAAATTGAGCTGAATTGGAGCAGTAAATGCGTATACTTCTTGTCGAGGATGATCCAACCACGTCCAAAAGCATCGAACTGATGCTGACACATGCCAATCTGAACGTATATGCGACAGATTTAGGCGAAGAAGGGATCGACCTCGCAAAACTTTACGATTACGACCTGATCCTCCTTGATCTCAACCTTCCGGATATGAACGGGCATGAAGTGCTGCGCCAGTTGCGGGTTGCGCGGGTGGAAACGCCGATCCTGATCCTGTCGGGGGCCGACGATACAGAAAGTAAAATTAAGGGCTTCGGATTTGGTGCTGACGATTATCTGACCAAACCATTCCATAGAGAAGAATTGGTTGCACGTATCCACGCCATTATTCGCCGCTCAAAAGGGCATTCTCAATCCATAATCCACACCGGGCGCGTTGCAGTGAATCTGGATGCGAAAACCGTCGAAGTGGAAGGCAAGGCCGTTCACCTGACCGGCAAAGAATATCAAATGCTCGAACTTCTGAGCCTTCGAAAGGGTACAACCCTGACCAAAGAGATGTTCCTTAACCATCTCTATGGGGGAATGGATGAGCCCGAATTGAAGATCATTGACGTCTTTATCTGCAAATTGCGCAAAAAACTTAGCAATGCCACCGACGGCGCAAATTATATCGAGACCGTCTGGGGCAGGGGATATGTGTTGCGCGATCCTCAGAAAAACAGCGTCGACGAACCTCGCATTGCGGTTGGCGCCTAGGCGCGCAAGTTTTACGTCGCCAAGGGTCCGGGGCGACACCCTCGCTCACTGAACAGCACGTCTGGACCTAGCCATGCCCTCGCCCTATCACTGAACTCCAAGAACAGTTGACGGGGCGAGGGCATGAGCAATTCCATTTCTGTATCAGACCTGACGGAAGATCAGGCACGCAATGAACTGGCGCGGCTGGCTGGGCTTTTACATCATGCGAACGCATTGTATCACCAGAAAGACGCCCCCGAGATTTCTGATGCCGACTATGATGCGCTGAAACTCAGAAACTCAGAAATCGAGTCGCGATTTCCGCAACTCAAGCGATCTGACAGCCCAACGGATATCGTTGGTGCCCGCCCCGCCGATGGGTTCTCCAAGATTTCACATGCCGTGCGCATGCTGTCTTTGGGCAACGCTTTTCAAGACGAAGACGTCTCTGATTTCGATCGGTCTGTCCGAAAATACCTAGGGTTGGATGACGAGACGAGTTTGAGCTATACGGCTGAGCCCAAGATCGACGGTCTCTCCCTTTCGCTTCGGTATGAGAGGGGTAGGCTTGTCCAGGCGGCCACGCGGGGAGACGGAGAAGTCGGGGAAAATGTTACCGCAAATGCGCTGACTATTTCGGATATCCCACAGGTAATCACCGGCGCACCAGACATCCTTGAGGTTCGCGGCGAGGTCTATATGTCTCACGACGACTTTGATCGTCTAAATGAGAGCCAGTCCAAGAAAGGCGAAAAAACCTTCGCCAACCCGCGAAATGCCGCCGCAGGATCCCTTCGTCAGTTGGATTCCGCAATTACCCGTTCTCGTCCCCTCAAGTTTTTTGCTTATGCCTGGGGGGAGCTGTCTGAGCCTCTGGCAAGCACCCAATACGCAGCCATACAGCGCCTGAAGGAATTCGGATTTTCAACCAACCCGCTAACCCGTTTATGCGCGGATACAAAGCAGATTCTGGATCACTATCGCAGCATCGAGCTGCAGCGCGCGACGCTTGGATATGACATTGATGGTGTGGTCTACAAGGTAAACGATCTTGCGCTGCAATCACGGCTTGGGTTCCGGTCCAGCACACCACGTTGGGCAATTGCGCATAAATTTCCGGCCGAGCTTGCCTGGACCCGTCTTGAAGCGATCGACATTCAGGTCGGCCGCACCGGCGCGCTGAGCCCGGTGGCCAGGCTGCACCCGGTTACTGTCGGCGGTGTGGTCGTGTCGAACGCAACGTTGCACAACGAAGATTACATTTCTGGTAAAGACGCAAAAGGCGGCGAGATACGCGAAGGCAAAGACATTCGGATCGGCGACTGGGTTCAGGTTTATCGCGCCGGCGATGTGATCCCGAAGGTTGCCGATGTCGACATTTCGAAACGCCCGGATGATGCCGAAAAGTTCATCTTCCCGGAAAAATGCCCCGAATGTCACAGCGATGCGATCCGCGAGGAAGGTGACGCGGTCCGTCGCTGTACCGGTGGCGTTATCTGCCCTGCGCAAGCCGTTGAGAAATTGAAGCATTTCGTCTCACGCAAGGCCTTTGACATCGAAGGGTTTGGAGCAAAGCAGATTGAGATGTTCTATGATGATCCCGATCTGCCAGTTCGGACCCCGGCTGACATTTTTACTCTGAAACAACGAGATAGTGTAAACCTGAACAGGCTGGCTAATCGCAAGGGATGGGGGGCGCAGAGCGCCACCAATCTGTGGCAAGCGATTGATGAAAAACGAGTTATTCCACTGGGTCGGTTGCTGTTTGCACTGGGCATTCGACATGTCGGCGAGGCAGCGTCGAACCTAATCGCAACGCATTACGGATCATGGGATGAGCTGGAAAAAGCGGTTACCATAGCGCATTGTCAGACCGGGTCAGAATGGGATGAGCTGCTGAACGTTGACGGTGTTGGTGAGGTTATGGCCCGCGCATTGGTTTCAGCCTTCGCCCAACCTGCCGAACGGCAGAGCATCGACGATCTTGTGGCTCAGCTTGATGTCCAAGACGCGAAACGGCCCGATACCTCGGGCAGCCCTGTTGCGGGGAAGACAGTGGTTTTTACGGGAACGCTTGAAAAGATGACCCGCGCCGAAGCCAAAGCACGTGCCGAGGCACTGGGCGCTAAAGTGTCGGGGTCAGTGAGCAAAAAGACCGATCTTTTGGTTGCAGGACCGGGCGCTGGATCAAAGGCGAAAAAGGCGGCTGAGCTTGGGATCGAGACGCTCGACG
This sequence comes from Ruegeria sp. CDSC081, assembly GCF_059610485.1. Classification (NCBI taxonomy): domain Bacteria; kingdom Pseudomonadati; phylum Pseudomonadota; class Alphaproteobacteria; order Rhodobacterales; family Roseobacteraceae; genus Ruegeria; species Ruegeria sp. CDSC081. The sequence continues at coordinate 165,861 of NZ_JBXWNS010000001.1, read as the reverse complement.
AAGATGGCTGGTTGCAGCTGATCGACGGCAAATGAGTGGTCGTCCCGAATCTCTGTTCCCGCTGTTTTCGCGGCTGGAAACGCTTGACGGCGTGGGGCCGAAGACGGCTCAGGTCTTGGCGCAGTCAGGTGTCGAGACCCCGCGCGACGTCTTGTTCGGGCTGCCTTATGCGGTGATTGATCGGCGCAGAAGAGACACCATTCAGGGCGTGGATTTGCCCTCGACGCTGACCGTAGAAGTCAGCGTTGGCATCCATCGCCCCCCTAGAAACAAGGGCGGTGCGTACCGTGTCCATGTTGAAGACAGCCAGACTGAATTTCAGTTGGTGTTCTTTCATGCCCGCGGCGATTACTTGCAAAAAGTGCTCCCTCAAGGCGCGCGCAGGGTGATTTCTGGCAAGATCGAGCTTTTCGACGGCATTGCTCAGATGGTTCACCCGGATCACATGCTGCCGCCTGCGGATGCAAAGGATATCCCTGAGTTTGAGCCTGTCTATCATTTGACCCAGGGGCTGACCCAGAAAACTGCCTTCAAGGCCGCGCGTAGCGCGGTTGCACTCTCGCCGGAATTGACGGAATGGATTGATCCCGCGCAGGTCGCAAAAGAGAACTGGCCAGACTGGCTGAGCGCTGTACAAGCAGCGCATAATCCGCAGGGTGCGGATGATGTAGCGTCTTTTTCTCCAGCGCATGAGCGTTTGGCCTATGATGAGCTGTTCGCGCATCAACTTACGTTGGCATTGGCCCGCCAAAGAGAGCGCAGGGTCAAGGGGATCGCCAGCGCTGGTACGGGCAAGCTGCAATCCCGTGTGTTGTCGAACCTGCCATACAAGCCCACCAACGCCCAACAGCGCGCAATTCAAGAGATCGCAGGGGATATGGCCTCCGATACGCGCATGAACAGATTGCTTCAGGGGGATGTTGGGTCCGGCAAGACTCTGGTTGCGTTCATGGCGCTGCTGGTCGCGGTCGAGGCGGGCGGGCAGGGCGTCATGATGGCCCCAACCGAGATACTCGCTCAGCAGCATCTGGAAGGGTTGCGCCCCCTCGCCGAAGAGGCGGGCGTGGTTCTGGAAATCCTGACCGGTCGCGACAAGGGGGCGGATCGGCGTGCCAAGCTGTTGGCGCTTCAACGGGGGGATATTCACATTTTGGTGGGCACTCACGCCGTATTTCAAAGCGATGTCGCGTTTCAGGAATTACGGCTGGCAATCGTCGACGAACAGCACCGATTTGGGGTCCGTCAACGCATGGAGCTGTCGGAAAAAGGCAGGGGGGCGGACGTTTTGGTCATGACAGCAACGCCGATCCCACGCAGTCTGGCCCTGACTCAATACGGTGACATGGACGTGTCCGTGCTTGATGAAAAGCCGCCGGGGCGTAAACCTGTCAAAACAGCGGTTGTGAGCACTGAACGGATTCAAGAAGTTGTCTCGCATCTGCAAAAAGCTATTGCTGAGGGCCGCCAATGCTACTGGGTTTGCCCGCTTGTCGATGAATCCGAAGTATCGGATCTGACAGCTGCCGAGGAACGGTTCAAAAGGCTGCGAGCAATTTTGGGGGACGGGATCGTGGGGCTGGTTCACGGCCAAATGCCGCCCGCCGACAAAGACGCTGCGATGAAGGCATTTCAGCAGGGGCAAACCAAAGTTCTGGTGGCGACCACGGTAATCGAGGTTGGCGTGAATGTTCCAAATGCCTCGATCATGGTTATCGAAAGGGCCGAGATTTTTGGCCTGGCGCAGCTGCATCAGCTTCGCGGCCGTGTTGGGCGAGGCGAGGCAGAATCGACATGTCTGCTGATGTATCAGCCGCCCCTCGGCGAAGGGGGGCGCAAAAGGCTGGAAGTTCTGCGCGAAACCGAAGACGGGTTCAAAATCTCTGAGACAGACCTGCAAATGCGCGGAGCGGGCGATCTGATCGGTACCGCGCAGTCAGGTCTGCCGAAGTTCCGTATCGCCGATTTGGAAAGGCAGGCCGGTTTGATGGCAGTTGCGCAGTCTGACGCAAGGGCTCTGCTGGGCGCGGACGCCAAACTTGAAACGCAAAGGGGCAAGGCGGCTCGTGTTCTTTTGTGGCTGATGAAACAGGATCAGGCAATCCGTTTGATATCAGTTGGTTAGACGAAAACAGGAACATTAGTTCACAAATGTTCTCAAAAAGTTCTTTACCAAGACATCAAAATATGAGAACAAAAGGTCAACAAAGGATTAAAACCCTGACCGGAGGAACCCATATGCTGACCCAGATCAAGACCACCCTAAGTCGTTCCCAGTCGACGCTGTTGCAGGACGCAGCAGGTGCGGTTGCACTGGTGGTCATACTTATGGTCGCACTTCATCTTCCCGGAACGTATTAAGCCTTTCTGCCTGCGATCTCGTGCCGATCACGCCGCGCTTGTCATCCCCATTTCAATCAAGGGTGACCTGCCTGTCCCAATACCCTTGAAGGGCCATGCCTCGGCCCCGCGCGGATATCCGGACCCCACATGAGAAACGCATTACCTGCCGCCGCCCTTTCCGCCCGGAAGGAGCGGCGGTTTTTTTTAGAGCTGGCCGGTTTTCATAATTTCCAACAACGCCGACAGAACCGAGTTTACTGCGACCGATGCCAGGATCATCCCCATGACACGGCTGATGATGGCGGCGCCTGAATGGCCGATCAGCCGAATGATCGGTTCGGCCAGCAACATCAGGACAAAGGCAATCGCAACAACCGACAGCATGACCAAAGCCGTGATCCCCTGATCAGCAACACTGTACCTGTTGTTATCGGTCAAGATGACGATGGCCAGCATCGCACCTGGTGAGGCAAGCGAGGGGACGGCAAGAGGAAAGATCGCTGGGTTGTGTTTGTGGAGTTCGTCTTTGATGTCGTCCTCGGCAGCGCGCTGCTCGACTTCCTGTTTGGGCTCGCCAAAAATCATGGTCAGCGCGAACAGGAAAAGGATAATGCCGCCAGCGACTTGAAAAGAGTTCAGGCCGATATCCAGTGCCTCGATCAGCAGTTGCCCGAAGACCAGGAAAAACAACAGAATCCCGGCGCTGATAAGCGAGGCCACAAGCGCCATTTTGCGGCGTGCAGCGGCCCCAAGCCCTGCGGTAACAGCGATGAAGACCGGGATTGTTCCAATAGGATCAATAACAACCCAAAGCGTGACAAAATGCTCAAGTAAACCGTTCAAAACTGGAATTCCCTTCGTATATTCCGAAAGGCTATAACGTTTCGCCCGTCAAAACCATGTTTAGGCGCAATTTGCACGTTCCGCCTGTTCAAATGCCTCTGCGGTTGCATCAAGAACCAGCAGGATCGAGGCATGGCGGTTCTTATATTCCCGTGCGGGCATCAAAACCTCTAGCCCATCAAATGGGGCCTCGGGTGCCGATCCATCCTTTTTCAGCATCGCGGACAGTTGCTCGCGCGCCTTTTCGACCTGAGCACGCGTTGTTCCGACGATTGCCCCGCCAACAACCGAAGCGGAGGCCTGTCCCAAAGCGCAGGCTTTCACGTCCTGACCGAACTCTGAAATTCTGCCATCCTGAACTTTGACATAAACCGTGATGGTCGACCCGCATAGGGGCGAGCGTTTTTTCACCGTAGCGTCAGCATCATCAAGCCGGCATAGGTGTGGGATGTCAGCAGCAAGGGCCAGAATTCGGCCAGAGTATAGCTTTATCAGGTCATTCTCACCGGACATGGCTTTCCCTCGTTGAATGTTCCCAATACATAGTGGCCATCCACCGGGATGCAAAAGGTTTTTGTCATGTCTTCCTCAGTCGCGTTCGATGCATCGAGTTTGAAATTCAACGAGGCTGGGCTGATTCCAGCCATCGCTCAGGACGAAAATACGGGCGAGGTATTGATGATGGCCTGGATGAACCAGAGCGCCATTGAAAAGACGCTCGAAACCAGACGCGTTACCTATTGGTCCCGCTCGCGCCAGTCATTCTGGATCAAGGGTGAAAGCTCGGGCCATGTGCAGGAATTGGTTGATCTCCGCGTGGATTGCGACCGGGATTGCCTGCTTGTCCTTGTGCGCCAGACCGGCCCGGCCTGCCACACCAACCGTCGATCTTGTTTCTACACAGCGGTCAGAGACGGGGACGAGGTCGAAATCATGCACCCCATGACCTGATTGGTCAAAGCCCCACCATCGCCCGAATATCTTCGGGCGTCGCACCTTCCTCGCGGAACTTGGCAATGGCGCGCGCATCGTCGCGTTTGGCCAGCCGTTTGCCGGCCTGATCGCGTATCAGGCGGTGATGCAGGTAGATCGGTGTCGGCAAACTCAACAGCGTCTGCAGCAGAACGTGGATACGTGTGGCTTCGAACAGATCCTGACCGCGAACCACATGCGTAACATTTTGTGCAGCGTCATCCAGAACGACCGACAAGTGATACGACGTGCCCATATCCCGGCGCGACAGAACGACATCCCCAACCGTTTCCAACATCTCTGCCTGTGTAAACCGGACACAGCCGGATTCAGCGCCTGGACCTTCTCCAATCTCTTGAAACCATGCAGTGTTTTTATCGATCTGAAACAGGCTGGATGTTTGTTGCAAAGCTTCGGCCATATTCAATCGCAACGGAATATTCAGCGGGCGTGGTTGACCCGATGAACCCTGTTGTTTCCAACGTGTGCGACACGTTCCCGGATAGATAATCCCGTCCGGACCAAGAAGTGGGGCTCCTTCCTGGGGAGCGCTGGCCGCGTTGGCGATGTCTTTTCGGTTGCAGCTGCACGGGTACAACAGCCCCCGCGACCACAGATCGTCCAGCACGGAATCATAGATTGCGGTTCGCGTGGATTGGCACAGCACCGGTTCAGGCCAAGACAGGCCAAGCCAATGCAAATCATCGTAAATCTGGGTTTCCCATTCCGGGCGCGAGCGAGATCGGTCGATGTCCTCGATTCTCAGCAAAAACAGCCCATTATTCGACTTTGCAAAATCATGGGCCGACATCGCCGAATAAGCGTGGCCAAGATGCAGCGGTCCTGTGGGCGAAGGGGCAAATCTGGTTACTAAAGTCACACTTTTTCAACAATATAAACGTCAGACTTCATGTCCATTCCCGGAAGGTGCGGGCCATATTCCCGGAACAGCAATCGTGCTGCGCCCATATCCAGCCAATCGCTGAGGCGAACGGTATAGCTGTGATATTCAAGCGTATGATCATTATAGGAAAAAGCAATAAGGCCGCCTGACGGTAACGCGTTGATGAGCATATCCAAAGTCTCAGGTGGTGCGGCACCCACGCCGATGACCCCGATTGCGGTGATGACCTTATACGCGCCAGACTGCAGCGGGCTGGGATCTGCGATGTCAAAGCTGATCAAGTTGCGATAAACCCCCTTTGCCAGAGCGCCCTCTAACATCTGCGGGGTGGGGTCTATTCCATCGACGACCTCAAACCCGACCGCGTTCAGCGCGACACCTGACAGGCCGGTACCGCAGCCATAGTCCAGAATTGGGGTTTTGGGCTCGGGCAGTTGCGACCAGAGAGCCCGGGCGATACGTCCCGGGGTCGCATAACCGTTTGACCCAACCTCATCATCATAAGACGAGGCCCATTTTTGATAATGTGCTTTGGTCGCCTGAGGCGAATCCAGCCCATAGACATCCTTTAGGAATTTATCGCTCATACCGATATGTTAGGACGTCGGGGCCGGACCCGTCCAGTCACCAATGCGCCAACCACTTGGTCCATTCTTCCTTGGCCCGGTCAGTATAGGCCTTGTAGCGGTCTTTTCGGCCACGCCGACCGCCTTTTAACCCATCGACAGGACGGAACAGACCGAAATTCACGTTCATAGGCTGGAATGTCTTTGCCTCGGCACCGCCAGTGATGTGGTGGATCAAAGCGCCCATGGCACTGTCCTGCGGAACTTCGGGAACGGTACGGCCCAACATCTCGGCAGCAGCCAGACGTCCGGCCAAAAGACCCATCGCGGCGCTTTCCACATAACCTTCGACACCGGTAATCTGACCGGCGAACCTGATATTGGGCTTTGATTTCAGCCGCATCTGGGAATCCAGCAATGTCGGAGAGTTGATGAACGTATTGCGATGAATACCGCCCAGCCGCGCAAAACTGGCATTCTCCAACCCCGGAATCATGCGGAACACATCGGTTTGGGCTCCGTATTTCATCTTGGTCTGAAAGCCGACAATGTTGAACAATGTTCCTAGCGCGTTATCTCGGCGCAGTTGAACCACCGCGTGAGGCTTTACCTCGGGCTGATGCGGGTTCGTCAGGCCGACCGGCTTCATCGGTCCGTGGCGCAACGTTTCACGACCGCGCTCGGACATAACCTCTATCGGAAGACAACCATCGAAATAGCCTGCGGTCTCTCCTTCATGGAACTCGGTCTTGTCCGCGGCCAGCAGGGCGTCGATGAAGGCGTCGTACTGTTCTCGGTCCATCGGACAATTCAGGTAAGCGGTGCGTTCTTCTTCGGTCTCACCCTTGTCATACCGAGATTGCATCCAAGCTTTGCTCATGTCGATGCTGTCTGCATATACGATTGGTGCAATGGCATCAAAGAACGCCAACGACTCGGCGCCGGTTTCCGCGCGGATTGCTTCTCCCAATCCAGCAGACGTCAGTGGGCCGGTGGCGAAAATCCATTGGCCGTCATCGGGCAGGGCGGTCACTTCTTCGCCAGTGATTTCGACAAGGGGGTGAGCCTTTAACCTGGCCGTCACAGATTCCGCAAACGGATCGCGATCTACAGCCAATGCGCCCCCGGCCGGCAGTCGGTGCGCATCTGCCGTTTTCAAGATCAACCCTTCGGCCTCGCGCATTTCCCAATGCAGCAGTCCAACGGCGTTCTGTTCGTCATCATCCGACCGGAATGAGTTCGAGCAGACCATCTCGGCCAAGTTGCCGGTCTGATGCGCAAAAGTTCCGACTTTTGGGCGCATTTCGTGAATCACGACCTCGACGCCCATTTCCGCCGCTTGCCATGCGGCCTCGGACCCGGCCATGCCGCCGCCCACGATATGCAATTTCTGTGTCATAAGCTGCCACATAGGGCACAGAAGATCGCAACGCAACACAGCAGCGATGGCGCACGGGAAATCATGTTTTCAAGGGATTTTTGGGGTCGCCGATGCGGGAATGTCTGCGCCAGTGAGAGAAACCAGCTCGGAGGGACCTTCCGCCCACGGCGACCCAAAAAGTGTTCAAGGCCTCAGCCTCGTCTCAGCATTGCCACAGTAACGCCCATTTGAAAAGTCCAAAAATGGCGACATTGCGGAAAAATATGCATGACAAATTCCTTATTGGCTCCAATTTGGATCTCTTTTTCCGATAAATGCAGATATTCCTTCTTCGGTATCCCGATGCATCATATTCTGAGCCATTACCTCGCCGGTATAGGAATAGGCTTGATCCAATGGCATATCCAACTGGCGGTAGAAGGCCTGTTTTCCGACTTTCACGGCAGATCCCAGTTTGGAGGCAAGCTGCTCGGCCAGTGAAACAGCCTCATGCTCCAACAGCATTTCTGGCACCACACGATTGACAAGACCCAGCTCAGCAGCTCGTGACGCCGGAATGAAATCTCCAGTCGTCAACATCTCGAAGGCGTGTTTGCGTGGAATGTTTCGGCTAAGAGCAACCATTGGGGTCGAACAGAACAGCCCGATATTCACACCGTTTACGCCAAACCGCGTCCCTTCAGCAGCTACAGCAAGATCGCAGGTTGCAACCAACTGGCATCCGGCCGCCGTAGCAATGCCGTGCACCTGGGCAACAACCGGCTGCGGAAGCGACTGAATTGAAAGCATCATTTTCGCACAGCGATTGAATAGGTCCTGGAAATAGGCTTTGCCGCCGTCTTCAGATTGGCGTCCTGCTGTCATCTGTTTCAGATCATGACCCGCACAAAAAGCTTTGCCTTTACCAGAAAGGATCACCGCCCGGATGGAACTGTCTTCGCGCAGGGCATCAAGTTCAGTCTGTAGCGCAGCCAGCATTTCGTCACTTAGGGCGTTGAGACGGTCTGGCGCATTCATTGTAAGCCTAGCCACGGCGTCTGCGTCATTTCGTTCCAGAATTCCCATCTTGCCCTCCGATCTGATGTGAGGCCAACTCTAGGTCGGCAAATCCAGGAGGGGAAGTATGTCATTGGCAATGAATCGGGAGGAACTGGAGGATTATATGAGCCAAATCTTCCCCCAGGTCAGTCAGGATTATTCGGTCCAGGATCTGACCGAAGAGTCCATCGTCATGAGACTTGCCGTTGGCGACCGTCATTTGCGCCCCGGTGGGACCGTCTCGGGACCGTCTATGTTTGGATTAGCTGATGTAAGCGTTTACGCACTGATCCTGGCGCGCAGGGGCCAGCAGTCTCTGGCCGTGACAACCGGTTGTTCAATGGACTTCATGCGCAAACCGGATGGAAATGCAGATTTGATTGCGCGCTGCACCTTGCTGAAGCTAGGAAAAACCCTTGCCGTAGGTGACGTTCTAATATTTTCGGAAGGGTCAGACAAACCCGTCGCTCGCGCAACGATGACCTATTCTTTACCACCAGAGGGGTCAGCTGCGGCAGCTTTTGGGTGAAAAAATGGCCGGGATAAACCCGGCCAAGGAAGAGGTCCCATATAGGGACTGGGGATTACCTAGCCCTGCCAAAAAGGGCGTTCGATTTCTCGTCTGGCCTGATAATTAGTCAGGCCCACATCCTTCAGCAGCCTGTCATCGAGATTGGACAAGTTAATTCGGCTGCGGCGTTGCCGCTCCCATTTTGTGACCGTCGCCGCAAACCGCACGGCCAGTGCGGCAATCAGCGGCAGCCGGGGGCTGTCGTTAAGCGCTATCAGGGCGGGGTTGTGCATTGCGCGTGTCATCTTGGGGTTCCTTTCAAATTGTATTGACACAAACGTAATATGTTCGGTATGAACAATTGATACATTCAGAATTGTGCTGCAATCAAAGGAAGAATTGTAATGGATACAATTTGGCCAGAGTCACTGCCTAAATCCAAAGGGCCAAAATATACACTGGTCGCCGATACAATTCGAAAAGCTATAGATAACAATCTTTTGGAAGTCGGTACAAAGCTGCCGCCGGTGCGGGAACTTGCCTATAGGTTACAAATCACACCGGGCACCGTTGCGCGCGCCTATACGATACTCACAGACGAAGGTCTGCTCAGCGCCGAAGTAGGACGTGGTACATTTGTGGCCCCGCCCAAGGCGCCTCTGCTCGATGATGTCTGGGCTCGGCAACTTCATCTCAGAGATGACAAATATGAAGCCAATGTCAGCCTGTTCAGCCCGAGGCTTGCCGATATGGGGCAGGTGGCCCTGATCCGCGAATGTATGCAGAAAGTGGCACAATCCGATCCACGCCTGTTTATGAACTATCCAACCCGCGATGCGTATAAACCTATGCGACAGGCTGTTGTAGATTGGCTTTCCGATTTGCCATTGGGACCAATTTCGCAGGACGATATCGTTCTGACCCACGGCGGACAAAACGGTCTTTGCCTTGTATTTCAGACAATATTACGTGGACCAAAGCCGATTGTTCTGGTCGAAGATCTGTCATACGCAGGGTTCCGACGCGCCGGTGAGTTGATGCGTGCAGAGGTCATTGGCGTAAAGATGGACAAATGGGGCGTGGATCCCAACGCTATGGAGCATGTCCTTCGCCAGTCGGCGGCGCAGGCCATATGTGTCTCACCCGAGGTTCAAAATCCGACCGGCTCACATACACCACTGGAACGCCGCAAAGAAGTTGTGGAAATCGCGCGGCGGTTTGGCGTCCAGATAATCGAGGACGACTGCTACCGCATGGGTGATGCAAGAGCGCCCAGCTATCGCGCCCTGGCGCCGGAAAGGGGATGGCATGTGTCGTCGATCTCGAAGATTTTGACGCCCGCACTGCGTGTCGGGTTTGCCATAGCGCCGCGCGAGCGCAGCGTTGATCTGCGCCGTTCAGCGGAATATGGCTATTTTGGCCTTGCTCAGCCGCTTGCCGAACTGGCGCGGCTGATGTTGTCTGATCCGCGGACGCGCCAAATCGCAAAAGATGTCCGGACCCGGATGGGGGAATATGTGCGCGTGGCCGTAAACGCCCTGGGTGGGTTCGACCTGAACTGGGCCTCAGATGTACCTTTTGTCTGGCTGAACTTGCCTTCTGGTTGGCGAGCGGCTGCGTTCAGCCGCGCAGCCGAGCGAGAGGGAATTCAACTGCGGTCTGCCGATGAGTTTGCTTTGCGTGACGGGCGCGCGCCCAATGCGGTGCGCATTGCCATGAACGGGCATGTATCGTTGGATCAATTCGAGGACGCAATGCAGCGTCTCAGGCGTCTGCTGGATAATCCACCCGAACAGATTTCGGTGTAAGGGGACGCTTAATGGATATTCGGGAAATGCGGGGCAGGGGATTTGTCGTCACACCGATGCTCAAAAGTGACTTCGAAGACCTGCACCTTGCAGCCAGCGATCCGTTGATTTGGGCCGGGCATCCCGCCAAATCCCGCCATCAGAAAGAAGTTTTCGCCCCTTATTTCGATTTTCTGTTGAGCGCAGGAGGGTCAGTGACAGTACGCGAAGAGGCGACAGGCCGGGTCATAGGGTGCTCTCGCTATTATGAGCCTCCCGAAGTTCCCGGGGGCATCGGCATCGGATACAGCTTTATCACCCGTGATCACTGGGGCGGAGCCAGCAATCGGATGATCAAATCGCTGATGGTAAATCAGGTGTTCGGCGAACTGGATGAGGTCTGGTTTCATATCGACCCAACCAACTTGCGATCACAAAAAGGGACCGCGAAACTTGGGGCGCGGTACGTTGATACCCGGCAACTTGTTCTTGGTACCGGGGCTGGGCAGTGGATGCGTTGGGTATTGACGGAAAAAGATTGGCAAAAACATGGGGTAAAATAATACCTATTTTGTAATACATTGTTTTTGCTAAGTTAAAACTGATTTGCGTGTATTGACCCGCCTTTCGCGTGGGTTTAAACCCCATCCATCGAATTCGGACCGCTCCGTATGGGGGCGGTCTTTCACATCAAACAGGACTATCCTGCCATGAAAACCTTTTCTGCAACACCTGCAGACATCGACAAGAAATGGATCCTGATCGACGCCGAGGGCGTTGTTCTGGGCCGTCTTGCTTCGATCGTCGCCATGCGTCTGCGTGGCAAGCACAAAGCGTCGTTCACCCCGAACATGGACATGGGCGACAATGTCATCGTGATCAACGCTGACAAAATCCAGATGACCGGCAAGAAGCGCGAAGAGAACTTCTACTGGCACACTGGCCACCCGGGCGGCATCAAGTCGCGCACCAAGCAGCAGATCCTCGAGGGCAAATACCCCGAGCGCGTCGTGACCCAGGCGGTCAAGCGCATGCTGCCGGGCAACCGCCTATCGCGTCAGGTTATGACCAACCTGCGTGTTTATGCCGGTGCCGAGCATCCCCATGAGGCGCAAGCGCCCGAAGTTCTGGATGTTGCATCCATGAACAAGAAAAACACCCGGAGCTAATGACCATGGCTGATCAGATCAATACTCTCGAAGAGCTGAGCGCCGTTGCAGGCGTTGAAGCCGTGGCCGAAGAAGTCATCGTGCGTGAACCCGTACGTGACGAACTGGGTCGTGCCTATGCCACCGGCAAGCGTAAAGACGCTGTTGCCCGCGTTTGGATCAAGCCGGGCTCCGGCAAGGTCACCGTGAACGGCAAAGACCAGGACGTGTATTTTGCACGCCCCGTTCTGCAGCTGATCCTGCGCCAGCCTTTCCAGGTTGCCGGCGTAGAAGGTGAGTTCGACGTTGTTGCAACCGTCAAAGGCGGTGGCCTGACCGGTCAAGCCGGTGCGGTCAAGCACGGCGTGTCGAAAGCGCTGCAACTGTACGATCCGTCGCTGCGTGGCGCACTGAAAGCCGCTGGCTTCCTGACCCGCGACAGCCGCGTTGTGGAACGTAAGAAATACGGTAAGCGCAAAGCGCGTCGTTCGTTCCAGTTCTCCAAGCGTTAATCGCTGGCACGAACCTTCAAGACTGTTTCAAACGGCCGCACAATGTTGCGGCCGTTTTTCTTTTGTTGATTGGGATTTAGTTTGCCGAATCTGTTGTCGAACTCAGCCAGCTGCTTTGGTTTCGATCAGCGGGGCCAGAATCTGGAACATGAAGTCAGACAGAACCCTGTTGCCGTCCGCATTCAGATGGCCATCGTATCTGAAATACAGGTCTTCACCCTTGGTGCTGTATTCCTCAGCGAGGTAGGGCAGCGCTTCGTGCCACTGAAACCCTTGCTCGGCCACCATCCCCTCCATCAGGCGGTCGGGTAGGCCGGGATCGACCTCGGGATCAGAAGATGTTTTCGCGGCCTGAAGAACCTGAAACAACTGTGGGACGGACACGACCACAAGCTCGGATCCCTGCGACTGCGTGAAGGTTGCCATGCGGGAAAACACCTGCTTTGTCGTCTCGACTTTGGCTTGAAACAGATCGCTCATCGGGGTGGTGAAAAAGGCCTTTCGCGGCGTCATCAGGTACAGTTGGGTATAGGTCTGATCGTTCGCCATCAGCATTCGCTTTAACAGCGTTACCGAGTGTAGCGAGGATTTCTTGATATTCCCCGAGCCTACAACCGAACTGACATCGCTAAAGGCGACATCAACGCCATCAACGGTCCGAATGGGCTCATTTGCGAACATATCATTGGGAAGAAAGGTCACCAGCACGATATCAGGGTCATATTTTTCGCTTAACCGCTCAAGATACAGCGCCTGTTGAGATGTGTTATATCCCGGAACACCTGCGTTGATCAGCTGAACAGGCATGCCTTGATCCAGGAACTTCTGGGCCAAGAGTTCTGGCCAGATATCGCCCAGCTCATTTGAGGCGCCGAAGGTAAAGGAATCTCCCAGCAACAGGATCTTGATGGTTTTTCCATCGTCTGATGCACTGGCTGGAAAGCGGGTTTCACGAAACCCGTTTTCGTCGATTTTATACTCGACCGTGAACTCTGGTGCATTTATGGCGACGACGGTGTTTGGCCTGTTCGTATGCCCGACGACCGGGTCCTTCAATCCAAGTGGACCACCCTCTGGATATGTTGTCAGAACGCCTTGTGGTGACAGCCAACGGATGCCCAGCTCCACACCAGCAAGAAGCGTTGCAGAGATCATTACGATGATCAGAAAGTTCAGAATTTTTGACCGCATTTTTTATCTAACTACCTAGAATACCATTTACCGAATTGGTCCCGTTATCGTTGTAATGACGAGGACGCACAAAAAACATTTCTGAATGTTGAGATTAACAGCCCGCACACGTCAAGCGTGAGACGAAAAGAAAGTCACTCCAACACGGATTTGTCAGTCCGTTTCACGTCCTAAAGCCTGTTGAGCCAAAGCAAGGAATTTCTGCCGAGTCTGGTCGATCTTTCGTTTGTTCAGGCTTGGGAACCACCGGCGAACAGGGATCGCCTGCTTATTTCCGAAACTGTCTATCCAGACCCATCGTCCAGACCCGTGGGCCAGCGTCTGATAGACGATGTTGCCGGGGTTCTGGTTACTGACCAAAACGTTCTCTTTGACCAAAATGTCAAAATGCGCGTTCAACGAATCCAAGTGATGCGGCTTAAGGTGACGGCTTTGGACCAAGCCAATAAGGCTGGGCGATAGCTGTCCGTCAGGCTCGGAAATCCGCTCGTACATAAGCGCCAGACCCAGGTCCGTCTGAACCACACCTCGCACCTCACATACGGGGATAGGGGCAGCGGATTTCTGGTGACGCACCATAAGATCAAACGACTCGTGAAACTCGCGCAGAAATCCTTTGAACGCCGTCGAGCGTCGAAACATCCGATCAAACCAGGTATCCGTCACAAGATGAGCTTCGTCATCTATCGTCTGAGGTTGCGGGATCTTCAGCAGAGTGTCCGGCAGATCAGGGTGTTGATAGACAAATTGCCGATTACCCTGCGCTATGATCTTACGATCTTTCAACGACAACAGATTTTCGATTCGAGTTTTTTCCATTTGGCCTAACTATAGCGGTTTTGCATTGGAACCAATTATCCGCAGGTGGATAGCCCAAAACAAAATGAGAAAGCCGCCCGTATTGGAACGGACGGCTCATGGTTTCTAACGCCTGAATGCTGATCAAACTCTGTTTTTCAGTCGTTACTCTTCGTGGACCAGCTTCCAAGCACCGTTTTCAACAACGCTCACAAACACCGTGTCGGCACCTTGGTGGTCGTCCGGCGAAAACGAGATGTGATTTCCAACCAGTTCGTCGTTGTAGTCGAGTGTCTCCATCGCAGCGATAAAACTGTCATGAGTCAGATCGGGGCCGGCGGCGTCCAGCGCCTTAACCATCATTTCAGCCGCAGAATAGCCCAACATCGCAAATCCAACGGGGTCTTCGCCTGTTGCAGCCTTATACTCTTCGATGAAGGCTGCAGGGGCCGGTTGATCCGCGCGGGCCCACAAGTCCAGCCATGAGGCGGCGGCAAAAAAACCATCCGTCACGCCACCCGGCACCTGCGCAACGACGGTCAGGAAGCTGGCTGATGTTCCCAAGAATTTCATATCCGTTAGACCCATCTTTTTGGCGGTGCCAACCACAGTGATCGCCTGCCGAACCCCAAGGGCCATGGTGACGATATCGCAGCCTTCATCTCTGAGCTTGCTCAGAGAGCCCACGAAATCGGTCTCATCAGGCTTGTGGGTGGTTTCTGTGCCAAAACCGATCCCAGCCTCTTCGGCACCCGCCTTGCTGCCTTCCAGAATCTCCTCGCCGAAATCGGTGGGCAGATACATGGTGCAGACTGTTTGCGATCCGAATTCGCCGGCCAGATAGTTCACGCCGACACGCGCCTGATCGAAATAGGTGGAAAAGGACGTGAATTTGTTGCGCACTGGTTCTTGCAGCATTTTCTGCGACGACGTCAAAGGCGCGACATTCGGAATGCCCTTGGGATCCAGCAGTTTGAATCCGGCCAGGTTCATCGGCGTACCCAGAGATTGCAACATCGCAAACACCTTGTCGCGGTTCAGCAACTTGTTGTAGCCCTGCATCGCGCGCGGCATCTGATAGCCATTATCCTCAACCACAAAACGGATGGTCCGACCGTGAACACCACCTGCAGCGTTCACGCGGTCGAACACCACATTGGCGCCTTTGGTGGCTGGGACACCAACAGCGGCGAAGATACCGCTCAGATCATTGACCGAGCCGATTACGATCTCATCATCCGTAACACCCTGTGTCTGAGCGCTGGAGAGTGTCGCGACAGCCGTCAAAACTGTGGCAGCGGACAGCCGTTTAATCAGATTCCTCATTATAATCCTCCCTTTGGATAACGTTTTGTCTAATTGTACATGTCTTCAATAAGATGTTCGTGTTTCTTTTCCACAAAGCTGCGCTTGAGCTTCATTGTGGCCGTCAGTTCGTCATCATCTGCCGTCAGCAGAACATCTATCAGGCGGAAATCCTTGATCTGCTCAACCCGTGCGAAATCCTTGTTTGCGGCACCCACTTCGTCTTTGATCTGGTCCCGAACCTCGGCGGAGGCACAAAGAGAGGCAAAATTCGAGAAGGGGACCTTTCGATCCTGCGCAAATTTCTCCACGTTTTCCTGATCAATCATGATTAGTGCAGTCAGGAACTTGCGCTTATCACCAATTACAACTGCGTCCGAGATAAACGGGCTGAACTTGAGACGGCTTTCAATCTCGGCCGGGGCGATATTTTTGCCGCCCGCCGTGATGATAAGATCTTTGAGGCGGCCCGTAATGGTCACGAAACCGTCTTGGTCGATCTGGCCCATATCACCAGTACGCAACCAACCATCCGCAGTGAAAGTCTCGGCTGTTTTGGCGTTGTTTCGCCAGTAACCCTGAAAGATGTTCAGCCCTTTAAGCTGAATCTCTCCGCCTTCGGAAATACGGACGTCATTAACGGGCACAGCCTTTCCAATGGTTCCGATCCTGTTGTTTCCAAGTGTATTCAATGTTGCCAGGCCCGATGTTTCGGTCATACCAAAACCTTCGACCAGAGGTACACCAATGGCCCAGTACCATTTCAGCAAATCCGCCGAAATCGGGGCGGCGCCGCTTCCACCGCGCCGCATATTGTCCAGCCCCAGCATCCGGCGCAGGTTACGCAGAACCAAACGATCCCAAAACCAGTACTGCGCGGCAACACTGGCCGGGACCGGCTTGCCCGCCAGGATATATTCGGCACGTGCCAGACCCGCCTTTACCGCCATTCCAAAGGCCGCGCGCCCGGTCGAGGTTGCATCCTGGGCCATGATCTGAACCTGAGAATAGATCTTTTCCCAGACACGCGGGACCGCCGTAAACGTCGAAGGAGAAACCTCTTGCAGATTTGCGAAAACAGTCTCGGGGCTTTCGGCAAAGTTGACGACAGATTTCGTTGCCAGCGGGAAATATATGGAAACATCACGCTCGAGGATGTGGCAGAGCGGCAAAAAGCACAGCTGTTCATCTGTTTCCAATGCGGGCAAGGAATGGGCGCCGGCTTCGATTGCGGCCAGGATGTTCTCGTGGCTCAGCATTGCGCCTTTTGGCATGCCGGTCGTGCCCGATGTATAAACCAGAAGAGCGGTATCCTGCGGGGATGCAAGCGCGATTTCGGCGTCAAAGCGGTTCGGCTCTTCACGCTCGGTTTGCTGACCTAGCTCATAAAGATCGCCGATCAACATGCAGCGGTCATGGTCCAGGTCATGCAGACCTTCATCCTCAAGGATGATAACCTTCAAAAGATTGGAAAGATCACCTTCGACCTCAAGGAACTTGTCCAACTGCTCTTCATTTTCGACCACCAGAAAACGACTGCCACTGTCATTGATCAGATATTTCAGTTGCGCGGCCGAATCCGTCGTATAGATGCCCGAGGCGATCCCCCCGACGCCCTGAATGCCCATATCGAACCAAGCCCATTCTTTTCGGTCCTCGGACAGGATCGATACGACCTCACCGCGTTTCAAACCGAGCTTTTGCAGGGCGAGGCCTATCCATTTCGCGTGCTGCCAGTAATCCGCCCAGGAATAGGATTTCCAGATACCGAAATCCTTTTCACGATGCGCCGTACGCGCGCCCAAATCGGCACAACGCTTTTGAAACAGCTGACCGATGGTTGTGCATTCGTCCACATAGACCGGTCGCTGACCGGGATTAGCGTTGTACTGAACACCGTTGATCATGATCTGAGAGGGCAGGGTGCTTATATTCATGCGCTCACCTCCACGTCTTCTTGCGTTTCCAGCGGCGGTTTTCACGCGCACCTTCTTCCTGCACACCCAGATAGAAATTCTGGATGTCTTCTGACTGCATCAGCTCATCCGCGGGGCCATCCATGACGATGCGCCCAACCTCCATGACATAGCCGTGATGGGCCAGTTCCAGCGCAGCATTGGCGTTCTGCTCAACCAGCATCATCGTCATGTTCTGCTCGTCGTTCAGGCGCTTCAGGATGCCGAAAATCTCTTGCACAAGCAAAGGGGACAGGCCCAGAGACGGCTCGTCCAGCAACATAATCCTTGGATTTGCCATCAAGCCACGCCCGATGGCCAGCATCTGTTGTTGGCCGCCAGAAAGGGTGCCTGCCTCTTGCGTGCGCCGCTCTTTCAGGATCGGGAAGTAGGAAAAAACCAGTTCGCGGTCATGGTCAATCTGGCCTCGGTCCGAGGATGTATAGGCGCCGAGGCTCAGGTTCTCATCCACGGTCAAAAGGGGGAATACTTCGCGCCCTTCGGGTACGTGGACGACGCCTTTCTGCACAACTTTATGTGGCTCGGCCCCTTGAATTTCGACCCCGTCAAAGCTGATCTTGCCCTTTTCCGGGTCCATTACGCCGGACACGGTTTTCATCAATGTGGTCTTGCCGGCCCCATTGGCCCCAAGGATCGACACGATTTTACCCGGAGGCACATCCAGCGACACGCCCCGGATTGCCATGATTGGCCCGTAAAAACTTTCGACATTGCGAATGGTCAGGATCGGATCGCTCATGACACTTTCCCTAGATAGGCCTCAACCACTGCCGGGTGTGACTGTACCTGCGCAGGGGTTCCCAGTGCGAGCATTGCCCCATCCGCCATTGCAAGGACCCGATCCGAGACGCCCGAAACCAAAGCCATGTCATGTTCGACCATCAGCACCGTAATCCCCATCTGCCGCCGGATATCATCTATCCACCAGCGCATATCGGTCGTTTCCTCGACCGACAGCCCCGAGGCCGGTTCATCCAGCAGCAACAACTTGGGATCGGTGGCCAGGGCGCGGGCAACTTCAACCACTTTGCGCACACCGTAGGGCAGGCCTGATATCATCTTGTCGCGATAGGCCTGCAAATCAAGAAAATCTATGATCTCTTCTACCTTTTCACGGTTTTCGATCTCTTGCCGCCGGGCCGACGGCAGGAACAGCACCTCGGACAAAAGTTTTGTCTTGCGGTGCCGATGACGCCCGACCAGCAGGTTCTGCAGAACAGTGGCGTGTTCGAACAGTTCGATATTCTGAAACGTCCGCGCAACACCAAATGCTGCAACGCCGGACGGTTTCACCTGCAGCAAGTCATGCCCGTCATACCGGATTGAACCCTCTATTGGTTCATAAAAGCGCGAGATCAGATTGAAAACGGTCGATTTACCCGCGCCATTGGGGCCGACTATGGCAAAAACCTCGCCGTCTTCGACTGAAAAGGACAGGTCGTTCACAGCCGTGACGCCACCAAATTTCAAGGTGACATTCTTAAATTCAAGCAGGCTCATCTCAGACGCTCCGTCTTGAGATAGGATTTCTGACGTTTGAACATGTCCTTGCGATAGAAGGGAAACAGTTCGAACCATGTCCGGATCTTCAGCCAACGTCCATACATCCCCATGGGTTCAAACAGGATAAAGGCGATCAAGATCATGCCGAAGATACCAAATTCCAATCCCGGAATTGCGACGGTGCTGCCCCCGAAAACTGCGCCGACATACTCTTTTGCGATCGACAAAAATTGCGGCAGAAACCCTATGACGACAGCGCCCAGGAATGCCCCGTGGATTGAGCCCAGACCACCGATCACGATCATCATCAGCAGCTGAATTGAGATTAGGACGCTGAATGTCTCGTTATTGAATGCGCCCGAGAACATCCCCATCAGAGCACCTGCCCAGCCGGTCACAGCGCAGGACAGGGCAAATGAAATCATCTTGGTCTGCGCAATATCAACACCCATCGCCTGGGCCGAGACCTCAGAATCTCGCACGGCGATGAAACTGCGCCCAAGCGGTGCGCGCAGCAGGTTGATATAGCCCAGAGTGACCAGAACCGCGACTGCAAGCACCAGCCAAAAGAATTGGACCGGCGTAGCCCAGCGATCGACCATGAATCCAAATATCTCGACCCCGCCGATATATTTACCGGCGACCCCGCCGGTGATCGGCTCGGCCAGGACAATCACGTCATCCATCAGGATCGACAGGGCCATGGTAAAGATTGCCAGGTAGATACCGTGAAGGCGCAGGGCCGGGATAGCAACGGTCACCCCTGCTATCCCGGTCAGGATACCGGCGATCGGGAAGGCCAGCAGGAATGGCAAGCCTGCCTCAATCAAGATGATATTCGCATAGCACCCAAAGGCCAGAAAAGCCGCATGCCCAAGGCTGACCTGTCCGGTATGGCCGGTCAGTATCATCAACCCAAGACCTGCAATCGCCCAGATCAGAACATTTGTCAGCTCACCCAGATAGAATGCGTCCAACCACCACGGAGCGGCGATCACGACGCCTAGAAGGATCAGGTATAGGCTCAGTTGATACCGGTCTTTCCAAGGCCGGATATCTTGCATGTAACTGGTCTTGAAAATGATCCGCATGGCTTAAACCTTTTTGACCCTAACTTGGCTGAACAGCCCATTGGGGCGAAAGATCAGGACAGCCAACAACAGCGCATAAGGTGCAACCTGACTGTACCCAGCAGCGATATAGCGACTGGCAAACGGTTCGATTACGCCAACGATCAAACCTCCGGCCAATGCTCCAGGTAAACTTCCGAATCCGCCAATGACCGCAGCGGCGAAGGCCTTAATGCCCAGAAGTCCGGTTGCCGGGTCCACGGATCCTTTCGCGGCAAACAAAATGCCTGCGATACCCGCAACCACGCCGGTCAACGCCCAGATGAAACCCTGCACACGTTTTACCGGGATTCCCATATAATAGGCCGCCAGCTGATTTTGTGAGGCACCCTGCATTGCAAGCCCAAGCTTGGTGCGACTGAAGAACTGGTACAGCCCCCAGGTCAGCAGAACGGTAACGACAATAACCGCCACGTCCTCCATCCCCAGTACAAGGCCACCAAAACGCACTTCTTTTCCGGCCAGTGGATTCTGCAGCGTCTGCGGTTCGTGCCCCCAAATCAGACCAGCGACAAATCGGATTACAAAGCCCAGGGCGATGGTCAGAATGACCACAGCCGTCTGGCTTTCCCCGAAAAGTCGCCGAATGATCAACCGGTCCAGCAAGTACCCCAGCACGCCCATGATCCCCAACGAGATCGGCAAGGCCAGCCAAAAAGGCAGCCCCATATATTCGGCATTTGTAAGCCCGATGGTAACAAAGGCGCCCAGCATCATGAGATCACCCTGTGCGAAGTTCACTGCCTCGGTCGCCTTGTAAATCAGAACAAATCCGAGCGCGATCAGCCCATAGACACAGCCATTCGCCAGCCCGCTTGTCAGCAGCTGCGCATTATCCAAACTCACCTCCCTATACCGGTTGCTCCGGGTTCATTTAGATCCCGGGCCTCCTCCTTAGCCCGAGGTTAGTACTACAATGGCGTGATAATTACCTTTCCGTCACTCTTTTGCAGTGCATCAACCAGCCCGGACATAACATTTTTTAATGTAAGCTTTTCAGAAACATCTGTTTTCCAACGCCCGTCCGCAAAGCGGGCCTGAACCTCGGCAACGACACGTACCACATCTTCGCGAGGCGTCGCTGTCATCCATTGTGTCAGCCAAAACCCTTCGATTTTCTTACCCATAAAGATGAGCTGTCCCGTCTGCGTTAGTTTGGGCAGTTCAGGGCTGAGCTTGCCATAACACACCCAGCGCGCACCTTTCGGCATCGCACAGAAAATCTGTTCGGAAATCTGGTCGGCGACGGCATCCAAAAAGACCCGAGGTTTAAGCTCTTTGCTAAGCGCTGCGAATTTCTGCAGCATGTCGGGGTCTGATGTTACCAGCACGTCATGCGCGCCCAGCTCTTTCAATGCAGCAACGGTCTCAGCGCGTCTCACGATCGCAATCGGCTTGAGCCCAAGATCGCGACCGAGGCTGCACATAAGCTTGCCTAACTGACTGGTTGCGGCAGATACGATAAAAGCATCTCCGGCCTGACGCGCCAGATCGACCATCGCCATGGCCGTCATCGGGTTCACAATCTGTGCTGACCCATCGTCATCCGAGATATCCGGGCGCAGTGGAATACACATTTGTGCATCGGTCAGAGCGTACTCGGCCCAGGCACCGGAATGAGTGGCCATGAATGCCACGCGCTGTCCCTGCAAACCCTCGGCTCCGGCACCGGTGGCGACGACGTCTCCACATCCCTCAAACCCGGCCGGAGATCCCTTTACCCTAGGCTGCCCGTATTCACCCTTGATAAAATGAAGGTCGGACGGATTAACTGATGACGCCCTCAGACGGATCAGAACCTGTCCTGCGCCCGGCTCGGGCACAGGCATTTCCGTTTCGGCCAGCCAATCAGACGCATTTTGGATGCTGGGACCAGTGGCTTTGCCCGAATACCCATGATGAGTTTGAACGATCGCAAACATGGAAGAGGGAAGGGGGGTCATGAGCGTACCTTTTCTGAACGATAGGAAACTGTCGGGTCCTGCTTGACTGCATCAAACCAACAATTTCGAAAATGATGGCCATGATCGACATCAACCGTGGCATATGTGTTCAGATCAGCCAAGCAAATGGCCAAAGGCGCGTCAATCGAACTATTCTTTGACGTAGGGAAAGACCGCCTGTTTCGGCGGTCTTTCAAATTCTTACTGACCAGTCAACAGGGCCTGAAGTTCCTGAATTTTCAGCGCGATTGTTGCAGGTGAGGCTTTGATATCATCGAGAATACCAACCGCTTTTACCTTCAGTTCTTCTGCCAGTGTGCTTTCCTGAACTGAGGCAACCATGGCGTCATAGTCAAAGTTATCAACACTCATAGCGCCGCTCTCAACCCAGGAATTCAGCAGCTCTTGCCCCTGGTTGGTGAGGGCAGCGACCTCTTCTCCAGCCTGATCGGCCAGCTCAGTCGCTGTTTCACCGGCTTGAGTGGCTAGGTCAGACGCGGCTTCGCTGGACTGTTCGACGATTTCAGCCGCCTGTTCCGTAACGGAAGACGCAGCTTCGCCAGCCTGTTCGGTAACCGATTCTACGGCTTCAGACACGGCGTTTCCGGTTTCTTCAGCGGCGGCTTGCGGCTGTTCGACCGGAGCGGCAGGTTGATTCAGATAGTAATAGATTGCGGCGCCAACGCCGGCGACGACGACCCCTAGCAAGATTATACGCGACATGGGATTCTCCTTTGAAATATGTGTCGCCGAGATGGGGGGAAACTAGCGGACTGGAAAGGGGAATTCGTGGAACATCCTCTCAGAACAAGGGATTGAGCCAGTGTACGCCGATCTGGGCCGATCCCGTGGCAATAACACGCCAACGTTGAACAACCGGTGGTCGAGATGCCATTCTTGTCAACCGACCCACAGGGTCGCACGGATGCCTGTTCAGCAGGGAAGCACAGAGGCTAAGAATTCTCGTAGGAACGCGCGCAAAGCGAATAAGGCGACAAAGGCCTGCATTTCAGGTGCTTGAGCTAAATTCCGGAAAGCTGGTTACCAATCATGCGCTGAATGGCTGATGGCGGAGAGACAGGGATTCGAACCCTGGGTGGGCTTGCACCCACAACGGTTTTCGAGACCGCCCCGTTCGACCACTCCGGCACCTCTCCGCGGGGGTCTGTGAGGGGGGGATTTAGTGATGAACACCCGGGGGTGCAAGCAGAAAGTTTCATAATTTATCAATCCCAGGATTTTCCGTTGCCAGATGCCGCAAAACCCCTAGGCTTCTGTACATGAGACATTTTACGCACCACATGACCACCGCCCTTTCGCTGTTTCTTTTCACAGTATTCATGTTGCCAATCCCGGCATCCGCTGCCGGGCGCGATAGGATCGAGGCATTCTTGACCACGACCGGTTTCGACGTTGCCCTTGAAAGTATTGCTCTGGCCTCGGCCTCGGCGCCTCAGATGCTGGGTTTTGACCCCGATGGATTCGGGTCGGACTGGGCGCGGCTGACCGAAGAAGTTTTCGATACCAAAGACATGCATGAAACTGCAGTTTCGATTTTAGAGCAGACGCTTAGCGATCAGGCGCTGAATCACGCGGTAGAATTCTATGCATCAGATCTGGGTCAACGACTGGTCTCTGCTGAAAACGCTTCCCATCTGATCGAGGATGACGAAGTAAAACAACAGCAGGGCCAAGAGATAGTCGCTCAACTTGTCCGGGAAGGCTCTCAACGTGTTGAGAGTCTAAAAAGGATGAACACTGCCATCGACTCAAGCGGTACTTCTTTGCGCGCCCTTCAGGAAATACAAATCCGGTTCCTCCTCGCCGCCAGCGCTTCAGGTGTGATCGAACTGCAGTTGGATGCAGATGAATTGCGCGCAATGATGAAACAGAACGAAACCGGGATGCGACAGGCCTTACAGCTCTCCGCACTTGCCGGTGCTGCTTATACCTATCAGGATTTCTCGGATGCGGATGTCATCACCTATGTCGAGGCGTTGGAACAGCCTCTAATGCAGGAAGTCTACGAACTTTTGAACGCCATTCAGTATGAGATAATGGCTATGAAATTCGAAGTCCTGGCAACCAAAATGGCCGAGCTTCACCCCGCACAGGACATCTGATGCGCATTCTGATCGTTTTTGCCCTGATCTTCTGGGCCACATCATCCGGCGCCGTGGAAAAAGCGGATCGGCTGGCGCAGGCAATGCGTCTGGAGAACCTGATCGAAATCCTCCTGTCCGAAGGCGGAAAGATGAGCCAAGAGATGGACGCCACTTTGTTGGATGGCAACGGTGGCGCTCTGTTCGAAACTCGGGTCGAGGCGATTTATGATCCCGATTGGATGTATGATAAGTTGGTCCAGGGATTCCGGCAAAGCCTGGATGAAGTGCATTTGGAACGCGCCATCGCCTTTTTTGAAAGCGATCTTGGCCAGACCATCGTTTCCCTTGAGAATTCCGCACGGCTTGCATTTGTTGATCCGGCAATCGAAGACTTGGCAAAACAGGCCTATTTCGAAAACACCAAAGACAGCATGCAGTTCAAACTGGTCGAAGAGTACATACTGGCCAACGACCTGATCAAACAGAACGTGCGGAGCGCTTTGAGCGCGGATTACAACTTTTTCAGGGGGATAAATGACGGCCAAGTTCTCGATGACAGCGACCTTCTGGACAACCTTCTGCTGCAAAAGGACGGGATCGAGCAAGAGACAGAAACCTGGCTGTATTCCTTTCTGTTGATGGCCTATAACCCTTTGAGCAACGCCCAAATGCGCAAGAACATCGCGTTTTCTCGAACGGATACAGGGCAAGCGCTGAACAGCTCACTGTTCGAAAGCTTCGACAGTATGTATGATCAGATCTATTACGATCTGGGAAAGGCGGTTGCGGCTGTCTTACAGGGCTCTGATCTTTAGTCGCCATTTCATGTTGACTTTCCTCTGCAATCTTTGGATAAGCGCCCATCCCGGCCGGAATCTCCGCGCCGGGTATCGTTATTATTGACCCAAGGGGCTGATCCATGGGTCATTCACACAGCCCGAAAAAGGGCGCGCTGTTCGAGGTGGCTGAGGCCGAAAACACCCGCAAGGGGACCACAGAACGCGGGTTAGACAAAGGAAAGACGCATGTTTGCGGTCCTCAAGACTGGCGGCAAGCAGTACAAGGTTCAGGCGGGTGATATCCTCCGCGTTGAAAAATTGGCTGCCGACGCAGGTGAAAAAGTTCAATTCAACGATGTTCTGATGCTGGGCGGTGACGCTCCGGTTGTTGGTGCACCGTTTGTAGATGGTGCAGCCGTTCAGGCCGACGTGATCGAACAGATCAAGGGTGACAAGGTCATCAACTTCGTCAAGCGCCGTCGTAAGCACAGCTCGAAGCGTACCGTTGGCCACCGTCAGAAGCTGACCCTGGTCAAGATCACCGACATCCTGTCGTCGGGCGCTGACAAGTCGGGCATCAAAGCTGCAACCGGTTCTGCACCGGCAGGCGAAGCTGCACCCGCAGCGAAAAAGCCCGCCAAGAAAGCAGAAGCCAAAGCAGAGGCACCCGCCGCTGTTGCTGCTGCAGACGATCTGACCGCGCTGAACGGTGTCGGCCCAGCCGCTGCCAAAAAGCTGAACGAGGCCGGTATCGAGAGCTTTGCCGCTCTGGCCGCCTTGTCGGACGAGCAGATTGCTGCTATCGAAACGGTCAAAGTGAAACCCGAATGGGTTGAGCAGGCCAAAGAGCTTGCTAAAGGCTAAGGAGAGAGAGAATGGCACATAAAAAAGCTGGCGGTTCCTCCCGTAACGGTCGCGACTCAGCTGGTCGCCGCCTTGGCGTGAAACTGTATGGTGGCCAGGCCGCCATTTCAGGCAACATCATCGTGCGTCAGCGCGGCACCAAGTTCTGGCCGGGCGAAGGCGTAGGCATTGGCAAAGATCACACCATCTTTGCAACTGTTGATGGCGCTGTGAAGTTCCACAAAGGCCTCAAAAACCGCACCTTTATTTCGGTCCTGCCAGTGGCGGAGGCCGCAGAGTAAGCCGAAACCCATAAGGTTTGAAAATTCTTGGGGGACCGGCAGAAAATGCCGGTCCCTTTTCTCGTTTTAACGCAGGTTCGATCAAACAGTCCGATGACAGTCGCAACCACCAGTTTCCTGATCTTTGCCGCCAGTCAGGTCGGCACGCCGGGACCGGCCAATATGGTCCTGCTGGGAACCGGTGCGCGTTACGGGTTTCGGGCAGCGCTGCCTTTTGTGGGCGGCGTCATTCTGGGCAAGCAGCTAATCATCTGGCCGGTGGGCTTTGGGTTGCTGCAATTGGCGGATCAGGCGCCGGCGGTGTTTGCTGTTCTGAAATACGCCTCGGCGGCCTATATCATGTGGCTGGCGTGGAAGATCGCCAACACGCGGCTGTCCCGGCAAGAGGCTGATGGCGCAGCGCCAGGGTTTCTGGCCGGATTGATTGTTCATCCGCTCAATCCCAAGGCCTGGGCCATGATCGTTGCGGGGTTCACGGGGTTTGTCGCCGTCGGAACACCAACTTTTGAGGCAACGCTCGCAATCGCGGCTTGTTTATTGATTTGTCAGGTGATTCTTCATCCAATCTGGTCATTTGCCGGAGATAGAATTGCCCACGCGGTTGAAGGTCGGCCGATGGAAAAATATCTGATGTGGACGTTAGCAGGTCTCACTGTTGCGTCTGTACTTTTTGTGTTGTTCGGAGGAGGAACGCACCTATGAAACTTGAGACGATCATAAACCAGCCGGTCATAGAAACCGAGCGGTTCGATCTGCGCCCTCTGCGCCGGTCGGATCTGGGTCTCATCGAACATTATGCCGGAGATGAGCGGGTTGCGCGTATGACGACAAGGATTGCGCACCCTTTGCCGCCCGGCGCGGTTGAGGCCTTTGTGACCCGGTCCATGGCCGAAGACCGCAGCGAGGATGTCTGGGCGATGGACGCGACCAAGGATGGCGGTCCGGAGCTGATAGGCCTGATCTCGCTGGAACGCCTGGATCGCAACCAATCCGAGGTCGGCTATTGGGTGGCTCCTGTCTATTGGAACACCGGGATCGCATCTCTGGCGGTCGAAGCACTGGTTGTCGCCAATCCGCTTGAAAACACGTCGATGTTCGCAAGCGTATTTCAGGACAATCCAGCCTCAGCCAGGGTGCTGACGCATTGTGGTTTCGAATACCTGGGTGATGCCGAAATCTATTCGGTGGCGCGTGATGCGAACGTGCCCACTTGGACATACAGTAAAAAACTCTGACTTGTGGCCGGTGGGGCCTTTGCAGTAGGGGACAGTCATGAAATTTCTCGATCTTGCAAAGGTCTACATCCGGTCCGGGGCCGGCGGTGGCGGCTGCGTCAGTTTTCGGCGCGAAAAGTACATTGAATACGGCGGTCCCGATGGTGGGGACGGCGGTAAAGGTGGCTCTGTCTGGGTCGAAGTTGTGGATGGGTTGAATACCCTGATCGACTTTCGCTACCAGCAGCATTTCTTTGCCAAGAACGGTCAGCCTGGCCGGGGGCAGCAGCGCACCGGAAAAGATGGTGATGACATCATTCTGCGCGTCCCGGTCGGCACTGAGATCCTGGACGAAGACGAAGAAACCGTCATCTGCGATCTGACAGAGGTGGGCCAAAGGGTCCTGCTGGCCAAGGGCGGCAATGGCGGTTTTGGCAACCTGCACTTCAAATCGGCCACTAACCAGGCTCCTCGTCGGGCTAATCCGGGTCAGGCAGGTATCGACCGCACGATCTGGCTGCGCCTGAAACTGATTGCCGATGTCGGCCTGTTGGGGATGCCTAATGCCGGCAAATCGACCTTTCTTGCTGCGACATCGAACGCACGCCCCAAAATTGCCGATTACCCCTTTACCACCTTGCACCCCAATTTGGGCGTGGTGGGTGTCGACAATGTGGAATTCGTGGTGGCCGACATCCCCGGTCTGATCGAGGGCGCACATGAAGGACGCGGAATCGGAGACCGCTTTCTGGGCCACGTCGAACGCTGCGCGGTATTGCTGCATCTGGTCGATGGCACTTCCGAGACAGTGGCAGAAGACTACCGTACGATCATTCACGAGCTCGAAGCCTATGGTGGAGAATTGGCCGATAAGCCTCGCATCACTGTGCTGAACAAGGTCGACGCCTTGGATGACGAGGAACGAGAGCTGGCAAAGTCCGAGCTAGAAGGGGCCGTTGGTGGCCCTGTGATGGCCATGTCAGGTGTCGCGCATCTTGGCGTAACCGATGTCCTGCGGGCCTTGCGCAGTCAGATCGACGATGACCGCGTACGTCAGAAACCCGCCGAGGAGGAACTGCCTTGGCAACCCTGACCGCAGCCAAACGCCTCGTGGTCAAGATCGGATCCGCCTTGCTGGTGGATCGGAACACAGGGTTGCTGCGATCTGATTGGTTACATTCGCTTGCTGAGGACGTCGCATGGCTAAAGGGGCAGGGGACCGACGTCATCCTGGTCTCATCGGGGTCAATCGCGTTGGGGCGTGGCGTTTTGGGTCTGCCCATGGCCACGCTTCCGTTGGAACAGTCGCAAGCCGCCGCCGCTGTCGGGCAAATCCGGCTGGCCCGCGCCTATGAAGAAGCGCTGACGCCTCACAGCATTACTACTGCACAAGTGCTCGTTACGCTGGAGGATAGCGCCGATCGTCGTCGCTATCTGAATTCACGCGCCACCTTGGAAACGCTGCTGGGGCTTGGAGTCGTTCCGATTGTCAATGAGAACGATACAGTCGCCACTGATGAGATCCGATATGGCGACAATGATCGGCTGGCGGCACAGATTGCCGTCACTGTTGGCGCCGACCAGTTGATCCTGTTGTCGGATGTTGATGGGTTCTACTCGGCCAATCCAAATGAGGATGCCTCGGCCAAGCGGTTTGACATGATCGAAGACATCACGCCCGAGATTGAGGCGATGGCGGGTGATGCCGGTTCCGGCCTATCAAAGGGCGGGATGAAGACCAAACTGTTGGCGGGAAAAATGGCCACGGCTGCTGGTTGCGACATGGCGATCACCGAAGGTTCCCCTCTGAACCCGTTGAAAACGCTTGAAAACGGCGCGAACTGTACATGGTTCATCGCGACTGTTGACCCGCATGCCGCACGCAAACGCTGGATTTCAGCGATGAAACCCCGGGGTGAGATTGTTGTAGACGCGGGGGCCGCGCGGGCGCTGAGCAATGGCAAAAGCCTTTTGCCAGCAGGAATAGTCGAAGTGTCCGGAGATTTCGGGCGCGGTGATCCTGTTTCGATCATGGACCCACAGGCGCGACGGCTTGCACAGGGGCTCAGCCGCTATACCGCGCAAGAAGCAGACGCTATCAAGGGGCGCAAATCGACCGAGATCGAAGCCACTCTAGGCTATCCTGGCCGCGCGGTGTTGATCCACCGCGATGATCTGGCTGTTTGACAAATTGACTGAAAGGCACCTGAGATGAAGGATTTCGACAGCATCCCCGACCTGATGACCGATCTTGGGAAACGCGCCAAGGCCGCCGCTGCCGAGCTGGCATTTGCAAGCGCCGAGCGTAAACATGCTGCCCTGATCGGTGCCGCCGATGCCGTTTGGGCCAATCGTGAACAGATCATTGCGGCCAATAAGAAAGATATGGAATTCGGGCGCGACAAAGGGTTGAGCCCGGCGATGATGGATCGCCTGATGCTGGATGAGGCCCGCATTCAGGGCATGGTCGACGGGCTGCGCGCCGTTGCTGAGCAGGCCGATCCTGTTGGTGAGGTTCTGACCGAATGGGACATGCCCTCGGGCCTGAACATCCAGCGTGTGCGGACACCTTTGGGGGTTATCGGCGTGATTTATGAGAGCCGCCCAAATGTAACTGCGGATGCGGGTGCCCTCTGTCTGAAATCCGGGAACGCGGTCATCCTGCGCGGTGGATCAGAAGGCTTTCATTCCTCGTCAGCCATCCACGCGTGTTTGGTTCAGGGCTTGAAATCGGCGAACCTGCCCGAGGATGCCGTTCAGCTTATCCCAACCCGCGACCGGGCGGCGGTTCAGGAACTGCTGACCATGACCGATTATGTCGACGTGATCGTTCCCCGTGGAGGCAAAGGGCTGGTCGGGCTAGTCCAGCGCGAGGCCCGCGTGCCCGTGTTTGCCCATCTGGAAGGCATTGTGCATATCTATATCGACAAGGCCGCTGATCCGCAAAAGACGCTCGAGGTGGTTTTGAACGCCAAAACCCGTCGTACCGGAATCTGCGGTGCTGCCGAATGTCTGCTGATCCATCAGGATATCGCTGAAACGCTGGGACGGGATGTCATATCGGCGCTGCTGGCCGCAGGTGTCGAAGTACACGCCGAAGGTACATTGGCCGTTGATGGCACTATCGCGGCCACTTCTGATGATTGGGGCAAAGAATTTCTGGATAGTATCATCGCGGCCAAGCCGGTGGCTGATATCGACGCCGCCATTGCGCATATCCGCAGGTTTGGGTCGAACCATACCGATTGCATCATGACCGAGGATCCCGCTGCAGCTGCCCGGTTCTTTGAACGGCTTGATAGCGCGATCCTGATGCATAACGCCTCAACTCAATTCGCCGATGGCGGTGAGTTTGGCATGGGGGCCGAGATTGGCATCGCCACCGGAAAGATGCACGCGCGCGGCCCCGTAGGGGCGGCTCAACTGACCAGTTTTCAGTATCTGGTGCGCGGTTCAGGGACTGTTCGGTGTTAGAACCGGATTTCGACGCGGGTTGAGGCCGTATCGGTCGCGACCCGCCGTCCAATCGACGATGCGGATTCAGGCAGCAGCGCAAATTGAACCTGCGCAGGGGTGACCTTGTTGGTAAACCGTCCGCTGGGCAGGTTCTTCCATAGCTCGGCTTCCAGCTTCATTTTGTCCGCGGTTCCTGTCACAGACCAGTTCTTCCCATCGTTTACGATCGTTACATCCCCGCCAAATGGCATCGCGCTTTCGCAGCACATCAACGCCAGAAAGGCCAGTTTCACCTGATTACGCGGCACCGCTTCGGTCAGGTTCCAGTTGACACGAACACGACCTGCGCGTTCGACATCATTCAACAGCTCTAAAACCTCGGCCCGCCCAAGGGGATGATCGCTGGCCGACCCAAAAGCGACCCTGAAAAAGCGGATGCGTGCGCCGGCGCTGCCGACACTTCCCGCGATCAGTTCCATCTCGGGGCCTTGCACCGCGCCAACCATTTCAAGCAGCTCCAAGCCGTTGGTGATCGCCCCGATCGGGCTGATCAGATCGTGGCAGATCCGCGAGCCGATCAGTTCGGCCAGGTTGACGTCCAAGTCGCTCATGCGTACCTCCTGCTGTATCTGCCGCCGGACCGGAGCCCCTTGATGACAGATCTGAATGCCATTCTTGCACCGGGCATGTATGTCCGCCACCCCGATTTCCCCGATTGGGGCGTTGGACAGGTACAATCCAACATCGCAGGTAAGATCACCGTAAACTTCCGCGAGCAGGGAAAAGTGGTAATCGACGGGACACGCATCGCCCTGATGCCGGTCTTTGATCCGTGAAACTGGTTTAAGAAAGGTTAACGTTTGATCGAAGCGCTCTATGTTGCCATTCCCCTGAAACCTGCGGTATCAGCGCAGAAACAACACGGAACCTCTGATGCCGGACGCAGGCCCTTCTTTCACCGTCAAACTCGCCGAAAATGACACCGAATTGCGGGCTGCACAGCGGCTACGCTATGACGTGTTCATACGTGAACTGGGCGGCGGTGGGGAAATGGTCGACCACGATGCCGGGCTGGAGCGCGACAGGTTCGATCCCTATTTCGATCATATGTTGGCGATTGACGATCGATCTGGCAAAGTTGTTGGCGTTTACAGGCTGTTACCAGGTGATCGTGCTTCTGAAATCGGACAGTTCTATTCCGAAGATGAATACGATCTTTCCATCTTGAAACAAGGCGGACGCAAGCTGTTGGAGTTGGGACGTTCATGTCTACATCCCGATTATCGCGGCGGCACTGCAATGTATCACCTGTGGAACGGGTTGGCCGCCTATGTCGCCGAGCGCGAGATCGAGGTCTTGTTCGGCGTCGCCAGTTTCCACGGCACCGACCCTCAAGCTCTGGCTCAGCCTTTGTCCATGTTACATCACAATCATCTTGCGCCTCCGGACCTTCGGGTTCGGGCTCAGCCCGAAGTGTTCCAGCCCATGGATATGCTGGATAGCGATAAACTGGATCGGCGCGCAGCGATGGTGCAGGTTCCAGCACTGATAAAAGCATACCTGCGTCTCGGCGGGTTTGTGGGCGAGGGTGCCTTTATCGACCATATGTTCAATACCACCGATGTTTGCCTTATCCTCGACACGGCGCGGATGAATGAGCGACAACGGCGCATCTATGGCGGAGCGTAACGTGATGAGTGACGCCTCATGGCACAGTGAAGACGCACCTGACCCAATCAATCTGGGGGTCTGCGGATGGCTATTGGTCTTCCTTCGGGGTTTACCACTTGCTGTATTTGTATTCAGCGGGCTGATTGTCCTGCTGATCCTTCGCATGATCGAGCGCCCGCTCTATGGGGTTCACCGTCCGGTCACGCCCTTCATCACGCAGTTCGTATGCCGTAATGCGTTCCGGATTCTCGGGATTAGCTACCGTACAACCGGCGAGCTTATGACCCAGCGTGGTGCGGTTGTTGCGAACCATTCCTCGTGGCTTGATATTTTTGCGCTGAATGCCCGTAAAAGGATCTATTTTGTCTCGAAGGCCGAGGTAGCCAAATGGCCCGGTATAGGCTGGCTGGCGCGAGCGACAGGTACTGTTTTCATCGAGCGCGACCGCAAGAAGGCACGCGAACAGACACTTCTGTTTCAGGAGCGCCTGACAGCCGGTCACAAGCTGCTGTTTTTTCCAGAGGGTACGTCGACCGACGGTCTACGGATTTTACCATTTAAAACAACACTTTTTGCGGCATTCTTCACCGAAGATCTACGCGATTTCATGTATGTTCAACCGGTGTCGGTCGTTTACCATGCACCTAAGGGTGAGCCTGAACGGTTTTATGGCTGGTGGGGTGACATGGATTTTGCACCGCATCTGTTAAAGACTTTGGGAGCACGTCGCCAAGGTGGCGTAGAGCTAATTTATCATTCGCCAGCCAAGGTCAGCGACTTTGAGAACCGAAAGGCCCTGGCCGCCTATTGCGAAGATACCGTGCGTCAGGCGCACAGCCTTGCGCGGCTTGAAAAATAGGGCGATTGGCCCTTGCACTGCCTGAAAACCTGCCGTATACGCGCGCCATTCAAACCCGCAGGCGGGGTTTGGGCTTTATAGGGGAGACATCCTTATCTGGCCCGCCGGTTGGAGCATCCGCTTCTTTCACCCCCGCCGAGGCGTAAACCGGAAAAAGGAAATAAAGCATGGCTCTTCCCGAGTTCTCCATGCGTCAGCTGTTGGAAGCTGGCGTTCACTTTGGTCACCAGACACAGCGTTGGAATCCCCGCATGGGCCCGTTCATCTACGGCTCGCGCAATGGCATCCACATCATGGATCTGACCCAGA
The DNA here is from genome assembly GCF_059610485.1 of Ruegeria sp. CDSC081. Lineage (NCBI taxonomy): Bacteria > Pseudomonadati > Pseudomonadota > Alphaproteobacteria > Rhodobacterales > Roseobacteraceae > Ruegeria > Ruegeria sp. CDSC081. The sequence goes on along the minus strand of NZ_JBXWNS010000001.1, from coordinate 132,475 downwards.
CCGTTCCAATGCTGGACCAAGCTCTGCAGGCTGTTCGTGACACTGTTGCCAAGGGCGGCCGCATTCTGTTCGTAGGCACCAAGCGTCAGGCCGCAGGCCCAATCGCCGAAGCAGCTGAAAAGTCAGCCCAGTACTACATGAACCACCGCTGGCTGGGCGGCACCCTGACCAACTGGAAAACCGTTTCCCAGTCGATCAACCGTCTGAACCAGATTGACGAAGCCATGGAATCGGGCGCCGAAGGCCTGACCAAGAAAGAGCGTCTGGGCATGGAACGTGACCAGGGCAAACTGCAGGCTTCGTTGGGCGGTATCCGCGAAATGGGCGGCGTCCCGGACCTGCTGTTCGTCATCGACGTCAAAAAAGAAGCACTGGCCATCGCCGAAGCCAACAAGCTGGGTATCCCGGTCGTGGCAGTTGTCGACACCAACTGCTCGCCCGATGGTGTCGATTACATCATCCCTGGCAACGATGACGCAGCCCGCGCGATCTCGCTGTACTGCGATCTGGCAGCACGTGCCGCTCTGGACGGCATGACCGCTCAGATGGGTGCAGCAGGCGTTGATCTTGGCGCATTCGAAGAAGCACCTGTTGAAGAAGTCGTTGCGGAAGAAGCACCCGCAGCAGCAGAAACACCTGCCGAAGCGTAAGCTGCCCGTCACGTAAATGACATCTGGGGCAGGGTATGACCTGCCCCAATTCCGTTTGAATTGAGGAGAGCCAAAAGATGGCAATCACAGCAGCAATGGTAAAAGAACTGCGCGACACCACTGGCGCAGGCATGATGGACGCGAAAAAAGCGCTGACCGAAACCGGCGGCAACATGGACGAAGCCGTTGATTGGCTGCGCACCAAAGGCTTGGCCAAAGCGGCCAAGAAATCGGGTCGTACCGCGGCGGAAGGTCTGGTTGCCGTTCACGTAAACGGCAACAATGGTGTTGCAGTTGAAGTGAACTCGGAAACCGACTTCGTCGGGAAAAACGCCGAATTCCAGGAAATGGTTGGTAAGATCGCATATGCCGCAGAAGGCGTCGACAATGTCGAAGCTCTGCTGGCAGCTGATCTGGGTGGCAAAACCGTTGCGGAAACGCTGACCGACAAGATCGCCACCATCGGTGAGAACATGTCGGTGCGCCGTATGTCCAAACTGTCGGGCGACACTGTTGTATCTTACGTCCATAACGCAGCCACTAACGGCATGGGCAAGATCGGCGTTCTGGTCGCTCTGACCGGCGGTGACGAAGCCATCGGCAAGCAGATTGCGATGCATATCGCGGCTGTGAACCCGGCAGCTCTGTCCGAGGCAGACATGGACCCGGCGATCGTCGAGAAAGAAAAGCAGGTCCAGATGGACATCGCGCGCGAATCCGGCAAGCCGGAGCAGGTCATCGAAAAGATGATCGTTGGACGCATGAAGAAGTTCGTCGCTGAATCGACCCTGTTGAACCAGCAGTTCGTTGTAAACCCTGACCTGACCGTTGAGGCCGCTGCCAAAGAAGCAGGCGCGACCGTCACCGGATTCGTGCGTCTGGAAGTTGGCGAAGGCATCGTTGTCGAAAAAGAAGACTTTGCCGCTGAAGTTGCAAAAGCAGTTCAGGGCTAAGCATCACAGGCCCTGAACAGGGCCTGTATCAATCTGAGAAACCGGGTACGCCATGCGTATCCGGTTTTTCTTTGCCCTTAGTGTAGAAATGATGCCTAGAAACGAAAAAGGACGCCGAAAGCGTCCACAAGTTAAACCTGGTTTAAATGAGGGGCCCCGCAAAGATGGGGATGGACGAGGCCCCCCAAAATTCCGACAAAGAGACGCGGACAAATAGGCGCCCTATTGTCAGAGCGATCGGAGAGCTTTGTTATTGCAAAGATCCGACCAAATGTTCCCAGGCTAAAGCCACCACTCACGGAACAATACCACTTTGCAACTTTAGCGTTAGATTCGGAAAGTCATGTTTTCCTTACCCTAGGTAAATTGACGCATATTCGCGTCACTCCCTGAGTCAAACCCCAACGATGAACATCTGATTTTGAAGAGATGCTTTCAAAACTGCCTGCGCCGTTGTCTCGACCACGAGGGCCTCGCGCGCCAGACGCAGATGCTTTTCGACAGTGGCCGAAGTCAGCCCCATCAGAATCGCAATGTCCTGAGTTGTTTTGCCGTCGCCGACCCACTCAAGCGCCTCACGCTGACGTTTTGTCAGGGCACGATTTGGTGCGTTATAGGGCAGGGTGAGGATTTTCAGATGAGCAACGTTGTTCATCAGAAGAATATCCTGGCCAAATTCCTCCCAGACAGCATCCACATCGTCTTGTGTACGCGATCCATGCGCTGAAAGCGAAATTGCCCCTTTTGACCGAACCGAAACCGAGTCGAAACTGACCGTATAGCCGGCGACGACACCTTTGGTTTTGTTGAACTCGATGACGTCTCGCTCTTTTGCGGTCAGGGTGCCATCAGTCATCAGATCCTGGGCGATCCTCCAGCTTGCGGCCCCTTCATTATGCAAAGCCCATTTCAGCATTGGAGCATGGAAATACAACCCGCCTCCCAGAAACCCATCCAGGTAATCTTTGCTGTGATTGGTCAGGATTACAAAATCCTCGGGATCCCCCAGCGACGTTTCGGTGCGATATCGCGTATATCCGTACAGCAAACGATCGAACCCATATTCTGCCATTTGCCGGCAATGGGCATCCCAGAGCTCTTCCAGGGTTTTGGTATAGCTGAGGAAATTCAGATACTCAGAAAGCTTCATAGCGATCATTCACCCTGTAAATGGAACCGCAACGCATCCAGCGCCAGCACATATCCCTGCGGACCCAATCCGCAAATCATGCCTACAGCCACACGTGAGATATAGGATCGGTGTCGAAACTCCTCACGCGCGTGGATATTGGACAAATGAACCTCGATGACCGGCAGCTCAACCGAGGCGATTGCGTCCATCAGGGCAATCGAGCTGTGCGTATAGGCACCTGCGTTCAAAACAATGCCGTCCTGCACACCTTTGGCGGCATGAATGGCATCAATCAACGCGCCTTCGTGGTTGGATTGGAAATGAATCACTTCCATCCCGATAGACTTACCGTGTTCGAGGCACATATCCTCGACCATTTGCAGCGTTGTGCTTCCGTAAACCTCGGGCTGTCGCGTGCCCAGCAGATTGAGGTTCGGACCATTCAGAATAAGAGCTTTATGCATTGTTATACTGTCCCCATAACAAGGTTCTTAAACGTGAACAGGTAGAGATGTCCACCGAACCTGGATCATGCGTCAGAACCGCGGCCATTAGGACACGAGGCTATGCCATGGTCACGACAATCTTCCCAAGGGCCTTTCGGCTGGCCAAAAGCTCTAGCGCTTCTTGCGCTTGGTCCAGAGGGAACTGCGCGCTGATCTGTGGTTTGATCTGACCTTTGGCATATAACCCGAACAAATCTTTCATGTTTTTGCCATGTCCCTTCGGGTCGCGAAACACCGAGGCGCCCCAGAAAACACCAACAATTTGACAACCCTTAAGCAGAGGGAGGTTCAATGGTATCTGAGGGATTCCGGCTGGGAAACCGACGACCAGGAATCGCCCCTTCCACCCCAAGCTGCGCAGCGCTGGCTCTGAATAGGCACCGCCAACGGCATCGTAGACGACATCAACGCCCTGACCACCGGCTAAGGCCTTGATGTCCGATCCAAAGACCTTCTGCGCCGGTTTGTCCATGTCGCGCGCGTAAATGATCGTTTCGTCCGCCCCGATCTGACGACAGAAATCTGCTTTGTCCTGCGATGAGACTGCCGCAATAACCCTAGCCCCCATGGCATTGGCTAGCTCAATCGCAGCCGTACCAACTCCGCCTGCTGCACCCAGAATCAGGACCGTTTCCCCTTGTTGCAGCGCAGCGCGGTCCTTCAGGGCGTGATATGAGGTGCCATAGGTGAAGATAAAGCTCGCCGCGTCCTCAAATGGCATTGAGCTCGGGAATTTAACAGCTGTCGCCGCTTTGACCGCCAGATGTGTGGCAAAACCTCCGTGTCCGGTCAGGGCCAGCACGCGGTCGCCAACGTTAAAGCCCGAAACACCTTCGCCCAACCCGATAACCTCGCCAGCGATCTCACTTCCGGGGGCAAACGGTCTTGGTGGCTTTATCTGATACAGGTCGCGTATCATCAGTGTATCCGGGAAATTAACGCCTGCGGCCCGCACGCGAACAAGCAATTCGCCCTTGCCTGGAGACGGATCGGGCAGGGTGGTCAGTTCCAATGTCTCCGGCCCGCCCGGAGCGACGCTGAGTAAGGCTTGCATGTTTACGCTAATGTCCCTGTTATTCGGTAAGGAGGAACTTTTGGCCTACTGTTCTGAGTTGTCAAGAAACCACCCGGCACAACCGGGTTAGGCGTTACCCTTGACCGACAAATGAGACAGTTTGCCAAAATCAAAAACCGAGGAGCAGGTCATGACCCCCGAAACTCTTTTCTCATTGCAGGGCAAAACCGCTCTGGTCACGGGTGGGGCCACCGGAATTGGCCGAATGGCAGCCGAGGCGCTGGTCCGGGCGGGTGCACGTGTACTGTTGGCATCTCGTAAAGGTGACGCGTGCGAGGCGGTCGCGGCCGAATTGAACGCACTGGACGCCATAGGAACCGCCGAAGGGTTTGCCGGTGATGTCGGATCAAAAGAGGGTGTCGACAATCTGGTAGCCGAAGTGCTCAAGCGCACGGACCGGCTGGATATCCTCATGAACAATGCCGGTGTTTCCTGGGGCGCACCGATGGGTCAGTTTCCCTACGAAGCCTGGGAAAAAGTCATGTCAGTCAATGTGACAGGAATCTTCGAACTGACCCAAAAACTGTTGCCGATTCTGATGTCTTCCGGGACTGCCGAAGATCCATCCCGTATCGTCAATGTTGGATCGGTTATGGGTGAAGTTCCTATGGGCGACGGTGCGTATAGCTACTCTGCCTCAAAGGCGGCTGTGCTGCATCTGACCAAAATCATGGCCAAAGAACTTGCTTCCCATCACGTCACCGTCAATGCGCTGGCGCCTGGACCCTTTGTCTCTCGGATGACGGCATTTGCCACATCTGACGAAGGGACGCGCAAGAAAGTCGGCAAATCCGTGCCCTTGGGTCGCGTTGGACGTGACGAGGATATCGCAGGCTGTATGCTGTTCCTGTGCGGTCTGGGTGGCAGCTATGTCACCGGCGCGGTTATCCCGGTTTCGGGCGGGATCAATGTTGTCACCGCCGGCAACATCTTTGCTGAAGCACTCTGAAGCATCGGCCAAAGGGAGCCACAAATGGACAGCGCAATTCTGGATCTGAAACGCGTCGATGCCTATCTCGGCACGCATCTCAAAGGGTATCGGGGTCCGTTGGAGGCGAAAAAATTCGAGATTGGCCAATCAAACCCAACTTTTGAGTTAAAAACGCCTGAGAATTCCTATGTTCTGCGCCGCAAGCCGCCGGGCGTGTTGCTGAAATCCGCCCATGCCGTTGACCGCGAGTTCAGGGTTCAAAGTGCTCTGGCCGAAAGCGATGTGCCTGTACCCAAAATGCTGCTGCTTTGCGAGGATGATGACGTCATCGGGTCGGCGTTTTATGTGATGGAGCATCTCGACGGCAGGACGTTTCTTGAACCCACAATGCTTGGCGAAAGAACCGAAACCCGCACGGCAATTATCGACGAGATGAACCGCGTTCTAGCGGCGCTGCATAAGGTCGATATCGATTCTGTTGGCCTGTCCGACTATGGCCCGCCGGGAAGCTATTTTGAGCGTCAGATCGGGCGGTGGACGAAACAATTTCGGGCGTCCGAAACCATTCAGATTCCGGATATGGATGCCTTGATCGAGGCTTTGACCAACGCAACCCCCAAGGATGATGGTCAGAGAACGCTGGTTCACGGCGATTACCGCATCGACAATCTGATGTTCGAAAAGCAGGGCACCCGCTGTCTGGGCGTACTGGATTGGGAATTGTCGACAATCGGGCATCCCTTTGCCGATCTCGCAGCCGTTATCATGCAATGGCAGATGCCACCTGGAAAAGAGGGGCGGGGTCTGGCTGGCATAGACCGGTCCTCGCTCGGCCTGCCATCCGATCAGGCTTTCATTGATCAATACTGCGAGCGCCGCGACCTGCCCGGAATTGATAACTTTGGGTTCTATCTGGCGTTCAATTTCTTCCGAATGGCCGCGATCTTGCAGGGTGTTTATAAGCGGGCGCTTGACGGAAACGCCTCTGATCCGAAAAGAGCTCAGATTTTTGGTAGTTACGTTCCTAAGTTTGCACAACGAGGGCTGACTGCATTGGGCTGAGCATGAAACCGCCTAGGGCGCATGAAATCTCGACAATTCAAGCTCAAGGTTAGCCAGGCTGTTTTTGCCAAAGAACATCTCAGTGTCTACAAACATGCTGGGGACACCGAAAACACCCCGCTTGACCATAGCCTTGGTTTGGTTTTTCAGGTTTTGCTTTACGTTCAGATTGGTCATGGCCTCGCGCAGTTTTCGTATAGGCAAGCCGTTATCCTGAAGAATTTCGCAAAGGACACCCAGATCATCCACTTTTTGCCCATGCACCCAAATAGCATCAAATATGGACTCTATATATATGTTTTCCCATGATTTACCGGATGCTACCAAAGCCCCGCGCATGGCGAATTTGGTGTTCATCGGGAAATGTGGGCTCATATGAAAGCTCAACCCACGGTGACGCGCAAAGCGATGGAGATCGCGGGTCAAATAGGCCGTCTTCTGCCGGTTCTCTGAAAAAGCCTTAAACGGACTTTGGTTATTGGTGGCTTTGAAAACAGTGGCCAGCAGAACCGGAACATATGTAACACCGACTTCGTGCTTTGCAGCGATATCAGATATCATCTTCTGCGCGAGGAAGGCGTTCGGACTGCAAAAATCATAAACAAATTCTATATGTTGCGGCATATTTCTCCTCCATCAGGCGAGAGTCGAACCGGACACGAATCTATCTGCGAGCACATTAGCAGGCAAAACCCTTTTGGCGTACAGGGACATTGTTGGATTGAGGTGATTTAGCTGTCCTTTTTCCGCTTAACCCCGCAATATCCGGGAAAGATACGTTAATTTCTCAAAGTTGAGCACACACAGATGAAGTTCGAACAAGCCCGGCTAGATCGTATTTGCGATTGGATGCAATCCTATGTGGATGATCGCAAATATGCCGGAAGCTCATTCTTGATGATGCATCAGGGCAGGGAGGTTCTGTTTCATTCCTGCGGGCTTAGAAGCGTTGAGAACAATCTGCCATTCGAGCGGGATACCCTCGTTCGCATCTATTCGATGACCAAGCCGATAACCACTGCGGCCCTGATGATCCTTGTTGAACGCGGTGAGGTTCACCTCGGCGCTCAAGTGTCTGAATATATATCTGATTTCACCGCAACACAGGCGCTGGTCCCCGGCGCCACAAGGTTGGATCAAACCGAACCTGCACCTGCACCAACGCTTCATCAGCTGCTGACCCATACAAGTGGCCTGAGCTATCCTTTCAACCCCGGCATCCTGGCTGCGGCAATGGACGAACTTGATCTTGTTTTCGGCCCTAAAGAAGGGCCTTTGGCCGAAAGAGTATCTTTGCTGTCCACTTTACCTTTCGCCTTTCAGCCGGGAACGCGATGGGAATATTCGGTGGGGATAGACGTTATTGGTCGCGTGATAGAAGTTCTTTCTGGCCAATCTCTGGAGCAATTCCTTGCGGAAGAGATTTTCAAACCTCTTGGCATGTCCCAGACCGGGTTCAGGGTTCCGGCGGGAGCGGGGGATCGGTTTGCCTCGCTCTATACGCCTTTGGCGGGCAATGCGATGGCGCTAAACGAAGCCCGTACGGGTGAGCAGACATTGCGTCTGGTCGACAATGCCGACGCATCGCCCTTTGAATCGGCAACAATGTACTCTGGGGGCGGAGGGCTGGTTTCAACCATTGATGACTTTGCTAGGTTTTCAGAGATGCTCCGAAATCGCGGAAATTTCGGTGATCAACAGATTCTTGCACCAAAAACTGTAGAATTCATGCTTCACAACCACTTACCCGGCGATATTGCCTCGATGGGACCGCAGAGTTTTGCGGAACAACCCATGGAGGGCATGGGCTTTGGCCTTGGTGGCGCTGTCGTCAATAACCCCGGCAGAACCTGTGTTCCGGGCAGCATGGGGGATTTCAGCTGGGGTGGTATGGCATCGACCTTCTTTTGGGTTGATCGTCAGAACGATTTTACAGCGATCTTTTTCACCCAACTGTCACCATCCAGCTCTTATCCCTCCCGCGCAGAATTGAAGGCGCTCACCCTCGGGTCAATCATTGAATGACATTCGGCGCGCTGATACCCATTCGCCAAGATTAATCGGAGTACCGCATATGACCGAAGCAGAGAAAGTTCTTCTGGATCTTCTGGACGTTGAAAGACTGGAAGTAGACCTGTTTCGGGGAACAGGGTCGGGCGGCGAAACACCTATGCGAATTTTCGGCGGTCAGGTCATCGCACAAGCACTAGCCGCAGCATATCGCACCGTCGACAACCGCCTGTGTCATTCCCTGCACGCCTATTTCATCCGCCCGGGCGACCCAAGCATTCCCGTAATTTATCAAGTTGATAGGGCCCGTGACGGAGGTTCGTTCACGACGCGCCGTGTGGTTGCAATTCAGCATGGTAAGCAGATTTTAAACATGTCCGCCTCATTCCACATTCAGGACGAAGGTTGGGATCATCAGCACGACATGCCTGAGATGGAAACGCCCGAATCCTACCCATCGCGATCAGAGCTCAAGAAGAAATATCTGGACAAAGTACCGCCCAGCTTTCGCGGAGAACTAACACGCGAGCGCCCGATCGAAGTCCGCGAGGTCGGCCATCTGGATCCTTTCAACCCAGAGAAATCAGATGACCGCAACCAGATCTGGTTCCGGATGGGAGCCGCGGCCAATGCCGATGCGGTCACGCAGCATCTGTTGCTGGCCTATGCTTCAGATATGTATCTCATGAGCTCGGGAATGCGCCCGCACGGCCTAAGCTGGTTTACTGGTGAAGTGAACGGCGCCAGCCTGGACCATGCGATTTGGTTTCACGCGCCGTTCAAGTTCGAGAATTGGCATCTGTATTCCATGGATTCACCATGGGGCGGGCGAGGGCGCAACTTCAACCGTGGATCAATCTATTCCGAAGATGGCGTTCTGGTCGCATCAGTTGCCCAGGAAGGCCTGATGAGGCGCCCTCAGAACAAAAGTTAAGTCTCTTCAATAAACATTTGATTTAACTTCTGCATTCCTGAAATCCACCTGTCATAATCTCCGGATTTATGGCGAATGTAGTCCAGAACCTTTGGATGCGGCAGTACCAGAAATTGCTCAGAAGATATTGCCTTTACGCAAGCCTCGGCAACATCTTCAGGTTCCAACATTCCGTCAATCGAAGCCACGGAAGTTTCGTGCCCGCGCGTCATATCGGACCGTACGGCCTGTGGGCAAAGTACCGAGACCCGCAAACCTTTATGTCCGTATGTAAGCGACAACCATTCAGCAAACCCAACGGCTGCGTGCTTTGTGACGCCGTATGGCGCGGCACCTGGCTGGTTTAACAATCCCGCAGCAGACGCCGTGGTCATGATGTAGCCTCCGCCACGCTCCAGCATTCTGGGCACCAAATGCCGCGCGGTCCAAACATGGGACATCACGTTGATTTTCCAGATACGATCCCAGTCTTCATCCGGAACCTCCAAGCCACCAATCGTCAATATCCCGGCATTTGCACAAAACAGATCGATAGGGCCAATCGAGCTTTCTACAGCTTCGATCAACTCGGCTGTATTAGCCTCAAGCGAAACATCACAATGGAATGAATGGCCGCCAATCTCTTTTGCGACAGCGTCTGCGCCGGTTTTGTTGATATCAGCGCAGGCAACCGTGGCACCTTCACGAGCAAATCGCTGTGCCAAACCTTTTCCGATGCCATCAGCGGCACCGGTCACAACAACGATCTTTCCGTTCAATTCCATTCGATCCTCATGATGCAGTAGGTGTCAGGAACAGATCGTAAGGTATTGTGAGGATTCGAAAAGTTTCCCAAGCGAATTGGCATTATTTTAACATAATACCAATTACACGAATTCTGGAAACTTAGTAAAACGCCTGCAATCCCGTCTGCGCACGCCCCAGGATCAACGCGTGAACATCATGCGTCCCCTCGTACGTGTTGACCGTTTCTAGGTTCACCATATGTCGGATGACCTGAAACTCTAGCGAAATGCCGTTGCCGCCGTGCATGTCTCGCGCATGACGTGAAATATCCAGGGCTTTGCCGCAATTGTTGCGCTTAATGATCGAAATCATCTCGGGCGCGGCTTCGGCCTTGTCCATCAGTCGCCCGACACGCAGGCTTGCCTGAAGACCCAGAGCAATTTCTGTCTGCATATCCGCCAATTTGCGCTGGAAAAGCTGCGTCTGCGCCAATGGCTTGTCAAATTGTTTCCGGTCCAACCCATATTGGCGTGCCGCATGCCAACAGCTTTCGGCAGCGCCCATAACACCCCAGCTGATTCCGTAGCGTGCGCGGTTAAGACATCCAAACGGGCCTTTCAGGCCCTGAACATGAGGCAGCAAAGCATCCTCGGTGACTTCGACACCCTCCAGCACAATTTCACCGGTGATCGAGGCGCGTAGGCTCAGCTTGTTCTGGATTTTCGGCGCGCTCAGACCTTTGAGGCCTTTTTCAAGGACAAAACCACGGATCTTTCCGTCATGTGCATCAGATTTGGCCCAAACAACAAACACATCCGCAATCGGGGCGTTCGATATCCACATCTTGCTGCCAGATAGACGATATCCACCGTCGATCTTTTCCGCACGCGTTTTCATACCTGCCGGATCAGAGCCCGCATCAGGTTCGGTCAGACCAAAACACCCGATCCATTCGCCGCTGGCCAGTTTCGGAAGGTATTTCCGGCGCTGCTCCTCGCTGCCATAGGCATAGATCGGATACATCACCAACGAGCTTTGTACAGACATCATCGAGCGATAGCCCGAATCCACGCGTTCCACTTCTCGGGCGACAAGGCCGTATGAGACATATCCGCCCCCTAGCCCGCCGTATTCTTCCGGGATCGTAGTGCCCAGCAAACCCATTTCACCCATTTCACGAAAAATCTCGGGGTCAGTTTCTTCGTTCTGAAATGCTTCTGTCACCCGCGGCTGAAGCTTTTCCTGCGCATAGGCTTGCGCACTGGCCGCAATCATTCGTTCGTCTTCGTCTAGCTGGTCCGACAGGCGGAACGGATCATCCCAGGCGAACTGGCCCATGTCAGGCGCATCTTTGGCGCGTAATGTCGGCTTGGTGTCAGGGGCATTCATGGTGCGTCTCCGCTTTGTCAGCTTCGCGGCAAACTAACCCGTCGGCCCGCCAAAAAACAGTAAGAGTTTCGCATCCACCCTTGAGTAAAACTCATAGCTTGCAGCCACCTGCCCCACACGTTCAACCCAGCGCGTATCCCGCACCGCGAACAGTGCGAACCGGATCATCTCCACCATACTGCGTTAGTGCTTTGCGTAAGCGGCCGATATGAACGTCGACCGTTCGTGTATCGACATAAATATCCCGCCCCCAGACGCGATCCAATAGCTGTTCTCGGCTCCAGACGCGGCCCGGCTTTTCCATGAATGTGCTCAGCAAGCGAAATTCGGTTGGGCCAAGCTTTAGTGGTTTGCTGTCGCGGCTGACCTTATGAGTTTCAGAATCCAAAACGATGTCTGCGAATTCCAGCCTAATTCCTACAGTCGCAGGCCGGACACGCCGCAACTGGGTGCGTACCCGGGCCATAAGCTCGACAATCGAATAGGGTTTGACCACATAGTCATCAGCCCCGGTTTCCAGACCTCGTACTTTGTCGATTTCTTCCGACCGGGCCGACAGCATGATAATTGGGATCGACCGGGTGTCGGAGCGGGTTTTCAGCCGGCGGCAAACCTCGATCCCGCTAAGATTGGGCATCATCCAGTCCAGTACGATAATGTCCGGACTGTCTTCATCGACCAGCAACATGGCCTCTTCACCATTGGCTGCTTTGGATACGCGAAAGCCTTCTGCTTCGAGATTATAGGCCAGGACTTCGCGCTGAGCCGGCTCATCCTCGACAACCAGAACGGTCGGTTGATCAGCGGACATTCTCAAATCTCCTAGACGGATTGCGATGTAAAATCGGCTTTGGGACGCGCTTCTGTCGGGCGCTCTCCGGTCACCAGATAGACGACCTGCTCGGCAATGGCCGTCACATGATCGCCCATACGTTCTATATTCTTGGCGATGAAATGCAGGTGCATACAGGATGAGATGTTGCGCGGGTCTTCTGCCATGAAAGTCAGGAATTCTCGGAACAGACCATTATACATCTGGTCGACTTCCTCATCACGTTCGATAACATCCGCCGCCAGCTCAGCGTCGCGCTGGACATAGGCGTCCAAAGCGTCCCTGAGCATCCGCTCGACCTCACGTGCCATACGTCGCAAGGCGGCGGCACTGCCATTGATCTCACTGGTATTGACCAGGACGGTCGTGCGTTTGGCTATGTTCTTTGAATAGTCGCCGATGCGTTCCAGGTTGGCGGAAACCTTCAATACCGATAGGACCAGACGAAGATCGCTTGCTGTTGGCGCACGCAGCGCGATCAAACGCGCCGTTTCTTCATTGATCAGCTCTTCCAACGCATCAATGGCCTTGTCGCCCTGACGCACCTCTTGCGCGAGTTCGACATCGCGCGACTCAAGCGACCGTGCCGCGCTCATGATTGCGGCTTCGACGAGGCCGCCCATTTTCATGATATGCGCCTGAATGGCTTCCAGATCCCGGTCGAAGGCGGATGCGATATGTTGTTCTGTCATCTCTGAATACCTATGTTCAGCCGATACGGCCGGTGATGTAGCTTTCGGTGCGGGGATCTTCGGGGTTGGTGAAAATCTGTCCAGTTTCACCAAACTCGACAAGGTTGCCCAAATGGAAAAACGCGGTCTTCTGGCTGACGCGAGCGGCCTGCTGCATCGAGTGGGTAACGATCACCACCGAGTATCGCGACCGCAATTCGTCGATCAGTTCCTCGACCTGCGCAGTCGCAATCGGATCAAGGGCCGAGCACGGCTCGTCCATCAGTAGGACCTCAGGTTCCGTAGCCACCGCACGGGCGATGCACAAGCGCTGTTGCTGACCGCCGGACAGGCCGGTTCCAGGCGCGTCAAGACGGTCTTTGACCTCATCCCAGATGGCGCCGCGGCGCAGTGATTTCTCAACAATCTCGTCCAGTTCAGCTTTGTTTCTGGCCAACCCGTGGATACGCGGGCCGTAGGCCACATTGTCATAGATCGACTTGGGAAACGGGTTCGGTTTCTGAAACACCATACCAACCTTGGCACGCAGCTGAACCGGGTCGACGCGTTTGTCATAGATATCTTCGCCATCCAGCAGGATATCGCCCTCGACACGGCAGATGTCGATCGTGTCGTTCATCCGGTTCAGGCAGCGCAGGAAGGTGGATTTTCCGCAACCCGAGGGACCAATAAAGGCGGTGACGGTCTTGTCTTCGATCCTGACGTCGACGTCTTTGATGGCGTGATTTTCACCGTAATAAACCTGAACCTTGTTCGCGGCGATCTTGATGTCTTTGGCGTCCACGGTTCTCTCCACTCGTGTCATATCGTTCATAATTGACCCCATTTACCAGCGGCGTTCAAAGCGACGGCGCAGGATGACTGCGATTGCATTCATTGTTACCAGGAAAAGCAGCAGGATAATGATGCCCCCCCATGCGCGTTCGTAAAAGGCCGGGTCGGCGCGCTTGGACCATTCGTAAATCTGTGCTGGCATGGCCGAGTTCGGAGACAGAAAACCGTCCACTATTCCATCCGGCGGGTTCGAGGCGATAAAGCCCACCATCCCGATCAGCAGCAACGGCGCAGTTTCACCAAGCGCCTGCGCCAGGCCAATAATAGTACCCGTCAGGATGCCAGGTGCGGCCAGTGGCAACACATGATGAAACACTGCCTGCATTTTCGAGGCCCCTACCCCCAACGCAGCGTCTCGGATCGACGGCGGCACCGCCTTGAGTGAAGCTCGGGTCGAAATGATAATTGTTGGAAGCGTCATCAGCGTCAGAACCAGACCACCAACCAGCGGCGCAGAGGTCGGTAAATGCATATAATTGATGAACACAGCCAAGCCCAGAATACCAAATACAATCGAAGGAACGGCCGCCAGATTCGAGATGTTCACCTCGATGATATCGGTAAACCGGTTCTGAGGCGCGAATTCTTCCAGATAGATCGAGGCGGCGACCCCGATCGGTAAGGCCAGCGCCAACACGACCAGCATCATGAACAGAGAACCCAGCATGGATACTCCGATCCCGGCCGCCTCGGGCCGCTGATCGGAGGCGTCCGCCCCGAAGATAAAGTCAGGGTTGAACGCCTTGTACAGCACACCAGCAGCACGCAACTGATCCACGAAGCCCAGCTGTGCGACCGAGATGCTTTTGTCATTTGCGATGGAATGGCGTGTCACACGGCCCTTCAGATAGCCATCAACGCGGCTGTTCACCAAAAAGCGGAAGCTGACCGACGTACCGATCTCATCCGGGTTCGAAATGACGTAGTTGCGCAGGTCCGCCTGTGCGGATTTGGACAGGATTTGCCCCATCTCTTTGGGCGACAGATCGGACTGGATGCCCAGTTTCTGCACCTCAACCTCCAGCGCTGAGGCGATCAAAGGCGCGTATCCGAAGGTCGAAACCTTGCTGATATCCGCGATGTCGCGGTTGCCCTTTTTGTCGAGCTTGTCTGCCTTCAGCTCTACCGACAGCTCTAGGAAGCTTTGCTGAAAAGCGCCCGTACCAGCGGTGACGATATTAGTCACCAACACAATCAACATCACAAGACCGATACCAATGGCCGCGATACCGTACAATTTGAACCGGGTTTCGGTCGCATTGCGACGCTTGGTTTGTGTGTCCTGATTGAACAGCGAAGCCCCTTTGTGTTTAGCGGCAGGTGCTGCGTCTTGTTTTTGGGACATGTCAGTCATTCATACTGCTCCCGGTATTTGCGCACGATATAGAGGGCGAAGATGTTCAGCCCCAGCGTGATGATGAACAGGGTCAGACCCAGGGCAAAGGCCACAAGAGTCTCCGGGCTTGCGAAATCAGTATCCCCGGTCAGCTGGCTGACGATCCTAGTGGTGATTGTGGTCATGGCTTCGAAAGGGTTTCCCGAGAATTTGGCAATCGCACCGGCGGCCATCACGACAATCATGGTCTCACCGATTGCGCGGCTTGCGGCCAACAAGATTGCCCCTACGATCCCGGGCAAAGCTGCCGGCAGGACGACTTGCCTGACAGTTTCGGAATGCGTTGCGCCTAAGCCTAGCGATCCGTCTCGCATTGACTGGGGCACCGCGTTGATGATGTCGTCAGATAGTGACGACACGAATGGGATGAGCATGATGCCCATGACCAGACCCGCCGTGAGTACAGCGTTCGAACTGGCCATCCAACCAACGCCCAAAGCACCCCCCTGCCCGAACACAGATACCAGTGCCGGACCGACCGTCAGCAGCGCGAAAAGACCGTAAACGATGGTTGGGATACCGGCGAGGATTTCCAGCAAAGGCTTGGCCACAGACCTTGCAACGCTCGAGGCATATTCGGAAAGATAGATCGCAGCGTACAGCCCAATCGGAACCGCAACCAGCAACGCGATCAGAGAAATATACAAAGTCCCCCACAGCAGTGGGAGGATCGACAGTTCACTTCCGCCCCGGAAGTTCGGGGCCCAGGTGCTTCCAAAGAAAAAGTCTTTCCAAGAATGAAGTTCGAAGAAATTCATCGTTTCAAAAAACATGGACAGGACGATGCCAACTGTGGTCAGAACTGCGATCGAAGCGGCCAGCAGCAGCAGCGCCAGAATGCCTTGTTCGACAACATTTCGGGCGCGAAATTCTTTATGAGTGCGGATATAGGCAAATGAGGCCCCGATCAGCGTCACAACCAAAACCGCGATCTGCATCGCAATGGTTCCGCTTGCGCTCATCGAGCGATATTTCTGCGCCGCCAGCAGAATAGGTGCGGTTACCTCTTGCGTAATGATCTGACCAGCCCCTTTCAATCGAGCGGTCACATCGGCAAAATCCTCATGCGCGCTGCGGGCAAAATCTTCGGTCATGGTGCCTGCGGCGACAGCGCCATCCAGGCCGTTGGCAACTCGGCGCACCTCACTCATCAGCAAACCGCGGGTTGACCCCTCGGGGATTGCCGAATCCGGGAGCAATCCCGAGGCAGAGCTGCTTACGACCAAGGGCTGCACCAGCAACCAGGTGACCAGCAAAACGAACCCCGGTATCAGAGCCGTCAGCGCGACGTTGTAGCCGTAGTAGGAAGGAAGAGAGTGCAGATTGCGCAGGTTTCCGTCCGCGCTGGCCATCGCGCGGGACCGGCCCGCAAAATAGCCAAGAACAGCAATCGCCAGCAAAATGAGCAGCAGCCAGGTTAGTGCCATGAGAACTCCGTCAAGCGGCAGGAGTGGATTTAAGAAAACCGGGGCGTAGACACCGCCCCGGTTCAGTCGTGTGAAAGCTTAGGAACCGCCGCCCAAAGTGGTTTCGCTGGCTACGATTTCCTGAACCTTGACCAGCTCAGGGTCTGATACCAGACCGTATGCAGCCAGAGGACCATCGGGGCCTGCAACCTCATCAGCGACGAAGAACTCTGCATATTCTTTCAGCCCGGGGATAACGCCGATATGTGCTTTTTTCACATAGAAAAACAGCGGGCGCGATACCGGGTATTCGCCAGTTGCGATGGATTCGGTCGAAGGCACGATGCCTGCCATGGTCGCAACCTGCAGTTTGTCGGTGTTGTTTTCGTAGAACGCCAGACCAAAGACGCCGATGCCGTCTTTGTTGCTGTCGATACGCGCCAGGGTCTCGGTATAGTCACCGTCGATGTCGACCGAAACGCCATCGGTACGCAGAGCGATACAGGCTTTTTCAGCGGCCTTTTTGTCGTCGCCATTTGCAGCTTTGTAGACATCAAAGTCACCCAGATGCTCACAACCGGCCAGGATCACCTTGTCTTCGAACACTTCACGCGTGCCGTGCTTGGTGCCGGGGATAAAGGCTGCGATCGGCTGCGCTGGGAATGCAGGGTTCACGTCGGCCCAGGTCTTGTTGGGATTGTCGACCAGCTGGCCATCAACCACAATCTGAGCGGACAGCGCTTTGTACCAATCTTCCGGCGTGAACTCGAATGAGTTGCCGTTGATGTCGGATGCGAAAACGATGCCGTCATAGCCGATCTGAACTTCGATGATGTCGGTAACACCGTTTTCGGCACAGGCTTTGATCTCTTTTTCACGGATCTGGCGCGAAGCGTTCGCTACGTCGATGGTGTTTTCGCCAACACCTTCACAGAACCGCTTGAGGCCGGCCGAAGATCCGCCCGATTCAACAACCGGGGTCTGGAAGTCAAAGTTTTCGCCAAAGGCTTCTGCAACGATCGAAGCATAGGGCAGAACGGTGGAAGAACCAGCAACCTGAACTTGATCACGCGCGGTGGCCGCAGTGGCCGAAACAGCAGCGATAGCCAGAACCGAAGCCGACAGTTTTACAAAGGACATTTCAGTCTCCTTGAGAAATATGTTTTTGGATCATCCTCATGATGATCTTGGCCGAACCTCTAAAAGTCGTGCGTAAGTCTTTTGTGACATGTGTGTAACGGTTTCATGACACGTTTGGATTTTCAGCCGATACGCCACAGAACATATGCTGTGAAAGAAACAAAACAGATCCGACAACTGGCTTGACCCAAGTGATCAGCGCGGCAAAATCACTGTAAAAACAGAGCCTTTTCCAAGATTGCTTTCCACCCGCAATCTGCCGCGATGGCGGTTTAGAATATGTTTTACAATCGCCAGGCCCAACCCGGTTCCACCCAGTTGCCGTGACCTATGACTGTCCGCGCGATAGAATCGTTCGGTCAAACGCGATACATGCTTCGGGTCGATTCCAGGTCCCCTGTCCACGATCTGAACGCGAACGCCGGGACCGCGCATGGCGGTATCGTGATCCGAAGATTTGACGCGAACTTCTACCCGACCACCGCTGCCGCCGTATTTAATTCCGTTCTCGATCAGGTTGGTAAATACTTGGAGCAACTGGTCGCTGTCGCCAACTAGCATTATTTTGTCTTCGGGCGCATCTAGGCTCAGCACTACATCCGCGCCATCTGCCAATGGGCGCAGAGAATTGAGGGTCGATCTAAGAAGTGCTGTCAGCTCAAGTTGTTCTTTCGGGCGAACCCGCTCTTCGCTTTCGACGCGGTTCAAAGACAGAAGATCACCGACAAGCCGGTTCATTCGATTTGCCTCGTCGTTCATGATCTGAAGAAAACGATCCCGGGCAGCCTCGTCATCTCGGGCCGGACCGCGCAAGGTTTCAATAAAGCCCATTAATGCCGTCAGCGGGGTCCGCAATTCATGGCTGACATTCGCGACGAAATCACGTCGCATCTGATTTACTTGCTCAACATGCGTAACGTCCTGAAATACAGCAAGCAACGCACCGCCGGATACTGCACCGACCCCATTCATATACCGGCACTGAACTTCGAAAGTTGTATCCTGGGCACCGTCATTGGACAGGTGCCGAGTGTTGGACGTTCCCTTCGTGCGCAGGCTTTGTTCAATCGCTTCGATAACCTGCGGCTGTCTGAGGATGGTCGCGAAATGCCGCTGCAGGATATTCTGGCCCAACAACGTCTTTGCTTCGGTATTGACCGCAATAATCCGTTCCGTCTGGTCAACCATCAGCGCGGGCATCGGGATGGCGGTTACAATTTCTTCAAGTTGGTCGTTGGTCATAAAGGGGCAGTTCTCTTAGCAACGCAGTTGGACGCTAGGATAGCTCTCGCATTGTATCGCGAAAATGACGCATGTTTTCTTGATAATGCAAGGCGCTGAAGGTCAGTTTCTGGGCGGTTGCAGCGTCGATCTCGCGCACCACTTTACCCGGTGATCCCATGACCAGAGAGTTATCCGGTATCTCTTTTCCTTCGGTCACCAAAGCCCCTGCCCCGATCAGACAGTTTTTGCCGATCTTGGCACCGTTCAACACGATGGCCCCCATTCCGATCAGGGTATTATCCCCGATCGTACAGCCATGCAGCATGACCTTATGCCCAATCGTGCAGTTCTTCCCGATGGTCAGAGGATACCCCGCATCAATATGCATCACGCAGTTTTCCTGAACATTGCTGCCCTCACCAACCCGGATTTCTTCGTGATCAGCGCGGATCGTACAGCCGAACCAGACCGAGGCCCCCTGTTCAAGCACGACTTTGCCGATCAGATTGGCGTCTGGGGCGACCCAGGTGTCCTCGTGGATTTGCGGTACATCAGAGCCAAGGGCATAGATGGTCATGACTGATCCTCGAATTCGTTTTGCAGCGTACGGACATGATCCTGAAGCTTGGGTTGCTGGATACGCCGCATTCGCTCGGCACTGACGATGGTTTTCAGCTTTTCTTCGGTCTCGTCCAGATCGTCATTGACCAGCACATAGTCGTAATATCCCCAATGACTGATCTCATCCCAGCTTTTGAGCATCCGCTTGGAAATAACCTCTTCACTGTCCTGACCGCGGCTTTCCAATCGGCGGCGCAATTCGGGGATCGACGGTGGCAGGATGAAAATCGACAGGGCGTGTTTGCCCAGATCCGAGTTCCTAATCTGCACCTCGCCCTGCCAGTCGACATCAAACAGAACGTCCTTGCCGTCATTGATGGACTCGCGGACTGGCCCAGCCGGAGAGCCGTAGAAATTGCCAAATACATGGGCATGTTCCAGCATCTGTCCCTCGGACACCTGCTGTCGAAAGGTATCTTCGGTCAGGAAATAATACTCACGCCCATGTTCTTCCCCAGGCCGGGGCGCGCGTGTTGTGGCCGAAACCGAGAACTCCAGATCTGTGTCCCATTGCATCAAACGCTTGGCCAACGTGGATTTCCCTGCGCCCGAAGGCGAGGACAGAATGATTAATAGGCCGCGTCGATCCGCCATCAGGGCGCTCCTGTCATTATTCTACGTTCTGCACTTGCTCGCGCATCTGATCTATTACCGCCTTTAACTCAAGCCCAACCGATGTCAAATCGGCGCTTTGTGCCTTGGAACACAGCGTATTGGCCTCGCGATTGAACTCTTGCATCAGAAAATCAAGCTTGCGCCCCACGGCGGCATCCTGTGCAAGCAAATCGCGTGCGGCAGTGACATGGGCTTTCAGCCTGTCAATTTCTTCCGTTATATCCGACTTGACTGCGATCAGAGCCAGCTCCTGTGCAACCCGGTCCGGATCCGCGCCTTGCGCATTATCCATCACGCGCTGCAGGTTTTCTTGTAAGTTTTCAGCGATTTTATCCCGGCGCTCTTCAGCGAGCTTGGCGGCTTGCTCCGTAAGGCTTGAAACCTGCGATAGCTGCGCCTCCAGCACATCGGCCAGGGCCCGGCCTTCGGATTCACGCATCTTAATGAAATCGCTCAGCAAATCTTCTAACGCGTCGGTCAGATGTTTGACCAAGGGGGCCGGGTCATCCGCATCCCCACCGGTTTCCAACATGCCTTTGACAGCAATAAGCTCGGCCGCCGTCGACGGGGCCAGCGCTAGTCCCCGTTCTTCTGCCATCGTCTGCGTTCGCGCCAGAGCATCCAGAGCAGCGGCCATCGCAACTGGATTCAGCACGAGATCGGCTGTCGTTTCCTCGCGGCTCAGCTTGAGCGAAAGCGTCACATTCCCCCGGCCCAGGCTTTTCGAAATCCGTGAACGAAGCGCGGTTTCGAGCCCGGTGAGCCATTCAGGCACCCGCAGACGCATATCCAGCCCTTTGCCGTTTACGCTGCGCAACTCCCAGGTCCAGCTATGTGAACCATGTGTTCCCTTGCCCGAGGCAAATCCGGTCATGGATCTGATCATGCCTGTCTTCTCCGCTTTGCCCGCCCAGTGTTCTTGTCCGCACCTAATGCCATCCTCGTGTGCAGGGCAAGAGTTTGCTGAGAATGACAGCGTCGGACAGAGGTTAACCATTCATTAAAGAATTACTCCAAAATTGACTCAACCCGTGCCAATCTCGTCTAGGCAAGTACCGACAAGGCGCAAAAGCTCCCGGTATCTTGCATTTTATGAAAATGACGGTCGATTGCAGTTAGGGTGATGAAAATGAAGATCTTTTTCGGTAACGGTTCCGGGACTAAATTTGGAAAGATCGTCGCAATGGATCGTTTTGACAGTGGGCGCAGTCTATCGCCCATACGACAGGCCGAAGCGTACTGGACAGCCTTGCTGTCCGGCGATGGTGTTCCTATGCGATCTCAGATCGACCCGCGCGGGCTTGAGAATATCCTGCCTAACACCTTCATCCTTGAACGCATTGCACCCGGTCTGGCCCGGTTTCGTCTAGCCGGCAGTCACTTGAACACACTGGCGGGTATGGAGGTCCGGGGAATGCCGCTGACCGCTTTTTTCGAACCCAGCGCACGAACTCAGGTTACGGAAGTCCTTGAACAGGTTTTTTCCGGTCCTGCCATTGCTGAACTTGAATTGGCCTCGACCGGTGGGTTTGGGCGCACGGATCTTCAGGCGCGAATGATCCTTTTGCCGCTGAAAAGCGATTTGGGCGATGTCAGCCGTGTTCTTGGCGTCATGGTCAGTGACGGGACGATTGGGGCAACCCCTCGGCGCTTTGATGTAAGCCATCATAAACTGCGTGCTGTGTCAGAAATACATGCGCCTCAACAACCGGTTCAGCCTGTTGTCGAAGGATTTGCCGAAGAACAACAAGAGTTCAAACGTCCCGGATCTCACCTTCGATTGGTCGTATCACGGGATAAGTAACGAGTAACGCGTGTTAAATGTAAAGAAGGCGGGCCAATTAGACCCGCCTTTTTAAAACCGTCTGACCAAGTGGTTAGGAGGCTGCGCGTTTGCCGCGGTTCCGGCGCAGATCTGTCAGTTCTTCCGCAACAAGGAAGGCCAGTTCCAACGACTGCGACGCGTTCAAACGTGGATCGCAGGCAGTGTGGTAACGGTCTGACAGATCTTCTTCTGTTACAGCGCGTACACCTCCAGTGCATTCGGTCACGTCTAGCCCCGTCATCTCAAAATGCACACCGCCGGGGATCGTGCCCTCGGCCTGATGCACACCAAAGAAGTCGCGAACTTCGCGCAGCACGGAATCAAAGGGCCGGGTCTTATAGCCGGTGGCCGATTTGATCGTATTGCCGTGCATTGGGTCACAGACCCAGGTCACCTTGGTGCCCTCTTCCTTGACGGCTTTGACCAGACGCGGCAGATGCTCTCCCGCCTTGCCTGCACCAAACCGCGCGATCAGGGTCAGACGCCCTTCTTCGTTTTCCGGGTTCAGTTTGGCCATCAAAACTTTGAGGTCTTCGGCAGATGTCGTCGGACCGCATTTCAGACCGATCGGGTTCAGAACGCCGGAACAGAATTCAACATGCGCGCCATCAGGTTGACGGGTGCGGTCGCCAATCCAGATCATGTGGCCGGACCCGGCCAACCAGTTGCCCGATGTAGAATCAAGACGGGTCAGCGCCTCTTCGTATTCAAGCAGCAGACCTTCGTGGCTGGTATAGAATTCAACCGACGAGAATTCATGCGTTGTGTCCGCGGTGATGCCCGCAGCCCCCATGAAATCAATCGAATCCTGAATTCGGTCAGCAATTTCAGAGTATTTCTGAACATCCTGGCCATCGGCAAAGCCGAGTGTCCACGAATGCACATGGCTCATATCGGCGAAACCACCGGTCGAAAAGGCGCGCAATAAGTTCAATGTTGCCGCTGCCTGCGTATAGGCTTGCAACATCTTGGACGGATTCGGAATCCGCGCCTCGGGCGTGAAATCCAGCTCGTTGATGATATCGCCGCGATAGCTGGGCAGCTCAATGCCATCCACCACCTCTGTCGGTGCGCTGCGCGGTTTGGCGAACTGTCCAGCCATACGGCCCACTTTGACCACCGGCACCTTTGCGCCATAGGTCAGAACCATGGCCATCTGCAGCATCACCTTAAAGGTGTCGCGGATCGCATCCGCGCTGAATTGTTCAAAGCTTTCAGCACAGTCGCCGCCCTGCAGCAGGAAGGCCTCACCCCGCCCCGCAGCACCAAGATGTTGCTTGAGCCGACGTGCCTCACCTGCAAACACCAGCGGCGGATACTGCGAAAGCTGAGCCTCGACTTTTGCCAGCGCGGCTGCGTCTGTATAGTCTGGCATCTGAACCCGGGGCTTGTTGCGCCAGTTCGTTTTTTGCCATTCGGTCATAGCTTTGATCTCCGCTGAAGTATTCAAGTCGCCTCTATACAAAAACGTTTGATGAGAGGCCATATACGATTTGGACCTCTTGACGTCGCAAACAAGCTTTGATCATGGTGGCGGTCAAATCTGTCGCCGGACGTAGGGTCAAACGGCGCCGAATCAAGGACACCTCGCCATGCAAGAGCAACGCCAAGTTGTCACGGTGGAAACCACTGCGGCCAGCCCTCGTCATTTCGTGTTTGTCCTGTTGGACAAATTCTCGCTGCTGTGTTTCGCATCCGCGCTGGATAGCCTGCGCATCGCAAACCGCATGGCCGACAAAGAGCTTTACAGTTGGAGCCTGTCTGGCGAAGGCGGCGAGACGATCAAATGCTCCGCCGGGACCGAGTTCAAACTGGACGCTGATCTAGCCGAGCTGCAGCGCGATGACGTCGTGCTGATCTGCGGCGGTGTCGATGTTCAAGCCGCTACCACCAAGAAAATTCTGAACTGGGTCCGCCGCGAAGCACGCCGGGGATTGCGCATTGGTGGGCTGTGTACGGCAGCTTATACCTTGGCCAAGGCGGGTTTGCTGGATGGCAAGCGTGCGACGATCCACTGGGAAAACTCGGACAGTTTCACCGAAGAATTTGATGAGGTCGAACTGACCAAATCCGTATTCCAGATTGACGGAAACCGGATGACAACAGCCGGTGGTACTTCCTCTATCGACCTGATGCTGAAAATCATCGCCGAGGATTTCGGGGAAGACCTTGCCAACGCGGTGGCCGATCAGCTGATCTATTCCTCGATCCGTACTGATCAGGACACCCAGCGTCTGTCGACCCCGACACGGATTGGGGTGCGCCATCCCAAGCTGAGCCAGGTCATCCTGATGATGGAGAAGAACATCGAAGAGCCGATCTCGCCTTCGATTCTGGCCAAAGAGGTCGGCATGTCCACACGGCAGCTAGAGCGTCTGTTTCGCCGTTACCTCAGCCGGTCGCCTAAACGCTATTATATGGAGCTGCGCCTGCATAAGGCCCGGAACCTGCTGATGCAGACCGACATGAGCGTGATCAACGTGGCGCTGGCATGCGGGTTTGCCTCGCCTAGCCATTTCTCGAAATGCTACCGGGCGCATTATAACACCACGCCCTATCGTGAGCGCGGTGCGCAAAGCGGGCGCTTGTCTGTTTAATCGCTGGGGGTCATGCGAAAGACAGCGCCCTGCCCGACGGAAATAAACCAGATTGATCCATCCGGTGCCTCGACAATGTCGCGGACGCGTTCCGTCTGAGGGCCCTTGATCTGCTCGACCTCAGTCAATGGAGTGCCTTCAAGCCGAGCAATGTAGTCGAATTTGAGCGACCCGACGAATAGATCACCCTTCCATTCGGGCCAAAGCTTGCCTGAATAAATCAAAAGGCCGGATGGGGCGATGGAAGGGTCCCAATAGAATTCAGGCTGCACCATCCCCGGTTTTGCCGTCCCCTCGCCGATTGTTTGTCCGGAATAGTGCTTGCCATAGGAAATCACCGGCCAGCCATAGTTCCGCCCCGGCCGGATTAGGTTCACTTCATCACCGCCCTTGGCTCCATGTTCCGATACCCATAGTTGCCCCCGTGCATCCAGCCCTGCACCTTGGGGATTCCGGTGGCCATAAGACCATATCTCTGGCTGAATTCCCGGTTGTCCGACAAATGGATTATCAGCCGGCACCGAGCCGTCCCGGTTCACACGGATCACCGAGCCGTTGTGACTCGATTGATCCTGGGCGGTCGGGCGATCACCACGATCGCCGATAGTGACAAGTAAAGTCCCCTCCTTTGCTTCGACAACACGAGAGCCAAAATGACGCCCAGAATCCCAACCATTTTCAGCTTCGAAAATCGTGCGCAGATCGGTCAGCTCTGATCCGTCTTCGGACAGGCGCGCAATCGCAAGTGCAGTGCCTGCCCCCTTTGGTTGAGGCTTGGAATAGGTCAGGAAAACCTCACGGCTTTGCGAAAAATCCCTGGCAACGGTTACGTCCAGCAAACCGCCCTGCCCCTTTGCAACCACATTGGGAGTGCCTTTGACGCGAGCTATGTTTCCCTCCGACACGAACAGAAGATCACCGTCGCGCTCAGTTACCAGAAAGGACATGTCAGGCAGGATACCGACTGCCCAGGGCGTATCGAGCCCCTTCACCATCGCCGTCACACGCGCCGATCCGGAGCTGGTAGTTAGCGATTCTGCCCCGGCCAACCCTGAAACAACAGAAAAGATGAAGATCATAGCTAGTCTGAACATCTCGTTCTCCTTACCGAAAACACCGCGCCGGGCACATCTGAACAACTAGAACTGTGCGCCACAAAAACACGTTTGCGTTAGGACTTTTCTTTTTCGAACAGCTTGCCTAGGGTCGTGCCCAGAACGAATACGTTCACAACTGGGAGTAACCATATGAAAAAGCTGCTTACAGCAACTGCAGCAACCGCCCTTCTTTCGGGCGCAGCTATGGCCGAAGACGTCACATTGGGTGTTCTGTTCGGCTTTACCGGACCAATTGAATCGCTGGCACCCTCAATGGGCTCAGGCGCAGAACTGGCAATGGCCGAAGTGACCGAATCCGGCAAATTGCTGGATGGCTCTACCGTCACTGCATCGCGCGCTGATACTGGCTGCATCGACAACGGTCTTTCCACCTCGAACGGTGAACGCATGATTGCCGACGGCGTTGCCGGCATCATTGGCGGTGACTGCTCTGGCGTGACCGGAGCGATCCTGCAGAATGTCGCGATCCCGAACGGGATGGTCATGATCTCGCCCTCGGCCACCTCGCCCGGTCTGTCGACCATGGAGGATAACGGCCTGTTCTTCCGCACCGCCCCTTCGGATGCGCGTGAAGGTCAAGTGATGGCAGATATCTTGAATGATCGCGGTATCACTTCAATCGCACTGACCTACACCAACAACGACTATGGCAAGGGTCTGGCAGACGCGATCCAGTCCTCGTTCGAGGCATCGGGCGGCGAAGTCACAATCGTGGCAGCGCATGAGGATGGCAAAGCGGACTACTCGGCCGAAGTTGGCGCGCTGGCCTCGGCCGGTGGCGACATTCTGGTTGTAGCCGGGTATCTCGATCAGGGCGGATTGGGCATCATTCAGTCGGCGCTGGACAGCGGTGCATTCGACACGTTCGGCTTGCCCGGCGGCATGATCGGTGACTCGCTGCCCGCAAATGTCGGCCCCGACCTGAACGGCTCGTTCGGTCAGATCGCCGGTTCAGGTGGTGAAGGTGCTGAAAAGTACTTTGCCATGGCCGAAGCCGCCGGTTTTGACGGATCGTCGCCCTATTCGCCTGAAAGCTATGACGCCGCAGCGCTGTTCATGCTGGCGATGCAGGCCGCTGGTTCGACCAACCCGGCCGACTACGGCAGCAAGATCCTAGATGTTGCCAACGCTCCAGGAGAGAAGATCTATCCGGGTGAGCTGGCCAAAGGTCTGGAACTGTTGGCCGCTGGTCAGGACATCGACTATGTCGGCGCGTCCGGCGTTGAGCTGATCGGCCCCGGCGAAAGCGCAGGTTCGTATCGCGAGATCGAAGTCACCGACGGCGAAAACAAGACCGTCAACTTCCGTTGATTTTGACCTAAGAAGACCTGAAAATAAGCAGCCCGGACCTTGTGTCCGGGCTGCTTCAGTGAAAAAAGACCGCACCTCTTCAATGAGGGTGTGAAAACAAGAACGCCGAAAACGGCGGCTAGGGGAAAAGATGATCGTCGTCGAGGACGTGCATAAGCATTTCGGCGGGTTTCATGCGGTGGATGGGGCATCGCTGGAAATCCAGAAGGGTTCGATCACCGGCCTGATTGGGCCGAACGGGGCCGGAAAGACAACTCTGTTCAACGTGATCGCGGGTGTACTCCCGCCCACCTTTGGACGCGTGTTCATGGATGGCGAGGACATAACCGGCTTGCCACCACACGATCTGTTTCACAAAGGTCTGCTGCGCACTTTTCAGATCGCGCATGAGTTTTCCTCGATGAGTTGCCGAGAGAACCTGATGATGGTGCCCGGCGCGCAATCCGGGGAATCACTTTGGAACACCTGGTTCGGCCGCAAACGCATCGCTAATGAAGAGCGCGCGTTAATGGCTAAGGCCGATGAGGTGTTGGAGTTTCTGACCATCGAACATCTGGCCGATCACAAGGCCGGTCAGGTCTCGGGCGGGCAGAAAAAGCTGCTGGAACTTGGCCGTACCATGATGGTCGACGCCAAGATCGTGTTTCTGGACGAGGTCGGCGCGGGCGTGAACCGCACCCTGCTGATGACCATCGCCGACACGATTCTGCGACTGAACAAGGAACGCGGCTATACTTTCGTGGTTATCGAGCACGACATGGATTTCATCGGCAAAATCTGCGACCCGGTCATTTGTATGGCCGAGGGCAAGGTTCTGGCCCAGGGCACTCTGGACGAGATCAAAGCCAATGAGCATGTGATCGAAGCCTATCTGGGCACCGGCCTGAAGAACAAAGACAAGCTGGAGGCCGGGGCATGAGCGATAATCCTTATCAGGATGACCACGGCAACAAGGATGCCTCGATCACCAATACACACGGCATGGGCACAATGACGCCCGCACATCGCAAAAGCGGAAAGACGCACCGCGTCGAAGGTGGCCCATTCCTGATCGGCGACACCATGACCGGAGGCTACGGCAAGGGCCCGGATATCCTGCATGATTGCACGATTTCCGTCGACGCCGGTGAAATCGCTGTAATCGTTGGCCCCAACGGCGCCGGTAAATCCACTGCAATGAAGGCCGTGTTTGGGATGCTGGATGTCCGCGCGGGATCTGTGCGACTGGACGGAGAAGACATCACCAACCTGTCGCCCCAGGATCGGGTGATCAAGGGGATGGGCTTTGTTCCGCAGACCTCGAACATCTTCACGTCGATGACGGTCGAAGAAAACCTTGAGATGGGCGCGTTCATCCGTCGTGACGACTTTTCAGACACGATGGAACAGGTCTATGACCTGTTCCCCATCCTTCGTGACAAACGCAACCAAGCCGCCGGAGAGCTATCGGGCGGTCAACGCCAACAGGTCGCCGTGGGTCGTGCGCTGATGACTCAGCCTAAGGTGCTGATGCTGGACGAACCAACCGCCGGTGTCTCGCCCATCGTGATGGATGAGTTGTTTGATCGAATTATCGAGGTTTCCCGCACTGGCCTGCCGATCCTGATGGTCGAACAGAACGCCCGGCAAGCGCTGGAGATCGCAGATAAGGGATATGTGCTGGTTCAGGGGCGGAATGCCTATACCGGCACGGGCAAGGAACTGCTGGCCGATCCCGAAGTTCGTAAGAGTTTCTTGGGGGGGTGAGATGAATAGATTTAGCTGTCTCGCCGCCTTCTTCGTCTGTCTTTTGGGAACCGTCGTTTCTGCTGAGAACACGGTAGTTCTATCAAAACAAATTGAAGCAAAAGTTGTGCTTCGTTGTACGTTTGAGGATAAACGAACTGTGCTGCTTTCCGCGACCGAACACCAAGTAATCTGGCAAGAAAACGGCTCTGAATACCCGACTAGTGATTGGACACACATCCGGATCACACACGATCCTATCCTTTCAGTCTTTGCATATGGCCCAGGCATCGGCAGTCCAAGGCTCGATGTGTTTCAAGGCGTTTTTAACGCCGACAAACCTAACTATGAGCTCGGGACTGCAATCATAAGCGACACACTGGTTGGGCGCGACAAACTACTGACAAGGTCAGTTGAAGGTTTTTGCGAAGCGGAGAATCAAAACTAATGGACTTCCTCAACGCCCTAGTGGCGCTCTCCAACTTCGTCCTTGTTCCCGCAATCGCCTATGGCAGCCAGTTGGCGCTGGGCGCGTTGGGGGTGACGTTAATCTATGGCATCCTGCGGTTCTCGAACTTTGCCCATGGCGACACGATGGCCTTTGGTGCGATGATCGCCGTGCTGGTCACATGGGGCCTGCAGGCCGCCGGGGTCAGTTTCGGGCCGCTGCCAACCGCTCTGCTGGCCCTGCCCTTTGCCATTCTCGGCTGTATCGTTCTGGTTCTGATCACGGATCGGCTGGTGTACAGGTTCTACCGGGAACAAAAGGCCAAGCCGGTCATTCTGGTGATCGTCTCGATGGGCGTGATGTTCATAATGAACGGGCTGGTGCGGTTCATAATCGGGCCGGATGATCAAAGGTTCTCGGACGGTGAGCGGTTCATCGTTTCGGCGCGGGAATTCAAGGCAATGACCGGGCTGCGTGAGGGGCTGGCGATCAAGACCTCTCAGGGCATCACCGTGGTTGTGGCCGTTGTCGCCGTGGCACTTTTGTTCTGGTTTTTGAACAAAACCCGCACCGGCAAGTCGATGCGCGCTTATTCGGATAACGAGGATCTGGCGCTGCTGTCCGGCATCAACCCTGAACGTGTGGTGATGATCACCTGGATCCTTGTCGCGGCGCTGGCGACAACTGCGGGTGTGCTTTACGGGTTGGACAAGAGCTTTAAGCCCTTTGTCTATTTCCAGCTTCTGCTGCCGATCTTCGCTTCGGCCATCGTCGGCGGCCTCGGCAACCCGTTGGGCGCTATCGCGGGCGGGTTCATCATCGCGTTTTCCGAGGTGACGATCACCTATGCGTGGAAAAAGGTGCTGACCTATATGGCACCGGAACATCTAGAGCCTTCGGGATTGGTCCAATTCCTGTCCACCGATTACAAATTCGCGGTCAGCTTTGTTATCTTGCTTATCGTGCTTCTGTTTAAGCCCACAGGTCTGTTTAAGGGGAAAGCAGTATGACCGAGACTGTCAAAAATACGCTGCTTTTCGTGGTTGTTGGCGGCCTGATCCTGTTGACCGGATTCACGCAAAGCTGGAATTCGGCGATCCTGATCCTGAACATGGGGCTGATCTCGGCCATCATGGCGCTTGGGGTGAACTTGCAATGGGGCTTTGCGGGCCTGTTTAACGTTGGTGTTATGGGCTTTGTTGCGCTGGGCGGGCTGGCAGTTGTGCTGGTCTCAACCCCGCCGACACCCGGCGCGTGGTCATCCGGAGGATACGGGATCGTCCTTGCGTTGCTGTTGGGGGCTGCAACCGTCGTTGCGGCGGTTCTGGTGGCAACAAAAATACCGAGGGGCCGTGTACAGACGATTGCCATCGTCGCGATTCTGATCGCCGGGTTTTTCATTTACCGTGCGGTGTTTGACCCCAGCGTTGCTGGTGTCGAAGCCATTGACCCAGCCGTTGCGGGCAACCTTGGCGGGTTGAATCTGCCGGTTCTGTTGGCCTGGCCCGCGGGCGGTGTGCTGGCCGCCGGTGCCGCTTGGCTGATCGGCAAAACTGCCCTTGGCCTGCGCTCGGACTATCTGGCGATTGCGACGCTTGGGATTGCCGAAATCATCATCGCAATCATGAAAAACGAGGACTGGTTGGCCCGAGGTGTCAAGAATGTCTACGGCATCCCGCGCCCCTCGCCCGTGGTCGGCTATGAGGTTGAGCTGCAGCAGGATCCATCCTTCATTGCCCGTGCCGATTGGTTTGGGCTGGACCCTGTCATCGCCTCGACCCTGTCGGTCAAGCTGGGCTATTCCCTGCTGTTCATGGTTGTTCTTCTGATCCTGCTGTGGATGGCCCAGATGGCGCTGCGCAGCCCCTGGGGCCGCATGATGCGCGCCATCCGTGACAACGAGGTTGCAGCCGAGGCGATGGGTAAAGATGTCACCCGCCGCCATTTGCAAATCTTCGTTCTGGGCTCTGCCATCTGCGGTATCGCGGGCGCGATGATGACAACGCTGGACGGGCAGTTGACGCCGGGTACCTACAACCCTCTGCGCTTTACATTTCTGGTCTGGGTCATGGTGATCGTGGGCGGATCGGGCAACAACTTTGGTGCTGTGCTGGGCGCGTTCCTCATCTGGTTTCTGTGGGTCCAGGTCGAACCGATTGGGTTGTGGCTTATGAACCTGATCACGTCCGGAATGCCCGATGGCAGTGCGCTCAAGACGCATCTGATCGACAGCGCGGCCCATATGCGACTGTTCACGATGGGGTTGATTCTGCTGATTGTTCTTAGATTCAGCCCAAGAGGGTTGATCCCCGAGAAATAGGGCCACAGAACCTCCAATATATGGAACCGCGTCAAGAAATTGGCGCGGTTTCTTGCTTTTGAGTGAGGAACTTACTAGAGCAAATCATCGGCCTGACATGTTTCACAGTCGTGTTCACCAATTATTTGCCTTTGTGCAGACTACTACCATTTGCCCGCAGGGAATAGAAAACACCGATGAAAACCACTCTTACAAAGACACTCATTCTGTTGCCGGTTCTTGCCTCTTTGACCGCATGTATTCCGTCACCAAAAGATCTGGAAACCACTCCGGTCAAAGTCCAGACCCCCAAGGGCGTGGTGACATGCCAGCTCTACCGGCAGAACCGCGTGGACTGGGACCGGGCAATCGACTTTCCGGCAACAAAAATGTCCGTCCCCGAGGCTGATGCATATTGCAGACAAGAAGGCCAACGCCGCCTGAAGTGACCGTTGTGAGGCCGGGCAATTAGCCCGGCCCGCCATTCAACGATTACGAAATAACCCGCCCAGAATGCCTCGGACGATCCTGCGCCCGGTTGTTCCCTTAAGCTCCTTAATGACAGCCTCGCTCATGGCGGTGGCAAAGGTGTCTTTCTTTCGCACGATCCGCGAAGAAGACCGCGTTACTTTGCTACCTGAGTATCGGCGAGCCGTGGCAAATTCGCGTTCTGCAATCGATTGAGACTCAAGCTGTTCTTCTGCCTCGGCTGCGGCCTGTGCTGCGGCATCAGTCCGCGCCTGGAGCATCTCAAAGGCTGATCTGCGATCTATGCGGGTTTCGTATTTGCCTTTCATCGGAGACGCATTCATTACCGTTTGCCGTTCGGCAGCGGTAATCGGCCCCAACTGTGACCCAGGGGGACGGATCAAAGTGCGTTCGACGATGCCCGGAACCCCTTTCTTTTGCAGCATGGATGTAACCGCCTCGCCCACGCCAACCTCACGGATGGCGGCCTCAGTATCAAAGGTTGGATTCTCGCGGTAGGTTTCAGCCGCAAGGCGAAGGTTTTTCCTGTCTCGGGCGGTGAAGGCTCGCAAAGCATGCTGTACCCGGTTACCCAACTGACCCAGAATGTCTTCTGGGATGTCTGCCGGGTTTTGCGAGATGAAATAGACCCCTACGCCCTTTGATCGGATAAGGCGGGCGACCTGCTCGACCTTGTCCACAAGCACTTTGGGCGCGTCTTCGAACAACAGATGCGCTTCGTCAAAGAAAAATACCAGCTTGGGTTTGTCCGGATCGCCGACTTCGGGCAACTCTTCAAACAGTTCGCTCAGCAGCCATAACAAGAACGTCGCATACAGTCGAGGTGATCCCATCAGCTTGTCAGAGGCCAGGATGTTCACCATGCCATACCCGTTGGCATCGGTGCGCATAAGATCGGCCAGTTCCAGGGCAGGTTCGCCAAACAGATTGGTGCCCCCTTGATTTTCAAGAACCAACAACCGTCGCTGGATGGCACCGATCGAGGCGGTTGAGACATTCCCATAGCGCAGCGAAAGATTTGCTCTGTTCTCTCCGATCCAGACCAACAGGGCTTGCAGATCTTTCATATCCAACAGGGGCATACCTTCTTCATCGGCAACCCGAAATGCAATGTTAACAATGCCTTCTTGTGCTTCGCTCAGGTCCATCAGCCTGGACAACAACAAAGGTCCCATCTCGGATACTGTGGTTCGAACCGGATGGCCTTGCTGACCGAACAGATCCCAGAAAGTGACCGGGCAAGCGGCATATTCGTAATCCGTGAATCCGATGGTTTCGGCACGCTTCTGAAATGCCCCATGTAGCTTGTGAC
The DNA here is from genome assembly GCF_059610485.1 of Ruegeria sp. CDSC081. NCBI lineage: Bacteria > Pseudomonadati > Pseudomonadota > Alphaproteobacteria > Rhodobacterales > Roseobacteraceae > Ruegeria > Ruegeria sp. CDSC081. The sequence continues at coordinate 99,223 of NZ_JBXWNS010000001.1, read as the reverse complement.
TTTCACTGCCCGCCAACGCCAAACCAGACAGATCACCTTTGACGTCAGACAGAAACACCGGCACCCCGGCCTTGGAAAACCCCTCGGCCAGGATCTGAAGCGTCACGGTCTTGCCAGTACCGGTCGCACCGGCAATCAGGCCGTGGCGGTTGGCGTATTTCAACGACAACGTCTGCCGTTGGCTGTAATCTGCGCCACCACCGCCAAGAAATATGTTCTCACTCATATGTTTAAGGCCCTGTTTCCTACCGATCTCCGCCCAGCATACAAAGTTAACCTTTGGCTGCGATAGTTTTCTGGTTGTTCGTGTATGAGAATTGCGCGGTCAACAAACTTCCTCCCTGTCGACTGGCCGCGCGTTCACGCGCGGCCCTTTTTCCACCATAGCTTCATAATTAAATTTTCAGGTTAGCAGTTGACCACCGCGCCGCCCTCTCGTAACGTCTGCACATAATTAAGTCGGCCGGTCCGACGGGGAGAAAAATTCATGAAAGGGAGCCGCTCCACCGGCTCCCTTTTATCTTGGCCACACGTGTTGCCCACGGGGCCTCAGGCGAGATTCCGATCACTTCTGTCTTTTTACGCTGCATAATGCCTGACACTGCGCGCCAGTGGTGCTAGACCCGGCGAAAAGCCACATCAACAATCACGAGGCAATTATGTTCAGGACACCGATAAAGCTTGTTGCGGCAGCTTTTCTTTTCAACGGCGCCGCCCTGGCGCAAGAGACCACCGACACGACAGAACCTGCCACCGAATCCCCTACGACCGAGCAGGTGGACAATGGTCTCGACCTGGGGCAGCCGGTCGATGAAACCGTCAAGGTCGGACAGCGCTATGACAAAGAAAAATTCGGCGACTGGAGCCTGAACTGTTTGAAGATGAACGCGGGCAAAGATCTGTGTTCGCTGCTGCAGGTCATAAATGGCCCGCAAGATGTGCCTATGGCTGAGTTTTCCATGTTCCGCCTACCCGAAGGCGGTTCGGCTGTAGCCGGAGCAAATATCTTGGTTCCGCTTGAAACACTGTTGCAAGCGCAGCTGACCCTCTCAATCGACGGGGCGCCTGCCAAACGCTACAACTATTCGTTTTGTAACCCTGTTGGCTGTGTTGCCCAAATCGGCCTGACCCAAGGGGATATCGATGCAATGAAGCAGGGTAGCAAGGCGACTTTGACCATCGTTCCAGCGCCCGCGCCGGATCAGGTGATCGAACTTGACCTGTCTTTGTCCGGGTTTACTGCAGGCTACGACATTGTTGATGTCGCAACCAACTGAAGACTACATTTCGAGAAAGCCGTTTAACCCAGCGGCTTTCTCAAATCCGCTTTAAGGCAAGTACTGCGTTCAGACCTCCGAAAGCAAAAGCGTTGCTTAGCGCAACCTCAACTTTCGCTTCGCGTGCCTCGTTGGGCACAACGTCCAAAGCACATTCTGGATCAGGTTCTTCGTAGCCAATCGTCGGTGCAATCACCCCATCTCGCAGGGCCATGATACAGGCCAAAAGCTCTACCGCGCCGGTTCCGCCAATCAAGTGACCATGCATCGACTTGGTGGATGAGATCAAAAGTTCGTCCGCATGCGGGCCGAAAACGCCAGCTACAGCGGCACATTCCGTTTTGTCATTGGCCGCAGTACCTGTGCCATGGGCGTTGATATAACCCACCTGATTGGCATTCAGGCCAGCATCAGACAACGCCCCTGACATCGCACGGGCAGCGCCCTGCTTGCTGGGCATTACAATGTCTGATGCATCCGAGGTCATCGCGAAACCAACAACTTCGCACAAAATTTCTGCCCCACGCGCCTTCGCGTGTTCGTATTCCTCGAACACGAAGATGCCCGCTCCCTCTCCTTGCACCATACCGTTTCGGTTGGCGCTAAAAGGACGACAGGCATCCTTGGACATCACCCGCAGCCCTTCCCAGGCCTTAACGCCACCAAAGCACAACATGGATTCTGAGCCGCCGGTGATCATCGCAGGGGCCGCCCCGCTGCGCACCATCTGAAAGGCTTGCGCCATCGCATGGTTCGATGAGGCACAAGCAGTCGATACCGTAAAGCTGGGACCTTTGAGGTTATGTTCCATCGATACGTGGCTTGCCGCCGCGTTGTTCATAAGTTTTGGTACAACAAATGGATGGACCCTGTTCTTCCCGTCCTCATAGACTGAACGGTAGTTGTCGTCCCAGGTCGAAACGCCACCACCTGCTGTTCCCAGAACCACGCCAGATCGTGCAGCCAACTCACCGTGGAATTCGATCCCGGACTGATCTATGGCCTCTTTGGCCGCGGTCAGGGTAAACTGTGTAAACCTGTCATACAGAGTCATCTGTTGGCGGTTGAACCGACCCTCGGCTTCGAACCCCCGGACCTGCCCACCGATCTTGATCGCCAACCTGTCGACGTCTCGAAATTCAAGTTCCGAAATGCCACAACGGCCTTCCCGCATCGCCTCAAGCGTATCTGGAACTGAATGACCAAGCGAATTGATCGTGCCTGCCCCGGTTATTACTACCCGTTTCATTTGCTTGGGTCAGGCCTTTTCTGCCACAAGCTTTTCGATCCCAGCAATGATCGCGGCGACATTTGAGATGTCAAAGTCACTGGCCGTTGGTTCATTGGCATTGAACGGAACGGTAATGTCGAACTCTTCTTCGATGGCAAAGATACTCTCGACCAGCCCCAGGCTGTCGATCCCCAGATCTTCGAGCGTACTTTCGGGCGTCACATCCGAAGGCTCCAACACGGCTTGTTCGGCAATGATGGCAATGACGCGGTCGGTGATGCTCATATCGATCCTCTGATTATCACGTTGAATGTGATTTAATCGCTCGGAGGCTGTTTGGAAACAGCCTTTTTCAACGCCTCCACGTCACGAAGCATCCGCGGCAATCTGCGCTGCGCCTTATAGACATCTGTAAAGGTTTCCATCTTCACAGCCGGGTAGCCCATCAACACACGACCGGCAGGTACGTTTGACAGGATTTTGGTACCACCGCCGACAATCACCCCGTCGCCAACGAAAATATTGTCCGAAACGCCTGACTGCCCACCCAGAACCACGTTATTGCCAAGCTCAACTGAACCGGAAATACCAGACTGACCACACAGCAGACAGTCATTACCAACGCGCGTGTTGTGGCCGATATGGACCTGATTATCCAGTTTTGTGCCATTCCCGATGCGAGTATTACGAATGGTCCCGTTGTCGATCGTACAATTCGCACCGATTTCGACATCGTCGCCAATTTCCACAGAACCAAGCGAATGAATGCGCAGCCAGCTTTGCGCGCTGGCGTCTCCTGCATCCCCCAAGGTCTTGCGCGCGTTCTCTACCCCCGATACTTCGGGCGTAACAAAACTGAACCCGTCGCTACCGATCCTTGCACCTGGTTGCGCGATAAAACGATCCCCGATCTGCACACGGGCACCAATGCTGACCATTTCGCGCAGAACCGCGTCTTCGCCCAACACAGCATCCATGCCTATGACGCAATGCGGTCCGATATTCGCCCCTCTGCCAACCCGGGCCCGTGCACCAATGACTGCCAGAGGGCCGATTGAGACCCCATCTGCCACATCCGCAGTTGGGTCGATGACTGCCGAAGGGTGAACCCCGGACCCAAAGCCCTGCCCTTTATCCAGCATGGAGGTGATCCCGGCCATCGCCATGCGCGGTCGTCGAACGAATATTGCTGCCTTAAGGCCCAACGCCTGCCAGTCAGCACCTTCCCAAAGGATGGCGACCTGCGCCGAACCCGATCCCAGATCCTCGGCATATTTCGGCGACATCGCCATCGCCAGATCAGTGGCAGTTGCATCCGACGGTTCAGCAGCAGCATGTACGACCAGGCTGGCATCGCCCTGGAACTCAGCGTCAAGGGCATCTGCGATTTGTTGAACTGTATATTTCATGTGGGGCTTCCCGGAACTAGGACCTGCCCCCGGTGATTACCCCTGAACGTCCGGCAGGGCCACCCCTGCTTTCTGCAGAGCATTCCAGATTTTCTGATCACGGCCATAGACGTCGCGTCGGTACTGTACCTCACCTTTCGGGCCAATAAAGGCAGTGCGGTAAATCAAGTGGACAGGAACATGCTGCTCAAGTTTCACAGTGGTCTCTTTTCCAGTTGCGAGAATCCGATGGAAAAATGCCTTTGGGTTTTCTTCTTGCTTCGCCAACAGTGCGTAAGCGAATTCGAAAGGCTGAGCCAATCTGATACAACCATGCGAGAAGGCACGAGATTCCCGAGCAAACAAACTTTTCTGCGGTGTATCATGCAGATAGATGTTGTGCTTGTTGGGGAACATGAACTTCACCAGCCCCAGGGCATTGCTTTTGCTGGGCGGTTGGCGCATCGCAAAAGGAAAGTTGCTTGCGGTGAACTGAGTGAAATCTACTGCCCCGCGATTGACCTGGCGACCACTGCGATCGGTAATCTGAATATGCCCAACGGCATTTGGGTTGGACTGCAGCTGCGGCAGGTATTCCTTGGTGATGATCGAGCGTGGGACATACCAGCTGGGGTTAATGACCATATGCTCCATCTTGTCGGAAAACTCGGGGCTCCGACGATCATGGGTGTTCTTGCCGATCACAGCGCGGGTTTCAAAGGTAATAAAGCCGTCATCAACAATCTTGGCTGAGAAATCAGCCTGATTGACCAGAATGTGGCGTTCACCGCGCTCGCGCGGCAACCAGCGCTCACGCTCCAGCGCGACATAGACGGCCTTCAGACGATCCGAAGCAGTGCGGTTCAATTCAGTAATTGTGCCCGGACCCGCGACGCCATCTGCGGCAAGACCATGTGCGATTTGAAACCGCTGAACACCTGCCAGCAAGGCATCGTCAAAAACAGGGCTGGCTGTTGGGTTCATAAAACCCATTTCAACCAATCTGTTACGCATCGCTATTACGGCGGGTCCCGTATCTCCCAGCTCTAGCTTTGCTTGTGGAACAGTAGTTCCCCAACCGCCTTGGCGAACCAATTCTTCCAGCGCAAGTTTCTGCTTCATCAAAGCCCGATACTGGGTCGAGCTTGGCGCCAACTGATCGAAATAGGCTGCATCCTCCGAGGTCGTCAGTCCACGCAGATGCCCTGCTGTCGAGGTCGGCTCGACCTTCCTGACTAATCCATCGTCTATATCGGATGGTCGTAAAAGGCCTGTCCTCATGTCCTGAGCATAGGCTGCAAAAACGCGTGTCAACTCGACCTCGACGGCCCCAAGCTCACGCGCTGATTTTGCTGATTGAAGTCGGTCAACCAAGCCCTGCGCATCATAGGCGTTCGCGGGTAGCCCGTGTAATTCGACCGCAGAAAGCCCCTCAATCAACCGTTGACGACGTTCAGCATGTGCAGCCGTGTCGCCAACCCAAACAGGCACGAATCCTCTTTCACGGTAGAAATCGGCAATCTCAGACCCGGAAGGTGCAAATTCGGCAACCGCCATCTGGAATGCGGTGTCAGGCTTGGCCTCAGTGTTCGCCATCGCCGAAGACGTTAGAAAACATGCGGCCAAAGCAATACCGGTGCTTGCACGAAGAACAGAGAACATTTGGAGCCCTTGAATTTTCAATATAATACGCCGTTTCAGGCAATGCCGAACAATTATGGTTTTGCTTGAAACCCATTGTCTATTCACAAATGCATCAATTTCGTGCTTATACCCAAGCGTGATGCTTGTTTGCATCGGACAGATTTCGGCGACGGCCTAAGACGTTGGATCTTTGCCATTTTGCACCACCTGCGCAAAAAACTGCCGAAAATTCCCCCTTGAAAAGATGAATTTGAAAGACTTCTTGGCCGCCCTTCACGACTGTGTCATAAATCCCTCATCTGGGATGGGAATAAATTAATACAGCGCGCGTAACATCGTGTGCAGGCAGGAACAGTACGGGACGAAACACAAAATGACGACGAGCAGTTCCTCGGGTTTGACCCGGCGTGCTTTATTGGGCGCATTCGCAGCTACAGCAGTTGTAGCGACTCCAACCTACTCCAATGCAGCAGGATTCCTTCGTGGCGGTGGTGATATTCGCCGTATTCGCATGTATTCCGGACGCACTGGCGAGCGGATCGATATGATCTATTGGGTTGACGGTAAATACATCAAAGACGCGGTCAAAGAAGTGAACCACTTCATGCGCGATTGGCGCACCGACCAGGCCAAAGATATGGACCTCCGCACGATCGACATCATGGCGGCGTCGCATAATCTGTTGGATGTCAACGAACCCTATATGCTGCTGTCGGGCTATCGCTCGCCGCAGACCAACGCGATGCTGCGGTCACGGTCGCGCCGTGTTGCCAAGAATTCGTTGCACATGAAAGGCCAGGCAGCCGACCTCCGCCTGTCATCTCGTTCGGTCTCGCAAATGGCCAAAGCGGCGATGTCTTGCCGTGCTGGTGGTGTTGGCAAATACCACCGCTCGAACTTCGTGCATATGGATTGCGGTGTGGTAAGAAGCTGGGGCGGTTGATCCGCCCCGCCCGTCGTCAAGAGAAGTTTGTCGGTCACGTAACCGTTTGAATGAGCAGATTTATCTGCCATTGTGGAGGTGCTATTCTACTCAGGCAGCCTCATAAATCCTGCGCAAACCGGCTGTTGCAGGTGATCTTCAATACGAGCCCAAATATTCAAGAAATGGCGCACCTGAGAGGATTCGAACCTCTGGCCTCTGCCTTCGGAGGGCAGCGCTCTATCCAGCTGAGCTACAGGTGCCTGAGCCGTTAGCTAACCTTGTTCCGGTCCGGGTGCAACTGAAAATCGACCCGGATCAAACAGGTTTCACGCGAACAGATCATGCGCAAGTTCAAGCGCTTCGATCAAGGTATCGACCTCATCTTTCGAGTTATAGAGACCAAAACTGGCGCGGCATGTCGCGGTGACTCCGAGGAAATCCATCAATGGTCCAGCACAATGGTGCCCGGCCCGAACAGCGACGCCCTTTTTATCCAAAATCGTCGAAATGTCATGTGCGTGGCCTGCACCGTCCAAAGTAAAGCTGAAGATCGCCGCTTTGTCCGGCCGTGTCCCCTGAAGCTGAATCCAGTTCAGCCCCGCAAACCTCTGCATCGCATAGTCTCGGATCCCGGCCTCATGAGCAGCAACGTTGTCCATCCCCAAATCCATCAGATAGTCCAGAGCGACGCCCAGTCCGATGGTTTGCACTATGCCAGGAGTTCCCGCCTCGAATTTCATCGGTGGATCATTGTAGATCACCTGATCCTTGCTGACCTCTTTGATCATGTCACCGCCACCGATAAACGGGCGCATTTCGGCCATCCGGTCAGATTTGATGTAAATCGCTCCCGATCCCGATGGGCCATAAAGCTTATGCCCGGTGATGGCGTAGAAATCGCAGCCGATATCCTGGACATCGACCGGCATATGCACGGCGCCTTGACTGCCATCCACCAGCACCGGGACGCCTTTGGCATGGGCGCCTTCGGTGATTGCTTTGACATCCACAACCGTGCCCAACACGTTCGAACAATGGGTCACCGCGACCAGCTTGGTTTTTGGACCGATGGCATCAATGACAGCTTGCGGATCAAGCCCGCCATCCGCATCCACATCCACCCATTTCAGCACCACTCCCTGACGCTCGCGCAGGAAATGCCAGGGTACGATGTTTGCATGATGCTCCATCACACTCAGGACGATCTCATCCCCGGCCTGAAGACGCGGCATCGCCCAGCCATAGGCGACCAGATTGATGCCTTCGGTCGTGCCCGAGTTCAGAACAATCTCATCTTCATCCGTTACGCCCAGAAATCGGGCAATAGTTCCACGAACGGATTCGTATTTCTCGGTCGCCAGATTGGACAGATAGTGCAGCCCGCGATGCACATTTGCATATTCTTCGGTATAAGCCCGCGTCACAGCGTCAATGACAACCTGTGGCTTCTGAGCTGATGCTCCATTGTCCAGATAGGTCAGCGGCTTGCCGTTTACCTCTCGGGACAGGATCGGAAAGTCAGCGCGAATTTTCTGCAGATCGAACATCGTATTTTTCTTCCCTAGACCGGGCCGCTGGGTGTGAACATGAGGACAAATGAGATTGAAATCAGTGCGGATAACAGAATGACCCCAAAAGATTTCAGCATCGAGTTGAACTTATGAGCTTCATTCAGGAAATGCATTGAGACGTAAAGGCTGACAAGTGCGGTTGCCAGCAAAAACATGACCATCATAAATGGAACAACCATCGAAACGATCAGCGTCACCGACATCGCTGCGATCTGAAGGAATTGCAGCCAGATCGTCAGGATCAGGATATCTTTGAATGTCGCAACGCCCCCGATAGTACGACCAACAAAAAGAAGAGCCACCACGCTGAGCAGCATCGCGCCTGACGAACGTAGAAGGTTCAGAATAACAGGATCAGAAACGGGAAGCGGTTCACCTTGCGGGACAGGGACCATCTGTTCGATACCAATTTGGATGGCACCGTTCAGAACGACAGCCAGAAAGAATGCCAGCCAGACAACTTCACGCCCGGGACGCAGATCCAGCAACCGTCTTGCCGCTTCGGCAGGGTTGGTCAGGGTCAGAACAGCAATCTGACTCAGCACGGCCGGATTCATTCCGCATACCTTTGCGCTTGCCTAAGGCCCGAAAACCAGAACCACAGGAATACGACGAACCAGACCAACCCGACAGTGGTCATGGTTGTCCCCTGACCGATAAAACCAGCGACAAGGCCGTTCAGCAAAATCAACGGCGTCGAGGATAGTAACGCCCAGAACAGAGCCAACCTTGCGCCATAGGCAGTCCCCTTTCCGCCGAACAGACGCGCCGCACCGTGGGACACGAAGGCCAGAAGGTAAAAGAACAGCGGCAAGATAATGACAGTTCCAAGCAAGGCACCGCCCAACAGCATGTTAAGTTCGAGGTCTTCGAGATGCGCCCGCCGGGACAAACGTGGCAGTTGCGCAATGAATGCCACCACGCAGAACGCCATTACAAAGACCAAAGCGCGGTCCTCACGTTCGCCCAAATCCAAAAGCCGGCTTACAACCCGGCCTGGTCCACGGTATGTGGCCACTATATCCGACGTTACCGGCATCAGCTTCGCCGCGAAAGCCAGCCTTCAAGGCGGTCAACCATAGCCTCCGCAAGGCCTTCATCCTCGATCTCTTCCACAGCCTCGGCTAGGAACGACAAAGTCAGCAAATTTGTTGCCTCTTTGACGGGCACACCCCGAGACCGCAGGTAGAACAGAGCCGTTTCATCAAGCGCACCTGATGTCGAACCGTGCGAACAGACTACGTCATCGGCATAGATCTCAAGCTCGGGCTTGGCGAGGAACTGACTATCATCATCCAGCAGCAAAGACTGGCTGATCTGATACCCGTCTGTTTTCTGGGCGCCCTCTTTCACAAGGATCTTGCCCTGAAACACGCCGGTCGCGCCGTTCCGCAGCACCTTCTTGAACACTTGGCGGCTTTCGCAACCAACCGCGTCATGGGTGACGAATACCGTGTCGTCATGGTGAAAGTCGCCATCTCCGACGCAGGCACCGGCCACGTGCGCCACCGCATCATCGCCGGTCAATTCGATCACCTGTTCGTTCCGGGTCAGAACACCGTTCATGGTCAGGGTGAAGGATTTGTAGACAGAATTGGCACCCAACCGTGTAAACATATGCGTCGCCGCACGACGCTCGTGGTCACGACCCTGGGCCCGCACATGGTGCAGCGAGCCACCATCGGCAATGTCAATTTCCATACATTTGTTGAAACGCGATGCCGCCGGCCCGTTTTCGAGAATGGTAACCTCGGCGTCAGTTTCGACCCGCACTACGTGATGCAGGATCGCATCCGAATCCTCGGACGCATGGCGATAGATCAGGCTGATCGGTTTCGATGGCTTACCGGTCACATGGATGGCCACTCCGTCTGATGCAAATGCGGTGTTCAATGCGGCCAGCGGGCGCTGAACCGGGACTTGTCCATTTGCTTCGAGAACGCCGTACAAGTCTTTGGCCCAATGGATATCTTTGCAGCAAATATCTTCAAGCCGGTCGATCGAAACACCTTCGAGCGTCAGATCATCGGACTCTTCGGGATTGAACACTCCGTCAACGAAGACAATCTTCAAGCGATCGAATTCATCGAACATTTGCGGCTCGTCCGACTCGAACAGCGCCGCATGCGCTGCATCAGCCGATACGAGCGTATCGGGTTGGGTGTATTTCCAGTACTCGTCGCGCCTGCTGGGCAAGCCCATTTGGCGCACACGGGCAATTGCGTCCTCGCGCGCAGCGCGAGTACATCCGGCATCGGGCAACGACAGGACAGCCAGCCGCTCCTCCGTCGCAGTCTGTTTTGCTTGGGGCAACGCCATCAGTTCACCTCGGCCAAAATGTCGGCATAACCGTTGTTTTCAACCTCAAGTGCCAACTCGGGACCGCCAGTTTTTACGATCCGCCCGTCGGCCATAATATGCACGACATCAGGTTTGATGTGGTCCAGAAGGCGCTGATAATGCGTGATAACAAGGAAGCCACGCGCCTCGTCGCGCAGCGCGTTCACGCCCTCGGCAACCAGTTTCATCGCGTCTACATCCAAACCAGAATCTGTCTCGTCCAGAATGCACATTTTGGGCTCGAGCATGGCCATTTGCAGTATTTCGTTGCGCTTTTTCTCACCGCCAGAAAAGCCAACATTCACAGGGCGCTTCAGCATATCCGCATCGATCTTTAACGATTTGGCCTTGGCGCGCACCTCTTTCAGGAAATCGGCTGCTGAAAGCTCTTCTTCCCCGCGGGCCTTGCGCTGTGAGTTCACAGCGGTGCGCAGAAAGGTCATGTTGCCAACGCCTGGGATTTCAACCGGATATTGGAACGCCAGGAAAACACCGGCTGCTGCGCGCTCTTCCGGTTCCATCTCGAACAGGTTCTCACCACCAAGGGTCGCCGAGCCTTCAGTCACTTCATACCCATCCCGACCGGACAGCACATAGCTGAGCGTCGATTTGCCCGAGCCATTTGGCCCCATGATCGCATGTACCTTGCCAGCCTCAACCTTCAGGTCGACACCTTTGAGGATTTGCTTGTCTTCTTCTTCAAGTTTGACGTGCAGGTTTTTGATTTCCAGCATGTTTAATTCCTTTGACGTATCGCAAGAGGGTCATGCCCCCTGTATGTTCTGAATTCAGGGAAAGTCGGGATTAACCCACAGATCCTTCGAGACTGATGGCCACCAACTGCTGGGCCTCCATCGCAAATTCCATCGGCAGTGCCTGTAGCACGTCCTTGCAGAACCCGTTGACAACAAGGGCCACGGCCTCTTCCTCGTCCATTCCGCGCTGACGGCAATAGAATAGCTGATCATCATCGACCTTCGACGTCGTCGCTTCATGCTCGACGCGCGATGAGTTGTTCTTGACCTCGATATAGGGCACCGTATGCGCCCCGCATTTGTCGCCGATCAACAGGCTGTCACACTGGGTGTAATTCCGGCTGTCCTTGGCTTTCGGATGCATCGAGACCAGCCCGCGATAGGTGTTCTGCGCCTTGCCCGCGCTGATCCCTTTCGAAACGATCCGAGACTTGGTGTTCTTGCCGAGGTGGATCATCTTGGTGCCAGTGTCGGCCTGCTGATAGTTATTGGTAATCGCGATCGAATAGAACTCACCTTGGCTTTCATTGCCGCGCAGGATGCAGGACGGGTATTTCCATGTCACGGCCGAGCCGGTCTCCACCTGCGTCCACATCACCTTGGACCGGTCGCCACGGCAATCCGCGCGCTTGGTCACAAAGTTATAGATGCCGCCCTTGCCATTCTCATCCCCAGGGTACCAGTTCTGAACGGTCGAGTATTTTACCTCGGCGTCTTCTTCGATGATGATTTCGACGACCGCCGCATGCAGCTGCGCAGTGTCGCGCTGAGGCGCAGTACAGCCTTCCAAGTAGCTGACATAGCTGCCTTTATCGGCAATGATCAGGGTCCGTTCGAACTGACCTGTGTTCTCCGCATTGATGCGGAAATAGGTGCTCAGCTCCATCGGGCAGCGTACGCCCGGCGGGATGTAGACAAATGACCCGTCCGAGAACACGGCCGAGTTCAGCGTGGCATAGAAATTGTCCGATACCGGAACCACCGTGCCAAGGTATTTCTTGACCAGCTCGGGGTGTTCCCTGATCGCTTCAGAGATCGAGCAGAAGATCACACCTGCCTTTTTCAATTCCGCCTGAAAAGTTGTGCCAACGGACACCGAGTCGAACACCGCATCCACGGCCACCTTGCGGCCCTCAGCAGGCATATCCTCAGCACCTTCGACGCCAGCCAGAATCATCTGTTCTTTCAGTGGGATACCAAGCTTTTCGTAAGTGGCCAGCAGTTTCGGATCCACCTCATCCAGCGATTTCGGCTTTACCTCCATCGATTTCGGACGGGCATAGTAATACTGGTTCTGAAAGTCGATTTCGGGATAGCTGACCATCGCCCATTTCGGCTCTTCCATCTTGGTCCAGCGTTCGAACGCGGCCAGACGCCATTCGGTCATCCATTCCGGTTCTTCATTCTTGTCCGAGATCAGACGGACGATATCGGGGTTCACGCCTTTTGGGGCGTATTCCATCTCGATATCGGTGTTCCAGCCGTATTTATAGGTTCCGGCCTCGCGCACCGCATCAACGGTTTCCTGATCGACACCTTCTTTTACCTGAGTCTGGTCCAAAGCGGCCATGACTTATCCTCCGTCAGATCACGCGGCACGCGCGCGATGCTTTTTCTCTTTTTCCAGCCACGTATCCGCGAAACGCAGCACATCATCTTCTGTTGTCCAAGGGCCGAGCGATACGCGAATTGCGCTGGCTGCCGTTACCTCGTCATATCCCATTGCCGTTAGAACTCGGCTGGTCTTTACCTTGCCACTTGAACAGGCCGATCCTGCGCTGATCGCAAATCCAGCCAGATCCATCTGCATAACCTGCGTCTCCCCTTTCCATCCGGGAGTTGCAAAACACAAAGTGTTGGGGAGTCGCTCCTGATCTTTCCCGACAAAAATAGTCGCTTTCGATCCGGCCTCAAGTGTGTTCTCTAGAATATTTCTAAATTTAGTAACATTTTCCCAAACACCGTTAGCCAGATCTTTCACTGCGGCCTCGGCAGCGGCACCAAAACCCGCGATTCCAACAACGTTTTCCGTCCCGGAGCGCCGGCCCATTTCCTGCCCGCCGCCAACCGCAAGCGGGTTGATGTCCAGCCCTTGTTTTAGGATCAGGGCGCCAACACCCTTAGGACCGCCGATTTTATGCGCCGAAAGAACCGCCATATCCGCATCGCTCCAGGCGAAGGAAAAGGGAATACGGCCAACAGCCTGTGTAATATCCAGCAACAACCAATCGGCGCGCCGTGCGCCATAGGGCCACTGACCTTCGACCTTTTTCGGTGGCAAGGTAACGATACCTGTTTCCGAATTCGCCAACCCCATTGCTAAGATGTGACCAGGTCCGAACGGGCGTTCGTTGCAGTTCGATAGATCAAGATGCGACCAAAGCGCGTCATGCGCCGTTGCATCGACGAACACATCGCAATTATTCGGTCTATTCTGCAGGACCCGAGCCGCTTCGGTCGCACCTGAGGTGAAAATAACTTCCTGCGGTCGGCACCCGACAGCTTCGGCCACCTGCGCCCGTGCACGCTCGACCATGGCCTTTGCCCCTCGTCCTTCAGCGTGAACCGACGAAGGGTTACCGATCTGATCCATTGCCGTGATCATCGCATCGCGCGCTTCGGGGCGAATTGGCGTTGTGGCGTTATGATCCAGATAAACACGATTCATGGATGCACCTTTTGGCAGCCTAAGGGACTTGGACAAAGCAAATTCATCTTACTCGTCCACGACCGCAAACAGATTAGGAACAGCCGGACAGGGCGCCAAGTCGTTCCTGATCACATCAGAAAGCCGCGTTTGATGCAGAAACACATAAACATGGGCACTCAGCCCTTCCCACAATCGGTTGGTCAGCGATTGCGCACGACTGCCCGATGAGGCCCCGGATGCCCCTGCCCCTTTTTTCAACGCGTCTACAGTTTCGTCGACGGCGGACAGAATTTCGACTACACGGATTTCCGACGCAGGGCGCGCCAACCGATAACCTCCGCCCGGACCGCGCACTGACGAGACAAGCTCGGCCCGGCGCAGCTTTACGAACAGCTGTTCAAGATAAGGCAACGAGATGTCCTGCCGTTCGGAAATTTCGCTCAGCGTTACCAGTCCGTCAGAAGACTGAAGAGCGATATCAGCCAAGGCCACCATCGCGTAACGACCCTTGGTCGAAAGCTTCATTCTCATTCCCTTATGGCAGTTAACGCGCGAAATCATTGACGCCGCCGCTGCCAGTGCGTATCTCCGACTGACAGCGCCCTTGCGCCGACTATCACAATTAGAACCGTTCTAAGGTGTCCGACGATTATCGTCAAGTATTTCCGGACACCCAGAAGAAAAAGACAGGACCTATGCACACATGCCCGAGGTGATTTTTCCCGGACCCGAAGGCCGCCTGGAAGGCCGCTACCACCCGCAAAAGGAAAAAGACGCACCGATCGCCATCGTGTTGCACCCGCATCCTCAATTTGGCGGGACCATGAACAACAAGGTGGTCTATAATCTGCACTATGCGTTCTACAACATGGGTTTCACTGTGTTGCGGTTCAACTTTCGCGGTGTTGGCCGCAGCCAGGGCGAATATGACCAGGGCGTAGGCGAGCTGAGTGATGCGGCATCGGCACTGGACTACCTGCAGTCGATGAACAACAATTCGAAACACTGCTGGGTCGCAGGGTTCTCGTTCGGAGCCTGGATCGGGATGCAACTGCTTATGCGCCGCCCTGAGATAACCGGTTTCATCAGCGTTTCTCCGCCAGCCAACATGTATGATTTCTCGTTCCTGGCGCCCTGCCCCTCTTCGGGTCTGATTATCAACGGATCCTCTGATCGGGTAGCCCCGCCTGCAGACACCACTGCATTGGTTAACAAGCTGCATGAACAGAAGGGCATCACAATCACCCATAACGAAGTTGAGGGTGCTGACCACTTCTTTCAGGATCGCCACATGGATACGCTGATCACTGATGTAAGTGACTATGTGAAACGGCGGCTGACAGAGAACACGCGCTAATGTCCGACACGATCATCAGGCTTGCTTCCAAGCTGGCCGAAGACACAATGAAAGTGATGGACGAAACAGGAAACGACCGCTTCTTCATGGAAGTTGGCGAAGTGATCGGGGCGTCCTCACAAACATTGGAAGAAGCATTCCTGACCGAGATCCGTGTCCGGATGGCCGAACGTAAGGCCCGCAAGTTTGTCGTCGAAAAATTGACCGAACATCGGTCAAAACTGAAAGCTATAGAAAAACAATGACGCAAAGACTGTCCGCGCAAATCGACTTTCTT
This sequence comes from Ruegeria sp. CDSC081, assembly GCF_059610485.1. NCBI lineage: Bacteria > Pseudomonadati > Pseudomonadota > Alphaproteobacteria > Rhodobacterales > Roseobacteraceae > Ruegeria > Ruegeria sp. CDSC081. Next base: position 83,808 of record NZ_JBXWNS010000001.1, on the reverse strand, counting down.
AAACGCGCGGACAGGTTGAAATCTGTCAATCGTGCCAACGCCTTGTTGGATCAGTCTCGCCCAGAGAACGCGGCTGAGCATAGTTGGCAACTGGCGCTTTGGGCCCTGGTTTTGGAACCCGTTGCCGGGCCAGACGTGAATATCGACCGCGTGATCAAAATGCTACTGCTGCATGATCTGGTCGAAATCATCGTAGGCGATCACCCGATTCACCTGAAAACAGATTGGAAAGCACTGGAATTGGCGGAACAAACAGCTGCTGAAGAGCTGTTTGGCATGCTGCCTGCTGATCAGGCCACGACGTTTCTGGCTCTTTGGCAAGAATTCGAGGCCGACACCACTCCGGACGCGAAATTCGCCAAGATTCTGGATCGGTCGCAACCGATGTTTCAGGTGCTGTGTGCAGAACGGCCAAACCCAGAGCATTTAGCTGTCGTGAATGACAACCTGAAACAAGGTCGCGCTGCCTATCTGCAACAAGCTTTCCCGGACGCATATAATCTTGCCCAAGCACTGCTGAATGGAGGCAAACTCGAAACCTCCGAGCTTTCTTTGCGTTTGGGTTTCTTGTCCGAAACTGACCAACTCAAATCGGTTCAGCGCGCATCGCGTCTGCTCTATGATAACCGGTTTGAGAATTCAGCCGAACATTCCTGGCACATCATGCTTTTTGCCTGGGTCCTGTCCGAATATGCAGCCCCTTCCGTTTCTGTAAACCGCGCCCTCAGAATGCTTTTGCTGCACGACATTGTTGAAATTGACGCCGGTGATCACCCAATTCATGGGCAGGTCGACCACGCGGCACAAGCCGCCGAGGAACTTGCTGCGGCGCAAAGGTTGTTTGGAATGCTCCCAGAGGTGCAAAATCAAGAATTCATGTCGATCTGGCAGGAGTTTGAACAGGCTGAAAGCCCCGATGCCTGTTTCGCCAAAGCGATTGATCGCTTCCAAACCCCGGTTGGCAACCTCGAGACAGGAGGCGGTTCCTGGATTGATTACAACGTCACATACGAACAAATCCACAGCCGTGTGGGCACGGTGATTATTCCCGGTGCACCAGCCCTGTGGGCATGGCTGGATCCGTTGCTTCGGGGTTACTTTTCTGAGACTGCAGAAGGCTGAAAACACAGCGGAAAAAGGAGCATAACACCCCTTTTTCCTGTATTCGGCAGTCGCTTAAACCGATGTACCAATCAATCGCTCAACATTTCGGGCTGCTTTTGTTTCGACGGACCCCCCGCCAGCAAGCCACCCAAGCGCAACAATAAGTGCCGAAAGAGCGATGACGTATTTTGCAAATTTCGTCATGGCGATACTCATAAAAAAACACGATAAAACCCGGACAAAGTATCACATTGCCGAAAATCCACATAGTCGGGTAATCCTGACCCCTGACGGATGCCTGTAAACTCCTGCTATCGCTTGCGCGTATCGGTCATTTCGTGCTCAACCCAATGCAACCTTATTGAATGCGAGACCACCGTGCCCAAAGCATATCTTCTACTGCTGTTGGCAGTTGTTGCCGAAACGATTGGTACAACTGCACTTCAGGCCAGCCAGCAATTCAGCCGGTTCTGGCCGTCAGTGCTTGTGGTTGTTGGCTATGGAATTGCCTTTTATCTGATGGCCCTCACGCTCAAATACATGCCGGTTGGTATCGTCTATGCAATCTGGTCCGGTCTTGGAATCGTGCTGATTGCCATCATCGGTTTCATTGTCTTTGGTCAGAGGCTGGATTTACCCGGGATTGCTGGACTCAGCATGATTTTGGGTGGAATACTAATCATACACCTCTTTTCCGGTACAGCAGGACACTGACGATCGGTTAGGGCTGGCATATTTCGCCGAGCCGCGTTATGCGCGCGTCAACTTCCCGTTCAAAGGCTGACCTCTCATGGACCTGCGCAATATCGCAATCATCGCTCACGTGGACCACGGCAAAACAACGCTGGTCGATGAGCTGCTAAAACAATCCGGTGCGTTCCGGGAAAATCAGGCTGTCGCAGAACGCGCCATGGACAGCAATGACCTCGAGCGTGAGCGTGGTATCACCATCCTTGCAAAGGCCACTTCGGTGGAGTGGAAAGGCACGCGGATCAATATTGTCGACACGCCGGGCCACGCCGATTTCGGCGGCGAGGTTGAACGCATCCTCAGCATGGTCGACGGCGTTGTCCTGCTGGTCGATGCTGCCGAAGGTCCAATGCCGCAGACCAAATTCGTGACCTCCAAGGCGCTGGCGCTGGGTCTGCGTCCGATTGTGGTGCTGAACAAAGTCGACAAGCCCGACGCCGAACCAGACCGCGCGCTGGACGAATGCTTTGATCTGTTCGCAAACCTTGGTGCGGATGACGATCAGCTTGATTTCCCTTCAATGTACGCCTCAGGCCGGTCGGGCTGGGCAGATATGGAGCTGGAAGGACCCCGCAAGGATCTGTCAGCACTGTTCGACCTGATCGTTGACCACGTCCCTGCTCCCAAACAGATCGAACGCAAGGACGAACCCTTCCGGATGCTTGCCACGACACTGGGCAGCGACCCGTTCATCGGTCGCATTCTGACTGGCCGTGTCGAAAGTGGTACGCTCAAGGCAGGTGACACCCTCAAGGCGCTCAGCCGGGATGGAACACTTATCGAGAACTTCCGCGCCTCAAAAATCCTGGCTTTCCGCGGTTTGGGGCAGCAACCCATTGATGTGGCCGAGGCGGGCGATATCGTTACCATCGCAGGTATGAGCAAAGCGACCGTGGCAGACTCGCTTGTTGCCCCACAGGTCGAAGACGCTCTGCCTGCGCAGCCGATCGACCCGCCGACAATCACAGTGACCTTTGGTATCAACGATTCGCCCCTTGCCGGCCGAGACGGTAAAAAGGTTCAGTCCCGTGTCATTCGCGACCGTTTGATGAAAGAAGCAGAATCAAACGTCGCCATTCGCATTACCGACACGCCGGGCGGTGAGGCCTTCGAAGTTGCGGGACGCGGCGAATTGCAGATGGGTGTTCTGATCGAAAACATGCGCCGCGAAGGGTTCGAGCTGAGCATCTCTCGCCCACAGGTCCTGTTCCGCGAAGAAGACGGTCAGCGCCTGGAGCCCATCGAAGAAGTCACCATTGACGTGGATGACGAGTATTCTGGCTCGGTCATTGAAAAGATAACAGGTGTCCGCAAAGGTGAACTGGCCGAGATGCGGCCTGCTGGTACAGGCAAAACCCGCATCATCGCCCATGTGCCGTCACGCGGGTTGATCGGATATCACGGTGAATTCCTGACAGATACACGCGGTACTGGCGTTTTGAACCGTGTGTTCCACGACTGGGCACCGCATAAAGGGCAAATTCCGGGCCGCCGCGCAGGCGTTCTGATCTCGATGGAGAACGGACAGGCAGTTGCCTATGCCCTTTGGAACCTCGAAGAGCGTGGCCGCATGTTTGTTGGCCCTCAGACCGATGTATATCAGGGTATGGTTATCGGCGAGCATTCGCGCGACAACGATCTTGAGGTTAACCCGCTGAAGGGGAAAAAGCTGACCAACGTCCGGGCCAGCGGATCGGATGACGCTGTGCGCCTGACACCCCATATTCAGTTCTCGTTGGAAGAGGCGATCGCCTATATCGACGATGACGAACTTGTCGAAGTGACCCCGAACGCAATCCGTCTGCGCAAACGCTTTCTGGATCCGCACGAGCGCAAGCGTATGGCAAGATCTGCCTGATCATTGCAGTGATGCAGTTCACAGATTGGAAACAATAACACAATCGTGACATATTTGCGCACACGCGTATTAAGGCCCATCCTGGAAGGCTCGCTCTCAAAGCGGGCCTTCTTTTTGTTTTACCTACACTTTCTTCTTTAAGTTGTTTCACTTTTAACATTCACAATTTTAGGAAACTTGTAATTCTGGCTCAAAAGGGATGTATTTGTGTCCAAAGTATGGCACCTGTTTGCCTGCCAAGTTTTGAGTAATGAGTATCAAGGAGTAGCGCCATGCGCATTAAGTCTCGCTTACTTTCAATAGTATTTGTTTCAGCAACATTCCCAGTTATTTCAGCTGTATCCGCTTCAGCTTCAGACATGTGTACAATACGAACAGCCAAACAGTCGGTATCGACTGAAACGCTTTGTGCATGTTCTGTTGTAGACGCCCGGATGCTTCGCTATTTGCAGCGACGCTCAGATTTCGAGGACATCTTGTCCCGTACATTGGAGAGTTGCCCAGCTTTTGCAGCAGTTCTAACTGACTTTCCAACCGCATCTATTCTCGGAAATGAGCAACGATCAGGAGACGGCCCTGCTGATGAAAATGGCGGTGGTGGTTCCGGCGGCGGCGGCGGTGGTACCGGCGGTGGCGGCGGGGGCGGTGGTACCGGCGGCGGCGGTGGCGGTGGCGGTGGCGGCGATGGTGACGACGGCGACGATGGTGATGACGGCGACGGCGGCGACGGTGGTGACGGCGGCGACGGCGGCGAAGGTGGTGACGGCGGCGAAGGTGGTGACGGCGGCGAAGGTGGCGACGGCGGCGAAGGTGGCGACGGCGGCGAAGGTGGTGACGGCGGCGAAGGTGGCGACGGCGGCGAAGGTGGCGACGGCGGCGAAGGTGGCGACGGCGGCGAAGGTGGTGACGGCGGCGAAGGTGGTGACGGCGGCGAAGGTGGTGACGGTGGACCCAAGGGCAACCGTTCTGGCCATAGCGACGGAACCAATCCAGGCGGCCAATCTCAGAACCCGAACGGTACCAACAATCCGGGCAACCCTAAGTAAGCTAATTTAGTACTACAGAAAATGGCGAAGCTGCTGCTTCGCCATTTTTGCATTCTAACCAGCTAAGATTAGCTTTCCTCAGCTTCTGCCGAAGACCCCGACCCATTTACTGGGCCGCCGAGGGTCCTGCATCCGCAGAAACAGATATCGTGTCGCCGACCAGGGTTTGATGCGGTTGGTTACGTTATCCAGAACCAGATCGCCATTGACCGAGCGATAAACCAAAACCGCATGAGAATTTCGCTGCGTATCCAGTACAGTCGCGATCAAAAGTTTGTTCGGATCGACGCCCGCACGGATAAGATCCCTTTTCTTCAACAGAGCAAAGTCTTCGCAATCCCCACCGCGCGAAGTCGGCAGTGCCCAACGTTCCCGAGTTCTATATTGGGCCTGATCAGTAACCGAGCGGGTGGTTGCGTTTACCTGGCGGTTGACCTTTTTGATGATCTGCATCTCTTGCTGGCTCGACATTGAATTCGAAGCCTTGCTGGAACATGCCCAAGAGTATTGACGGCACAGTTGCCGCGCTCCAGACGGCGGGGGCGAAGATGCGACTGTGCGGATGAAGTTGCCTTCCCGCGCTTGCGCATCTGGTGCCACAACCGAAGACCCCAACGCCAATGCGAGGATTCCTAAAGTTCTACCAAAACCAGTCCAGATCCGCGCATTAACGGCCCTAAATTCCGTACCCATGGTCGCCATGCCTGTCCCTCGATCCGTGTTTTCCCTGCGATTGCCGCAAAACAGGACCATATTCCGTTTTCCGAAACTATCGGTAAACACGCCTAATTGTGCAATCTGTCTCAAATCTTGCAACTAAAAGAGGCGGAATTCCGTCATTGAAAATGGCATTTTTGGGTAAGAATCTGGCGCTGCTCGCCACATTCGAAACACGAACCCCTTGGCAGGCCCGACATCAAGACCCGCTAACCACTTGTAAATAAAATATTTATGGGACTTCAGGTCGACGCTTGCCGCAACGTCATAATTGGGCGGCTATCTTTTGGCTGAAAACCGCCCAATGAATAAGCTGACAGGGGTATTAAATCCCTGATCGCACGGGGTGATTCTAATCTGTGATCTCTACGACCACCAATTCCCGCTCACTTGCACCACGCGCGTGATCCAGTGCTTGCTGATATTCCACCGAATTATAACACTCTACAGCGGCTTCCAATGAGGGGAATTTGGCGACAACGTTGCGCGGCCGTTCTTTGCCTTCCAACTGCACGTATCGCGCAGCACGCGCGATAAACGCACCACCGTGTTTGGCAATCGCTGGCCCGGCGAGCTCGGCATATTTTCCATAGGATTCGGCGTCAGTAACACTGACATGTGCAATCCAAAGTGCGGACATTTTGTTAACCTCCAAGAATATTCTCTGCAGCCTTGATCGCGGCATCAGCATTCGAAGCGTCCTTGCCACCACCCTGCGCCATATCAGGGCGTCCACCGCCACCTTTTCCACCAAGTTCAGCAACCGCCGCCCGAACCAGATCCACGGCCGAGATTGCATCCGTCAAATCAGCTGTGACACCGGCCGCGACGGCTGCTTTGCCGCCCGTATCCGCTATCAGCAACACAGCACCCGATCCAAGTCGGCTTTTGTGTTCGTCGATCAACGCGGGCAAGTCCTTGCCAGATACGCCAGTAAGGGATTGAGCCAGGAACGAGATACCGTTTACCGTTTTGGCCTCAGCGCTACCGCCCTGCCCCGAACCACCAGCCATCGCGAGATCGCGGCGCAGCTGCGCAACTTCATTTTGAAGGGATTTACGTTCATCCAACAGAGCTTTGACACGAGATACAACGTCATCAGGTTGCGCTTTCAGTTCAGATGCGATCTGCCCCAAACGTTGGTCCTGGTCGGTCAGGTAAACCATGGCTTCGTCACCGGTAAGCGCTTCGATCCGCCGGACACCGGCACTGCTGGCGCTATCCCCCAATACAACTAGCGCGCCAATATCACCGGTCTGGCGAACATGCGTTCCACCACACAGTTCGATCGACCAGGTCTCACCATCCTGGCCTTTGCCAGTTGGCGCTTTGCCCATCGAAACCACGCGAACTTCGTCGCCGTATTTCTCACCAAAAAGGGCCTGCGCACCCAGTTCCCGGGCATCATCCGGTGTCATGATCCGGGTCTCGACGGTCGAGTTCTGGCGGATGAAAGCGTTGACCGAGCGTTCAACTTGCCGAATTTCCTCGGGGTTCATCGCCTTCGCGTGGCTAAAGTCGAACCGCAGCCGGTCAGCCGCATTCAAAGAACCGCGCTGCGCAACGTGGTCACCCAGTGTTTCCCGCAATGCTTCGTGCAGCAAATGTGTGGCCGAATGGTTGGCCCGGATGGCGGTGCGGCGAACATGGTCTACCTCAAGCTCAACTGCGTCTCCCTTGGACAAGGTACCGTGATCGACCGTGACCCGATGCGCATAGATTTTGCCATCCGCAAATTTCCGGGTGTCCTCGACCCGCGCGACATCATCACGCTCTTCCAGACGACGAATTTCGCCGGTGTCGCCTATCTGACCACCGGATTCACCATAAAACGGGGTTTGGTTCGCAACGACCCAGCCGGAACAACCTGTCTCGATCTTGTCGACCAAAGCGCCATCCACGACCATTGCCGCGACCTGTCCTTCAGCCTTTTCTGTATCGTATCCAAGAAAATCCGTAGCGCCCGCGATATCCAGAACGTCAAACCAAACGGCTTGGTCCGCTGCTTCCCCTGATCCAGCCCAGGCAGCGCGTGCCTTGGCCTTTTGCTCGGCCATCGCCGTATCAAACCCGTCAGTATCAACCGTCCGGCCTTTTTCACGCAGTGCATCTTGTGTCAGATCAAGCGGAAAACCGTATGTATCATACAGCTTGAAAGCGGCCTCTCCAGACAGTGCCGCACCCTCTGGCAAGTCAGAGACCTCGTCATCCAACAACTTCAGGCCGCGATCCAATGTTTGCTTAAAGCGGGTTTCTTCCAGCAACAGCGTCTCTTCGATCAGCGACTGAGCCTGGCCAAGTTCGGTGTACTGAGCACCCATCAGTTGGACCAATGTCGGCACCAGCTGATACATCACCGGATCCTTCGCACCCAACAGATGCGCATGCCGCATCGCACGACGCATGATCCGCCGCAGCACATAGCCGCGCCCGTCATTGCTGGGCATTACCCCGTCTGCAATCAGGAACGAGGTCGACCGCAGGTGATCCGCAATCACGCGGTGATGTACGTTTTGTTTCCCATAGGGATCGACATTGGTGGCACTCGCCGAGGCCTCGATCAAGGTCTTGAACAGATCGGTGTCATAATTGTCATGGCTTCCTTGCAATAGGGCACCAATCCGCTCCAGCCCCATCCCGGTGTCGATAGACTGCATGTCGAGCTCGACCATCGAGCCGTCCTCGAACTGTTCGTTCTGCATGAAAACGATGTTCCAGATTTCGATGAACCGGTCACCGTCTTCCTCGGGCGAACCAGGAGGGCCGCCCCAGATATGATCCCCGTGGTCGTAGAAAATCTCGGTGCAGGGACCGCACGGGCCGGTCGGTCCCATCTGCCAGAAATTGTCACTGGTTGCGATACGGATGATCCGATCTTCGGGGACGCCCACCTTCTTCCACATCTCGAACGCTTCGTCATCGGTGTGGTAAACCGTTGTCAGAAGGCGGTTTTTATCGACACCGAATTCCTTGGTGATCAATTCCCATGCGAATGGAATTGCTTCGGGCTTGAAGTAATCGCCGAACGAAAAATTGCCCAACATCTCAAAGAATGTGTGGTGACGCGCAGTATAGCCGACATTGTCTAGGTCGTTGTGCTTGCCACCGGCCCGAACACATTTCTGTGCTGTCGTCGCGCGCTGATAGTCACGGGTTTCGACACCGGTGAACAGGTTTTTGAATTGCACCATACCCGAGTTGACGAACATCAATGTCGGGTCGTTGCGTGGCACCAGGGGACTGGATGCCACTACTTCGTGCCCCTGTTTGGCAAAGTAGTTCAAAAAGGTCGATCGGATTTCGTTCAACGTTGACATAGGGCTCTCTCGGCGCGCAATCAGTTTGTTTCAAAAAGGGTTTATCCGCCTCCCCCGGGATAGTCCACAGGCGAGCGTCGCAGAACGGAACAAGGCGGCCCTGACGGACCGCCTTGTTCGGAATATGGTTCGTTCTTAGGAAAGAGCTGCGAAAATCGCTTTCTTCCCGAACCACTTATGCCTCGAGGATATCATCCTCTTCCGCGCCGGGCGGCACATCGAATTCCAGCCCATGTGCCGCGCGAATCTTGTCCTCGATCTCAAACGCGATGCGGTTGTTGTCGCGCAGATACTGCTTGGCATTCTCACGCCCCTGCCCGATCCGCTCATCACCATAGCTGAACCACGAACCCGATTTCTCGACCACACCGGCCTTGACGCCCAGATCCAGCAGCTCGCCCATTTTACTGATGCCTTCGCCATACATGATGTCGAATTCAACTTGCTTGAAGGGCGGTGCCACTTTGTTTTTAACGACCTTCACACGGGTCTGGTTGCCAACAACCTCATCCCGGTCCTTGATCGCACCGATCCGACGAATATCCAAACGGACCGAGCTGTAGAATTTCAGGGCGTTACCACCGGTGGTGGTTTCCGGGCTGCCGAACATCACGCCGATTTTCATCCGGATTTGGTTGATGAAGATCACCATACAGTTCGAGCGGCTGATCGAACCCGTCAGTTTACGCATTGCCTGGCTCATCAGCCGGGCCTGCACACCAACGCTGCTGTCGCCCATATCGCCTTCGAGTTCAGATTTCGGCGTCAGCGCCGCGACCGAGTCAACCACGACCATGTTAACCGCGCCCGAACGGACCAGCGTATCGGTAATCTCAAGCGCCTGTTCGCCGGTGTCGGGTTGCGAAATCAGCAACTCGTCCAAATCGACGCCCAGTTTGCGCGCATATTGCGGGTCCAACGCATGTTCCGCATCGACAAATGCGCATACACCGCCATGTTTCTGCTGTTCTGCGATGCAGTGCAGTGTCAGCGTAGTTTTGCCCGAACTTTCCGGGCCATAGATTTCAACGATCCGGCCCATCGGCAGGCCGCCAATTCCCAGTGCGATATCCAGACCCAGCGATCCGGTCGAACTGGCGTCGATGTCCTGCTTGGAATCCTCGCCCAGCTTCATGATCGAGCCTTTGCCGAACTGCCGTTCGATCTGTGCCAGCGCGCTGTCGAGCGCCTTTTGCTTATCTGCGTTTTTCTTGTCGCTCATCGTCAGAAGATCCGCCATTGTCCTGTCGCCTTCCCTTTTGTCACACCCTTGAACGGGCGGCAATCGCTGCTTTGTTCGCCTCTTGTTCCTTATGGGACCAAAAAGAGAACATTTCAACTAAAACTTACATTACTTACTGTTCTGTAATTGTATTAAGGAGTCGTTTACGCCAATCTGAGCTGGAGATAATTACTGCCGATGGACGAATAAATGCTTGTTTTTTATAAAGAACGCCTTGCGTTTCTGGCTGTCCCAAAAACCGGCAGCACCGCTTATCATACGGCTTTGCGGGACCGTGCCGATCTGGTTGTCACCGATCCGCCAGATCTGAAACACGCACCTGTCCGCCGGTATGATCGGTTTTTCCAGAACATTTTCCGTAAAATGTACGATACTGAGATGGAAATCATGGCGGTTGTTCGTGAACCGGTCGATTGGCTGGGCAGTTGGTACAGGTTTCGCGGCCGCCAAGAGCGTCTTGACCACCCGCATTCAACACATGACCTGAGCTTTGATGATTTCATCCAGGCCTATATGCGCACACCCCGACCTGAATTTGCCGATGTCGGCAGTCAGAGCCAATTTTTTCGCACCCGCAACAACGGGCGTGGCGCCACCCATGTCTTCAAATATGAAAACCAGGACAAAATTCTCGATTTCCTGCAAAACCGCTTGAATATGGATATCCGGCTGCAACGCGAAAACGTGTCACCCACACGAGACCTAACACTGGGCGCAGAGACATTGACCAAGTTCCGCAACACACACTCCGCGGAATTCGATTGCCACGCCTCGGCACTTTGAAACCCTAATTGATCTGCTGAAAAACAGCTTCGGTCAGTTGGTTTAGTGAAAATGGTTTGGGCAGGAAAGTTGAATCGGAAATCTCTGGTCCGGAATCGCCAAACGCACCCTCTGTGTATCCAGACATGAATATGACCCGGACATCTGGCCTGTTCTGCTTAGCCATACGAACCCAGGTCGGACCATCCAATCCGGGCATGACCACATCGGTGACGAATGCGTCGACATTCAATGTGCCATCTTCGAGAAGCCTCAGAGCCTCTTCTCCCGAATCGGCCTCGAGCACAGTGTAGCCTTTCAACCTCAGTGCGCGGGTCGCAAAGGCCCGAACCGGGGCTTCGTCTTCGACCAGCAGCACGACACCCTCACCCTGGCGAACCGTTGGATTCTCAGGGGATTGCGCAGGCGCTGCCTCGGTTTTTTTGGGGGCGGTTGAAACCGGCAGGTACATAATAAACTCGGTCCCTCTCCCCTGAATGCTGTCGACAAAAATAAAACCACCGGTTTGCTTTACAATTCCGTAGACAGTCGACAGGCCCAAACCTGTCCCTTCACCCGTGCGTTTGGTTGTAAAGAAAGGCTCGAACACTTTCTGTAGCTTATCGGGGGCAATCCCCGTACCGCTATCAATGACTTTGACGGTGACGTATTCACCAGGTTGTACCGTAGCGCGATCCCTTGTGAAGCGTTCTGTCAGCACGACCACTTCGGTTTCGATCCTGACCTCACCACCTTCAGGCATTGCATCGCGGGCATTTACGACAAGGTTCATCAACACCTGCTCTAGCTGGCGTTTATCCGCACGAACCGCTTTCAGAACGGGATCGTGGCTGAGTGTCAGCTTAATCTTTTCTCCGACCAGACGATTTAGCAGATGAATAAGGTCTGAGATCGTATCTCTGAGATCCAGGATTTCCGGCTGCAAAGTCTGTTTGCGCGAAAAGGCCAGCAGTTGGCTCACCAAAGCTGCAGCACGGTTTGCGTTCTGATTGATTTGTACAAGATCCCCGTAGTCAGGGTCATTCTGGTCGTGCCGCAAAAGCAGAAGATCGCAATGTCCGGAAATCGCCGTTAGCAAATTGTTGAAATCATGCGCTACACCCCCAGCCAGTTGGCCAACGGCCTGCATTTTTTGTCCCTGCACAAATTGCGCCTCTAAAGTCTTGAGTTCGGTAGCATCATTCAGAACCGCAATCAGTCTGACTTCTCCCTCGCTCAGCACACGTTTCAATGTGACCTGTACGAATATCTCGCGGTCTTCCCGTGTCAGCCTCAGGAATTCAGATCGTGAAACGGCGCCCTCATTTGAAGCCTGCTTCAGCCAATCCAGAACCGGATACCCCAGACCATGCATGATATGCACAACATTGGATTCTCCGGGCTCTATGTTTCCGACAAGACGCGTTGCCAGCCTGTTGGCCTCAAGGATGCTCCCGTCGGGAGACAGGGTCATTACCGGGACCGGAAGATCCACAAATGACGCGCCAATTCCACTTTCCTGTGCACGAACAAGCGGTAGAATAAGCAGATCGCGCGTGGTTCCTGACCGAGACAGTTCGGCCATCGTAGCCGGAATTGGCCCCTGTGCCGTCTGTACCTGCACAACCTCACCCAATTCGGGCTGCACGCCAGTCAGAACCTGTGCAAGGTTGTCGGGTCGTTGCCCCAGGATTTGTTCCGCCGCCCCGTTGATCCGCAGCAATGCTCCGTTTCTGCCTTCGGTCAAAATGGGCACAGGCACAGCATCCCACTGACCTGTTCCATCCAGATGAAACCGCCAAAAGAAAAAGTTTTTCCCAATACCGAGAACAGAAATCGGTACGGTTGTCTCTAAAGTGACAACGTCTTCTCTTGCACGGCCATGGATCTCGGCCAAAGACTGCAGGCGCAGCAGAATTGCCGACGGGTTGGCAAAAATAGACTTTAGACCTTCATCCAGCCGGTTGCCGGGAAAAACATGGAGCTGAGCCCGGGCATGAGAATTGCAAATCAGAACATCACCCTGTGCATTGGCAATCGCGCAAGGGTACAGTTCTTCTTCGGCAAAAACCTCCATAACCCTAAGCTCTCGACGTACCGAGTCGTCGGAAATCAGCGCCCTCACCACGACCAACAGTGATGCAGAAAGCAAAGACACACCTGCCACCACAAGGCCGAGATTCCAGGCTTGGGGAATGATTCCTGCCAGCGGCAGCAGTGAGAGCAACACCCCTAGCGCAACCAATGGTGCTAGACGCAAACCACTTGGTGTATTTCGTAACTTTGGGTCAGAATAGAAATCTGCGGTATCGGACATTAAATACTCAACTTGCCGGGCTAGGTGTAACCCAACGCAAAAGGGTTAACGCCCACTTAACTAACAAAGTGAGCAATTCTCCTTTAGGTTGCTATTTGTCCGCCAACTACCGCGTCAAGTGTGACGTGAAAAACCCGTCAGTACCGTGTGATACATACCACGTTTTGCGAAACTTCTCGGTCCATTCGGAGTGCGCCGCCACGAACGCATCGACCACTGCACCGTTTTCGACCTCGAGCATGGAACATGTTGCATATGCAAGAACACCCGCTGGCCCCACCAAAGGCGCGACATCATCAAGGATCGTCCGCTGCGTTTCCGTAAGCCGGTTCAGTCCATCTTGTGTAAGAGACCATTTTCCCGCCGGGGCGCGACGCCAGGATCCGCTGCCTGAACAGGGGGCATCCGTCAGCACAATGTCGAATGGTGCCTGCGCAGAGATCTCGTCATTGGTCAGGAGCGTTATCTGTGCACCCGCTCTTTCGGCTCGGGCGGGCAAATCACGCATTCGCGCCGCATTAACGTCATGCGCGAACACATCTACACCGTGATGCGCGGCCAAGGCCAAGGCTTTGCCGCCACCGCCGGAACAATAGTCCAGAACCCGCATTCCGGGGTTTAGGTCCAATGATTCAACGACGGCCTGGCTCGCCGCATCCTGCAGTTCGACCAATCCATCAGTATAGGCGCGGCTTCCTGAGATTTTCCGCTCGCCCTCGACAACTTCGAGTGCGGTCGAACAAGCGGGATGTGGCCTCGCTTGGATGCCGTCCGCCAGCAAGACCGAGACCGCCTGATCGACACTCGACTTAATCAGATTGACCCGCAAATGAATCGGGGCCCGAGCGCGCAATGCCTCGGCCACTGGAAGGGTCAAATCACCCAAAGACTCTTGAAAGGTTGGCCAAAGCCATTCCGGTATGTCGTATTTCTGGGCGTCGGATTCACATGGTTTAGCCTGTTCGTGTTCATCCAAACTGGCTGGTGCGTACCCTTCGCCATTGAATATCTGATCCAGATCGACTTCTTGCATGCGCATCGCGCCGATCATCAACCCCCGACCGGTTTCCACCCCACCTGCCGCCGCAAATGACCTTTTGCACCGCAAAGCACCAAACACGTGGTCGCGAATAGCAGCCCTGTCTTTGGAACCGGCGAAACGGCTTCGCCGCGCCCAACCTGTCAGGGCCTTTTCGACCGGGGCACCTGAAAGAATCTGATCAAGAATTTCGATGGAGGCCTGAACACGTGCGGCGGGGGTCATTTCATTCTCCGTTATAGTGCAGGGCAAAAACGCAAAGCGGCGCCCTCACCGGGGCGCCGCAGTTCAGGTTCCGGCAATTTACATCACTCGATAATTCGGGCTTTCACGTGTGATTTGCACGTCATGCACATGGCTCTCCTTCAGGCCAGCCCCTGTGATTCTGACGAAGTTGCAGTTCTTTCGCATCTCTTCGACCGTGGCGCAGCCGGTATAACCCATGGCTGCGCGCAGGCCGCCGACCAGTTGATGCACAACCGCGCTGGCCGAGCCCTTGTAAGGCACCTGCCCTTCGATCCCTTCGGGCACCAGTTTGTCGCTGGCGGCATCCTTCTGGAAATAGCGATCCGCAGAGCCGCGTGCCATCGCGCCTAGACTGCCCATGCCGCGATAAGATTTGAACGACCGGCCCTGATACAGGATTACTTCGCCCGGGCTTTCATCTGTTCCGGCGATCATTGAGCCAACCATGGCACAGGACGCACCCGCCGCAATCGCCTTGGCAAAATCGCCCGAGAATTTGATACCACCATCCGCGATAACCGGCACATCGCCGGCGGCCGCGGCGCAATCCATGATCGCAGTCAGCTGCGGCACGCCCACACCGGCCACCATCCGCGTAGTACAGATCGAACCCGGCCCGATCCCCACCTTGATGGCATCCGCGCCTGCGTCGATCAGCGCCTTGGTTGCGTCCCCAGTGGCGACGTTACCGGCAATGATCTGCACCTCGTTCGACAGGGTCTTGACCCGCTTCACCGCGTCCAGCACCCCTTGAGAATGCCCATGAGCGGTGTCTACAACGATAATGTCGACACCGGAATCCACCAGTTGTTCGGATCGTTCGAAACCAGAGTCTCCAACCGACGTCGCTGCCGCGACTCGCAGACGCCCCAACCGGTCTTTGCAGGCCGTTGGGTTCAGCACCGCCTGTTCAGTATCTTTTAAAGTCAGCAGACCCGTCAGCTTGCCCGCCCCGTCCACAACCAGAAGCTTTTCGATCCGACGCGCGCGCATCAGGCTTTTGGCCTCTTCCAGATCGGCGGGTTCCTGAAGCATCGCCAGATTGTCCGAGGTCATCATCGCGTGAACCGGCGTATCATCCGAAGTCGCAAAACGCATATCACGGTTGGTCAGAATACCGACCACGCGGCCTTCTTCGTCCACCACGGGAAAGCCGGTGAAGTTATAACGCTGCACCAACGCGTTGGCGTCCGCCAGCGTCTGATCCACCCGCAGTGTCACCGGGTTGTAAACAATACCGGATTCAAATCTCTTGACCCGCCGAACCTCTCGGGCCTGCTCTTCGATCGACAGGTTCTTGTGAACCACGCCGATGCCGCCCGCCTGCGCCATGGCGATGGCCATGCGCGCCTCGGTCACCGTGTCCATCGCCGAGCTGAGCAGCGGGATGTTCATGGTGATTTCCCGCGTCACGCGCGTGGTCGTATCCGCCGTGGCCGGCAGCACAGAAGATGCGCCCGGAACCAGAAGAACGTCGTCAAAGGTGAGTGCCTCACGAATCTGCATCTGTTAACCCCATGCAAAAGCCCGTTTGACGGTGACCCTATTGCATGGATTGCATCTAAGGAAAAGCCCCCGACATAAACTAGTTTTTACCTGCTGGTCGGTGCTGCGGCAAAAAACGACGCAACGCACACAAAACGTGCCGCTGAATGGCCTTTCCCTTTGCGTACAAAACCATATCTTGCCCGACATAGGCGCGAATATAAAAGGCAGGCCAATCATGACCACCGACCCTCTTGTTGTCTTTACCCCATCGGGCAAACGCGGGCACTTTCCCGTAGGCACTCCGGTTCTGACTGCGGCACGGCAACTGGGTGTGGATCTGGATTCCGTTTGCGGTGGACGCGGGATTTGTTCGAAATGCCAGATCACACCAAGCTATGGCGAGTTTCCCAAGCACGGCGTGACCGTAGCCGACGGTGCACTAAGCGAATGGAACGCGGTTGAACAGCGCTATGACGACAAGCGCGGATTGAAACCCGGCCGCCGTCTTGGATGTCAGGCCACGGTTCAGGGGGATGTGGTGATCGACGTGCCACCAGAAAGCCAGGTGCACCGTCAGGTCGTACGCAAGGCCGCCACAGCACGCGCCATCACAATGGATCCGGCCACCCGGCTGTATTTTGTTGCGGTAGAAGAACCCGACATGCATTCACCAACCGGCGATCTGGAACGTCTGGAACGCGCGCTGCGCGAGCAATGGAACGTCGAGGCCGTTACGGCTGATCTTTCCTTGTTGTCCAAACTGCAGCCTATATTGCGCAAGGGTAAGTGGGAGGTCACCGTTGCGGTGCATAAAGGCCACAAGGACGAGGTCGCACGGATCGTGGAAATCTGGCCTGGATTGCACGAGAACGGACTTTTCGGTCTGGCCATCGACCTCGGCTCTACCACGATTGCAGCTCACCTGACCGATCTGGACACAGGCGAGGTCAAGGCATCTTCAGGCCTGATGAACCCCCAAATCCGCTTTGGCGAAGACCTGATGAGCCGCGTGTCCTATTCGATGATGAACCCTGGCGGCGACAAAGAGATGACCCGAGCCGTTCGCGAAGCGATAAACGATCTGACAACATCCATCGCGGATGAGGCCGGGATTGACGCCAACCTGATTGTCGAAACGGTGTTCGTCTGTAACCCGGTCATGCACCATCTGCTGCTTGGGCTGGATCCGGTCGAGCTGGGCCAAGCGCCCTTTGCCTTGGCTACGTCCGAAAGCATGTCTTTGCCCGCGCGCGAAATGAATCTGACCAACATGAACCCACGTGCGCAGGTCTACATCCTGCCCTGCATTGCGGGTCATGTGGGTGCGGATTGTGCGGCGGTTGCCTTGTCGGAAGAGCCCGGCAAATCCGAAGATCTGGTTCTGATCGTAGATGTAGGCACCAATGCTGAGATTTTGCTGGGCAATACCAGCCGGGTTCTGGCGTGCTCCTCACCGACCGGCCCGGCCTTTGAAGGCGCGCAGATCAGCTCTGGTCAGCGTGCCGCCCCCGGTGCGATCGAACGGATCGAGATTGATCCTGTCACTAAAGAACCCCGTTTTCGCGTCATCGGGTCCGAGAAATGGTCGGATGAAGAGGGTTTTGATCAAGACATCGCAACCACTGGCATCAGTGGCATCTGTGGATCAGGCATTATTGAAGCGGTGGCGGAAATGCGTATGGCGGGTTTGCTGGATGAAAGCGGCCTGATCGGATCCGCAGAACAAACGGGCACATCACGCAACGTCCCCGAGGGGCGCACCCATTCCTATCTGATCCACGACGCAAGCGCCGAAGGCGGCCCACGTATCACAGTCACTCAGGGCGATATTCGCGCGATTCAACTGGCGAAATCCGCGCTTTATGCAGGCGCGCGGCTTTTGATGGACGAAATGAACGTGGATACTGTCGACCGCATTGTTCTTGCTGGTGCCTTCGGCGCGCATATTTCGACCAAACATGCAATGGTTCTGGGAATGATCCCCGATGCGCCCTTGAACAAGGTCTCAAGCGCGGGCAACGCCGCCGGTACAGGTGCCCGGATCGCACTGTGCAATATCGGATCGCGGAGTGAGATTGAACGCGTAGTGCGCGAAATCACCAAGGTTGAAACCGCCATCGAGCCCAAGTTTCAGGATCATTTCGTGGCAGCGAACGCGATCCCCCATAAGACGGATCCATTCCCGGAATTGGCCAAAGTGACGACCCTGCCCTCGCCCTCGTTCAACACCGGTGGCGGCGATGATGATAGATCCGGCCGTCGGCGTCGCAGACGGTCATAGTCGTTTCAGACGATGTGCCTGACCATGGTCGCGCTATCTGATGCCAGACCGGATGTAGAGATTTTGGAGCGGGTAACGGGAATCGAACCCGTAACAAGAGCTTGGGAAGCTCGTGTGATACCTTTTCACCATACCCGCAGCTGCGTCTTGAATAGCACCGGTTCAAGATCGGGTTCAAGGCGTTTCGGCCCGGATCATTCAGACGAAACACATTTGCCAAACAAAAAAGGCCGGATCAAAAGACCCGGCCAGCATGTTGTTTTATAACGCTTATGCGCGACGGCGACGGCCACCGCCGCGACGACCACCTCCAGTCCCTTCGGCACCGGCTTCGCTGGGGGCTTTGTTGAACTTGATCCAAGCCCCGCCATGCGGATCGTTATTGGTCAGCAAGTTGGCGGCGCGGATGGCCTCCATCTCTTTACCGGCGCGCGGCAAGGTCGAACCCAGGCCAAACAGCTGACAGAAGGTTTCGTCATCCATATCCGCAGGCAGAATGATCCCCTTTGCCTCAACTTCAGCCTTCTTCTCGGCCAGTTTCTTTGGACCAACCGGCAAGGCAACAGGGTTCATGATCGCCGAGGTCATGCCAGCGCCCATCGCCATCGGCAGGAAGGCGTTGTTGATACCATGGCGGTTCGGCAGGCCGAACGAGACATTGGACGCCCCGCAAGTGGTGTTCACACCCAGTTCCTCACGCAAACGACGAACCAGAGCAAACACCTGCTGACCGGCAGTTGCCATTGCGCCAATAGGCATCACCAGCGGATCGACCACGATGTCATGGGCCGGGATGCCGAAATCAGCGGCCCGTTCGACAATCTTTTTGGCCACTTCGAACCGCACATCGGGGTCTTCCGAAATCCCTGTATCGTCATTTGAGATCGCCACCACAGGGACATTGTATTTCTTGACCAGTGGCAGAACCAGCTCCAGACGATCTTCTTCACCCGTGACCGAATTCAACAGAGGACGGCCCTCTGCCGCCTCAAGACCGGCCTCCAAAGCACCGGGAACCGATGAATCGATGCACAGCGGCACTTCGACCAGCCCTTGCACCATTTCAACGATCTTGCGCATCAGCGGCGGCTCGGTCTCGTTCGGATTGGGGTTCGAGTTATAGACAACGCCCGCATTGATATCCAGAACGGTCGCACCGGCCGCAACCTGCGCGAGGGCGTCCTTTTCGACGGTCGAAAAATCGCCTGCTTCCAGTTCCGCCGCCAGTTTCTTGCGGCCTGTCGGGTTGATCCGCTCACCGATCACGCAGAACGGTTCGTCAAAGCCCAGGACGGCGGTTTTTGTTTTTGATTCTACGACTGTACGGGTCATGTCCGATCCTTAGGAGTTTACAGGCTTTGCCGAAGCGCCGCCGTTGTTGATGGCCCAGTTGGCGTTGGTCTTGATGCCGCCAAGCGGGAAGAAATGTACGTTTGTAATATTGAAATCAGGGTTGGCCGCTTTGTGGTTGGCCAATTCGGTGATCACATCCGTGGGCTCATAAGGTAGCAGCAGCTTGGACACATCCATAGCGCGCTTTTGCAGAACCTTCAGCGATGGACCAACGCCGCAGGCGATGGCGAATTTGATCAGTGTTTGCAGTTTTGCCGGACCGGCGATGCCGATATGAACCGGAATGTCGATCCCCGCCTCTTTCAGGCTGTCGGCCCAGGCGATGATCGGTTTGGCGTCAAAGGCGAACTGAGTGGCCAGCGCCATTTCCGCATCCGTGGTCTCAGAGAACTTCTGTTTCCAACGCAGCGCATCGTCAACATTCTTGGTCGATCCGTCAGGGTCGATGTCCTTGTTGCCTTCAGGGTGGCCCGCGACGTGCAGACGCTTGAACCCGGCCTTGTCGAACAAACCAGTTTCCAGCAGCTGCATCGAGCTGTCGAAATCACCATGAGGATTCGCGACACCACCGGCCAGCAACAGCGCCTGATCCACACCTGCTTCACCCTGGTACATGGAAATCCAGTTTTCCAGCGTCGCCGTGTCTTTAATGATCCGCGCCGGGAAATGCGGCATAACAGGATAGCCGTCCGCCGCGATGCGCTTGGCGGTCTTGACCATGTCTTCGATCGGAGTGCCTTCGATATGGGCAATATAGACGCGTGTGCCTTCAGGCAACAAAGCGCGAAAATCCTCGACCTTCTCGGCGGTGCGCGGCATCACCTCAATCGAATAGCCCTGCAGGAAGGCTTCGACGGTTGGATTTACCGGACCGTTTTCGGCGGCATCACGTTTCTTGAAGTTCAGCAAAGCCATAGCGGCCTCCCATATAGATTTCGAGCTCATGCCCAACCGTCATTGGCGATCAGAGCCTTGATACGGTCCTGATCATATTCCGTTTCCAAACGCACAGCCTGCTGTTCGGCAATTTCGGACGGATCGCCCTCAACCGCGAAAGGCGCGGCCTTGCGCCATTCGGCCAGATAGGCATCGCTGTCCTTGGCGTTCACCTTCATGGCGGCGCGGTCAATGGCTTGCTCGAACCGTTCTTCCAACTGCCGTTTTGCGCCCCGGCGGCCCTTGCCGACGATGACTTGGGCGGGAATGTCGCGCCAGTATACGATGGTGACGTCAGGCATCTGCTTTGATTCCTCCTAACCAGATGGACCGGTTCTAAACTTCAATGTGGTCGCAGGTCGGTCGATTTTCGACACAAGGCGCATTTCAAACGACGTTTTCACCTACAACGGGATACACGGCTTGTAACGAATTGTTCCTGTAAACCGCACCTCAAAATTCTCATCACTTTAATGAGTATCTTGCACGAACCAAAAGGCCGACCTATGGTCGGGGTAACTCGTAAATCGGAGGGCGTTGAAGATGGCGCCCAAGCGTCCCAAAGGTGCGGGCGCGTTCCCGAAGGCGGTCGAAAGCCCCGCGCCGGCAAGACCCGATCCTGATGCGCTTTATGCCGCGCTGGATTTGGGAACAAATAGCTGTCGCATGTTAATTGCCCAGCCCAAGGGCAGCGGGTTTCATGTGGTGGACAGTTTCTCTAAATCCGTGCAGTTGGGCGCGGGCTTAGAGCGGACGGGGCGTTTGTCTCGGTCGTCGATGGCGCGCACCATTCAGGCGTTGCGCATTTGCCAGCAAAAGCTGAAACGCAACAAGGTCAAGCGGATGCGTCTAGTCGCAACCGAGGCTTGTCGCCGTGCAAAAAATTCACGTGAATTCATTCGCCAGGTAAAGGGTGAAACCGGGTTGACGCTTGAGATCATCCAG
Organism: Ruegeria sp. CDSC081; assembly: GCF_059610485.1. Lineage (NCBI taxonomy): Bacteria > Pseudomonadati > Pseudomonadota > Alphaproteobacteria > Rhodobacterales > Roseobacteraceae > Ruegeria > Ruegeria sp. CDSC081. Next base: position 62,406 of record NZ_JBXWNS010000001.1, on the reverse strand, counting down.
CCCGAGGAAGAAGCGCGCCTGGCCGTAATATCCTGTGCCCCGCTGGTGTCCACTAAGACAGAACAGTTGTTGGTTGTGGATATTGGCGGCGGTTCGACAGAGCTTGTCTGGATCGACATATCCTCGCTTCCGCGTCGGGATCGCCCGGCGGCGATTATGCGTCTGCATAATGGATTTCATACAACAGATAGCCCGTTTCCTGCAGCCAAGGTTGTGGATTGGATCAGTGTTCCCCTCGGCGTTGCGACGCTGCGCGATCAGTTCCATGATGTCGAAGATGATGCGGCGCGGTTTGCTTTGATGAGCTGGTTTTTCGAAGAAAACTTGGCCGATTTTGCGCCTTATAAGGATGAACAAGCCCGCGAAGGTTTTCAGATCGTCGGCACCAGTGGCACGGTTACGACAGTCGCAGCCTCACATCTGGGATTGAAGCGGTATGACCGGACCAAGGTAGACGGTTTGCGCATGACAAGCGATCAGATTGACAAAGTGATACGCGGGTATCTAGAACTCGGCCCACTGGGGCGGCGGAGAGATCCGCGTATCGGCGATGACCGCCAGGCCCTGATCATGTCCGGCTCGGCCATATTGCAGGCTTTGTTACGATGTTGGCCAACCGACCGTCTTTCAGTGGCGGACCGGGGGCTGCGCGAAGGCCTGCTTTATGCGCAGATGAGCGCGGACGGTGTATTGGAAGACGGACCGTTCTGATGGCGAAGACACCTACTGGCAAAAACAATTCAGGCCGCGGGCAGCGCGACCTGAAGGTTAAGGTCAAAACCGCCCGCGGGCGCAAAATCAGCTCGACCCGGTGGTTGGAACGTCAGCTGAATGACCCCTATGTCAAGCGCGCGCAGGTCGAAGGCTATCGAGGGCGGGCGGCGTTCAAGATATTGGAACTGGACGATAAATTCCGCTTCCTGGTTCCAGGTGCGCGCATCGTCGATCTGGGTTGCGCCCCAGGAGGCTGGCTGCAGGTTGCGGTCCAGCGCGTTAATGCATTGGGTGAGAAAAGCGGTAAGAAAATCGGCACTGTTCTGGGTGTCGACATACAAGAGGTCGAACCGGTGGCCGGGTCCGAGGTTCACCAGTTGGACTTTATGGAGGACGATGCCGACCAGAAGGTCAAAGACTGGTTGGGTGGCAAAGCTGACGTGGTGATGTCAGATATGGCTGCTGCGTCCTCGGGGCATAAACAAACCGACCATTTGCGGATCATGGCCTTGTGCGAAACCGCCGCCTATTTCGCCTTTGATGTGCTTGAACAGGGCGGAACATTTGTCGCCAAGGTTCTGGCCGGAGGAGCCGAAGGGGATCTGCAGAAGATTCTGAAACAGAAGTTTGACAAGGTAGCGCATGTTAAACCACCGGCATCCCGCGCCGACAGTTCGGAAAAATTCGTTGTGGCAACAGGATTTCGCGGCTGAAGTTAATCTGCGAAGTCAGCCAGAGAACGCGCAAGGCGCTGTTCGCGCAGCGAAGATATTGCGTTTCCTTGCAACAACAATGCTTCACCGTGACTGATATCCGTCGCCGGTTTTGCCCGTAATTCTTCAATCCGCCGGGTCAGCGACGATGGATTTTGCGATTTCGCGCTTTCGGGCAGTTTGGTCATGAGGCCTCACCTTGATGCGTATGGGGTCACAGTCCCATGCAGTTTGGGTAAGAAACGTGCCGATTTCATGACGCAAACCGGGCTTTGAATTGCTATTTTACAGCCCCGGCTACCCTGCCCTTCAGGTTTGTCCGTTACTTTGATCCTGCAAATCCATCAGCGCGCCGTTGAATTCAGCGCCCAGAATCAGGATGGCCGCGCATAGATACAGGAAAATCAACGCAGCCATCGCCCCCGCAAGACCAGCATAAGTAGCGCTGTACGAGGCGAACTGTCCGATATAGATCGAAAAGCCCCAACCGCCCATCGCCCACAGAGCGAGTGTCAGTACAACGCCCGGAAGGATTTGCCAAAGCCGATGGCGGCGCGTCGGCAGCACAAGATGTGCAACGATAACTGTGCCCGCAGGAACCGCCACGGTAAAAGTCCAACGCAATCGATCAACAGACAACCAGTCTGACACGTTAACATCCGTCTTTTCGGACACGAGGCGCGTGTAGACTGGCAAGACGACTTCGACGGCGGCGATGGCCAGAATGGCCGCCCCGCCAACAATCACCAATCCCAGGCACAGCAAGCGTGTCTTCCAGAATGGCCAGGCGTCATGATCATGATAGGCCTGGTTCATGGCCGCCCGCACCGCAACTACGCCGTTTGAGGCAAAGAAAATGGCCAGCAAACCGCCCAGGGTGATTACCCCCGAACCTGATTCCGCCAGGACCGAGCGCAACTCTCCCACAATCGGGCCGGCGACATCTTTTGGCCAGGCGCCAAAGATCAGTTCGATCAGCTCGTCCGTGACATAATCCTGAGACAGCGTACCAGCCAGTGCCACAGTGAACAGAACAAACGGAAACAGGGCCAGCATCAGGGACATGGCAACGTGGCTGCTCATGACCATGCCGTTTTTGGCCCCAAATCGCCCCAAGGCCAGCCAAAGGGCTCGAATTACTCTTCCAGTCAGGGGAATCAAACTTGTCGTCATCCGAAAACTCTACCCTGACTGTATTCGAACCAGAACCGGCAAAACCCGACTGGACGCAATTAACCAACTCCAAATGTTTGGTTGCATTGCATAATCCCTTTGTCCCGTGCAGGATCGAAACGAAACCTACACAAAGCCGGGCGAAAAATGCCAACCAGCGACCAGAACCCAAGCATACCGAACAGGTTGCGCCTTTCGGTTGTCCGCGACACCGCGATTGTCGTGTCACTGATCGTATTGGGGCTTTATGCGGGCTCGGCTTTTCTGATCCCGCTGACCATGGCCTTGCTGATCAACGTCCTGATCATCGCGCTGAGTGACCGGGTTATTGCGCTGACCAAGGCTCCGGTCTGGTTGGCTAACCTGGCTGGAGTGACCGTGGTTTTGGTCGGGTTGTTCATGATCATGTATATTCTGGGCAATCAGGCGACGCAGTTTGCACGCTCGATCAATACATACGAAAGCCAGTTCGACGAGGCCGTTAACCGCATAAACGACCTTGTGGGCAACGATATCACGGCCTTCATCCGGGACAATCTGGTCAACATTGATATGTCTTTCGTCGCCCGGATGTTGCTGGGCAGCGCGACGTCTTTGCTGAACCAGTTTTTCCTCATCAGCCTTTACGTTGCCTTCCTGATGGCCGAACGTCTGGCGTTCCGAAAAAAGATCCGTATGGCCGCCGGTGACCCTAAAACCGGTGCCGAGTTCGCTTTGGTTCTGGACGCGATTTCCTTTAGTCTGCAGCGTTATGTCGGAGTGAAGACCTTTATCAGCCTGATAACGGCTGGAATCAGCTATGTGGTCTTCAAAACCCTTGGTCTTGAGTATTCCGAGACATGGGCCGTGCTGACATTTGCCTTGAATTTCATACCCTCGATTGGGTCGATTATTGCCGTTTTGTTTCCAGCGGCGATTGCGCTGGTCCAATTTGAAAGCATCGGGCCGATTCTGATCATAGTTTTCGGCTGTGGCACGCTTCAGTTCATGATCGGTAATTTTCTGGACCCGGCCATGCTGGGCCGATCGCTGAACATGTCGACATTTCTCGTCATTCTGGCACTTATGTTCTGGACCACGGTCTGGGGTCTGATCGGAGCCTTCCTGAGCGTTCCGCTGACCGTCTGCATCCTGATCATCTTCAGCCATATACCCGCATTGCGCCCGATCGCAATTTTAATGTCCCTGAATGGTGAACTCGGCGACGAAGGGCCGCCATCGGGGAATACAGTCTGAACAGGCCAATCCCCAATGCAACTTGAAACACTAAGGAAAATGCCAGGATCGAATCCTCCATGCTGACACTCTTTGTTTCCCTCTTTGTCCTATGTTTGTACCTGACCGCCGCGGTCTTTTCGATACGCGCCGCTCAAACAGCGCGCACACCGCAGGGTGCCGTGGGATGGGTGGTCTTTTTGATCTCGGCGCCGATAGCTGGCGTACCGCTGTACTTGTTTCTGGGACATCATCGTTTTCGCGGGTATCGCCTGGCCCGAAAGCACGCTGAGACTGTTGTCGAAGGGATAAAAAGCTTTGCGGATTTTTCGCGCCCAGATCCAGGCATGATCACGATCAATCCGCTCCCTTTCGAAGAGCTTGCGCATCTTCCCATATCACGCGGCAACGGTGCAGATTTGCTTGTCGATGGGCAGGCAACCTTTGACGCTATCTTTCAGGCTATCGACGCGGCTCAGGACTATGTGCTTGTCCAGTTCTACATCGTGCGTGATGACGGATTGGGGCGGCAACTGCAAAGCAAACTGATCGCTGCCGCAGAGCGCGGCGTGCAAGTTCGCTTTATGACCGACGCCGTAGGCAGTTATGGCCTACCGACAAGCTACATCACGTCGCTGCGCGCGGCGGGAATTCACGTTGCCGGTCAGCATGAAAAGCGTCATCCAGGACAGCGATTTCAGCTAAACTATCGCAATCACAGGAAAACGGTGATCATAGACGGTGAAATCGGCTTTATCGGCGGCCACAATGTCGGCGACGAATATCTCGGTCAGTCCGCAAAGTTCGGACATTGGCGGGACACACACATAAGGCTGACTGGACATATCGTGCGCCAACTACAACTGATCTTTACAGAGGACTGGTACTGGGCGCATCAAGAAGACCTGATAGATCAACTGGCCTGGGCGGGTCAGGAATCTGATCAGGACATGAACGCCCTTCTCGTCGCCACAGGTCCGGGGGACGAAACCGAAACCGGCGCCATGATGTTCTTTTCTGCAATCACGGAAGCAAAGGAACGATTGTGGATCGCATCCCCCTATTTCGTTCCTGATATCGACATCATGACCGCACTTCGCCACGCCGCAATGCGCGGGGTAGATGTTCGCATTCTGGTTCCCGACGTGATTGATCACCGCTTGCCTTGGCTGGCGGCCTTTGCCTATTTCGACGAGATCAGGGAATGCGGCGCGCGGGTCTACCGGTACACTGATGGATTCATGCATCAAAAAGTATTTCTGGTGGACGACACTCTGACCGCTGTTGGCACTACCAATCTGGACAACCGTTCTTTCCGCCTGAATTTTGAGGCGATGGCCCTGTTCTTTGACAAGGACGCGGCCCATGCGGTTCACAACATGCTGCTAATGGACTTTGAATCCAGCTATGAGCTGGACAAAACCTTGCCCGAACAACCGGCCTATATTCGGTTCGGCTCGCCTCTGGCGCGGTTGTTCGCACCAATCCTTTAAAGGATCGACTCTTCCTGCAGCACCCGCGACATGACTGCGACCAAAAAGGCTGTGGACAGCCCAAATGCCAAAAGCCCGGTGACCGAGGCGAAGGCACCAAAAATGCGCAGCCCGTCGTCCAGAACAATGTCGCCGTAACCCAGCGTTGTGAACGTAACCAAAGAGAAATACAGCGCCGAGTTCCAGTCCGCCAGAACATCCCCAAAGACCCAGACAATCGCCCAAAGCCAGACCTGAAAGGTATGGATCATCACGATAAAAATCAGCGCGATAGTCAGCGGGCTTGCAATGGTGACGAACCTTTTGCTTTTTTCCAGTTTGATCGACATCACCCGGATGATCTGCATGCACCAGGTCAGCAGGGCAATTTCGATCAAAAAGCAGATACCCAAATAAACGCTTCCCCAGATAATCTGCTCGGATAAGGTCACCGGCGCCCATCCCCTCTGTTTTTAAGTCTCGTCACAATCGCTTCAATTGCAGGATTGGGCAACCCTGCGTCTGCGACGAATGGAAACGATGGCGCCATTGAACTGGACACCGCCTCGGTCGGCTGCAAATTGTGAGTGGCAGAATACAGGGCGCCTATGAATGCTGCTTAAAATAACTGATGTCCATAAATCATATGCAAACGGTCGACCGATTTTGAACGGAGTATCTCTGTCGTTGGACTATGGCCAAACGCTTGCCCTAACCGGGGAAAGTGGCAGTGGCAAAAGCACGCTTCTAAATCTCGCAGGTGCGCTGGACATATTCGATGCGGGCGAAATCTCACTGGGCGGAACCAACCTGTCCACACTAGACGATACCGGGCGCGCAGCCCTTCGGCGCGAGCGTGTGGCCCTGGTATTCCAACAGTTCAATCTGATCCCGTCGTTGACGGTCGGCCAAAACCTGTCCTTCCATGCCCGGCTTGCCGGTAAATATGATCCGGACTGGTGCGATCATCTTGCCGACAAACTGGGATTGCGGGACCTGCTAGACCGCTTTCCCGAGAACCTGTCAGGCGGCCAGCAGCAACGCGTTGCCATCGGACGCGCCCTTGCGCCGCGCCCCAGTCTTTTGCTCGCGGATGAACCAACAGGAAATCTGGATGAGGTCGCAAGCACCAATGTATTGGATTTGATGCTTGCTCTGGTCGCCGAGACCAGCGCTGCCCTGCTGTTGGTGACACATTCGCAGGACATCGCGGCCCGTCTGGACCAACAGGTCCGCCTGTCCGGCGGTCATATCTCGTGACTTTGGCCATCATACAGGCGTTGATGTCGCACTGGCGTGCCCATTGGCTTCAGCTGTTAACCTTGTTGACCGGCATTGCGCTTGCGACCGGGCTATGGTCGGCAGTTCAAGCCATAAATTCCGAGGCCCGGGCAAGCTATCAACGGGCCAATGATCAACTCTCATTTGGTCAATACGATGAATTGCACGCCACCTCGGGGAATTTGACGATCGACCATTATGTCAGCTTGCGTCGGGCTGGCTGGCAGGTCGCTGCGGTGCTTGAGGGGCGTTGGCGCCATAGCGGGCGCAATCTGCAGGTCATGGGGGTCGACATGGTCGCCTTTCCACCCCTGCCCGCCCTTAGCCGTCTGGAACAAAGCGATACGCCGCCCGATCCCGCAGACATGCTGACCGCGCCCGGCAGGATACTGGTCGCGCCGGAACTGGCCCAGGTTCTGGAGCAAGCCAGCGACCTGCCGCCGATCCTGTCCAGCGACGCGCTGCCGCCTGATCTGGTCTTTACCGATATTGGCATCGCCGAACAGCTGCTTGACAAAAAGGGGCAGATTTCACGTCTGGTCATCCTGCCTGATCAACCCCGAGCGATCCCTCCGCTTGAGCAGATCGCTCCTGATCTGACACGAATTGCAGCCTCAACCAGATTGGACACGGCTCAACTGACAGAGAGCTTCCACCTCAACCTCTCTGCCTTCGCGCTTTTGTCCTTTGCCGTTGGGCTGTTCATCGTCCATGGCACCGTCGGGTTGGCTTTTGCGCAGCGCCGAGCGATCATCCGGACAATCCGTGCGCTGGGCGTATCGATGCGCCGGATCATCTGGATCATCCTGGCCGAACTGTCGCTGTTGGCCCTGATTGGAGGGGGCGCCGGTCTGGTCCTGGGGTTCTTGCTGGCCGGGGCCTTGCTGCCCGACGTGGCATCCACCCTACGCGGGTTGTATGGTGCACCAGTTGAAGGTCAGCTATCGCTTCAACTGCACTGGGTTCTCGCGGGCTTGGCCATGGCCCTGTTCGGAACGCTCTTGGCCAGTTCTCAGGCTTTGTTCCGATTGGCTCGGCTGCCGCTGTTATCAAGCCCGGGTCCGCAGGCCTGGCGGGGGGATGACACTGCAACCAAAAGATTGGCTCTGATCGGAGTATTCCTGATTGGGTTGGGGATCGTTTCAATCTTTGTGGCCGACGGTTTGGTCGCAGGGTTCGTGCTGGTTGCCGGAATCCTGACGGGTTCTGCGTTGATTTTACCGTTTCTCTTGCTGATCGCAGTAACCGGACTTCAGAAGCTACAGAACGGCCCGGTCAGACAATGGGTATTCGCCGACATGCAGGCGCAACTGCCCGGTCTCTCTTTGGCCCTGATGGCATTGATGTTGGCATTGGCCGCGAACATCGGCGTGGGCACCATGGTGTCGAGTTTCCGGCTGACATTTACCGGGTGGCTTGACCAACGACTGACATCAGAACTGTATATAACCGCATCCGACGAACAACAGGCGCAGGACATCAAGAAATGGCTGCTGCCTCAGGTCGACGCCGTTTTGCCGATCCGCAGCGTCGAGCTGGCGCACGGAAGCGGCCCCTTGTTTCTTTACGGGGTGGTGAACAATCCGGTTTATCAAGAAAACTGGCCGCTGATCGCCTCAGTGCCCGGAGTATGGGATCAGGTGATGTCCGGAACCGCCGTTCTGATCAACGAACAGCTTGCGCGCAGATCCAGTCTGTGGCCCGGAGATCAAATCACGCTCCGCCCGGGTCACAAGCTGGTCATTGCAGGGGTCTATTCTGATTATGGCAATCCAACCGGACAAGCCATCGTGTCGATGGAGCTTTTGGAAGACATCGCACCCAATACCGAGGAACGGCGATATGGCGTTCGCATGCCCCCTGATCAAGCCAGCGATGTTGCCGAAAGGCTTCGGGCGGAATTTGACCTTCCTCCGCAGGCAGTCGTTCATCAAGCTGACATGAAGGCCCGATCCACGGAAATCTTCGAAGACACATTTGTGGTGACCTCTGCGCTGAATATCCTGACGCTCGGGGTTGCTGGATTTGCGATCCTGACCAGCCTGCTGACGCTTTGGACACAACGGTTGCCTCAGATCGCCCCGGTCTGGGCGCTTGGCCTGACGCGGGCGCAACTGGCGCGGTTTGAACTGACGCAGAGCGTGCTTCTCGCCTCTCTGACCGCCGCGCTGGCCTTGCCGCTTGGGTTGGTTCTGGCCTGGACGTTGCTGACGGTCATCAATGTCGAGGCGTTTGGCTGGCGGTTACCAATGTACCTATTCCCAAGCGACTGGTTCTATCTATTTCTTCTGACCTTACTGGCCGCTGTTATCGCCGCTGCGGTTCCAGCCCTTCGGTTGCTGCGCATCCCGCCTGCCGAGTTGTTAAGAGTGTTTGCCAATGAACGCTAAAGTCTGGTTCCTAATTCTGGCCCTGCTATTGCCCGCCCAACTTCGGGCGCAGGGCTTTGCCGGTCTTGGAGGTGAGGCCGACGGGTTCGACGTCCCCCAGCTTGGGTATCAGTTGAGCTTTCCGCAGGATCACGGTCCCCATCCCACTTTCAGGATCGAATGGTGGTATCTGACCGCAAACCTGAAAGGAGAAGACGGGCGCGATTATGGGGTGCAGTGGACGTTGTTCCGCTCGGCGCTGAAACCCTATGAAGAGCAATCCTGGCAAAGCCCGCAGCTGTGGTTGGGCCATGCGGCCCTGACCACCCCCGACGCCCATTACTTCGCAGAGCGCCTGTCGCGCGGCGGGATCGGTCAGGCCGGGGTCACCGCCACCCCATTTGAGGCCTGGATCGACGAGTGGTACATGCGTGGCCCAGACTTTGATAGGCTGGAGCTGCGGGCCAATGGTGCTGATTTCGGATACGATCTGTCACTGCGTGCAATGGGGCCTTTGGTCTTTCACGGAGATGCCGGGTATTCGGTCAAATCTGCGCAGGGGCAGGCAAGCTATTACTATTCACAGCCGTTTTTCGACGTGACAGGAACCCTGCATTTGCCGGATGGGGATGTTGCGGTAACCGGACAGGGCTGGTTGGACCGGGAATGGTCCTCGCAACCTTTGGCCGAGGATCAAAGCGGATGGGATTGGTTCTCGCTCAGCTTCGAGGGCGGCGACAAGCTGATGGCCTTTCGCCTGCGCGGAGAGGCTGAGGATTTCACCTCTGCCACGTGGATCGGCAAGGATGGCGAAACCACCGCGCTTGCCGATGGCTCTGTTTCTTTTGAACCGCTTCAGACCGCTCATGTCGCTGACCGGGATATCCCGATTGAATGGCGTGTTACACTCCCCGCCCGCGGGGTGGATATTGTCGTCAGCGCCCTGACACCCAAAGCCTGGATGGCAACCCGCTTTGCCTATTGGGAGGGGCCCGTTAAGGTCTCAGGCAGCCATTCAGGCCGTGGCTATCTTGAAATGACCGGGTATTAGATCATCGCACCACGTAGACCGAGACTGTCGAATGCCGCACGACGCGCGCAGCATTCGGACCCAGCAGGTAATCCTTGAAGTCCGGCTTATGCGCCCCAATGACGATCAGGTCAGATCCGGCGCTTTCTGCGGTTTTCAGGATCTCCTGATAGGCCGTGCCCGTGGCCACCACATGGCGGATCTTTTCATTGCGCTCACTGCCCAATGTTGATGCGCACAGCTCGGTCAGTTGTTTCTGCGCCTCAGCCAAAGCCTTTTCATGGAAATCCGCCTGGAAAAAGCCGGACACCCAGCTTTCTCCAAAATCGGGCAGAACGCTGACCACATCCAGCTGCGCCCCCTCCAAATCGGCCAATGCAGCGGCCTTTTGAAGGACCGGGCCATCAATTTTGCCATTGCTGATATCAACAGCACACAGAACAGAACGTGTCATGCGGGCACCCCTTGTCTGGCGGCACGGCCGCGTTGCAGGAAGGCGATCAGACCCAACAGGATCATCGCCGGGATATAGACCAGCTGCTTGGGTGGCTGGCTTGACGGCAGGCTGACCGAGGTCAGGCGCACGGCCTCATCCCCGTAATAGTCGAAGATGCTCAGATCATCGGCAACAGGCGCGCCGAACAGCGGCTCTTCCAGTTTGATCAGACCGTCCTCTTCGATCAGCAGTAGACCCATCGCATCAACCCGTGCAGGACCGCCGTCTTCGTCGCCGACAGAGACGACAACCGTGGTATCCACCATCTCAAGCGTGTCGAAATCCGGGCCGCTGATGACCAGACGTACCTCGGTTCCGGGCGGTGTTTCCCCGATCGTTTCGGTGAAAGCTGCCGGTTCAACGGTCTGATATGGGGGTGAAATCCTGTCCATAAAGTAATCCGGACGGAATAGTGCGAAAGCAACCGCGACCAAGGCAACGCTCTCATAGATCCGGCTGCGGGTCAGGAAGTAGCCCATCGTGCCCGCCGTAAAGACAAGGATCGCTATCGTCGCAAATATCGCAACGATTATCCCTTCGACCCAGGTCACATCAATCAACAGAAGGTCTGTGTTGAAGATGAAGACAAACGGCAACGCGACCGTGCGCAGGCTATAGAAGAAGGCGATGAATCCGGTCTTGATCGCATCGCCCCCCGATACAGCCGCAGCCGCGAAACTGGCCAGCCCCACGGGCGGTGTCACATCCGCCATGATGCCAAAGTAGAAGACAAACAGATGCACCGCGATCAGCGGCACAATCAGCCCGCTCTGCGCGCCCAGCTCCACGACCACACCGGCCATCAAAGAACTGACGACGATATAGTTCGCAGTGGTCGGCAGGCCCATGCCCAGGATCAGGCTGAGGATACCGACCATGATCAGCATCAGGATCAGATTGCCGCCAGACAGGAACTCGACCAGATCGGCCATCACTTGGCCCACACCGGTCAGGGTAACGGTTCCCACGATCACACCCGCCGTGGCCGTCGCCAGCGCGATACCGATCATGTTGCGCGCGCCGTCGATCATGCCCTGCCACAGATCCGCGACACCGTCGATGAACGCGTTGTAGAGGTTGCTTTGCCCCCGGAACATCGCCTTCAGCGGTTTCTGCGTCAGCAGGATCACAAACAGCAAGGACGTGGCCCAAAAGGCCGAAAGACCGGGCGATTTCTGTTCAATCATCAGGAAATAGACCAGCACGATGATCGGCAGAAGGTAATGCAGACCGGCCTTGTAGATCTCGCTAATGACCGGCAGCGTCACCTCTTTGGCATTCGGGTCATCGGGTTCCAGATCGGGCACTTGTGCGGCCAGATACAGCAGCGCCACGTAAATTGCGCAGATGATCAGGCTGAGGACCAGACCGGCCGAGTTCGGCATCCAATTTGTCACTGCTTCCACAGGGAATTGAGAGCCATAGCAGAGCCCAGCAAAAACAATGAAGAACGAGAACATACCAACCACGGTACGTGCCAGCTTCACTTCGCGGTCGCCCAATGTGGGCATGTTCCGCTTTACGGCTTCGAGATGCACGATATAGACCAGAGCAATGTATGAGATCGCCGCTGGCAGGAAGGCGTGGGTGATCACCTCGACATAGGAAATACCCACATATTCTACCATCAAGAAGGCTGCAGCGCCCATGACGGGTGGCATGATCTGCCCGTTCACCGAACTGGCGACCTCAACCGAACCCGCCTGTTCGCTGCTGAACCCAACACGTTTCATCAATGGAATGGTGAAGGTACCAGTAGTCACAACGTTTGCTATGGACGAGCCCGAGATCAGACCGGTCGCAGCTGAGCCCACAACCGCCGCCTTGGCGGGGCCGCCGCGCAGGTGACCCAGCGCGCCAAAGGCCATCTTGATGAAATAGTTCCCTGCCCCGGCCTTATCCAACAAGGCGCCAAACAGAACAAACAGGAATACAAACTTGGTCGAAACACCCAAGGCGATACCGAACACGCCCTCGGAGGTGATCCACATATGGCTCATCGCCTTTTTCAGGCTGGCGCCTTTCCAGCGGATGACTTCGGGCACCCATTCGGATGATCCAAAGAAGACATAGGCCAAAAAGATCGTCGCAATGATCGCCATCGCCGGGCCAAGCGCACGGCGCGCGGCCTCGAACAACAGCAATAGCCCACCCAGCGCGATCCACTTGTCAGTGTTGTCTGCCAGCCCTCCGGCATCGACGATCTTGGTATAGAAGAAATATCCGTACAGCGCCACAAACGCGCCCAGAAGGCCCATGATCCAATCCTGCACAGGGATATAATCCCGTGGGCTGGATTTCAGCGCCGGATAGGCTGCAAAGGCCAGAAACATCGCAAAGGCCAGGTGAAACTGACGCGAATTGTTAACCACGCTGCCGGGCAACACATAGTTCGCCAGGGGCGAAGCAAGTACGACCTGAAAGATCGACCAGATCGCCGCCACGATCGCAAGGAAAACGCCTACATTCCCAACCGGATTACGCCCTCCGGCATCTGAAGATGCGACCAGATCCTGTAGTTCTTCTTCGGATAGCGGGCGGTTCGATTGTGTCTCGGAACTCATGAAAATGTCTCCCCGTCGTGGCCATTTGCGGCCTTCTGCATCACCCGCTTGATACGGGTTTTGTGCGGGGCGCCCGACGGGCACCCCGCGTCAGGTCTGGCTTATTGAATCCAGCCTTTTTCTTTATAGTACTTCTCGGCACCCGGATGCAGCGGGGCTGACAAGCCGTCCGCGATCATCTCTTCGGGCTTAAGGTTGGCAAATGCCGGGTGAAGCTTTTTGAAGTCATCGAAGTTCTCGAAAACCGAGCTGACAACCGCATAAACCGCATCATCCGACACGTCCGCCGAAGTCACGAAGGTCGCGCCAACGCCGAATGTCGCGGTATCACCATCCGACCCGCGGTACATGCCGCCGGGAATGGTAGCTGTACGGTAGAACGAGTTGTCGTTGACCAGCTTGTCCACGGCCTCGCCGCTGACATTGACCAGAACCGAGTCGCAAGCCGTGGTGGCTTCTTGAATCGAGCCCGAGGGGTGACCCACGGTATAGACCATTGCGTCAATCTGGTTGTCGCACAGGGCTGCGGACTGTTCCGCCGCTTTCAGTTCGGTCGCCAGTTCGAAATCGTCAGTGGACCAGCCCATTTCGCCCAGCAGAACCTCCATGGTGCCACGCTGACCGGAACCGGGGTTACCGATATTTACGCGCTTGCCTTTCAGGTCTTCGAAATTGGTCACACCGGAATCGGCACGGGCCACAACGGTAAATGGTTCGGGGTGAACCGAGAAGACGGCGCGCAGGTTTTCAAACGGGCCGGCCTCTTCGAATTTCGAGCTGCCGTTATAGGCGTGGTACTGCCAGTCGGACTGCGCGACACCAAACTCCAGCTCGCCTTCGCGAATGGTGTTGATGTTGTACACGGAACCGCCGGTCGATTCGACCGAGCAGCGCACGCCATGTTCCTTGCGCCCTTTGTTGACCAGACGACAGATTGCACCGCCAGTTGGGTAATACACCCCGGTCACGCCACCTGTGCCGATCGTGATAAACTCTTCGGCATAGGCCGCAGGCGCCATCAGAGCCGCCGTGACAACCGCGCCGAGGCTAAGCTTGCTGCTGTTTTTCATAAGTGAACTCCCATTATTTTTCTGGTGGGAGACACATCAAAGCGCCGGATAAATGGCCCTGCGATATGCAACAACGCCCGCTATACAGCAGGCATATCTTTGATTTTTCAGAATCTCCCAACCCGTAAGAGGTTTCATTCTGAGCATTAGCTTGTCAAGGCCAGCAGGTCACCAAAGCAGGCGTATCCTCAGATTTGACAAGCCCCCCTGAATTTTCCCCGCCTTTGAAGCTTTTCTTGCGCATCTGCCCCGCAGTGACCGCAAACACATCCAATTATGCGCTTTTGACATCGGGAATCCTGACCAGAACGCGAAAGTGTGAGTTGGGAATGCGAGCAATTAGAACTGCCGGAAAGAAAAAACAGAAGGCCGGTTCCCCTAACCCTCTGTTTTTACTTTGGTACCCAAGGCCGGACTCGAACCGGCACGGTATCACTACCGGGGGATTTTGAATCCCCTGCGTCTACCATTCCGCCACTTGGGCCACGGACACTGAATTAGCGTTCAAAATCGAGAAGGTCCAGAGGCAAAAAACACCCTGATTGAGGAATGTTCCAGCCTGCAAGGTTGACGGCCTGCGGGGCGCATGATTTGGCTTACCCAACACATGTACAGGGAAATTGCACCTGATGCTGCGACCTCTTTATGACTGGACCATTCGTCTGGCAGAACACCCGAATGCCTTGTGGGCGCTGGCTATTGTTTCCTTCATCGAAAGCTCTTTCTTTCCGATACCGCCGGACGTTCTAATGATTCCCATGATCCTTGCCCGACCCTCCCGGGCCTGGCTGATTGCTTCTGTTGCACTGGTAGCTTCGGTTTTGGGCGGAATGTTAGGCTATGCAATCGGCGCGTTCTTTTATGAAAGCCTCGGCCAGCCCATCCTTGAATCCATGGGCAAAGCCCACGCCATGGAAGAGTTCAACACACGGTTCAATGACTTTGGTTTCTGGGCTGTTCTGGCCGCTGGGGTTACGCCTTTTCCCTATAAGGTCATCACCATCATGTCCGGCTGGACAGGGATGCCCCTGGGCACCTTCATTGCCACCTCGATCCTGGCCCGAGCGATCCGGTTCTTCATCGTCGCCGGTCTGCTTTGGGGGTTCGGAGAGCCGATCCGCACCTTCATAGAAAAGCGGCTGGGCCTTATGTTTACCCTGTTCATCATCCTTCTGTTCGGCGGGTTCCTAGCGGTGAAATTCTTATGACACGACGAAATTTACTGATCCTGATTGCGACGCTTGGGTCTATGGCGTTGTTACTTGGCGCCTTTGCCTTTCAGTATCTTGGTGGGCTTCCACCTTGCAAACTGTGCATTTGGCAACGCTATCCACATGGCGTCGCCATCCTGATCGGCGCTGTGGCGCTGGCATTGCCACGACATTCTGTCTTGCCCCTATTGGGTACACTGGCGGCGCTGACCACTGCGGTCATTGGTGTCTATCACGCTGGTGTAGAACGCGGTTTGTGGGAAGGTCCGTCAAGCTGCACATCAAGCAGCATCGGCGGTCTGTCGGCAGAAGAACTGCTGGATCAGATCATGTCGGCACCACTGGTACGCTGTGATGATATTCCATGGGAGTTATTTGGTGTTTCCATGGCCGGATGGAATGCCGCTTTGTCTGTCGTTCTGGTTCTGCTCTGGTTCGCCGCGTGGCGTGAAGGCCGTTAGAGCTCGTCCAGTTCCGCATCCCAATAGAGAAAGTCGATCCAACTGTCATGCAGGTGGTTCGGTGGGAATTTTCGTCCAACGTTGCGCAAAGCCTCGGCATCCGGCTGCCGCGGAGGCTTGCGCAATGTCATTCCTGCTTGCCGCAGTGATTTAGACCCTTTGCGCAAGTTACATGGGCTACAGGCCGCAACAACGTTTTGCCAGCTTGTCACCCCGCCCGCCGCGCGCGGGATCACGTGATCAAAGGTCAGATCCCCACGGCTGCCACAGTATTGGCAGCGGAATTCATCCCTCAGAAATAAATTAAAGCGCGTGAAGGCCACGCGCTTTCTGGGTTTTACATAATCTTTCAGCACAACGACCGAGGGTATTCGTATCTCGGTGCTCGGGCTTCGGACAACTTCGTCATATTCGGCGACGATATCCACCCTGTCCAGCCAGGCAGCTTTTATGGCCTCCTGCCACGGCCAGAGCGATAGTGGATAGTAGGACAAGGGGCGGTAATCGGCGTTCAAAACCAATGCCGGATGATGCTTGAGCGCACCAGGTTCCCTGACAAATTCGGTTCTGAAGTCTCCGTCCATATCAGAATCGCTCCACGCTCTGCTCTGCCTCTTTTGACATCAGAGCGGAGAACCCCCGCCCCGGCCTTAGCTTTACTATATATCGTGTTAAAGCTCTGACAAGCCCTGAGTTTCCACAATATCTCGGGGATTGAGTATTCCGAATCCGTAACAGGCCGATGACAGTTATCCACAGGTTGCACCAATTCGTTCGCCGGGCTATGGCGGGTGAATGTCCTGGTTCATCCGCTTCAATAAACCATTCAATGTATTGCCGCAGTTCACGGATCGCGCGAATGCGGAGTCTCCGCGCAGTACGCTGTCGGATTTCATTGATCTGCCGGACGTGTATCCCGCCGGGCGATTGGACCGCGATAGCGAAGGTTTGATGCTGTTGACCGACAATGGTCACCTTCAGGCGCAGATAGCCGATCCCAAGCATAAAATGGCTAAGACCTATTGGGTGCAGGTCGAAGGGGAGCCAGACGCCTCCGCCCTAAAAGCCCTGCGCGAGGGTGTTAAGCTGAAGGAGGGCTTGACCCGCCCTGCCAAGGCGCGATTGATGGATCAGCCCGAGGCATTATGGCCGCGCGACCCGCCGATCAGAGTGCGGCAGACGGTGTCGGATTGTTGGGTCGAACTGGTCCTTCGAGAAGGTCGAAACAGGCAAGTGCGCCGAATGACGGCGGCCGTTGGGCACCCGACCCTTCGACTGATCCGCGCCCGGATTGGCGACTGGACATTGGACGGGCTTGAGCCGGGGCAATGGGATAGCCTATCTATGCCTGCCCTCGCTCCATCTTCTTCGCGCAAACGGGACCGGCGCCCACGTCGGTGACCGATACGCCTATTTGTGATAGGATAGAGGAATGAAGGTATCACCTGACATTCCGCAGCCAACCGGCCTTTTAGAAGCGTCACTTTATGTCGACGACCTGGATGCTGCAGAGCATTTCTATGGGGACGTTCTGGCGCTTGAGCAAATCCAGCGTGTCGCCAACCGGCATGTGTTCTACAAGGTGGGTGGTTCAGTTTTGCTGCTATTCAATGCGGCAGAGACCGAAAAACCTCCGGGCAACCCGCGCCTGCCTGTTCCCGCCCATGGCGCCCAAGGTCCGGGTCATGCCTGCTTTGGCATGGCGCGCGCGCAAATCGCGGTGATGCGAAAACATCTTATAGACTGGAACGTGCCCGTAGACGCTGAATTTGAATGGCCGAACGGAATACTGTCTCTATACGTTCGCGACCCGTCCGGGAATTCCATCGAATTCGCCGAGCCTTCCTTATGGGACTAGGATCACCGCAGCGGTTTCTTGTCACCTCCCGTGATCCGATAGATTAGACTTTCAGTCACTCCGACCTTGCCCAGCACCGCCTGAAATGTTGCCATGTGCGGCGTGGCAAAATGCGCCTCGAGCGCGGCCTGACTTTCCCATTCTTCGTAGATCCGAAACCGATTGGCATGACCCAGAATTTGGCTGAACTCATAAACCAGACAACCCGATTCCTTGACTGTCTCGGCGACCATCTCTTGCGCGGCTTTGGCAGCTTTTTCAACTCCTTCCGGCGCAACTTCAACTGTTCCCGTCACGATCAGCACAGCGTGTCCTTCCTCAGTTCATACCGTTTGGAAATCCGGTCGACCGGCGTTCCATCCTCTAACGGCACACCATAAGCCACCGAGTAATCCCGAAACCCCATCTTGCCATAATATCCGAGACCAGGGGCATTGTCGGCGCGAATGGTTGCGTTGAGATATTTCAACCCGAGCCCTGCCGCAAATTTGGAAGTTTCTGCAAACAGGGCACGCCCTGCCCCTTTCAAAGGCGGTTCACGGCGCGAGAACGTGGCGATATCCCCGCAATCGTCGGGAAGCCTGTCATTCACCCCTAGCCATTGAAACCCGGCGACCTCTCCGGCCTGATCCAGCGCCACGTGGCAGCATATCTTATCCTGCCCCTCCAGATAGCTCTGTGCAAACTGCGCTTCAGAGAAAGGGGTTTCATTCGCGGTCGTACCACCAATGGCGATGATCTGGTTGAGCAAATCGCAAGCTGCTGCGACATCCTCGGGCATCATGGGGCGGACCGCAATCATTGCTTAAAGGCTCAGCTTGTCACGCATGAAAGCCAGTGCGACGCTAAGACCATCCGGGGCAATACCGTGGCCGGTGCCCTTCATGACATGGGCATAGACCTCTTTGAACTCAGCCGCTTGCAGGGCCTCGGCGGCTTCGGGCAATGATTGTGGCGGCACGACGTCATCGGCGTCGCCATGTACCAGTAGGACCGGCATGCGGCTGACTGTTTCATCCGGCAGCAGATCGGGTTCCAGAAGGCGTCCTGAAATGGCTACTATCCCGGCCACTGGGTCCTCGCGGCGCGGGGCAACATGCAGGCTCATCATCGTGCCTTGCGAAAATCCGAACAGAACCACCTGCTCGGGCAGAACGTCTTCGTCCACCATCAGCGCATCTAGGAAAGCGTTGAAATCATCCGCCGCCATGTCCATGCCACGGCGCGCCTCTTCCTCGGACGAGCCATCAATCCACGGGATCGGGAACCACTGAAAGCCATTGGGCATACCCGGGATCTGCTCGGGCGCGTCAGGGGCAACGAACAGCGTGTCCGGCAAGTGCTCGCCCAACACATCGGCCAGCCCCAGCAAGTCTGCCCCGTTGGCGCCATAGCCATGCACGAACACCACGACCGAGCGCGTATCGCCCGAAACCGGCTCTTTTCGGAGCGCATTCAAAACCCGTGTCATCTGATCCCTTCTCGTTCTTTTGCGACCCGGTAATAGGCCCACAACACCCGCGCTGCAACCGACCGCCAGGGTGACCACGCTTCGGCCATCTGGCGCAGTTCTTTATCCGTAGGGCGCTTGGGTAAATCATAGAGGATGCGCGCGGCCTCTTGCAGCGCAAGGTCGCCCGGCGCAATCACATCGGCACGGCCCAGAGAAAACATCGCGTAAATCTCGGCAGTCCAGACGCCTATGCCTGAAACTTCGGTCAGGATCGCCACAACATCCTCATCAGGTGCGTCGCGTAACGCTTTGTAATCAATACGAGCCTCCGCAAGCGCCCGGGCATATCTGATCTTTTGGCGGCTTAGGCCCACCGCGCGCAAATCCTCATCCATGGCCCACATGATTTTGCGTGGACCGGTCAGCTTTGCATCCTGCAGGCGTTTCCATATGGCATTGGCCGAGGCCACGCTGACCTGTTGGCTGACGATCGCGCTGAGCAGCTGGGCAAACCCGTCAGGCTTACGGCGCAGCGGCAAAGGCCCGGTCTGGTCCATCGCAAAAGCCATGCGCGGACAGATATCCGCCAGCCATTTGGCCCCCTCGTCCACGCAATCGGGGGTTTCAATGATACGTCCGACGGACATGCGCGCTCCGGCAAATTGGTCAGCAGCACGTTAGGGTGCTTTGTCGCAGATGCAACCGTCTTGTATGACCCGGCTTTCATCGCTACGCATTGGCGCATGACAATGACACCCACGATCCCGGATAACAGTCAGGCCAAGCGCAATGTCGCTGTTCTGGTCGCAGCTCAGGCCATTCTGGGATCGCAGATGCCGATGATCTTTATTGTTGGCGGTCTGGCCGGGCAGTCGCTGGCCACCAATGCCTGTCTCGCAACCTTGCCCATCTCGCTGATCGTGCTGGGGTCAATGCTGGCGGCAACGCCGATTTCCGCCATAATGCAACGCTGGGGACGGCGCGCAGGGTTTCTGGTTGGGGCAACGGCAGGTGCCTGCGGGGGTCTGGTTGGGGCCTACGGTTTGTATCTGGCCTCGTTCCCGGTCTTCCTGGCGGGCAGTCTGCTGACCGGCATCTATATGAGCGCGCACGGATTCTATCGCTTTGCCGCCGCGGACACAGCCTCGGACGCCTTTCGCCCTAAGGCAATCTCATACGTCATGGCCGGCGGTCTGGCCGCCGCGCTCATTGGCCCCCAAATCGTTAAGCTGACCTCTACCGCCTATGTGATCCCATTCCTGGGCACCTATCTGGCGGTGATTGTGCTCAACATTCTGGGCTCGGTCTTGTTTTTCTTTCTGGACATCCCCACGCCTGCAAAAGCCGCTGAGGGGGCCCCGACCGGACGCACCCGGCTTGAGATGCTAAAGACGCCGCGCATCGCCGTGGCCATCATCTGCGCAATGGTTTCTTATGCGTTGATGAATCTGGTCATGACATCCACTCCGCTGGCAGTAGTTGGTTGTGGCTACACAGCCAATGACGCGGCAGATGTGGTCTCTTTTCACGTTCTCGCCATGTACATCCCCAGTTTCTTCACCGGCCAGTTGATCGCCCGTTTCGGCGTCGAAAAGATCGTAGCTCTTGGTCTGGCAATCCTTGCCGGTGCTGGCGTTGTCGCCTTGCAAGGGGTTGAGCTCGAGAACTTCTTCATCGCTCTGATCTTGCTGGGCGTCGGTTGGAATTTTGGCTTTATTGGCGCGACCACCATGTTGGCGGCATCGCATGACATCAACGAGCGTGGCCGCATGCAGGGTCTGAACGACCTGCTGGTATTCGGTGGCGTAACACTGGCTTCGCTTGCTTCGGGTGGATTGATGAACTGCTCTGGCGGCTCACCGGTTGAAGGCTGGACCGCGGTCAACCTTGCCATGGTTCCATTGTTGACTCTGGCTGGGGGCGCACTGCTGTGGTTGGTTCTGCGCCCGTCCGATCCCGAAACGGTCTGAGGTCTACCAGCGACCCCGGACCACCTTCCACATCAGGGAAACCCGGCGCCGAACCTCACCCTGCATCAAATTCCCTGCGGCCACGCGATCTGGCTGAGCAATCGCCTTGCGCAACACCCATTCAGATTGCCAACCCGCCAAAAGCGCCGGGCGCGCCTCTGGTGAAATCGCCAGACGCTGTCCCTGTGCGCGCCGTAACCGGTTCAGAGCCTTTTGCGCCAGATCGCGCACTGCATCGGGTGTTCCATCCAACAAAGGAATACGCCCGCGCGCCTCAAGATCCGGGATTGCGCGCAACCAGTTCGCCACGCCAACGGCATAGCCGAAATCTCGTAACACAGGCTCGTCGGCCTCACCCAAAGATTGCGCCGACGCCACCATCAAACTGGCCGAGCTGTGATTTAGGTAGGCCTCGAGATGGGCCTCGTCCTCAAAAGGATCGCGATAAATATCCCAGCGCCTTACGGCCACGTATTCATCCAGCATCGCCGCCAGATGCGGGGACAGAACCTGCGATAACGGCGTCACGACCTCATGTCGACGCACAGCCGGACCTTCAGCAATTTCCTGCAATGCATCGCGCCACCATTGCAGGCGCATCTCGGCAATCATCGCCTCTTGCGTGACCCAGGGTGCTCGGGCGACCTCGACATTCAAGGCATAGATCGGAAACAGAACCGAACGTGCGGAAACCGGCGCGGCCATCGCCGCCATGAACCGGTCCGGATCGGCGCGATGCACCAATGCAGCACAGGCTTTCAGATCGTCATTGAACTGCACCGTCACTCGGCCACCACCGCCCGAGGACGGCAATCCCGTACAAGCTTCCACTGGATCGCATCCAATAGGGCCTCAAACGACGCATCCACTATGTTCGCGCTGACCCCGACAGTTGACCAGCGCCGCCCCTGCCCGTCTTCGCTGTCGATGATGACCCGCGTCACGGCCTCGGTTCCGCCTTGGGTGATCCGCACCTTGAAATCGACCAGATGCATGTCGTCCAATATCCGCGAATACTGCCCCAGATCCTTGGCCAGAGCCTTGGCCAAAGCGTTCACCGGCCCTCGGTCGCTGCCATCTTCGTCCAGAGACTCACTGACCGACAGCTTCTTTTCCCCGTCGACCTTCACCACGACAACCGCCTCGGACAGGCTGACCATCTTGTCGTATTTATTCTTCCGCCGCTCAACCGTGACCTTATAGCGTTTGACCTCGAAAAAAGCGGGCAACTGACCCAGCTCATCGCGCGCCAACAGCTCAAAACTGGCCTGGGCGGTGTCATAAGAATAGCCTTCGGCCTCGCGCTGCTTGATCCGGTCAAGAATGCGCCCCAGCGCCGGATCACCACTTTCCACGCTCAGGCCGGCCTCAGTCAGGCGTTTACGCAGATTCGACTGCCCCGCCTGGTTCGACATCGGGATGATCCGTGCATTGCCGACAGTCGCCGGATCGACATGTTCGTACGTCGACGGATCCTTCAGGATCGCGCTGGCATGCAGCCCCGCCTTATGCGCAAAAGCAGACGCCCCCACATAGGCCGCCTGCTTGCTGGGAACCCGGTTCAGGATTTCGTCCAACATACGGCTGACCCGTGTCAGACCCGCCAAGGCCTCGACGCTGACCCCAATATCAAACTGCGACACATAAGGTTCTTTCAGCAGCAAAGTGGGGATCAAAGCAGTCAGGTTTGCATTCCCGCAGCGTTCGCCCAACCCGTTCAGGGTTCCCTGAACCTGACGCACGCCCGCATCCACAGCAGCGAGCGAGCACGCAACTGCGTTTTCCGTGTCATTATGGGTATGAATGCCCAAACGATCACCTGGCAAACCTGCAGCAATCACCTCGGATACAACCCGCGACACTTCACCGGGCAATGCGCCCCCATTGGTGTCACACAGAACAACCCAGCGAGCTCCGGCCTCTAAAGCGGCCTTGCAAACCTGGACCGCATATCCGGGATTGTCCTTGTAGCCGTCAAAGAAATGCTCGGCGTCAAACAACGCCTCACGCCCCTGCGCCACGATATGCGCAACTGAGGCGTGCACGTTCTCGACATTCTCGTCCAGAGTGATCCCCAGCGCTTGGGTCACGTGGTAATCATGCGACTTGCCCACAAGACACACTGCCTTCGTGCCAGCGTTCATCACCGCCGCTAGAACATCGTCATTCTCAGCCGACCGGCCCGCGCGTTTGGTCATCCCAAAAGCAGTCAACCGCGCCGCAGTTTTCGGCGCGGCATCAAAAAACGCACTGTCAGTCGGGTTCGCACCGGGCCAACCACCTTCGATGTAATCCACACCCAACTCGTCCAGAGCCTGCGCGATCTGCACCTTCTCAGCGGTCGAGAACTGCACGCCCTGCGTCTGCTGCCCATCGCGCAAGGTGGTGTCGTAGAGGTAGAGGCGAGTTTTTGTCATAACACTCCCTCCAACTTGGTAAGGTCAAAGCCGGTACCAGGAACCAACTCTACACCTTCTTTGCTCATCCGCACTTCAAGGCCAGCGGCCACATATACTGCTTTCAGGCGATCCACCTCTGAGAAATCCTTGCTCTGCATCGCCCCGGCCCGCGCTTCTGCCAGTTTATCCGCATACGACCCCAAATCCACTGAGGCCAGATCGGCCCATGCACCCATTTCGGGCATCAACAGACCCATAACCTGGGCGCCAGCCAACAGGCTTGCATGGTCACCTTCGGACGCCAGCCGGTATAGCTCAGTGATGGCGCCCGCTGTGTTCAGATCATCGCTCAGCGCAGCGATGACCGCGGGCGCCGCGCTGGCGGCGGGCTCGATGCCTGCTGTCAGCGCCCGCCACTTGCGCAGCGTTGCCTCGGCTTCACGCGCCTTTTTCTCAGTCCAGTCCATCGGCTTGCGATAATGGGTCTGTAGGAACACAAAGCGAATTATCTCACCTGGCACTTTCTTTTCCAAAAGGTCGCGCACGGTGAAGAAATTGCCCAGCGATTTGGACATTTTCTTACCCTCGACCTGCAACATCTCATTGTGCAGCCAAACCCGTGCAAACTCGCCATGCGGGTGAGCGCATTTGCTCTGGGCGATCTCGTTTTCATGGTGCGGGAACATCAAATCGTTGCCACCACCGTGAATGTCAAAGCTCTCACCCAACAGCTCATAGCTCATGGCCGAGCATTCGATATGCCAACCCGGACGCCCTCGGCCCCAAGGAGACTCCCACCCTGGCAACTCGTCGGTAGACGGTTTCCACAGAACGAAATCCATCGGGTTCTTCTTATACGGCGCAACTTCGACCCGGGCACCCGCGATCATGTCATCCACGGACCGACCGGACAGGGCTCCGTACTGCTCTTTCCAACTGTCCACCGCGAACAGAACATGCCCTTCGGCCGCATAGGCGTGACCCTTGGCAATCAGATCCTCGATCATCGCGACCATCTGAGTAATATATTGCGTCGCGCGCGGCATCTCGGTCGGCTCCAACGCCCCCAGCGCGCCCATGTCGTGCAGATACCAGCCAATGGTCTCATCCGATCGTTCCTGCACCAAATCCTCCAGCGACCCTTTGGCCCCGGCCTTTTGGCGTTCCAGGGCGGTCGCGTTGATCTTGTCATCCACATCGGTGAAATTGCGCACATAGGTCACATGATCTGCGCCATAAACATGCCGCAGCAAACGATAGAGCACATCAAACACGACCACGGGCCGCGCGTTACCCAGATGGGCACGGTCATAGACGGTAGGTCCACAGACATACATCCGCACATTGTCGGCGCTGATCGGAACGAAATCCTCTTTTGTCCGTGTCCGTGTGTTGTGCAGTTTGATCGTCTTCATCTGTCGGCTCCTAAGAACGGCATAGCGTCTCGCGTTGGCGCGGGCTTAGCAACTTGTCTCAGGGAAGAAAACGAAAGAAACCGGCCCGCTTGATAAATCAGCAGGTAATGCAGCAGATAATGATGCAGGTCATCCGGTTCATGGATCATCCTCTAGCACGGCTATCCCGCCGCGCCAAGCCTTACGTTCTATCATGACCAGGGAGTGATTGGCGAACGCCTTGAATTGGAATAGGAAATTGACGCCATGTTCCGCAAACACCTGACCTTCATGGTCGTGAATTCGGCAGCTCAGATCAGATTCAATCTGGAAATCTTGCTAGAACCGGAATGTCGTACGCAGGTTGAACACATTCGAATCCAGCCCCCCATTCGATCGGGTAACGTCATTGAAATTCTGGCGCAGCGCCTCACCGCTGATGACGAAATTATTGCCAATCGGATAAGCGACACCAATGCCATAAACCGCTGCGGTATCGTTTTCGACCGTGGAATCCACGCGCGCCGCACCGATAACTACATATCCCAACGCATTGCCGAAATCGTATCCGCCGCGCAATTTCAGCCGGGTCATGCTATCCAGACTGCCTTCGCCCTGACCAAGATTCAGCGACAGCCGGTTATACTCAAGCTCACCACCCAACACGAACTTGCCGAAATCAAAGTCATACCCGAGATGAGGACCAAAGCTGGTGTCGCTGCCGCTTGAACCATTCGGCCCGTCTGCATCAGCATAGCCAAAGCTGAATCCCGCATAGGCACCGCTCCAATCCTCGGCCAAAGCCGGTGAGAAGCCGGATGTCGCCAGAGCAACAATTAATGCGATATGCACCTTCCTACGATTCACCAAAAACCTTTCAGCAATGCTTTCGAGTATTCAGATCAATTTGCTACAAACTGGGCCGCATTCGTTAAAAAAGTGTTTAGCCTAGAGGCCCAATTCAAGTAAGCACAGGAATTATAGCAGATTTCGACCGCCTCGGGGAAAAATATCTTTAGGCAACAATCACTTGAGAATTTGCTTCGCTTTTCGGCATCAAGGTCGCAAATAGAACAGATAATGCCGTTCTGAATTGGAACACTGCGGCCAATGGATGAGGAACCAAATGCAGAACGAATTTTGGAAAATCCACCTGATCAGCCGCACAATCGGCGCGGATCGGGGACGTGCTGCCAGGGGGCGGCCGTCAGGCTTTTTGTAAGGCCTCTCAAAATACGTTTCTCACTACTGGATCCTAAACATGAACGACCAACCCCGTAACTCTTCCCGCAGTGGCGGACGTGCTGCGCGTCGTGCTGCCCGCGCATCTGCTCTGCCTGATCATCTGCGCCCTATCCGCCCGGGAATGGAGGGCGGACGCTACAAGCCACTGACTCAGCCACAAGTCGAACGCATTCACGAGGCCGCGCTGCAGGCGCTTGAAACCATAGGTCTGGCGGATGCTCCGCAAAGCGGGATCGACTATCTGGTTGGCGCAGGCTGCACACTTGGCGACGACGGGCGCATCCGGTTTCCGCGCGCGCTGGTTGAAGACACCATTGCCAAAGCCAACCGCTCGGTCACATTGTTCAGCCGGGATGGTCAAACTGACCTGGAATTGTCGGGGGCAAAGGTTCACTATGGGACCGCCGGTGCCGCTGTCAGTATGGTTGAAGTCAACGGCCGCGAATACCGCGATTCGACTGTGCAGGATCTGCACGATGCCGCGCGGATTTGCCAACAGCTGGACAACATCCATTTTGTCCAACGCCCGATGGTTTGTCGCGATATTTCCGACAATCTCGAGATGGACCTGAACACGATTTACGCTTGTAGTTCTGGTACTTACAAGCATATCGGCACATCGTTCACCGATCCTAGTTATGTCGCGCCAGCGATGGAATTAATCCACATGATCGCAGGCGGTGAAGACAAGTGGCGCGAGCGGCCATTCATCTCGAACTCGAACTGCTTTGTCGTACCGCCCATGAAGTTTGCCACTGAAAGCTGTCAGGTGATGGAGGAATGCATCAAGGCAGGAATGCCTGTTCTTCTTCTTTCGGCCGGAATGGCAGGTGCAACTGCTCCGTCCACAATCGCAGGCGCCATTGCCCAGGCGACAGCAGAATGTCTTGCCGGTTTGGTTTATGTAAATGCCATAAAGCCCGGTGCACCAGCGATTTTTGGAACCTGGCCCTTTGGGTTGGACCTTCGGACAGGCGCCATGTCCGTAGGATCTGGTGAACAGGCTCTGCTCAGCGCAGGCTGTGCCCAAATGCACAAGTTTTATGATCTGCCAGGCGGAGCCGCCGCAGGCGCATCGGATTCCAAATTGCCCGATATGCAAGCGGGATGGGAGCAGATGTGCTCGAACGTCATGGCCGGCCTGTCGGGCCTGAATATGGTTTATGAATCCGCCGGAATGCACTCGTCTCTGTTGGGTTTTTGCTTTGAAAGCCTGATCTTAGGGGATGATCTTATCGGACAGGCGATGCGCTGCGTCCGCGGGATCGAAGTATCTGACGAAACACTGGCATTGGATCAGATGGCCGAGGTTTGCCTTGGTGGACCCGGTCACTATTTGGGAACCGATGCCACACTTGGGCGCATGCAGGCCGACTATGTGTATCCAGCACATGGAGATCGAACGTCTCCGAAAGAATGGGTCGAGCTTGGCAAACCTGACTTGATCGAAAAAGCGACCGCGCGAAAACTGGAAATCCTGTCGACCTCTTCGCCAGCACGGTTCGATCCGGCATTGGATGCGCAGATTCGCAGTAAATTCAACATTCACCTACCCCGATAAACACCTAGAAAGGCGGCCAGAATTTTCGTCTGGCCGCCTTGAAAATTTGTTAATCAGCCGTTTGTAGATGGCAGCAACCCGGCTTCCTGCGCGATGGTGATCTCATCCTGATCCAGCGCGCCGTCACCATTTGCATCCATCGCCGCAAATCCGTTTGCGTCGACGTCCGGCACGACTGCCTGAACCTCTTCGATTGTCAGAACGCCGTCCCCGTTGGTATCCGCCGTAGATTGCGCGAGGGCCAAAGTGGGCAGAGCAAGAGCAAGTGCGGAAAAGGTCGCCAGAGTATTCGGTTTCATTGTGATGCCTCCTGATAGAGTTTGTGTGTTTTGTGTCCGGACAGGCATCAGAAACACGCAATCACCACCGGTTGTCAGCCGCTCACTTCAATCGCTTTGATTTCGCGCCAAACTCCGCGTGTTTGCCAGAGTCGCATCCGCGGTCAGTCGCTCGGCAAAATTCCCTCAAACCCGCTCGGCGGTTCTTGCCCGACGGGAAACGGGTAATCCGGCGAGGCTCTGCCGAATTCGCCGTTTTTAGGTAAAAAGAAAGGGGGCCGAAGCCCCCTGTCAGTTTCGCCATCCAGGCTCCATTCGTTGACCGCCCGGTGTTTTGTTTGCCTGCGGCCTGGACGTCGCATGGAACGAGCGCACCCGTTCCGTGAAAGAGTGGGAAAGAGCATATATTCCGCCCCACCCTGTTCCCGGCCAACACGGGCATGTCGGCCGAGTGGACCAAGGCATCGAAGGTAAGTCTCTGCGCCTTGCTCCGTATTCGTCGGGGCCGGTAACTGTGGCAGCTTCCGACCCCTGCGCCCCGGGTTGCCGGGGCGCTTAACTCAGCTACACCCGCTTGTTGAGCCGCAGGTGTTGCACTTCATGCAGGTGCCGTTGCGCACCAGCGTGTAGTTTCCGCATTCACCGCAAGGATCGCCCTCATAGCCCTGCATCTTGGCTTTGGTGCGGGCATCCATTCCGGTTGCGGCGGCGGATTCAACCACCGGAGCTTCGAAAGTGGCTGCGGTTTCGGCCATGCCGTTAACCACGGTTTGTCCGCCATTGAGAACCATCAGTTCCTGCGGCATCCGTTTGCGCAGATACCCGGTCGAGCTGATTTGTTTCAGAACTTCCAAAGACTTGGATGCAGCGCTTTCGCTGATCTCGGACACGTTCGAGACACCCTCTTCCTCACCCCGACCCAGATCGTCAAAGCTTGCTCCTTCTGGCTTCACATGAGCCAGATCGGTGCGATCCAGATAGGACACGGCCAGTTCGCGGAAGATGTAGTCCAGGATCGACGTCGCATTTTTGATCGAGTCGTTGCCCTGTACCATCCCAGCGGGCTCGAACTTGGTGAAGGTAAAGGCATCCACAAACTCTTCCAGCGGCACGCCATATTGCAGGCCAACCGACACGGCGATGGCAAAGTTGTTCATCATCGCCCGGAAGCCCGCGCCTTCCTTGTGCATGTCGATGAAGATCTCACCCAGTTGGCCGTCTTCGAACTCACCGGTGCGCAGATAGACCTTGTGGCCGCCGACAATCGCTTTTTGCGTATAGCCCTTGCGGCGATGGGGCAGTTTTTCGCGATGGCTGCGGATCATTTCCTTGACCACAACCTTCTCGATCACCTTCTCGGCCAGAACGACGGCTTTTTCCTGCGGCGTCCCGGTTTCCAGAACTTCTGCTGCCTCTTCGTCATCCTCGACCAGCGCGGCTGCCAATGGCTGCGACAGTTTAGAGCCGTCGCGATACAGCGCGTTGGCCTTCACACCCAGCGACCAGGACAGCTCATAAGCTTTCTGGCAATCCTCGATGGTGGCGTCATTCGGCATGTTGATCGTCTTGCTGATCGCACCCGAAATGAAGCTCTGCGCTGCAGCCATCATGGTGATGTGGCTGTCAACACCCAGGAAACGCTTGCCTTTCTTGCCGCACGGATTGGCGCAGTCGAAGATCGAATAATGCTCTTCCTTCAGATGCGGCGCGCCTTCCAGCGTCATGGTTCCGCAGACGTGGTCGTTGGCCGCGTCGATATCCGCCTTGGTAAAGCCCAGATGGCGCAGCAGATCGAAGGTCGGGTCATTCAGCTTGGTCGCAGGAATGCCGAGAACGCCGGTGCAGAAATCCTCGCCCAGAGTCCACTGGTTAAACACGAACCGGATGTCGAAGGCGCTTTCCAGCGCGGCATCCACTTTGGCCAGTTCATTGGGGCCAAAGCCGTGACCCGTCAGGGAGGTGTGGTTGATCCCCGGAGCGTTGCCGATGGTGCCATGACCAACCGCGTAGCTGACGATCTCTTCAATCTGAGCCGAGGAATACCCCTGCTTTTCCAGCGCTGCAGGCACCGAACGGTTGATGATTTTGAAATACCCGCCACCGGCCAGTTTCTTGAACTTTACCAAAGCAAAGTCCGGCTCGATCCCAGTGGTGTCGCAATCCATCACCAGACCGATGGTTCCTGTTGGCGCAATCACAGTGGCCTGCGCGTTGCGATAACCGTTCTGCTCACCCAGGCTCAGCGCTTCGTCCCAAGCTGACATCGCCAGATCAACCAAACGTTTATCCGGGCAGTTGCCATGGTCCAGAGGTACAGGCTTCACTGCCAGTTTCTCATACCCTTCAGTCACACCCTGAGATGCGCGTCGGTGGTTGCGGATGACCCGAAGCATGTTATCGGCGTTGCGCTCATAGCCATTGAACGGCCCCAGTTCGCCGGCGATCTCGGCCGAGGTTGCATAGGCAACACCGGTCATGATCGCGGTCAGCGCGCCACAGATCGCGCGGCCTTCATCCGAGTCATAGCTATAGCCCATGTTCATCAGCAGACCGCCGATATTGGCATAGCCCAAACCCAAAGTGCGGAAGTCATAGGACAGCTGCGCGATTTCCTTGGACGGGAACTGCGCCATGGTCACCGAGATCTCCAGCGTTAGAGTCCACAAGCGCGAGGCATGCATATAGTCCACTGCCTGGAACTCATCATCTTTGAGGAAAGTCAGCAAGTTCATCGACGCAAGGTTACAGGCCGTATCATCGAGGAACATATATTCCGAACACGGGTTCGATCCGCGAATCTCCCCATCTTTGGGGCATGTATGCCACTCGTTGACTGTGTCGTGAAACTGGATGCCGGGATCGGCGCAGGCCCAGGCCGCGTGGCCAACCTTTTCCCACAGGTCGCGCGCCTTGACGGTCTTGGCGACTTTCCCGTTTGTGCGGTTGACCAGCTCCCAGTCCGCGTCCTTCTCGACAGCGGTCAGGAAGGCGTTGGTTACGCGAATCGAGTTGTTCGAGTTCTGGCCCGAAACCGAGCTGTAGGCTTCCGAATCCCAATCCGTATCGTAGGTCGGGAATTCGATGCTATCGTGACCCTGCTTGGCGTAATCCAGAACGCGTTTGATGTAAGTCTCGGGGATCGCAACATTTTTCGCCTGGCGAACCGCCTTTTTCAGGCTGTCATTCGTCTTGGGATCATACGCGTCTTCCTGCGCGCCGTCCCAGCTGCGGATGGCCTCGAAAATGCCGTTCAGCATCTTCTCGTGCATCTTCGATCCGGCAACGATCGAGGCCACCTTCTGCTCTTCGATCACCTTCCATTCGATGAATTTCTCGATGTCTGGGTGATCTGCATCGACGATGACCATCTTTGCTGCTCGACGGGTCGTGCCGCCTGATTTAATCGCGCCAGCGGCGCGGTCGCCGATCTTGAGAAAGCCCATCAAACCCGAGGATTTACCGCCACCCGACAGTGCCTCGCCCTCGCCACGCAGGTGGCTAAAGTTGGTCCCGGTTCCGCTTCCGTATTTGAACAGGCGCGCCTCGCGGACCCACAGGTCCATAATGCCACCCTCGTTCACCAGATCATCATCTACGGACTGGATGAAACACGCATGCGGCTGCGGATGCTCATAGGCGGATTTCGATTTGGTCAGTTTGCCTGTCTTATAATCGACATAGTGGTGCCCCTGTGCTGGGCCATCGATTCCGTAAGCCCAGTGCAGGCCGGTATTGAACCATTGCGGGCTGTTCGGCGCAGCGCGCTGAGTCGCCAGCATATAACGCATCTCGTCGAAATAGGCGCTCGCGTCATCCTCGGTCGAGAAATAGCCACCTTTCCAGCCCCAATAGGCCCAGGCGCCGGCAAGACGGTCAAACACCTGCTTGGACGAGATTTCGCCCCCAAATTCAGCGTCCTCAGCCGGAACAGAACGCCACAGGAATTCAGGGACATCCTTTTCCTTGACCTTCTTCAGCTTGGTCGGAACGCCTGCCTTGCGGAAATACTTCTGCGCGATGACGTCGCTTGCGACCTGGCTCCAGCTGGTTGGAACCTCGATATCGTCCAGGCGGAAAACGATGGTCCCATCCGGGTTTCGGATTTCTGACGTCGCAGAAGCGAACTTAAGCTCTGCATAAGCATCCTGTCCCGATTTGGTAAATTTTCTGTCAATCTTCATGTCCGCCGCCCTAGATTCAATCAACTTGTCCCTTGGCTTTTGATCCCAATAAACGGACCATCTGCCCTAACCGAAAATCTTGGGCGCAGGAAACCGGCCGCTGCCCGAAGCAACGTGACCCCGTTCCGACGGACGCACGTAAGTATGATGTGCTCTCCAGCCCTCGCCCTATGCCACGTTCTGGATTTTCTACCAGATTTAGTGGCAGCACTTTCGGCCTATACAATCTGGCGTATTCACACATAGATCGTCAACGGCCTTTTTCCGCCATTTTTGGAATCTTTTATGTTGACCGATCCGCATAGACAAACTGGTGAAGGACAGTTTCCGATTCCTCCACAGAGTTATCCGCCATGGTTCGCCATCACCTAGCCAAGTCCGTAATACGATTAACCGTTCTTTCCGGCTTACTTATCGCGATTTGATAAACCAGCCTTAAGATGTCTAGGTTGAAATAGAATCAGCATCCGGCCGATTTCGACATTACTCAGAGGTGCGCGTAAAAGCACATCCAACAAAGGGCAGACCGATCAATGACCGCGTTTCGAATAATTTCCCTGTTTGCCCTGATCGTGGCCTGCACACCACAAGAAACGCCCGCCACATCGCGCAGCGCGCAGTTCTCGGCCTTTCCCGACAAGTTGTTTGCTACGTTCGAGACATCATGCAACGGCCCGGGTGAGGAATTTAGGAAAATCGGAAATCGTCAGTTCGAGTGTCAGGAACTTCTGCCTCCGAAGACCACAGCCTACCTGATTCTCAATTATGACGGCTATCCACAGAACCTACCCAAAAGTGTGACTCGGCTGACCGCCGAAAAAAATGCAGGTGGCTATCTGGTTGAAGCGGATCTTTTTTTTAATGTGCCGCGCGAAACAGGGCCTGCTGCAAAAGTCCCTGTAGAAAGCAAAGAATTGGATAAAACCCTTAGCGCCATCTATCGAACGATGGGTGGGTCGCCATTTTAATTTTTGAAGAAGTGGTCGGGGCGGCAGGATTCGAACCTACGACCCCCTGTACCCAAAACAGGTGCGCTACCAGACTGCGCCACGCCCCGAACCGTGCGCCTTCCTAACCGTGCCGTTCTGATTTGAAAAGCCCTAACAGGGCCAAATTGCCGGACCATGTGAAAAAACTTTGTGCTGGATCTGTGTTCCAGGCGTGATCAGATAACGATCTGCGAGACCAGCGTTGATTTCCAACACCGCGAATACCGAATCGCCCCCTCCGATGGGGGTCAAATCACCGGGAATCGCGTTGTGATGAACTTTCGTTACCATACCCGTCTTATCTATGAAGATCAGGTCCAGAGGAATCAGCGTGTTCTTCATCCAGAACGCAACAGGTTGCGGCGGGTCGAATACAAACAGCATCCCTGAACGTACCGGAAGCGATTCTCGAAACATGAGTCCGCGCGATCGCTCCTGCGGCGACACGGCGAGTTCAATATCAAAGCCGATTTGGGACTTATCATTTTTCAGGCTAACACGATCTGTACGACAGGCGGCGTCTGCGCCACCGGCCCAAAGTAACAAGACAACAGTCAGAACCTTGAAAAGCCCTGCCATGACAGATCAGTCATCCATAGCTGCTTCCCAGGCCATAACCTGGGCCGCCATCCGACCACGCTGTCCGTCTATGACCCGCATGGCCAATGCTTCACCGGGTTGTAGATCCGCAAGCCCCGAACGGCGTAGAACCTCAATATGCAGGAACACATCCTCGCCACGCCCGAATACATTAGCGAAGCCAAACCCTTTGCCCTTGTCGAACCACTTAACCCGCGCAGCCACCAAAGGGGCCGCTGCAATCTCAACTGGATCAAGTTCAGCAAAATCCGCGAGCATCATCGTATCGGCGCGCGCTGGCGGATCGACGCTGATGACTTCGACAGCTTGCACACCGCGATCAGTGCGATGCGTCATAATTTCGATGCCCGCCCCGTCTGCAACCGAGCTTTGACCGAAATTACGCAAAACGTTTACGTGCAGCAGAATATCCGGCCCACCTTCATCCGATACGACAAAGCCGTATCCTTTGGCAGGGTCGAACCATTTAACGTGTCCTCGGACGCGGTACATGTTGTTCAGATCTTCTGGCACTGTGGTCCCACTGCGTTTTTTTTCACTTTATTAAGGGTCCGATGTGTATGGGATTGACGCGCAAATTCAAGGTGAAAAATCCCTTTGTTATCTGCGCATTGCAATTCGCGACACGTGAACGTCATGGATTCAACCTCTGAATCTGCCATTCGGAAGCAGCGTCATCCCGGCACCACCTGAACCTGTCATGCAGACGAAATGCGCCGTCTGCCCAGAATTCGATTTCCGTCGGCACAAGCCGGTAGCCACCCCAAAATTTAGGGCGCGGAGGATTTGGGCCAAGCCTTGCGGTCACTTTCGCCACATCCGCCATCAGCGCGGAACGGCTGCTAAGCGGCTGAGATTGCTTGGACGCCCATGCACCAAGCCGACTTTTCAATGACCTGGAGGCATAATATTCATCAGCCTTTGGTCCATCCTCGCGCGTGATTGTACCACGAACGCGGACTTGACGCCGCAAAGATTTCCAATGCATCACGAAGGCCGCCTTGCCAGCATTGTCCAACTCGCCTGCCTTGGCACTTTCGTAATTTGTGTAGAAGACGAAGGCGTCGGCTTCGATCTCTTTCAACAGCACCATTCGTACATTGGGCATACCATCTTCGCCCACGGTTGCCAGTGCAATCGCGTTAGGATCGTTGGGTTCACTTTTCACAGCTTCGCCCAGCCACCGCCCTGCTATTGCAAATGGGTCGGTTCCTGCGAAGATGCCATCACGTTCGCTCATTTCCATCCCCTGGAAACTATTGAGGGATACCCTAGGGCGAGTTCCCGCCACGGGCAAGAGTGCACGGCCTTGAAGCAGACCAGCCAATGGCATAAACCAACGCAACATAACGCGAAGACAGGCGGAGAACCGAACATGTCAAATCAGTTGATGGCCGGAAAGCGCGGCCTCATCATGGGACTGGCCAATGACAAATCAATCGCATGGGGAATCGCCCGCGCCTTGTCCGAGGCCGGGGCCGAGTTAGCATTCTCATATCAAGGGGATGCCTTGAAAAAGCGCGT
This sequence comes from Ruegeria sp. CDSC081, assembly GCF_059610485.1. Taxonomy (NCBI): domain Bacteria; kingdom Pseudomonadati; phylum Pseudomonadota; class Alphaproteobacteria; order Rhodobacterales; family Roseobacteraceae; genus Ruegeria; species Ruegeria sp. CDSC081. The sequence continues at coordinate 27,185 of NZ_JBXWNS010000001.1, read as the reverse complement.
TGACCCTCTGGCGGCACAGCTGGGCAGTGAGATCGTCCTGCCTTGCGATGTCAGCGATGAAGCCTCGATCGACGGTTTGTTCGATGCGCTGTCCGAGAAATGGGGAAAGCTGGACTTTGTTGTCCACGCAATCGGTTTTTCAGACAAGAATGAGCTACGCGGGCGCTACGTTGATACGTCGCGGGCGAATTTCAACCTCACGATGGACGTGTCGGTTTATTCCTTTACCGCCGTGATGCAGCGTGCCGAAAAGATGATGACCGAAGGCGGTAGCGCCATCACCCTGACCTATTACGGCGCCGAACAGGTGATGCCGCATTATAATGTCATGGGCGTTGCCAAAGCCGCGCTGGAAGCATCGGTCAAATATCTGGCCGAGGATTTAGGCAAGGACGGCATTCGTGTGAATGCAATCTCGGCCGGGCCGATCAAGACGCTGGCCGCCAGCGGTATCGGCGACTTCCGCTATATCATGAAGTGGAACGAGTATAACTCACCCCTGCGCCGCAATGTGACCATCGACGATGTTGGCAACTCGGCGCTTTATCTGCTTTCCGATCTAAGCGGCGGTGTCACTGGTGAGAACTTGCATGTGGATTCGGGATACCACATCGTCGGTATGAAAGCCGTTGATGCTCCAGACGTTGAGAAGGGTTGAATCATGAGTGCCAAGGACCGCCTGCCCCACGAAAAAGGCTTTCACATCAGCTGGGATCAGATTCACCGCGATTCCCGAGCGCTCGCTTGGCGGCTGGATGGGCAAGGTCCGGATGATGGAGCCTGGCGTGGCGTCGTTGCCATTACCCGTGGCGGCATGGCACCGGCGATGATTGTCAGCCGCGAGCTGGACATTCGCACAGTCGACACGATCAGCGTGCGCTCCTACCATCATCAGGATCAAGGCGAAGCCGAAGTGCTCAAAGCGCCCGACGCTGACCTCATGGGCGACGGCACCGGAATCCTGATCGTCGACGATCTGGTCGACAGTGGCAAAACTCTGGAACTGGTACGGGCGATGTATCCCAAGGCGCATTTCGCGACGGTTTATGCCAAGCCGAAAGGCCGCCCGATGGTTGACACTTTCATCACCGAAGTCAGCCAGGACACCTGGATTTTCTTCCCGTGGGATATGGCTTTGCAATATGTCGAACCCTACCGGGGCACGGATTGATCCGGCCCAAGCGCAGCAACTGACTGGGGCGCAGAGATGACCCGGACACGCACCGCCGCCACCTTTCCGCCCCCAGTCATGGAGGCGCGCCGGTGGATCGAAGGCGTGACCTTCCCTGAAGAGCGGCCCTTGATAAACGTAAGTCAGGCGGCCCCCGTCGATCCGCCTCCACTTGAGATGCGTCAGGCGATGGCGGCTTATGCGTCGACCGAGGATTCCGCTCATCTCTATGGCCCGGTTCTGGGCAACAGCGCCCTCAGGTCTGAGCTTGCCAGCCAGATTTCGGAGCATTATGGCGCACCTGTCGTACAGGAACAGGTTGCGATTACCTCTGGCTGCAATCAGGCCTTCGCCGCTGCGATTTCCTCCATCACAGACCAAGGGGATGAAGTCATTCTGCCCACGCCGTGGTATTTCAACCATAAAATGTGGCTGGATATGACAGGTGTTAACGCCATTGATCTGAGAACTGATGATGGACTGTTGCCAGAGGTGAACGCGGCGCGGGATTTGATAACGGATAAGACCCGCGCCATTGCTCTGGTCACCCCGAACAATCCCGGCGGTGTCGAATACCCGGCTGAGCTGCTGCGCGCGTTTTTCGAACTGTCGCGCGAAACCGGAATTAAGCTTTTGGTTGATGAGACCTACCGCGATTTCGACAGCCGCAGCGGCCCGCCCCACGATCTGTTCGCTCAGCCGGGCTGGGATGACACTCTGATTCATCTATATTCGTTTTCAAAGGCCTACCGTCTGACCGGTCACCGAGTAGGTGCTGTTGCGACCAGTCCGTCGCTGCTGTCTGAGATTGAGAAATTTCTGGATACCGTCGCGATCTGTCCAAACCAAATCGGTCAGTTTGGTGCGTTTTGGGGGATGCAAAACCTGTCGCAATGGCTGGCCGATGAACGAAGGGAAATCCTCGACCGTCGCGCTGTCATTACAAGACAACTTCCCAAACTGACCAGTAAAGGATGGCGGTTGCTTGGGTTGGGCGCCTATTTTGCCTATTTCGAACACCCGTTTGACATCTCTTCGGATGATTTGGCCCGTCGGCTGGTTACGGATGCCAGCATTCTGTTGCTGCCAGGCACGATGTTCATGCCCGATCACGACCCGGCCGGGAAACGACAAGTCCGCATCGCATTTGCCAATCTTGATCGCAACGGAATTACGGAATTGTTTGACCGCCTGCACGCTCTCTCCTTCTAAGCTTGCCCCCCGGCGGTGCGCGTCGTATTCAGGGCCGCAACCGACAGGGCAAATACTTGCCGAATAAAACAAGAGGGCACCATGGCCGCAGGCATGAAAAATCTATCAAAGACCTTTGTCTGGATCCTCATGGGTCTTTTGATGCTGGGCCTTGCAGGATTTGGCGCGACCAGCCTGACTGGAACTGTGCACACTGTGGCGCAGGTGGGCAACGAAGATATCTCGATTGACGATTATGTCCGCGAACTTCAGCGAGAAATCCGCGCGGTCGAAAGCCAGACCGGCCAGCCCCTGCAAATGTCACAGGCCCGCGATTTTGGCTTGGACCAGCTAGCTCTGTCGCGCCTCACCGCGCTGGCGGCTCTGGATAACGAAGTTGGTCTGCTGGGTATTTCGATCGGCGATGAAAATTTGCAGGAAGAAATCGTCTCGATCCCTGCGTTTCAGGGGCCTGATGGTTCTTTCGACCGTGAGGCATATCGCTTTCAGCTTGAACAGGTTGGCATGACCGACACCGAGTTTGAAACCGATCTGAGGAAAGAATCCGCACGGACCATCGTGCAGGATGCCGTGGTCAGCGGAGTAGAAATGCCCTCGATCCTGACTGAAGTTCTGACAGACTTTGTCGGTGCCCGCCGCAGCTTTACTGTTGCAACCGTTTCACCCGAAGCTTTGGCAGAGCCGGTTGCAACCCCAACCGATGAACAAATCCAGGCCTATTACGACGAGAACCAGGACCAGTTTTCCCTGCCCCGCACCAAAAAGCTGACCTATACGATTCTGTCGCCCAATATGCTGCTGGATAGTGTCGAGGTGGACGAAGATTCAGTTCTCCGGCTTTTCGAACAGCGCGCAGACGAGTTTCAGCAACCCGAACGCCGCCTTGTTGAACGCCTTTCTTTTTCTGATGACGCAGCTGCGCAAGATGCCATGGCACAGATTGAAGTTGGCGGGACAACCTTCGAACAACTTGTCCGTGACCGTGAGCTTGAGCTGAGCGACGTGGATCTGGGCGACGTTACCCGCGACGACCTAGGCGATGCGGCCGAGGCCATTTTCGCGGCTGAACTGGACACTGTTGTTGGACCTCTGCCCTCGGTATTCGGCCCTGCCCTTTTCCGTATCAACGGCTCGCTGGCTGAGAACAACACTCCCTTCGAAGACGCCGCCCCAGCTCTGCGCGAAGAGTTGGCCGCAGACCGTGCGCGCCGCCAGATCGAGGCTCAGTCCGAAGACATCAATGACCTGCTTGCAGGCGGGGCAACACTTGAGGAGTTGGCAGCCGAGACCGGGATGGAGCTGGGACAGATCGATTGGACTCGCGCCAGTCAGGATGGCGTGGCCGCATATGACGGTTTCCGCAGTGCAGCCGAAGCCGTGCAAGACGGAGATTTTCCCGAGATTGCATTCCTTGAGGACGGTTCGATCTTTGCGCTGCGCCTGAACGAAACGCTGCCTCGTCGGCCTGAACCGCTGGAATCAGCGCGTGATCGCGTTGCGGCGGCCTGGACACAGGTTCAAACTGACAAAGCGTTGGAAGACCACGCGAATGCCGTGTTGGAGCAGTTGCAGGAGAACGGGGATTTCACCACGACCGGTCTACCTCACCGCGTGGAAAACGCTCTGACACGAACTGCATTTCTAGAAGATGTACCCGCAGGGTTCATGCCGGAAGTGTTCGACATGGAACTAGGAAGCTATCGCGTCGTTCCCGGTGCCGGGGTCGCGTTGATCGTTCGACTTGACGAATTGTTGCCCCCTGCCGAGACCGATGAACGCCGTCAGGTTCAACAAGCGCTGGCCGCTCAGCTGAATCAGGCTCTGGCACAGAACATTTTCGATGCCTATGTTCGCGACGCCCAGGCCCGCGCCCGTCCTGTGGTGGATCAGCAAGCACTGAACGCCGTTCAGGCGAGCTATTAATTAAGAGACCGAATATGGCCCTGACCCCAGAGTTTGACAGCTTCGCCCGCGCCTATGAGGCCGGCGAAAACCAGGTCGTTTACACCCGTCTGGCAGCCGATCTTGATACGCCTGTCTCCTTGATGCTGAAACTGACCGGCGCGCAAAAAGACGCCTTTATGCTCGAGTCGGTGACTGGTGGCGAGGTCCGCGGACGGTATTCGATCATCGGTATGAAACCCGACCTGATCTGGCGCTGTCGCGCTGAGACCTCGGAACTGAACCGCTCGGCCCGGTTCGACCCGGACGCTTTCACGGCGCAGGATGGCGATCCTATGGACAACCTTCGGACGCTTCTGGCCGAAAGCCGGATCGAGCTGCCTGATGACCTTCCACAAGCTGCGGCGGGACTATTTGGCTATCTCGGTTATGACATGGTGCGCTTGGTCGAGCATCTGCCGAACATCAACCCCGACCCTCTGGGCCTGCCGGATGCCGTCATGCTGCGCCCTTCTGTCGTCGCGGTTCTGGATGGTGTGAAGGGCGAAGTCACGGTCGTTTCCCCCGCCTGGGTCAGCGATGGCCAGTCGGCCAAGGCTGCATATGCCCAGGCTGCCGAGCGCGTCATGGACGCAGTGCGCGATCTGGAGCGGGCGATGCCTGCTGAAACACGTGACCTTGGCGATGCGTACGAAGTCGCCCCGCCCGTCTCGAATTTTACCAAATCCGGCTATCTGGAGGCGGTCGAGAAAGCCAAGGAATACATCCGCGCTGGTGATATCTTTCAGGTAGTGCCAGCGCAGCGCTGGACGCAGGATTTCCCGCTGCCTCCATTTGCGTTGTACCGGTCGCTGCGGCGAACAAACCCGTCGCCCTTCATGTTCTATTTTAACTTTGGCGGGTTTCAAGTGATCGGCGCCAGCCCGGAAATCCTGGTGCGCGTGTTTGGCAATGAAGTCACCATACGACCCATCGCCGGGACGCGCCCACGTGGAGCGACCCCGGAAGAGGACAAAGCTTACGAAATTGAGTTGCTGGCCGACAAGAAAGAACTGGCCGAACATCTGATGCTGTTGGATCTAGGCCGTAATGACACCGGGCGCGTTTCAAAGATCGGAACGGTGCGCCCGACCGAAGAGTTCATCATTGAACGGTACAGCCATGTTATGCACATCGTTTCAAACGTTGTGGGTGAGTTGGCCGAGGGTAAAGATGCGCTGGACGCCTTTTTTGCGGGAATGCCCGCGGGGACTGTCTCGGGCGCGCCCAAGGTACGAGCCATGGAAATCATTGATGAGCTTGAGCCGGAAAAACGCGGTGTCTACGGCGGCGGCGTCGGTTATTTCAGTGCCGGCGGAGACATGGACATGTGTATCGCCCTGCGAACGGCCATCGTTCAGGATCAAAAGCTATATATTCAGGCCGGTGGTGGCGTTGTGTATGATAGCGATCCAGAGGCTGAATTCATGGAAACCGTCCACAAGTCCAACGCCATCAGACGCGCTGCGGCTGACGCGGCCCGATTTACGCTGTCCGGCAAGAATTGATAAAGGCAGCCCGTCTGGGCTGCCTGTTTCGGGGAAGGATGTGATCGGGCTTATTGTGCCCCTTGCATCATCACCGCCGAAATAGGCGCCATTGCTACGCGGCCTCCGCGATCTTCCAGACCCCAAAGCAGCAAGGCGGATATGGTATCCGGGCGCAACCGGCCCAACATGACAACAGTGCCTTCCTGCCCGGCCCGGAACGCAGCCTGGTCCAGGAAACGTCGCATGATTTTTGCATCCTGCCGCGCGCCGTCGATATCTCTGAAAATTACCGCAGACGGAATTCCATTACGGGAGGCCAACTTCTGTACCGTGTTGAGCCCGTTATCCTGAGTGATCAGTCCTCGACCCGTTCCACCGGCGATGGCGGCGACCTGATCCGCCAGTTTCCGGTTACCTTGGATGCCGGATCCATCACCTTCAAGAATTCCTACCGTTTCGGGCAACGCTTCAAGCCACACCGAAAGCGATACCTCAGCATCCTGTGCGCTGGCCGCCTTGGGCAGGTCAGCAGTGACCATCACTTCGAACCCGGCCGCCCGATGTCGAGCCATTTTCTCAGCTGCATCGGGGTCTGATGGGCGCACCGCAAACGTAAGCGGATATGGGAAATCCTTAAGCGCCTCGGCGCCATATGCACCTTCATCGTCAATCAGAATGATCGACATGAGGGGTTTGGAATCCGGATTGTCAAACTTCTCTGCGAAGGCCTCGATCGGTTTACCTACAGGAACCTCTTCCTGCGGATCTTGGGCTGCTTCATCATCTCGTTCAGTCAAAGGCACTACACGACGCCCGATAGTGGTATTTCCCGACGAGCTGTCCTCTGCGCCGATCTGCGGAACCGAGGCGATACGCGGTAGCGGCTGACTGGGCAGCGTGTCCTCGTCCCCTTCCACTGCGATTGGGTTATCCTCCGGATTCACCTCCAGCTCGATTGATTCCGAAGGCGAGACTTCAGGCAAGGGCTCGGCAAGAGCAACCTGATCAGCCGGTGGCTCAGGGGCATCTTCTGCGGCATCTGGGCTGAGGTCGGCAAGCGGCGCAGGCTGAACGGGGACAGGCATTCGCGGAACGACCGGGGCCTCACTCGAGATGCTTACGGAATCGGCCTCGCTCGGCGTCGGCGCCTCGACCGGAACGCTTACGTCATTCACGACCGGCTGGCTGTCCGGGGCGTTCTCAGCTTCGGATAAACCGGCCAGAGAATCCTCTTCTTCGACTTCATTCTCGGGCGTCTGCGCAGGGAGTTTGAGCAGATCGGCATCTGCACCCGCCTCAGCGACAACCTCGGAGCTCTCCGACGTCTGCACCGGTGCAGGTTCTGGTGCGACTGTCGCTATGGACGGCTTTTTCGACAGCGGCGCGTTGAGCGATAAGACTGCCCCCAGCACCACAACGACAACTGCGCCTGCGATCATTCCGCCGACAAATCCGCCCATAATATTTGCCTCTCGCCTTAGTCCTGCTGCCTTGCCCTTGCACCATCTGTTGTGGCACCTGCCTGCAGGACCGCCAAGTTCGGGATGCACCCTTGACGCTGCCCCACAAGCCTGAGCATGTATGTGCCAACACTATACCGTGGCCTTGGGTTGCATCGCCAGCCCGAAATGACCAACACGAGACAAGAGCCAAATGCTGCTGCTGATCGACAACTACGACTCATTTACCTACAACCTCGTACATTATTTAGGCGAACTTGGCTCGGAAATGGTCATTCGAAGGAATGACGCGCTGGACGTGCAAGAAGCGATGGCCATGAACCCCGCTGGCATCCTGCTCAGCCCTGGCCCTTGCGACCCTGACCGGGCAGGCATTTGCCTTGCCCTGACCGAGGCAGCCGCCGAAACACGGACGCCTTTGTTGGGTGTCTGCCTTGGCCATCAGACCATAGGTCAGGTTTTCGGTGGAAAAGTCACGCGTTGCCATGAGATTGTGCATGGCAAAATGGGAACAATGCACCACACCGGTAAAGGTGTGTTCGCGGGCCTGCCCACGCCGTTTGAGGCGACGCGCTATCATTCGCTGATTGTGGATCGCGATACTCTGCCCGATAGCCTGGAGATTACGGCGGAATTGGAAGATGGCACCATAATGGGCCTCCAGCACCGCGAACTGCCCATTCATGGCGTACAGTTCCACCCGGAATCCATCGCTTCCGAGCACGGCCACGCGTTGCTCAAGAATTTCCTGTCCGAGATGAAAGTTCCCGCATGAGCGACGCCCTGAAACCGCTGATCGGAGTTGCCGCCGACCGCCCCCTGACACGCGCCGAAGCGGAAGAAGCCTTTGGGATCCTGTTTGACGGCGCCGCAACACCCAGCCAGATTGGCGGGCTTTTGATGGCTATGCGCACACGCGGTGAGACCGTCGATGAATATGCCGCCGCCGCTGCTGTGATGCGTGCAAAATGCAATGCAGTTCAGGCACCAGCTGGCGCGATGGATATCGTAGGCACCGGCGGTGACGGCAAGGGAACGCTGAATATCTCGACCGCGACCGCCTTTGTGGTTGCGGGTGCCGGTGTCACCGTGGCCAAACACGGCAACCGGAACCTGAGTTCTAAATCCGGAGCCGCAGATGCGCTAGGCCAGCTGGGTATCAACGTTATGGTCGGCCCGCAAACCGTTGAAAATGCACTGCAAGATGTCGGAATCGGATTCATGATGGCCCCCATGCATCACCCGGCGATTGCGCATGTCATGCCCACCCGGCAAGAGCTTGGGACACGGACGATCTTTAACATTCTCGGTCCGCTGACCAATCCGGCAGGCGTCAAGCGGCAGTTGACCGGAGCCTTTAGCCGAGAGTTGATCCGCCCGATGGCCGAAACGTTGGGCCTGCTTGGGTCCGAACGCGCTTGGCTGGTGCACGGATCGGACGGCACAGACGAATTGACCATCACGGGTATCAGTTGGATTGCGGCCCTCGAAGACGGCACAATCAAAGAGGTCGAGCTTCACCCAGAAGATGCAGGGCTGCCGGTACATCCCTTCGAGGACATTCTCGGCGGAACCCCCGAGGAAAACGCAGTAGCCTTCCGAGCTCTTCTAGACGGTGAGGCTTCCGCCTATCGCGATGCGGTATTGTTGAATGCCGCAGCAGCCCTGGTCGTCGCAGAGGCCGCTGCTGATCTGCGCGAAGGTGTCGCAAAAGCCGCTGAAAGTATCGACAGCGGAAAAGCCAAAGACAAGATCGCGGCCCTGGCCCGCATTACTCAGGAGGCCGCATGACCGAAACGGTTCTGGACAAAATCAAAGCTTACAAGCTCGAAGAGGTCGCTTCGGACAAGGCCAATAAGTCTCTGGAAGCTGTTGAAAACGAAGCAAGATCAGCCTCTGAACCGCGCGGATTCGCATCGGCGTTGCAAATGGCTGTACGTAGCGGGTACGGGCTGATTGCAGAAGTCAAAAAAGCCAGCCCCTCCAAAGGTCTGATCCGCGCTGACTTTGATCCACCAGCACTTGCACAAGCTTACGAAGAAGGCGGCGCTGCCTGCCTTTCCGTGTTGACCGACACGCCCAGCTTTCAGGGTGCCAAAGAGTTTCTGGTTCAGGCACGCGCAGCCTGTTCTTTGCCGGTTCTACGCAAAGATTTCATGTACGATCCCTATCAGGTGGCTGAAGCCCGCGCTCTTGGGGCGGATTGTATTCTGATCATCATGGCATCGGTTGATGACAGCCAGGCCGCTGAATTGGAACAGACCGCCTTTGACTGGGGCATGGACGTTCTGATTGAAGTTCATGATGAAGCCGAGCTGGAACGTGCAACGCAGCTCAAAAGCCCGTTGATTGGGATAAACAACCGTAATCTCAAGACCTTCGAGACCACTCTTGATACGACACGCCGCCTGTCAAAACTTGTCCCCGCTGACCGGACCATCGTTTGTGAAAGCGGTTTGAGCACTCCAGCAGACTTGGCCGATATCGCCCGTTACGGTGCGCGTTGTTTTCTAATTGGCGAAAGCCTGATGCGTCAGGATGACGTCGCAGCAGCGACACACGATCTGCTTTCGCGTCCGCTCAGCCCGGGTGTGATGTGATGCCGCTGACTCATTTTGATGCCCAGGGTCAGGCTCATATGGTCGATGTGTCGAACAAGCCCATCACGGATCGTGTCGCCATCGCAGCGGCTCATATCACGATGGCACAAGATACGTTCGACTTGATCGCAGAAGGTCGCGCCCAAAAAGGTGACGTCTTGGGGGTTGCACGTCTGGCCGGTATCATGGGGGCAAAGAAGACACCCGATCTGATCCCACTATGTCACCCACTGCCAGTGACCAAAGTTACCGTAGACCTGACACTGGACCAAGAATTACCCGGCATACAGGTACAGGCAACCGTCAAGACATCTGGTCAAACCGGCGTGGAAATGGAGGCGCTGACAGCGGCCTCAACTGCCGCACTGACCATATACGACATGGCCAAAGCCGTCGATAAGGCAATGGAAATTGGCGGCATTCGCGTCTTGCTAAAAGATGGTGGTAAATCAGGTCGTTACGAGGCGAAATGATAACCGTTGAAAGCGCCCGGGCGCAGCTATTCGATCTTGTAAACACCCTCCCCTCTGAGCCGGCTCCCTTGATGGATGCGGCGGGTAGAGTACTGGCCGAGGATGTAGCAGCCACACGCGATCAGCCGCCATTCGCCTCGTCCTCGATGGATGGCTACGCGGTAAAATCGACCGAGGTCGAGCTGCACGCCATGTTCAAAGTCATTGGCGAGGCTGCGGCCGGTCGGCGATTTGACGGTCAGGTTGGACCCGGACAGGCGGTTCGGATCTTCACTGGCGCCCCTATTCCTGAAGGTGCAGATTTTGTTGTCATTCAAGAGGATGTTGATCGCCGAGGTGACCTGATCACCATTTCTGATCTGCCGGGCCCTAAATCCAACATTCGTCCAAAAGGCGTCGATTTCGAAATTGGCGCCAAGATTACGGCTCCACGTCGTTTGCGCCCCGAGGATCTGGCGCTTTTGGCGGCGATGAATATCCCCATGGTGCCGGTTGCACGTAAACCCGTGGTCGCGCTGATCGCAACCGGGGATGAATTGATCATGCCTGGCGAAACACCGGGACCGGATCAGATAATCGCCTCAAACACCTTTGGTATCAAAGCCTTGCTAGAGGATGTTGGAGCGCATGTTCGGGTTCTGCCTATCGCCTCTGACACGGGTTCGTCCCTTGAGACCGCTTTTGCCCTAGCAGCCGACGCTGATTTGGTGGTTACGATCGGCGGTGCCTCGGTTGGGGATTATGATCTTGTCTCTCAGGTCTCCACCGCACTGGGGTTGGAGCGGAGTTTTTACAAAATCCGCATGCGCCCCGGCAAACCGCTGATGGCCGGTCGCTTGGGCGATAGCGTGATGGTTGGACTTCCGGGTAATCCGGTCAGCGCAATGGTTTGCAGCTATCTGTTTCTTGCCCCGATGATCCGTAAGATGCTGGGCCTGGAACAGGTTCTGACCCCGCTTCAAAGCGCCAATTTAACCGAGGCAATCCCCGCGAATGGGCCGCGAGAGCATTACATGCGTGCCATCGTGACCGCGGACGGGATAAAAGCCTGCCAAAACCAGGACAGCTCGCTGCTCAGCGTCCTCGCCGAAGCAAACGCGCTTTTGGTTCGGCAACCGAATGATCCGGCGCGCCTGGCCGGTGACGAAGTGATGTTCCTCCCGATCTGAGTCCCTACAAGATCATTGACACAAAACGTGAACATGCGTAGAACAAAAGAAAACGTATGAGCGACGAGGTGTGAGCAATGCTGACCAAGAAGCAGTTGGATTTGTTGGAGTTCATCCATAAACGCGTTCAGGCGGATGGCGTCCCCCCAAGTTTCGATGAAATGAAAGCTGCGCTGGACCTGCGGTCCAAATCCGGCATCCATCGGTTGATCACAGCGCTTGAAGAACGCGGCTTTATCCGTCGTCTGGCCCATCGTGCCCGGGCCATCGAAATCGTCAAACTTCCTGAAAGCCTGGGAGGAGAGCCAACAGTCGCTTTCAAGCCCCGTGTTATCGAAGGTGACAAACCCGAAGGCAGACGCCCCGCGAATTTCGAACCAGTGACCGTAGACGCAATGGAATTGCCGGTCATGGGACGCATCGCAGCAGGTGTTCCGATCGAGGCGATCAGCCATGTCTCGCACCGCGTTGCCGTTCCCGGCAGCATGGTTTCCGGCAGAGGTGAGCATTACGCGCTTGAGGTGCGTGGCGACTCGATGATTGACGCTGGTATCAACGACGGTGATGTGGTCGTCATCCGCGAAACCTCTGCGGCTGATAATGGCGATATCGTTGTCGCGCTGGTCGAAGATCAGGAAGCAACGCTCAAACGGTTCTATCGGAGAGGTCAGGCGATAGCGCTTGAGGCTGCCAACCCGGCCTACGAAACGCGTGTACTGCCCGAAGATAAGGTCAAGGTTCAGGGCCGTTTGGTTGGGCTGATCCGAAGCTATTGATCTTTAGCTGTCTGGCGACCACAGCCTTTTGCCTATGACTTCGGCACTGGTCATTACGTTTCCGCTGGACAGTGCAATACTTCCTGTCTTGTTCAACAACTCGGGATCAATCACCATACAGGTGCCGGACAGCTGGACCGGAACAGCAGAGATGACGATTTGGTCATCTGCACATTCGCTGAATTCGCGCGCAGATCGTTTGCCGGTGAGGTGAATCAGCTCTTTGCCCTGCCAGAAATATCTTTGCGACAGATCTTTCCCATCGGGCCAGCGATTTGCGGCAGTTTTCTGGCTCGCGCCGTCTCCGTCGTTTTCAAGCCATACGGTTGCAATAAATTTGCTGCCCTTTTCCTTGCTCAGCGCGCGCCCCTGATCAGTCATCACACCAACTAACCCACCGGAGTCTGCGACCAAAACTTCCGGACGGTTACCCTGCCCCCAAAGCGCAATCGCCACCATGCAAGGTGCGACGCCGACCCACCTTGCCCCACCGCGCCACAAGGCGATCCACAGCGCGCCCAATGCAAATATGGGCAAGACGTAGGACGGTGGACTGACCACATAACCTTGCGCACCTTCCAGTCCCGAGATCCAGTCTGAAACCGCCAGAATCCATTCCAACCCTGCCCCCATGACCGCCAGCCCAATCCACTCAAGCCCGAATGGCGCCAGGATTGCGGCAATAACGGCCGCAGGAACCACGACGGTTCCCATCACCGGGACCGACAGCATATTCGCAACCAGCCCATAGTGAGACAATGAATTGAAATGCGCCGCCCCAATCGGTGCGGTGGCAAGCCCCGCTATGGCAGATGACATCAATACCCCGATAATGGGCCGTAGCCATTTCGGCCCGAAAGCAGAACCGAAACCGCGTAAGGCTCCGAAAACGGCCACCAGTGCCGTTGTTGCAGCAAAGGACATCTGAAAACCGGGGCTTAACAGAGATTCTGGTCGCAACGACAGCACGATAAGGGCAGCGACGGCCACCGCGCGTAGCGAAATTGACCTTCTGTCGATCAAAATGGCCCCCAGCATTACGCTGACCATGATAAAGGCCCGCTCTGTTGCGACATTCCCGCCAGACAGCAATAGATAAACAACCGCCGCGACCAAGGCGCAAACCGCTGCAAGCTTGCGGACCGGAAGTCTAAGAGCGAGCACCGGGACAGCAGACAGCGTGACCCTGCAGATCAGATAAACAAAACCTGTCAGCAACCCCATATGCAATCCGGATATCGCCAACAGATGAGCCAGATTAGATGCCCGTAGATTGTTCAGCGTTTCCTGCCCCATTCCGCTGCGATCACCCGTCGTGACAGCCGCGGCGAAACCTCCGACCTCTCCAGGCAGCAATGCGCGCACATGTTCAGAAATCGCCATCCTCCACGCCGTGATGCGGAGATTGGTCCTGTCCGGCGGGGCAACCGACATCACCGGTACGCGCGTGTATCCGACTGCCCCTAAACGTTGAAACCATGCGTGGCGACGGAAATCGAAACCGCCGGGCTCTACCGGCCCCTGAGGCGGCGACAGATGACCTGTTGTCATGATCCTTTGCCCAGGAACCAGCGCGACATCCCCACCATGCAGGGAAAGTCGGACGCGCCGCGGTCGTCGATCCAAGGGCACGTCCCCTAATCGCACCCGATCGAGCGTCACCCGCAGCGCATCCGACGCAGAGCGGTCTATGGCGACAACACGTCCCTCGACCGGGCCATAGTACCGCCAAGATAGAACCGGCTCTGCCACCGTATGGGCACGTGCGCCGGCCAGGATGAACCCGGCAGCGATCAGTGCCCCCCCGATTGCCAACGGAGCCCAGCCAGACCGCGATTTGCGGGCCATCCCCATAGCCGCAACAATTACCGCGCTGAAACAGACGTAAATCTGCCACCCCGGCTCGAACCGGAGCGCGAAATACAGGCCGATGCCACTGGCCAAGCACACTGGTGACCACTGAAACAAACAGCCTGTCTGGTTCAGCAATGCGGTCTCGACCCGTGCCAGAACACGCATGGTTGCCCCCGTCCTTCGGGCTCGTTAGACAGGCGCCAAGTTAAGCCCGACACGGTTACCAAAAGGTTAATCCACACTATGTCCGATCAGGTCGTCACCCGTTTTGCACCTTCACCCACTGGTTTTCTTCACATCGGCGGCGCGCGCACTGCATTGTTCAACTGGCTCTTTGCTCGGGGACGTGGTGGCAAGTTCTTATTGCGGATTGAGGACACGGACCGCGAACGCTCAACGCCAGAGGCTACTGCAGCAATTCTTCAGGGGATGTCCTGGTTGGGCCTGGACCATGATGGCGATGTGATCAGCCAATTCGAAGGCGCCCCGCGTCATGCTGAAGTGGCACATCAGCTGCTGGCGGACGGCAAAGCCTACAAATGTTTTTCGACCCAGGACGAGATCACAGCTTTTCGCGAACAGGCGCGTGCAGAGGGAAAATCGACGCTGTTCCAGAGCCCCTGGCGCGACGCTGACCCTTCGACCCAACCTGACGCCCCATATGCGATCCGCATAAAGGCACCGCGGGACGGGGTCACCGTGATCCGCGATCAGGTTCAGGGCGACGTGACAATCCGCAACGATCAGTTGGACGACATGATCCTGCTGCGCTCGGACGGAACACCGGTTTATATGCTGGCGGTTGTTGTGGATGATCACGACATGGGTGTGACCCATGTTATCCGGGGCGACGATCACCTGAACAATGCCGCACGCCAGATGATGATCTATGAAGCCATGGGTTGGGATGTTCCGGTCTGGGCACATATTCCGCTGATTCATGGTCCGGACGGCAAGAAACTATCCAAACGTCACGGAGCTTTGGGTGCCCAAGAATATCAGGCGATGGGGTACCCGGCCGCGGGTATGCGCAACTATCTAGCCCGTCTCGGCTGGAGCCATGGGGATGACGAATTCTTTACAGATGAGCAGGCGAAAGAGTGGTTCGATCTGACTGGAATCGGTAAAAGCCCTGCACGGTTCGATCTGAAAAAGCTCGAGAATCTATGTGGTCAGCATATTCCAATCACTGGCGATGCCGCATTGCGGCAGGAAATTCAGGGATACCTGGCGGCGGCGGGACTGCCCGCTCTCACCAATGCACAATCAGGTGATCTGGAACGTGCGATGTATTGCCTCAAGGATCGGGCACGCACATTCCCGGAACTCCTTGAAAAAGCGCATTTTGTGCTGACGTCACGCCCGATTAAACCTGATGAGAAGGCTGCAAAGGCGCTGTCCTCTGTATCCGACGGTATACTGAGTGAATTGACGCCGCACGTGCAAAATGCTAGCTGGACCCGGAACGAACTGGAGAGTGCCCTGAACTCGTTTGCAGAAGCGAAAGGGCTAAAGTTTGGCAAGCTAGCAGGGCCATTGCGCGCTGCATTGGCTGGTCGGGCTGTAACGCCTTCGGTTTTTGATATGATGCTTGTGCTTGGGCGGGATGAAACCCTGGCACGGCTCTCCGACGCAGCGACATAACCAAAGGTTTCACATTTGGGTAACGCTGCTCCGCTAACACCCGGGCTGCGCCCCTGTGCGCAACCGTTGCCCGCCGAAACGGACGACGATCCGTTTCACGTATGAATGAGGAAGGGACATTATGACCGACAGCAATAAATCAGCCACTTTGACCGTACATGGTAAAACATACGAGTTGCCGGTTCATTCGCCTACCGTGGGACCTGATGTCATCGACATCCGCAAGCTGTACAGCGAAGCGGATGTGTTCACCTATGACCCCGGCTTCACCTCGACAGCCAGCTGCGACAGCACCATCACCTATATCGACGGCGAAAAAGGTGAACTGCTGCACCGTGGCTATCCGATCGACCAGTTGGCCGAGAAATCGCATTTCCTCGAAGTGTGCTACCTGCTGCTTTACGGAGAGCTGCCGGCGGCCAAGGAACTGGAAAAGTTTGAAACCACGATCACCCGCCACACCATGCTGCACGAACAGATGCAGTATTTCTATCGTGGCTTCCGCCGTGATGCGCATCCGATGGCGATCATGGTCGGTGTCGTGGGCGCGATGTCTGCGTTCTATCACGATTCGACCGATGTTTCCGACCCGCATCAGCGTGAGGTCGCATCCCATCGTCTGATCGCCAAGATGCCAACCATCGCTGCCTGGGCTTACAAGTATCACACCGGTCAGCCCTTCGTGTACCCGCGCAACGATCTGGATTATGCGTCAAACTTCCTGCGCATGTGCTTCAGCGTCCCTGCCGAGGAATATGAGGTGAACCCAATCCTCAGCCGCGCGATGGACCGCATCTTTACTCTGCACGCGGATCACGAACAGAATGCCTCGACTTCGACTGTGCGTCTGGCCTCGTCCTCGGGGGCGAACCCGTTTGCGTGCATTGCCGCTGGTATCGCGTGTCTTTGGGGCCCTGCCCATGGCGGCGCAAACCAGGCCTGCCTTGAAATGCTGGAAGAAATTGGCACGGTTGACCGTATCCCTGAATATATCGCCCGCGCCAAAGATAAGGCCGATCCGTTCCGCCTGATGGGCTTTGGTCACCGCGTCTATAAGAACTTTGACCCGCGCGCCAAGGTTATGAAGCAATCCGCCGACGAAGTGTTGGATCTGCTGGGGATTGAGGACAATCCCAAGCTGCAAGTCGCCAAGGCGTTGGAAAAACAGGCGTTGGAAGATCCGTATTTCTCCGAAAAGAAACTGTTCCCGAACGTGGACTTCTATTCGGGAATCATCCTCGAGGCGATGGGTTTCCCGACGTCGATGTTCACCCCGATTTTCGCACTGTCGCGCACCGTTGGCTGGGTCAGTCAGTGGAAAGAGATGATCGCAGATCCACAGAACAAAATCGGCCGCCCGCGCCAGCTCTATCTGGGCGAAACCAGTCGCGATTACGTGGACATCGAAAAACGCTGATTTCGATTCCCAACAAACCAAACAGCCCCGGACCAGAATCCGGGGCTGATTTGTTAGAACAGCGTCAACTGGTCCCCGGCTTGGGGCGGGATATCGAACAAATCGCACCGCAGCTTCGGGGTGCGCGTTGCAAGGCCTAGCCGCTTTACAGCCAGTGAAAACCGTTTAGCCACCATCTCGGCATATTCGCCCTCACCGCGCATTCGGTGGCCCCAACGCGGATCATAGTCCCGGCCCCCGTGCATTTGCCGAAGCTTGGACATGACTTTTTCGGCGCGCGTTGGCTCTTGCTCTTGCAGCCAGGTTTGCCAAAGTTCCGAAACTTCGCGCGGCAACCGCAGCATAATCCAGCTTGCTGCATCCGCCCCGGCATCCCTGCCCGCCTCTAACAGGCTTTCCATCTCATGATCTGTCAAACCGGGAATAGAAGGAGAGGTCATGACCCGCACCGGAACCCCCGCTTCGGTCAGCCTGCGAATGATTTTCAGGCGCCGATTTGGCGCGGGCGCCCGTGGCTCCATTCGGCGCGATAAATCCGCATCCAACGTGGTCAGAGATATCCCGACCCGAACCAAACCCTGTTCCGCCATCTGTGCGAGCAGATCGAGATCACGTTCGATCAATGCCCCCTTGGTCACAATCGCAACCGGATGGCGAAACTCTGTAAGCACCGACAAACAAGACCTTGTGATTACAAGGTTTTTTTCAACTGGCTGATAAGGGTCTGTATTGGTTCCAATCGCAATCGGCGCAACACTGTAACCTTTCGCAGAAAGCTCTTTGCGAAGAAGCTCGGCCGCATTGGGTCGGGCAATCAAGCGCGTCTCAAAATCCAGCCCCGGCGACAGACCCAGATAGGCGTGGCTGGGCCGTGCAAAGCAATAGATGCAGCCGTGCTCGCACCCCCGATAGGGGTTGATCGAACGATCAAATGGCAAGTCGGGGGAGCGGTTATAAGTGATTATGCTGCGTGCCGTCTCGTGCCTGACTTCAGTCCGCAACGGAGGAAGATCGTCATCATACCCCCAGCCGTCATCGCAGGGGATTGTGTCAAACCGTTCGAATCTGCCTGCCGTATTTTCCGTGGCTGCTCGCCCCTTGGCAATGGCCGAAGGAAGGTTTGTTCTACTTTTGTTCATGCTATTTGGTATATGGAATATCGACCGGTCCGGCAAGCGGCACATTTACCTTGCTGAGGCATCATCAGAACCCCAATCAGGCCCTGAACAATTGGTGCATTTGAACGAATTGCAGGATGTTCATGTGTAAAATGACGTCGAGATAACGACAAATTTGGCCTATAGGTCGGTCTCGGAACTGCCAAGGTCGCAATCGTCACAGTAGTATTACGGCGAAATGGCCAAAACGGAAAAAATGCCACCACGGGCGCAAGGCCCGAACAGCTCAGGGAAACGCCCCATGTCCGATGAAGAAGACATCGTCCTGTCCGAACTGAACGACGACGAACTGGTCGAACAGATGTTCGATGACCTTTACGACGGTCTGAAAGAAGAAATCGAAGAAGGTGTGAACATCCTGCTGGAGCGCGGATGGACACCTTATGACATCCTGACCAAGGCACTGGTCGGCGGCATGACGGTTGTGGGCCACGACTTCCGTGACGGCATTCTGTTCGTACCCGAGGTCTTGCTGGCCGCAAACGCAATGAAGGGCGGCATGTTTATCCTCAAGCCGCTGCTGGCCGAAACCGGCGCACCGCGCGTTGGTAAAATGGTGATCGGCACTGTTAAAGGCGACATTCACGACATTGGCAAAAACCTGGTGTCAATGATGATGGAAGGCGCCGGATTCGAGGTTGTTGATATCGGCATCAACAACCCCGTCGAAAACTATCTGGAAGCGCTTGATACCGAACAGCCCGATATTCTGGGCATGTCGGCCCTGCTGACGACGACCATGCCATATATGAAAGTCGTGATCGACACACTGATCGAACAGGGTCGGCGCGACGACTATATCGTGCTGGTTGGCGGTGCGCCTTTGAACGAAGAGTTCGGCAAGGCGATCGGTGCTGATGCCTATTGCCGTGACGCGGCCGTAGCTGTTGAGACGGCAAAGGATTTTGTCTCGCGCAAGCACAATCAGCTGGCGGGTTGATCGACATCTAGACCAATTCAGGGCCGTCCGATTTTCGGGCGGCCTTTTTCATTTATTCACCCTACCCTGATCCGAAGCCGACATTATGTGTCGAATACGGGCTTGCCAGCCACCGAATAAGCCGATTTTCTAGATAACGAGAAAGAGGCGCGAAATGACTCAGGACCAACTTCCCGACGATGCCAGCCTGACAACGCAGGGCTATTCAGACCATCACGGCGCAGGGCGAATTCTGTTATTGGCCTGCGGTGCGCTGGCGCGGGAAATCCTGGACCTAAAGCGTCGTAATGGCTGGGATCATATGGAACTGACCTGCCTGCCCGCCATCTTGCACGTCCACCCGGAACGGATCACGCAGGCGGTGGAAGAGGCCGTTGCCAAACACCGCGACCAATACGATAAAGTTTATGTCGTCTACGCAGATTGCGGCACCGGTGGCCTGTTGCAGAAAGCCTGCGGGGAGATGGGCGTGGAGATGATTAAAGGGCCCCACTGCTATTCTTTCTTCGAGGGGAACCAGGTCTTTGAAAATCGCGGCGAGGATGAAACTACAGCGTTCTACCTAACAGATTTTCTGGCACGTCAATTCGATGCCTTCGTCTGGAAGCCGCTGGGGCTGGATCGGCACCCCGAGCTTAGGGAAATGTATTTCGGCAACTACACGAAACTGGTTTATCAGGCACAGACTGATGATGCGGTTCTGACCGAACGCGCCAAGGAGTGCGCAGACCGAATGGGCCTGGCTTTCGAGCGCCGATTTACCGGCTATGGTGATCTGCAATCCACGCTGAGCGACTGGGCCAGCCGCCCGCTTTAGGCGGCCTCTATCGCGACCTCGCGGATACGGTCGATCATCGCCCTCAAACCGTTAGATCGTTGCGCGGAAAGATGATCGTTTAACCCCAGCCGCGCCAGTTCGCCTCCTGCGTCAACCTGAGGGACTTCTTGAACCGGCAGGCCGTTATATAGGGATCGCAGGACCGCAATCAGGCCCCGCACGATCAGAGCATCACTGTCGCCGTCAAAATGAAAAGTCCCTCCGTCGACACTGGGATGCAGCCAGACCTGGCTGGCGCAACCATGGACTTTAGTTGCAGGCACCTTCAACGCATCATCCAATGGCGCCATCGCTTTCCCCTGCTCGATTACATGGCGGTACCGGTCTTCCCAGTCCTTCAGGAATTCGAAATCTTCGACGATTTCTTCAAAAGCAGGTGTCGCCATCTCGGGGCTGTCCTCTCATTGGGTTCACATTTTTGAACTATGATCCTGACCAGCATCTGTCCAGCCCCCCACGTGGCTTTTCAAACCCGGAAAAGTGCGATAACTCATTGCCATATAGACTGCTCTGGGTGTTGTGACGATGAAGAAATCACTGTCTGTTCTTTTGGCTGCTGCCTTGACCCTGTCGGCTTGCAGCGCTTGGCGTGATTCTCGGGTCAACCCGACAAACTGGTTTGGGTCCAGTACTCCGGCACCCTCTGAAGTATCTGTGAATGATGCCAATGCACTGGTTCCTCAACAAGCCGAAGGTGTTGGCATATTTTCAAAGCCGGAAGCCGTGGACATGAGCTTCCCGATCGCCAAAATCGAAGAACTGCGGATCGATCCAATTCCGAATGGAGCTATCGTTTACACGACTGGGATTGCTGCAAGGCAAGGCGCCTATAATGCGCGGCTTGTTCGTGTTGAAAGCGAAGAGAATGCAAAAAACGGCATTCTCGAATTCACGTTCCGTGTCGACTACCCGTCATATGCGACAAGCCAGGGGACCGAACGGTCCCGAAGGGTATCCAATGCAATCAATATCAGCCGAGACGAGCTTGTAAACATTCGGCTGGTCCGCGTCAAAGGGGAACAAAATGCCCTGGAATCCCGCCGCAGATAATTCCTGCTAAAGCTCTACGACCGTGACGGTCTGCCCTTTAGCTGCCAGGGCGATTTTGCCATCGCACAGTTTCAGGGCATCTTCGCCGAATACCTCGAACCGCCAACCGGACATTGCAGGTAATTCCCGTTCACCGGCTGCGATCTGATCCAGTTCGGAACTGGTAGCAATCAGTTTGGCGGCCACGCCCGAGCTTTCCGTTTTTGATTTCAGCAGCACCCGCAATAGGTCGGCAAGCGCAGGATTTACCTTCAACTTGTCACGGCTGGTATCAATCTTGGGCAATTTTTCTGGTGGGCAATTCACACCCTTTTTGACGGCGGCCAGAATCCCATCCGCAATGACCCCTTTGCGGGCCTCGCGCAGCAGCAGACGCGATCCACCCAAATCTGAGAAAGATTTCGGCTTGGTCGATGCCAGTTCGATCAGCGCGTCATCTTTGAACACCCGGCTGCGCGGTACGTTGTTTTCCTGCGCATAGGCTTCGCGGAACTCGGCCAACTCGCGAACAACAGCCAAAAACTTGGCCGAGTTCGTCCGGGTTTTGATACGCTTCCACGCATTTTCGGGCTGAATCTCATAGGTGCCGGATTGCGTCAGCGTGCGCAGCTCTTCGGCGACCCAATGGCTGCGCTTGGTTTTCGTCAACTCGGCCGACAGATACTCATAGATTTTCCGCAGATGCGTTACATCTGCCAGGGCATAGGTCTTTTGCGCCTCGGACAGTGGGCGGCGTGACCAGTCGGTGAATCGAGAGGTCTTGTCCACGCCTTCCTTACAAATCTTGCGCACCAGGGTTTCATAACCAACCTGCTCGCCAAATCCGCAGACCATGGCGGCGACCTGCGTGTCGAACAGAGGATTGGGGAACACACCCGCCTCAACCCAGAAAATCTCGAGATCCTGACGGGCTGCGTGAAATACTTTGACCACGCTTTCATCGGCGAAGAGCTCGTACAAAGGCTCCAGAGTCATCCCTTCGGCCAACGGGTCGACCAAAACGGCGCTGTCTTCGTCGGGCGACGGGACCGCCAGTTGAAGCAGGCAAAGTTTTGAATAGTAGGTCCGTTCGCGCAGGAACTCGGTATCTACGGTTACGTAATCAAAGGCCGCAGCCGCTTTGCAGAAATCGGCCAGCTCTTGCGTCGTCGTGAGGGTTTTCATTCGTGGTGCTATTCTTGCTTTTGTTTTTAATCACCCGTCAGTCCTACACGTTTCCGGGCCGTCGGGCGAACCATAGGCCGAATGGCAACCGCGTGTAAATCACCCCGCGGGATTCACGGCAAAAGCACCGGTGTGCGGTCATTTCCGGCAAAGCGGCGCAATACGGCCGGATAAAGCCTGTGTTCGTAGGTCAGAACGCGCGCCGCCAAAGTCTCAGGAGTGTCTCCAGCCTCAATATTCAGGCGGGCTTGCCCCAAGATTGGGCCATCGTCCAGAGCTGCGGTCACTTCGTGAACCGAGCATCCATGCTCGATATCACCTGCTGCAATCGCACGGGCATGGGTGTTCAGACCCTTGTATTTTGGCAACAGTGACGGGTGGATGTTCAGCATCCGACCCTGAAAGCGCAAGACGAAATCACCGGTCAACACCCGCATGAACCCGGCCAAACACACGATGTCCGGTTGTGCTTGCTCTAACGGTTTCAGCAGCTCGGCCTCAAAAGCCGCGCGGTCGCTCTTGAATGGCCTGTGATCTACGGTTGCGGTTGCAATTCCCCGATCAGCCGCCTTTTTCAGTCCCCCAGCCTCAGCATCGTTCGACAAGACCAAACAAGGTCTGGCCGGATGGTCACCGGTCATGCTGTCGACCAGAGAGACCATATTCGACCCCCCGCCCGAGAGCAGAATGGCGACGCGCTTATGGCTCACAGCAATTTGCCCGAATAGGCCACTCCTGTGGTGTCGGTCACGGTGCCAATCCGCGAAACCGTCTCACCAGCTTGGGCCAGCAGTGGCGACAGGTCGTCGGCCTGCTCTGCGCCGCAAACCACGATCATGCCGATGCCGCAGTTGAAGGTCTTGAGCATCTCGGATTCAGCAATACCGCCGGTTTCGGCCATCCAGCGGAATACGGGTGGCAGATCCCAGGAGCTCAAGTCGATCTGGGCACCCAACCCTTCGGGCAGCACGCGGGGCAGGTTTTCGGTCAGGCCACCGCCGGTGATATGGGCAAGCGCATGCACCCCGCCTGTCCGGATCGCCTGTAGCGCAGGTTTCACGTAAAGGCGCGTCGGGGTCAGCAGTGCCTCGCCCAGCGATCCATCCCCAAAGGGCGATGCCGCATCCCAACCCAGGCCCGAGATCTCGACCAGCTTGCGCACTAGCGAATAGCCATTGGAATGCACCCCGTTTGAGGCCAGCCCAAGCAACACGTCACCCTGTTGAACATCTGCAGGAAGGTGTGCGCCGCGCTCCATCGCACCGACTGAAAACCCGGCCAAATCGAAATCACCATCGGGATACATGCCCGGCATCTCGGCAGTTTCGCCGCCAATCAATGCGCAATCCGATTGAACGCAGCCTTCGGCAATGCCCTCAATGATCCGTGCGGCGGTCTCGGTATCCAGTTTGCCTGTGGCGAAATAGTCGAGGAAGAAAAGTGGCTCGGCCCCCTGACAGATCAGATCGTTGACGCACATGGCCACAAGATCGATACCGACGCCATCGACCAGGCCTGTATCAATCGCGATCCGCAACTTGGTGCCAACACCGTCGGTGGCGCCGACAAGAATCGGATCCCGATAACCTGCATCCTTCAGGTCGAACAATGCGCCGAACCCGCCCAGCCCGCTCATCACGCCGGATCTGTTGGTCCGCTTGGCAGCAGGTTTTATCCGGTCGACCAGAGCATTCCCCGCATCAATATCAACGCCCGCATCCGCGTAGGTGATTCCGTTTTTGCCTGCTGTCATGGCCAACCTCTTTTGAATGGTTCCCGCGCGGGTTAGTCGATTGTTGGAGATGTTGCAACGGTCAGGCTTGACGCGGGCGTTCACCATGATAGGCAAAGCGCCTAGGCGGGCCTGTAGCTCAATTGGTTAGAGCAGAGCGCTCATAACGCTTTGGTTGGGGGTTCGAGTCCCTCCGGGCCTACCAAAATCCGCATATTTCCCTTTAAAAACAACGCTCGATTGGCCCGAAAATTGAGAGAGATGCTCCACGACCTAACAATAGGTTGCGAGGCAAGTGCCCCACGATTTCAAGACAAATCTTCGATTCCCGCTCGGGATATCCCGGTAGCTTTTCAGGCGCTTGAATCAGTTTATCGGTCACTGAACATCCGACAATCCAAGATGAACTCACACCGGATTTGGCAGAACAGAGGTCCGGTGCACGATGATCTAGCGACCGATGATAATATCGGCACACAGACCGCCCAGATGTTCGCTTTTGCCCAATCGAAGCACGCCGCCATGGGCTCGGGCGACATCTGCCACAATGGCCAACCCCAGACCAACACCGCTGCCTCGATTCTGGTTGCGCGCCGGATCCAATCGCGAGAAAGGTTTGACCGCTTCGGTGCGCTGCTCGGGCGGAATACCCGGACCATCATCTTCGACGCGGATACGCAGCGATTTGGAGGAGACCGACAGGCTGATTTCAGCGCGATTTCCGTACCTGACCGCATTCCCGATCAAGTTCTCTACCGCGCGACGAATAGCCGTCGGGCGCAACATCGCGGTTCCTGCGCCATCAACCTTTACCAATTCGACCTTATGCCCTGCCCTGCACGCATCCTTGACGATCTGCCGAAGGAACCTCTCAGGGTCTACGGATTCCGGCGCCACCTCTGCCGCTCCTTTGGAAAAGTCCAAAAACGCGTCCAGCAATAGTTGCATTTCATCCACGTCCTGTTGCAATGGCGCTGCCTCACCTTCGGGCAACAAAGACAGCCCAAGCTTGAGACGCGTCAAAGGCGTTCGCAAATCGTGGCTGACACCGGACAGCATCATGGTGCGCTGCTCCATCTGACGCTCTATCCGGGCGCGCATATCCAGAAACGCACTGCCAGCCGCTCGCACCTCGATCGCGCCGCCTGGCGAATAAGGAACAACCCGCCCGCGTCCGAACGCCTGTGCAGCCTCGGCCAGACGGGTGATCGGTCGTAGCTGGTTGCGCATGTACAAAAACGAAATGGTTGTCATGATGATCGCAAAGAACAAGACGGTCACAATCAACTGATGCGGCGCGGTTGGGGACAACCGCCGACGGTCGAAAGTTAGCTGCAATACACCCAAATCCGTCTGCAGATACAATCGAGCCTCCTGCCCGCTTGGCAAGGCGACCGCTACAAGATCGGGAAGCAGGGCGCGCAACTCGGATTCGACTTGAGGTGCAATGAAATCATACCAGCGGCGATTCCCGATGACTGGCGTTTCGTTTATCCCGAGAAACCGCAGTTTCATATCAAGCGCGGCCAGATCGGGCCGAAGTTCGGCCACCGCCTGTTGCTGCGTTTCAGAATGTTCTATCACATCCGTAACAAGCGTAACCTCACGCGATGCGGCACGAGTCATTTGCGCAGTGACATCTTCCAGGTGCTTTTGCAAAAAGGCGACACTGATCACCAGCAGCATCACCACCACCGGCAAAATGAGAATCAAAGCCGCCCGTGCGTACAGGCTGCGCGGCATATAAAGTTTGAGCCATTGCGTCGTCATGGGTTAAACCTAACGGGCTGTTCAGACGAGAGAAAGAGTGCAGAATGCAAGCACCGGACGATTTCAATCCAATGCCAGGTCGAGATGACGAATTACAACCGGGCCTGAGGCGGATTCTTGCCCCCAACCCGTCTCCGATGACATATCGCGGCACCAATACATACTTGCTTGGCCAAACCGATCTTGCGGTGATTGACCCCGGCCCTGCCAATGCGGACCATCTGGATGCAATCCTGAACGCGGTTAAACCCGGACAACGGATCAGCCACATCATTGTCACACATTCTCATCTGGACCACTCTCCGCTTGCTGCACCGCTGGCCGAACGAACGCAAGCAAAGATCATTGCTTTCGGAGGCCCCGAAGCAGGCCGCAGTGAGGTGATGGCCGAATTGGCTACTCAGGGGCTCGCAGGCGGAGGTGAAGGGATCGACACGGCGTTCCGCCCGCATATCGAAGTCGAAGATGGAGATGTAATCGCCGCCGAAGGGTGGCAGTTGAATGTGATCCATACGCCCGGTCATCTTGGTAACCATATCGCGCTGGGTTGGGGGGATGTCTGCTTTACCGCCGATCATGTGATGGGTTGGGCCAGTTCACTGGTGTCACCACCTGATGGTGATCTGACCGATTTCATGGCGGCTTGCGAAAAGCTAGGGCAACATAACTGGTCCGTATTCCACGCAGGGCATGGCGCACCGATTAACGACCCTGCCAAAAGGCTCGATTGGTTGATCACCCACCGGCGCGCCCGGGAAAAACAGATTCTGTATGCTTTGGAAACCAGGCCAGGGACCGCCCGGGAATTGGCCGAGCGAATCTATACCGAAACCCCCGCCGCCCTGTTGCCCGCTGCCGAACGGAATGTATTCGCCCATCTCGTTGATCTTACGTGCCGATTTCTGGTTGCACCGCAGTCAAAATTATCTGTCGGCGCGATCTTCGCCAGAACCCCATAGATGCCGAGGTAATTTTTTTTCCAAAACCGCGCTTCCCCTCTGGACGGCGAAATTTCGGGTTGCTATATGGCGCGAACCGTTCCGGCGTAGCTCAGCGGTAGAGCAGTTGACTGTTAATCAATTGGTCGTAGGTTCGATCCCTACCGCCGGAGCCAATTTCCCCAAAACACACCGCAAATTATTATGGATGCCCGCCTTCGCTGTGTGCATGTTTTTTCGACGAAAAAACTCACACCCCCCTCTGGACGGCGAAGAGTCGGGTTGCTATACGGCGCGAACCGTTCCGGCGTAGCTCAGCGGTAGAGCAGTTGACTGTTAATCAATTGGTCGTAGGTTCGATCCCTACC